>QBLU01000100.1 GCA_003241875.1 Alphaproteobacteria bacterium
TCAACTCGCCGCCGCCGTAATCATCCCCATAGCCGCCGAAGCCGCCGCCGCCGCCAGCTAAAGGGCGGGCTCACGCCCAAGCGATGTCGTCGATCTCGATTTCGGCGCTTGGCTCGCCCTTCCAGTCGTCGCGCTTGATGCGGCCGGCGATGTAGAAGGCCCGGCCGCGGGCGCCGGCGAGGGCCGCGCCGAGCGCCGTGTCGGCATGGCGGAAGGCGATCGCCTTGCAACGCGCCCCGTCGGCACCCGACAGCATCAGCTTGACGTGGTGCTCGCCGACGACGCGGCAGTCGACGGCTACCCAGGGGCCTGAGGCGACGCGCGGCGCCGACCAGCCCTGGCCATAGGGCCCGGCGACATCGAGCGTCTCGACGAGCCCCAGGCACACCCCGCGCGGCGCGACGGCGGCATCGCAATGCAGCGCCCGGCCGGTGGCGGCAGTGTCGACGGCGCCCGACAGCCGTTCGTTGAGGAAGCCGGCCAGCGCGTCGATCTTGTCGCCGGCGACCGTCAGTCCCGCCGCCATGGCATGGCCGCCACCGGCGATCAGCAGGCCATGGTCGCGGGCCGCAAGCACCGCGGCACCCAGGTCGACACCAGGCATCGAGCGGCCCGAGCCCTTGCCGGTGCCGTCCGACTGGATGGCGATGACGATCGTCGGGCGGTGCAGGCGTTCCTTGAGCCGCGACGCGACGATGCCGATGACGCCCGGGTGCCAGCCTTCGCCGGCGATCACCGCGACTGCCATGTTGCTGTCGCGGTCGGCCAGCGCCAGCGCCGCCTCGGTGACCTCGGCCTCGATGCTGCGCCGTTCGACGTTGAGGCGATCGAGTTCCTGCGCCAAGGCCAGCGCCTCGGCGGGGTCGTCGGTGGTCAGCAGCCGCACGCCGAGATCGGACTTGCCGACGCGCCCGCCGGCGTTGACCCGCGGCCCCAGCGCGAACCCCAGATCACGGCACTGCGGCGCGCGCAGCACGCCGGCGACGTCGAGCAGCGCCGCCAGCCCCGGATTGCGGCGGTTGCGCATGACCTTGAGGCCCTGAGTCACAAAGGCCCGGTTGAGCCCGGTCAGCGGCACCACGTCGGCGACGGTGCCGAGCGCGACGATATCGAGCAAGTCCGTCAGCCTGGGCTCGGGCCGGGTGGCAAAGGCGCCGCGCTGGCGCAGCAGCCGGTTCAGCGCCACCGCCAGCAGGAAGGCGACGCCGACCGCGGCGAGATGGCCATGGGCGGCGGCCGCATCGCATTCATCGAGGCGGTTGGGATTGACCAGCGCATGGGCGACTGGCAGCGCGGTGGCGGCCTTGTGATGATCGACCACGATGACATCGAGGCCGGCGGCGCGGGCGGCGGCGAGCGCCTCATAACCCTGGGTGCCGCAATCGACCGTCACGACCAGGTCGGCGCCGGCATCCTTCAGCGCCACCAGCGCATCGGCCGACGGGCCATAGCCCTCGAGCAGCCGGTCGGGGATGTAATGCCCGACGGTGGCACCGACCATCCTCAGGTAGCGGATGAGCACGGCGGCCGAAGTGGCTCCATCGACGTCATAATCGCCATAGACGATGATGGCCTCACCGGCGGCGATGGCGTCGCCGATGCGGGCGGCGGCGCGCTCCATGTCCTGGAAGATCGCCGGGTCGGGCAGCCAGTCGCGTAGCGTCGGCAGCTTCAGCCGGGCGAAATCGTCGGGGTTCGCGCCGCGCGCCCGGAAGAGATGGTGCAGCAGTTCGTCGGCGCCGCGGCCGTCCATGGCGCTGCGGCCGTCGACGTCGCTGCCGGGCAGCACATTGCCGCGCCAGCGCCAGGGCTGGCCGAGCAGCGACGCCGTGACGTTGAAAACGGTCGGCACAGCCTCGGGAAATACGCTGTGCATGACCTCAGGCGTGGCGATGGGCGCGGTGCTCGCCATCGACCCAGCGGATGGTGCCCGACGAGGCGCGCATGACGACCGACTGGGTGGTGATGACCCCGTCGCGGCGGCGCTTGACGCCCTTCAGCAGCGAACCGTCGGTAACGCCCGTCGCGGCAAAGATGACATCGCCCGACGCGAGGTCCTCGAGCGCATAGATCCGGTCGAGATCCTTGATCCCCCAGCGCCTTGCGCGGCCCTTTTCATCCTCGTTGCGAAACACCAGCCGGCCCTGCATCTGGCCGCCGACGCAGCGCAGTGCCGCCGCCGCCAGCACGCCTTCGGGGGCGCCGCCGCTGCCGATGTACAGGTCGATGCCGGTATCGGGGTTTGTCGTCGCGATCACCCCGGCGACATCGCCATCGGGGATCAGCATGATGCCGCAGCCGAGCCCGCGCAATTCGGCGATCAGCGCCTCGTGGCGGGGGCGATCGAGCACGCAGACCATCAGTTCGTGGGGCTGGACCCCCTTGGCAGCGGCCACCGAGCGGACGTTTTCGGTCGCCGAGCGGCGCAAATCGATGACGCCGGCAGGGTAGCCGGGGCCGACGGCGATCTTGTCCATATAGGTATCGGGGGCGTTGAGCAGCCCGCCTTCCTCGGCGATCGCCAGCACGGCGAGGGCGTTGGGACCGGCCTTGGCGGTGATCGTCGTGCCTTCGAGCGGATCGAGCGCGATATCGATGCGCGGCCCGGCGGGAACGCCGGTCTCGAGCTGGCCGCGGCCGACCTTTTCGCCGATGAACAGCATCGGGGCCTCGTCGCGCTCGCCCTCGCCGATGACGACGGTGCCGTCGAAATCGAGCTGGTTGAGGGCGTCGCGCATGGCCTCCACAGCGGCGGCATCGGCGGCTTTTTCATCACCGCGGCCGATCAGCTTGGAACAGGCGATCGCGGCATTCTCGGTGACGCGCACCATTTCGAGGACCAGGACGCGGTCGAGGATCGAACTGCTGGCGATTGAGGACATATGCGCTCCGGAAAACTGCGATAGTCGCCGGGGTCTAGGCCGTTTGCCAGGGGTATGAAAGTCTAGAAGTCGAGAATGTGCATCATCACCGGTGGCCCGGTGACGGCATCGCTGCCGGCCATCTGGGCGAGGCTGGCAAGCACTTCGGCCTCGCTGGCGACATGGGTGACCATCACCACCATGGCATCGCCGCTGGCCGCATGACCGCGCTGGATCAGGCTTTCGATGGAAACGCCATGGTCGCGCAGCGCCGCGGTCAGCTCCGCCAGCACGCCGGGGCGGTCGGCGACGGTCAGCCGCAGGTAATAGCGGCCGCGCCGGCTGGCGGCATCGGCGCGCGGCAGCGGCGCGAGGCTGGCGACGGGCATGCCGAAGGCGGGTCCGGCGATGCCGCGGGCGATATCGATCAAGTCGGCGACGACGGCGCTGGCGGTCGGCCCCTCCCCCGCGCCGCGGCCCTGGAAGAACAGCCGACCGACGAAATCACCCTCGGCGGCGACAGCGTTGAGGGCGCCCGAGGCGGCGGCGAGCGGGTGGTCGAGCGGCACCAGCGCCGCGTGGACGCGCTGGAACAGGGTGCCGCCGTCGTGTTCGGCAAGGCCGACCAGCTTGATGCGGAAGCCCAGCGCGCGGGCCTGGTCGATGTCGGCGAGCTCCACGGCGCGGATGCCTTCGGTCGCCACGGCGTCGAAATCGATGCGGGCACCGAAGGCCAGGGCGGCCAGGATCGACAATTTGTGCGCGGTGTCGATGCCGTCGATGTCGAAACTGGGGTCGGCCTCGGCATAGCCGGCGGCCTGGGCCTCGGCGAGGACGACGGCAAAGTCGAGTCGTTCGGCCTCCATGCGGCTGAGGATGTAGTTGCAGGTGCCGTTGAGCAGGCCATAGACGCGGGTGATGCGGTTGGCGGCCATGCCCTCGCTGAGGCCCTTGATGACCGGGATGCCGCCGGCAACGGCGGCTTCGTACTTCAGCGGTGCGCCGGCAGCCTCCGCCGCGGCGGCGAGATCGAGGCCGTGGTGGGCGAGCATTGCCTTGTTGGCGGTGACGAAGGCCTTGCCGGCGGCGATGGTGCGGCGTGCGAGGGTCAGCGCCGGGCCGTCGGAACCGCCGATCAGCTCCACAACGACATCGACATCGTCGCGGCCGGCGAGTTCGGTGGCGTCGTCGACCCAGGCAAAGGCCGACAGGTCGACGCCGCGGGCGCGGTTGCGGTCGCGGGCGGAGACGGCGGAAATGGTGATCGGCCGCCCGGCGCGGCGGGCGATGAGGTCGGCGTTGTCGGCCAGCAGCTTCGCGACGCCGCCGCCGACCGTGCCCAGGCCGGCGATGCCGATACGAAGTGGTGGCGACATGATGGGCTCCCCGATGCGTCTGTCGCGCCGTCTTTGCGGGCCGGGCGGCAAAGCGCAAGGGCGCGGGGTCGAGACGGGGTTGAGACGGGGGCGACAACTCGCTATATCCGATGGTGAGGCGGTCGCTCAGGGCCGCCTTTTTGCGTTGCCCTTCATGCGTTGCAGATGTCCGCCATGACGCTGCACGGAGTAGAGATCGATGACCATCACCGCCCTGATGCCCGTCTATGGCCGTTGCGAGGTCGAGCCGGTGCGCGGGGATGGCTGCTATCTCTATGATGCCGAAGGGCGCGAGTGGCTCGATTTCGCCAGCGGTATCGCGGTGAACCTGCTCGGCCACAGCCATCCGCACCTGGTGGGGGCGATCCAGAAGCAGGCGGCGACGCTGATGCACACGTCGAACCTGTACAAGGTGCCGGCGCAGGCCAATCTGGCGCAGCGATTGGTCGATCTGACGTTCGCCGACACGGTGTTTTTCACCAATTCGGGTGCAGAAGCGCTTGAGTGCTCAATCAAGACATGTCGTGCCCATCACTATGCCGCGGGCCGTCCCGAACGCTACCGGATCCTCACATTCTCGAACGCCTTCCACGGCCGCACCCTCGCCACCATCTCGGCGACCGACCAAGAAAAGCTGCGCAAGGGCTTCGAGCCCCTGCCCGACTGGTTCCATGTACTGCCATTCGGTGACCTCGACGCGGTCACGGCGGCCATCGATCCTTCGATCGGCGGCATCCTCATCGAGCCGATCCAGGGCGAAGGCGGCATCCGGCCGGCAACGCAGGAATTCCTCAAGGGCCTGCGCGACCTTTGCGACGAACATGGGCTGCTGCTGATCCTCGACGAGGTCCAGTGCGGCGTCGCCCGCACCGGCACGCTGTTCGCCCATGAACAGTACGGCGTCACCCCCGATATCATGGCGATCGCCAAGGGTATCGGCGGCGGTTTCCCCGTCGGCGCCTGCCTCGCCACCGAACATGCCGCGTCGGGCATGGTCGTCGGCACCCATGGCAGCACCTATGGCGGCAATCCGCTGGCCATGGCGGCCTGCGAGGCGGTGCTCGATGTCGTCACCGAGCCGTCGTTCCTCGCCCATGTCAACGAGATGGCCACCCGGCTGCGCGCCGCGCTGGAGCAGATGATCCCCAATCACGACCATCTGTTCGACAGCGTCCGCGGCATGGGGCTGATGATGGGCCTGAAGATGAAGTCCGACAGCCGCGCCTTCGTCAACCACGCCCGCAGCCACGGCATCTTGCTGGTCGCGGCCGGCGACAATGTCGTGCGCCTGCTGCCGCCGCTGATCATCGAGGAACATCACATCCGCGAATGCGTCGACAAGCTGTCGGCGGCGGCGCGGGCCTATCAGCCGGCGGTTGCTGCCTAGCCCCTTCTCCCCTCCCTGGGGGTGGGTGACGCTGTCG
>QBLU01000101.1:0-5181 GCA_003241875.1 Alphaproteobacteria bacterium
CCGACCCTCCCCACCCTACGCTCGCTTCGCTCACGTGGGGGGAGGGGGCAGAAGCTGTTGCCGTGACTTCGCACGCGCCATCGCGTAAGGCGCGGCGATGACACTTACCCTCGATATGGCGCCGCGCTCGCTGGCCCCTGCTCCGCGCGTCGGCATGGTGTCGCTCGGCTGCCCAAAGGCGCTGGTCGACAGCGAGCGCATCCTGACCCAGCTGCGCGCCGACGGCTATGCGCTGTCGGGCGATTACGCCGGCGCCGATGTCGTCATCGTCAACACCTGCGGTTTCCTCGACAGCGCCAAGGCCGAGAGCCTCGACGCCATCGGCGAGGCCATGGCGGAGAACGGCAAGGTCATCGTGACCGGCTGCCTGGGGCACGAGGCCGAGAGCATCCGCGCCCGTTACCCCGATGTGCTCGCCATCACCGGGCCGCAGCAGTACGACGATGTCGTCAACGCCGTGCGCGACGCGGCGCCGCCGGTGAAATCGGCTTATCTCGACCTCATTCCCGATGCCGGGCTGAAGCTGACACCGCGGCACTACAGCTATCTGAAGATATCCGAAGGCTGCGACCATCGCTGCGCCTTTTGCATCATTCCATCACTGCGCGGCGATCTTGCCAGCCGGCCGCCGGCGGCGATCCTGCGCGAGGCGGCGGCGCTGGTGAAGGGCGGCGCGAAAGAGTTGCTGGTCATCGCCCAGGATACCTCCGCCTATGGGGTCGACCTGCGCCATGCGGTGTCGTCCCTGGGCGGGCGGCCGCTGCGGGCGCATATCACCGACCTGGCGCGGGAGCTGGGCCTGCTCGGGGCCTGGGTGCGGCTGCATTATATCTATCCCTATCCGCACGTCGACCAGCTGATCGGGCTGATGGCGGAGGGGCTGGTGCTGCCCTATCTCGACATTCCGTTCCAGCATGCGAGCCCCGCCGTGCTGCGCGCCATGCGGCGGCCGGCGAACGACGCCAAGGTGCTCGACCGCATCCGCAAGTGGCGGGCGCAGGTGCCCGACCTGGCGCTGCGCAGCACCTTCGTCGTCGGCTTCCCCGGCGAGACCGAGGCCGATTTCCAGTATCTGCTCGACTGGCTGGGCGAGGCCGGCATCGATCGCGCCGGCTGCTTCAAATACGAGCCGGTGGCCGGCGCCGCGGCCAATGCGCTGCCCGGCGCGGTGCCCGAGGACGTGAAGGAGGAACGGTGGCATCGCTTCATGGCGGCGCAGTCGCTGATTTCCGAAGCGCGGCTGGCGATGAAGCTGGGGCGCGATATCGACGTGCTGATCGACGCGGTCGACGAGGATGGCGGCGCGTCGGGCCGCAGCAAGTACGACGCGCCGGAAATCGACGGCGAGGTCCATCTCCGCGACGCCAGCGGTATTTCGGTCGGCGATATCGTTCGCGTACGGATCGAGGAATCCGATGAATCGGACCTTTTCGGGGTTCCGGTGTGACTTGCCGTCGCCCGCAGATGCGTTAGGCTCCGCGAGTGGCAGACGAAAACCTTGTACGGCTGTTTCGTGCCCAATTCGTTGAGGGTGCCCATGGCTGGCTGTTTCGGGACAGGAGTTTCGGGCCGGCCGTGCCGGTGACTGCCGCCGAGCGGCAGCTGTTCCTCACGGGCTTCGAGGCGTCGGAGGCGTGGCGACGTGGCGTGACGCGGTGGTCGGTGTTCGTCCTGCTGCTGCCGCTCGTTGTGATCAAGTTGGCGCGACCAGAGCTGGTCGATCCGCACTTCGTCGCGTGGTTCCTAGGCTTTGCATGGCTCCTATCGGCGTTCACGGCCGTCCATGATCACATCGCCATTTCGGTGCCTGCCCGCGCCTTGTCGGCGCGGTTGCCGGTGGCGGCAATCGACCGCCGCGCGACGGGTTTGCAGCCGTCACGCAGTTTCGGCGCCATGATCTGGCTGCCGCCGTTTTCTATGCTCGTTAGTCTTGGCATTCTGTCCGAGGTGCATAGTCCCTTTTATGACCTGGTTGCGCTCTTCGTCGGGCTGCTGCTTATTGCCATGGCGGCATGGGGCGCGCTCAGACCCGGCAAGCGTGCGCTTCATCCCGAAGACAGCCCAATCGGCAATTGATCGGGAACGCCTGGCGGGGTCCGTCGGTTATCCACTCATCGGCGCATCAGCGTCGTCAAGTGGAGAGAATCATGAGCCAATTTGTTGCGTCTGCGGTATTCGACAATGATTCGGATGCCGGTCGTGCCGTTCGCGATTTGCGCGAAGCCGGTATCCCCGACAGCGCCCTGTCGGTCATCGCCCAGCATGAGGGTCGCACGACGACGACCAGCGGCAGCGGCGACGTGACCGACGACGGCAATGGCAGCATCATCCGCGGTCTGCTCGGCGGCGGTGCTCTCGGTGCCGGTCTCGCCGTCGCGGCGCTGGCCATTCCGGGCGTCGGCCCGCTTGTCGCCGCCGGCGCCATTGCCGCATCGGCAACGCCCGCTGCCATGGCCGCCGGTGCCGCCGTTGGCGCCGCTGCCGGCGGGCTCAACGAGGGCCTGCAGAAGCATGGCGTCAGCGATGACGATGCGACCTATTACAACGATCGCATCACCGGCGGCGGCACGCTCGTTGCTGTCGACGACAGTGCCGGCGGCATCAGCGCCGACCGCGTCCGCGAGATCCTGTACCGCAACGGCGGCCACAGCTCGACGCAGGCGCGGATGGTCACGGCCACCCAGGCCTGATCAACCCCTGAATACGGGCGGGCGGGTCGGCAGTGTGCCGGCCCGCCCGTGCGGCGTTTCCGGGCGTGACGTGGGGCCCGGGGTTCCGCTACACCCGGCGGCATGACCGATTTTGCCGCGCTTCTGATTGCCGACGACGGCGCCCCCGCCACAGCCCTGACCGTCGTCGCCGGAACCGGTTTCGATGACTGGCTGCGTGGGCAGGGCGAGCGGACCCGCAGCTTTGTCGCGGCCCAGAATTTCAAGGCGCGGCCCGACGAGGTGGCGCTGATCCCCGGCGACGGCCCCGGCGACTGGTCGGCGGTCGTGGGCGGCGATGATTGCCCCTGGGGCCTTGCGGCCGCTGCCGGGAAACTGCCCGCCGGCCGCTACCGGATCGCCGGTGCGCCCGGTGCCGCGGCGCTCGGCTGGCTGCTCGCCCAGCATCGTTTCGATCGTTATCGCAAGGCCAGTGGTGACACCGGCGCGCGGGTGCTGCTGACGACCGATGTCGGCAGCATCGGCGAGACCGTGCGCCTCGCCCAGGCGACGGCGCTGGTGCGCGACCTCGTCGACACGCCGGCGGCCGACCTTGGCCCTGGCGAGCTGGCCAGTGCGGTCAGCGCCGAGGCGCGGGCGTTCGGTGCCGAGGTCGAGATCATCAAGGGCGAGGCGCTGCTCGGCGGCAATTTTCCCGCCGTCCATGCCGTCGGGCGGGCGGCATCGCGGGCGCCGCGGTTGATCGACCTGCGCTGGGGCGATCCGGCGCATCCGCGGCTGACGCTGGTCGGCAAGGGCGTGACCTTTGATTCCGGCGGGCTCAACATCAAGCCGGGTGGCGCCATGGCGGCGATGAAGAAGGACATGGGCGGCGCCGCGCACGCGCTGGCGCTGGCGCGGCTGGTGATGCAGGCGAACCTGCCGGTGCGGCTGCGGCTGATCATCCCGGCGGTCGAAAACAGCATCTCCGGCGACGCCATGCGGCCCGGCGACGTGCTGGCGACGCGGGCGGGCAAGAGCGTCGAGGTCACCAACACCGACGCCGAGGGCCGGCTGGTGCTCGCCGACGCGCTGGCGCTGGCGGGCGAGGAGACGCCGGCGCTGCTGATCGACTTCGCGACGCTGACCGGCGCGGCGCGGGTGGCGCTCGGCCCGCAGCTGCCGGCGTTCTTTGCCAATGACGACGCACTGGCCGCCGATTTCGCCGCGGCGGCGACGGCGAGCGGCGATCCGCTGTGGCGGCTGCCGTTGTGGCCGGGCTATCGCGACATGCTGAAATCGACCATCGCCGATCTCAACAATTCGCCCGAGGGCGGCTTTGCCGGCGCCATCACCGCCGCGCTGTTTCTGGAGGCGTTCGTCCCCGCCGGCATCCCCTGGGCGCATTTCGACACCTTTGCCTGGACACCGGCGGCGCGGCCCGGCCGGCCCAAGGGCGGCGAGGCGCTCGGGCTGCGCGCGGCCTGGGCGGTCATCAAAAGCCGTTTTGACGGTAAAGAGTCGATGTTTTGATGGAACGAAATTCGTGTCTCAGCCGTTACCCGAGCGCCCTGACCAGGCCCCCTGCCGGTCAGACGGTGCGTTTGGCGGAGTATTGCTGTGCAGAAGAACGAACGATCCCACGAACGGCTTGGCGACTGGCGCGGCACCCTGCTGCGTTATGTCCAGTCCGGCCAGCCCGATTTGACCAATCGCCAGATGGCCCTGCTGCTCGTTGCCGGGCAGGAGCAGGGGCCGCACACGGTGCGCGGCCTGGCGGCCCGTCTCGGCGTGTCCAAGCCGGTGGTGACGCGGGCGCTCAACAGCCTGTCGGCCATCGGTCTGGTCCGTCGGCGTCGCGACGAGCGCGATCGCCGCAGCGTGTTCGTCGACCTGACCTCGCAGGGCGAGGCGTTTCTCGACGATTTCGCCGCGATGATCGATTCGGCGACTGGTGATGGCGAAGATCGCGTCACCACGACTGAACGGGCCGCGGCCCACGCTTGACCCGAGGCGCGACATCGCCAGGGCCGACCTTGTCGAGGTCGGCCTGGCGGATCGGGTCGCGGCGGCACGGTACGTCCTCGGCGCAGCCATGCGCTGCGTGGCGTCGCGCACGCCGCTGCGGGCAGGGCCCGATGGCGGCGCGACGGCCACCAGCGAATTGCTGTTCGGCGAGGATTTCGAGGTTTTCGAGATCATAGGAGACTGGTGCTGGGGCCGCTGCGGCACCGACCGCTACGTCGGTTGGGTTGCCGCGACGGCGCTGGGCGAGCCGCTAGGTTTTCCTGACCTGCGGATCACCGCGCGCATCGCGCCGGTGTTCGCGGCGCCCGACATCAAGGCGCCCGTCCTCGCCGAGCTGCCGTTCGGTGCGCGGATCGCCGGCACCGCCGGGGATCGCTTCGTGGCGCTGGCGAGCGGCGGTCATGTCCACCATCGCCATCTCGCCGCCTTGCCGGTCGATCCGGTCGCCGTGGCGCGGCTGTTTCTCGGCACGCCCTATCTCTGGGGCGGCCGCACCGGTGACGGC
>QBLU01000101.1:5191-5435 GCA_003241875.1 Alphaproteobacteria bacterium
CGGCATCACCTGCCCGCGCGATTCCGACCAGCAGCTTGCCGAGGTCGGCGAGGCGGTTGCCCTTGCCGATCGCCGGCCCGGCGACCTGATGTTCTTTCCCGGCCATGTCGGCCTGCTGACCGCCGGCGACCGGTTGCTGCACGCCAATGCGCACTGGATGGCGACGGTCGAGGAGCCGCTCGCCGATGTGGTAGCGCGGCTGACGGCGTCGGGCGTGGCGGTGCCGGTGACGGGGGTGCGGCGG
>QBLU01000102.1 GCA_003241875.1 Alphaproteobacteria bacterium
GCTCACCCCCAGGCCGTTGGTCAGCAGCCACGGCAGCGCCGACGCGAACACCGCGCCCACGCCGATGAAGAAACTCTGCATCGCAAAGCCGGTCATCCGCTGACGTTCGGGCAGCAGGTCGCCGACAAAGGCGCGGAACGGCTCCATGGTGGTGTTGATCGCACCGTCCATCACCCACAGCAGCGCCGCCGCCATCCACAGCACGGGGGCGTTCGGCATCCCGAACATTGCCGCTGCCGTGGCGATCGCCCCGAACAGGAAATAGGGTCGCCGCCGCCCCAGCCGCGTCCAGGTCCGGTCGCTGAAATGGCCGACCAGCGGCTGGATCAGCAATCCCGTCGCCGGCGCCGCAATCCACAGGATCGCCAGTTCGTCGACTTCGGCGCCCAGCGTCTGGAAAATTCGGCTGGCATTGGCGTTCTGCAGCCCGAACCCGATCTGCACGCCCAGAAACCCGAAACACATGTTCCAGATCTGCGCCATGCGCAGCCGCGGCCGCTCGGCGAGCAAGACCGTCACGAAATCGGCACGAGCCGCACGACCGCGCCGCCGCCGGCATTCAACCGCAAGTCCATCGTGTCGGCCGCCGTCACCTCCCGCGTCTCGCTGACGATCGTCCCGGCCTTGTCGGCGGCGCGCGGCGCCGTTCGCCAGTCAAAGCCTGTCCCATCCTGGATGATCTCTGCCCGATACCGGCGCCCGGCGTCGAGAAAGCCCAATGGCACCGCCACCGTTCGCGCCGTTGCGTCGGTGATGCTCCCCACATACCAGGCGTCGCTGCCACGATCCTTGCGCGCCATGCTGACATGCGCCCCGATCTCGCCGGCCACCATCCGGCTTTCCGCCCAGTCGACCGGCACGGCGCGGATAAACCCCAGCGCCACCGGATTGGCCGCATAGTTTTCCGGCAGGTCCGGCACCATCTGAACGGGGCTGTACAGCACCACATACAGCGCCAGCTGCCGCGCCACCGTCGATTGCAGCGCCTGCCCCTTGCCCGCCAGGCTGACGATCCCCGGCGTATAATCCATCGGCCCGGCCAGCATCCGCGTGAACACCAGGTCGACGTCGTGCCCCGGCGGGTTCCGCGGCTGCCCCCAGGCGTTGTATTCCATCCCGCGCGCGCCCTCGCGCGACACCCAGTTGGGGTAGGTTCGCCGCAGCCCGGTATCCTTGATCGGCTCATGAGCATTGACCATGATCCGGCGCTTTGCCGCCTCGGTGACGACTTTCAGATGATGCGCCGCCATCGGCTGGCTGTCATGCCACGTATAGTGCAGGCTGCCGTCAGCGTCCCGCACCTTGGCCTGACCCGCATCGGCGACGTAGCCGGTCTTCACCGCATCGACGCCGTTCGCCGCATACAGGTCGAACGCCGCGGCCAGCGCGTCCTCGTAATGCGCCGCATTGCCCGACGTCTCGTGATGCCCGACCAGCCGCACGCCCTTGTCCCCGGCATAATCGGCGAGCCCCTTCAGGTCGAAATCGGGATAGCTGCGGGTGAAGCTGAAGTCTTCCCCCCGCCCGAACCAGTCACCGTCCCAGCCCAGGTTCCAGCCCTCGACCAGCACCCCGCGAAACCCGTTGCGCGCCGCAAAATCGATATGCCGCCGCACATTGGCATCGGTCGCGCCATGCCTGTCGCCCGAGGCCCAGGTCTTGGTATCAAGGTGCATCTCCCACCAGACGCCGGCATATTTGAAAGGCTTCACCCAGGACACATCGCCCAGTTTATTGGGCTCGTTCAGGTTGAGGAACAGGTTCGATTCGACCAGCGCCGCCGCCGTCGGCGCGATGACCAGCGCCCGCCACGGCGATGCGAACGGCCCTTGCCGCAGCACCTTGGCCGCCCGCCACGACGGCGACAGCACGGCCTTGAAGTTGCGCCCGTCGACATGCTGCAGCCACATCGCCGCATAATCGACAAGCGCCGCTTCGTGCACCGCGATGTGCAGCCCGGCATCGGTGCGCAATGTTACCGGCGTATGCGCCCGGCCGATCGCCTCCAGCGGTGTGCGATTGTACAGATATTCATAGCGGTTCCACTCGCCCGCCGGGATCCACCACGCCGTCGCTGGCGCCGCGAAATTGAACTCGGTCAGCTCGTCGGCAATCTGGACGGCGCCGGCATCCGGAAATTCGTACCGAAACCCGACCCCGTCATCGAAGGCCTTGAACACCACGTCGATCCGCCGCGCCTTGACGCCGGCCCCCAGTGACCCCTTCTCCGTCAGCCGTACCCGCATCTCGGCATGGTCGTCGCGCACGAACCGCCGCTCGCCCCAGGGCTGCTCCCAGGTCGCGTCGGCCCTGGCGAACACCGGCCGCCCGGCCACAAGGTTGCGTTCGAATTTCGGCCCATCGACGAACAGGAACCCCAGCCGCGACGGCGCCACCACGGCCACGCCCTTGCGCGCCACCGCCCAGGTCGCGCGCCCGTCATTGTCGATCGCCAGCGTGACCTGCAACACGCGGCCGGGCGAGTCGAGCACGCCCACCGTCGCCGCCGCTGCCGGCCCCGCCAGCCAGAGCACCACCGCCATCAGCAGCCGACCGATCATCGCCAATCTCCCCTTGCCGCCGCCGCGTCACAGTGGTTCAAAGCGGCGATGACAGGTTTTGCAGCAAAATTTGCATGAAGAAGACCACACGCCTCGAAGATCTCGCCGCCCTCGCCGGCGTCTCTATCGCTACCGCCTCGCGCGCCCTCAACGACAGTCCCGCGGTCAACGCGCGCACCAAGCAACTGATCTGGAAACTGGCGCGGGAGAACGACTATCCCTTCCGCCGCTCGATGCCCGCCGGCCCGATCGGTGCCGACGCCACCATCGCCATCATCGTCCCCCGCCCCCAGGGCCGCGACGCCCGCCTGTCCGATCCGTTTTTCCTCGAACTTTTCGCCGGCGTCGGCGAGGCCGCGCGCGACCGCGGCTGCGATCTCATCTTCAGCCATGTTTCGCCGACCAGCTTCGACGCCCTCCACGCGGCCGTCACCACCAGTCGCGCCAACGGCATCATCTTCCTCGGGCAAAGCCTCCTCCACCACGACTTCAACCGCCTCGCCGAAACCGAAGCGCGCTTTGTCGTCTGGGGCGCCGAAGTGCCGTCGCAGCGCTATTGCTCGGTGGGCAGCGACAACCTTCTCGGCGGCCGCCGCGCCACGCTCCACCTCGCCCGCCTGGGCCGGCGCCGCATCGTCTTCCTCGGCGATACCGATGCCGTCGAATCGGCCCAGCGCCTGCGCGGCTACCAGGCCGGGCTCGAAGTCGCCGGCCTGGCCTTCGATCCCGCGCTGGTCATCCCCGCCCATTTCGACATCGACGCCGCCGGCGCCATGGTCGACGCGCTGATCGCGTCGGGTCGCCCATTCGACGCCATCGTCGCCGCCAGCGACCTCATCGCGCTCGGCGCCATTCGCGCGCTCACCCGCGCCGGCCGCAGCGTTCCCGCCGACGTATCGGTCATCGGCTATGACGATATCCCCTTCGCCCGGCTCGCCAGCCCGGCGCTCAGCACCGTGGCACAGGATACCATCCAGGCCGGGCGTCTGCTCGTCTCGAAACTGCTCGGCCAGGGCGACGACATCCGCTCCGAACGCATGCCGACACCGCTGATCATCCGCGAATCCTGCGGCGCCTAGCGCGCTCACGGCGTCCGCCGCACGATCATCCCGCCCAGCGGCGGTAAATCCCGCCCCGGCACGGCGCCATTGACCGCGACCAGCACCTGCCAGCCGCCATCGACCGGCGCCGGCAGCGCCGCATGCCCCAGGTTGAACACGCAGCGCAGTTCGTCCCGGTCGAACCCGAGCAAAGGCTCGGCCAGCCCCAGCGGCACGAACCCCCCGGTTCGCAACGCCGCTTCGGCCCGGCGCAGCGTCACCAGCCGCCGGGTCAGCGCCAGCATTGAATCAGGCGTCGCCGCCTGCGCCTCCACCGATCGGTCGAGATGCGCCTGCGGCACCGGCAGCCACGGTTCGGCTACCGAAAATCCGCCCGCCGCCACCGCGCCGTTCGCCGTCCGACCGTGCCAGGGCATCGGCGTCCGCGCGCCGTCGCGCCCCAGGCTCAACGGCCAGTTGGCGATCGCCTCGGGATCCTGCAGCCGGTCGAAGGGCACCTCGGCCTGTGGCAGCCCCAGTTCCTCGCCTTGGTACAGGAACACATTTCCGCGCAGCGCCATCAGCAGCAGCAGCGACAGCCGCGCCATCGCATCGGGGTCCCGCCCCTCCGCCCAGCGGCTGACATGGCGCGGCGCATCATGGTTCGAAAACGCCCAGCTCGGCCAGCCCTCGCCGTGCGCCCCCGGCCATGCCGTCATCGCCTGCGTCACCAGCCCCGGCGTCAACCGGTCGGCATAGAGAAAATCAAAGCCATAGGCGCTGTTCAACCGCGCATCGCCGGCGGTGAATACCTGCATCTCGCGCGTCGCGTCGGGCCCGCCGACTTCGGCGACGGTGAACCTGTCGCCGTCATAGCCATCGATCACCGCCCGCAAGCGCTCCAGAAACGGCGGGATGTCGGCATGCGACTGGTTGTACAGGTGCCGCTGGAAATCGAATGGCCGCGTCCGCTTGCCCAGCCCGGCAGGCACCGGCGGATTGTCCCGCAGCGCAGGGTCGTGCATCGAGAAATTGATCGCATCGAGCCGGAAGCCATCGACACCGCGGTCGAGCCAGAAGCGCGCCACGTCGAGCAGCGCCGCCTGCACCGCTGGGTTGTGCACGTTCAATTGTGGCTGGCTGCCGAGGAAATTGTGCAGATAATATTGCCCACGCCGCGCATCCCAGGTCCAGGCCGGCCCGCCGAACACAGATTGCCAGTTCGACGGCGGCGAGCCATCGGGCTTGGCATCGGCCCAGACATACCAGTCGGCC
>QBLU01000103.1 GCA_003241875.1 Alphaproteobacteria bacterium
CCCTGGGCCGGCACCACGCCGGTGATCGCGCCCAGGTCGAGCGCCTCCCGCACGAAATTGCGCAGCGACACCACCAGTTCGGCGACGTGCACCGGCCGGCCGGCGACCAGTTCCGCCGCCGCCGTGCTCGCCAGCCGCACCTGCTCGTCCGTGCCGAGCAGGATGATGTCGGACAGCGCCGCCTCTACCGCATCGCGGATGCGCCGTCCGCGGTCGGAGCCGGCGACCGCCGCTTCGGACAGGTCGAGCGCTTCCGCGCCGGCCGTCGGCGGCCGGCGCCGCAGCTCGCCGAGATGCGTCGGGTCGACCGCCAGATTGCCGGTGAACGAGCCGCCGAGCACCTTGTAGGCGGCGATCAGCACCTTCAGCCGCTCGTTGATCTGGCGATTCTGGCGCTCGCGGCGCTGCTGGATGGTGAACATCGCCACCAGCCGGATGCCGACGCCGATCAGCGCGAACAGCGCCAGGCCGATGACACTGGTCAGGATCGCCTGCCACGAACTCAGATCAAATCGCTGCACGGCCGACCCTTTTTGCCACGGCGCCATCCTTCCACCACCGCGCCGGGGCCGTCCAGCCTGCGGTGCCTTCGGTCGCGGCGGCATCACCGTGCCCAGCGTCACCAAACTTCATTGCCTTTTGGTAATGTTCGCGTTAGGCGCCTGCCGCCCGAACGAAGGAGTGCCCGCGTGTATCGTCTGTTGCCTGTCCTGTTCATGACGCTGGCCGCAACCCCCGTCTTGGCGCAGGGCGCCGCCCCCGGGGTGCCGCTCAGCGCGCAGCGGACGGCACCGCCGCCGCGGGCCTGGACCCTGGGCGTCGGCTTTGCCCCGCTTTATGCGCCGGCGTGGCAGGGCAGCCGGGATCAGGCGCTGTCGATCTTTCCCGACCTGCGGCTGAACTATCGCGACGCCGTCTTTGCCTCGATTCCCGATGGGCTCGGCTGGAATGCCGTGAACCGCGACGGCTGGAAGCTCGGCCCGCTGGCCAAGCTGCGTTTCGGCCGGCAGGAGAGCAACGGCGGCTCGCCGTTCCTCGTCGCCGGCGGCAGCGAGGCGCTGCGCGGCATGGGCGATGTCGGCGTGGCCGGCGAGGTCGGCGGCTTCGCGCAGTACAGCTTTGCCGGGCGCAAGGCGCGGGTGCGGGCAGAGGTGCGCCAGGGCTTTGGCGGGCATGACGGGGTGATCGCCGACGTGCTGCTCGGCTGGAACGACCGGTTCGGGGCGCCGACATCACCCTGGCTGTGGTCGACCAGCGTGCGGGCGACCTTTGCGGGACGCGATTATGTGCAGACCTATTTCGGCGTCACGCCCGGGCAGGCCGCGGCGACCGGGCTGGATGCCTTTGCCGCCGGCGGCGGGCTGGTCTCGACGGGGCTCAACGCGTCGCTGACCAAACCGCTCGGCAGCGCCGGGCGGGGCGGCGCCATCACCCTGTTCGGCGGCTATGACCGGCTCGCCGATGCCGCCGCCGATTCCTCGCTGATCCGCGATCGCGGGCGCCGCGACCAGTTTTCGGTGGGCCTCAGCTATGGCTATCGCTTCAGCTGGGATTGAGGGCTGCCGGCGCCGGCGGGCCGGCGGCGCGGGGCATCTTGCCGCTTTGCGCGGCACCCCGCCTGGCTTATAGCCGGGCCAGCATGCATCGCTTTGCCAATCCCGCCCGCTTCCTGCGCATTGCCCGCTGGGCGTTGCCGCTGACCCTGGTGCCGGGGCTGATCCTGACCGTCATCGGCCTGTATATCGGCCTGTTCGCCAGCCCGCCCGATTACCAGCAGGGCGAAAGCGTCCGCATCATGTACGTCCATGTGCCGGCCGCCTGGCTCGGCTCCGGCGGCTATTTCGGCCTGGCCATCGCCAGCGCCACCGCGCTGATCTGGCGGCATCCGCTGGCGACGATCGCGGCGCGGGCGATCGCGCCGGCCGGGGCGGCGTTTACCGCCATCTGCCTGATGTCGGGATCGCTGTGGGGCAAGCCGACCTGGGGCACCTATTGGGTGTGGGATGCGCGGCTGACGTCGCAACTGGTGCTGCTGTTCCTCTATCTCGGCTATCTGGCGCTGTCGGCGTCGGAGGCGGAGCGCGGCGGCGAGCGCCGGGGCGCCGCCATCCTGGCGCTGGTCGGCGCCATCAACCTGCCGATCATCAAATATTCGGTCGAATGGTGGAACACGCTGCACCAGGGCTCGAGCATCAACGTGCTGGCCGGCAAATCGGCGATGGCGCCCGAGATGCTGACGCCGCTGCTGGTGTCGGTGGCAGGGTTCACCCTGTTGTTCGCCGCTATCGTGCTGATGCGGATGCGCGCGCTGATCGCCGAGCAGCGGGTAGAGGCGCGGTCGCGGCGCATGGCGGAGGCGTTGGCATGAGGACGCGGGCATGATCGAAGGCGTCGTCGCGCGGCCCGACCTGTGGGCATCTTATATCTGGCCGGCCTATATATTGACCATCGGTGGCATGATCGCGCTGCTGGCGTGGAGCTGGACCGCGATGCGCGCCGCCGAAAAGCGTGCCGAGGAATTGAAGCGCAAATGAAGATCAAGGCCAAGACCCAGCGGCTGTACCTGGTCGTCGGCGCGCTGGTGGCGCTGGGCGGTGCCGGCGCGCTGGCGTTTTCGACGCTGGGTGACAAGGCGACCTATTTCTATGCCCCTTCCGATCTCGCCGGCAAGGCGCCGCCCGTCGATGCCATCCGGCTGGGCGGCATGGTCGAGGCGGGATCGCTGGTGAAATCCGGCGAGACGGTGCGCTTTGTCGTCACCGACAACCGCAAGACCTGGCCGGTGACCTATACCGGTATCCTGCCCGACCTGTTCCGCGAGGGTCAGGGCGTGATCGCCGAAGGGCGTATCGACCCCGCGTCGGGCGTGTTCACCGCCGAGACGGTGCTCGCCAAGCACGATGAAAAATACATGCCGCCCGAAGTCGCCGGCGCGATGCACAAGGCCGAGGGCAAGGTTTCCTGAGACTTCGCAGCGTCAGCCGGCAACGGCGTCAGGCGGCGATTTCCTTCAGCACCGCATCGACGAACGGCTGGCCGGCGAGCGTCAGGCGCAGCCCGCGGGAGTCGTGCTCGAGCAAGCCCTGGGCGACGATGCGCGCCACCCGGTCGGGGCGCAGCACGTCCGCCAGGTCGAGGCCGGTGCGGGTGCGGAAGGTCGCCGCGTCGATGCCGGTACCGAGCCGCAACCCCATGACCAGCGCCTCGGTGGCGCGGTCCGCGGGCGCCAGCAGGGCCTCGCTGGCCATGCCATGCCCCTGCGCGGTGACGGCGGCGAGCCAGCTTTCCGGCTTCTTCAGGCGCTCGGTGGCGACCCCCATGCGCCGGCCATGGGCGCCGGGGCCGATGCCGGCATAGTCGCCATAGGTCCAGTAGACGATGTTGTGGCGGCTCTCGCTGCCGGGGCGGGCGTGGTTGGAGACTTCATAGGCCGGAATGCCGGCGGCGGCGGTCATCGCGCGGGTCAGGTCGAACAGGTCGGCGGAGGTGTCGGCGTCGGGCATGACGAGCTTGCCCTGCTTGTGGAGCGCGGTGAAGCGCGTGCCGGGTTCGAGCGTCAGCTGGTAGAGCGACAGGTGATCGGTGCCGAAGCCGAGCGCCCGGCCGAGCTCGGCGGCCCAGCTGTCGGCAGTCATGCCGGGCCGGTCGTAGATCAGGTCGAAGCTGACCCGACCGAAGTGGCGCTGCGCGACATCGAGCGCCGCCAGCCCCTGCGCCAGGTCGTGCGGGCGGCCCAGCGCCTTCAGGTCGGCATCGTCGAGCGCTTGCAGGCCGAGACTGAGCCGGTTGACCCCGGCGGCGGCGAAGCCGGCAAAGCGGGCGGCCTCCACCGATGACGGGTTGGCCTCCAGCGTGATCTCGATATCGGCGCTCGCCGGCCAGTGGGTCGTTGCCGCGTCGATGATCGCGGCGACGGTGGCCGCCGGCATCAGCGACGGGGTGCCGCCGCCGAAGAAGATGCTGGCGAGGCGGCGGCCGGGCAGGCGCGCTGCTTCATGGGCGAGATCGGCGAGCAGGCCGGCACGCCAGGCGGCATCGTCGACGCTGGCGCGGACATGGCTGTTGAAGTCGCAATAGGGGCATTTGGTGACGCAGAACGGCCAGTGGACGTAAAGAGCGATCGGCTCCCCCTCCCTCGGAGAGCGACTGTCTTGGCTGTCAAGCGCTGACGGGTACTACGATCCAAGGCTTCCGTTCGCGGAGGATGGCATTGAGCATGATGAGCAGTTTGTGAGCGACGGCGATGGTGGCGACCATTTTGGGTTTTCCGGCGGCGATCAGGCGGGCGTAGAAGCTGGCCAGTACAGGGTTAAATCGCTTGGCGACCTGGGCGGCGATGAACAGCGCGGTTCGTACCGAAGCGCGGCCGCCGGCGATCATGCTCTTGCCACGCCATTGACCGGACTGCCTTACGAAGGGTGCCAAGCCAACCAATGCTGCGATCTGGCGGCGATCGAGCTGGCCAAGTTCAGGAAGCTCGGCAAGCAGGGTTCTAGCCGTGCCGGGTCCGACGCCGGGCACCGACACCAGAAGGTCCTCGGCAGCCGCCCAACCTGGCGACCCACGTACCGCAAGGTCGATCTCGCCCTCGATATCGGCGAGCTCCTTCTCGAGTGCGCGCACGACGCGCTTGAGGCTTTGTACGACACGCGGCGTGCCGCCGCGGCTCAAGCGCTGCCGTTCAGCGACAAGCATTGCAAGCACTTGGCGCCGCCGCGCGATCAGCTCGGCGAGCAACTGGGTGGCTTCATCGGCAAGCGGACGCGCAGGAGGTTTGGTCGCTTCGCCGAAACACGCAATGACTTCGGCATCGAGGCGATCGGTCTTGGCATGGCGGCCAAGCGCCCGGGCGTAGTGGCGGATCTGCGCCGGG
>QBLU01000104.1 GCA_003241875.1 Alphaproteobacteria bacterium
GCGACCCCCACCCCGCTCGCGCAAGCGCGAGTCGCCCTCCCCGCAAGGGGGAGGGAGCGGCGCCCCTCCTACAATCCCACCATCCCCGCACTATCCGCCCACAGCTTCGCCGCCGCCGCATCGTCCCGCGCCAGCACCGACGGCTCCGGCCAGGTCAGCACGCCCTTGCGCAGCGACGCATAGACCCGCCCCGCCGGCGGCACGGTCGTCGTTGCCAGCGCCGCCAGCCCGGCCCCGGCGGCGGCCAGGCTGTTCATGCCGTGGCGGAACGGCACCAGCAGCGGCAGCAGCGGCCAGACCAGCGCCCGCACCGGCCACATCTGGTTGCGGACGAGCCCGGTGCCCGGCGTCAGCCCCGGATCATAGGCGGTGACGATCCAGCCGTTGGCGGCGGCCTCGGGCAGGGCGGCGAGGCTGCGCGCGGTCATCAGGTTGCACAGCTTCGATGCCGAATAGGCGCGCATCCCGGCCGTGGTGGCGCTGCCATCGCGGCGCGGGTCGCTGCCGGGGTCGGCGAGCATCCCGGCATCGGCGTGGCGCGGCGCCGGCACCGGCGTTCCTTCGGCGGGATCATGGGTGCCGCTGCTGGTGATGACGATGCGGGCGCCTGGCGCCAGCTGCGGCAGCAGCAGCCGCGCCAACAGATAATGGGCGAGGTGATTGACGGCAAAGGTCAGCTCATGGCCATCGGCCGATCGCGCCGCCACATCGGGCCGCTGGCCGCCGGCGTTGAGTACCAGCGCATCGATGCGCGCGCCGTCGAGCGTCGCCACCACCGCATCGGCAAAGCCGCGCACGCTGGCCAGGCTGGCGAGATCGAGCGGCAGCATCGCGGCGCCGGGAACGCGGCCATCGCGCGCGCCGACGATCAGCCGGGCGTCGCTGAACCGCGCCGCCGCCGCAGCGCCAATGCCCGCCGTCGCCCCGGTCATCACGATCACCGTCATCGCGCATCCCATCTATACACCGTAAGTTTACAGCGTATAATTTGCAATTGACGGCCCGGTCAAGCTAACATCCGCCATGGCCAGTTCCGCCCGCTATCATCACGGCGACCTGCGCAGCGCCCTTGTCGATGCGGCGCTGGCGCTGGTCGAGGCCCAGGGCGCGGCGGCGCTGACGCTGCGCGCCGTCGCCCGTGCCGCCGGCGTCAGCCCGATGGCGCCCTATCACCATTTCGCCGACCGCGCCGCGCTGGTCGCCGCCGTGGCGCAACTGGGCTTCGAACGGCTGTACGCCGTAAAGCTGGCGGCGCTGGCCGGCACCGGCGAGGACGCTGCGGAGGCGCTGGTCGCCGGCACCCGCGCCTATGTCGCCTTCATCCTCGACAATCCCGAACTCTACCGGCTGATGAAGGGCCCCGAGCTCGCCGACCGCAGCGCCCATCCCGAACTGGCCGCCGCCGCCGCGCTGCCGGCCCGCAAGCTTGCCGCGCTCGTCACCGCCCTCGGCCCGCTGTCGGTCTCCCCCGATGCCGCCGCCCACAGCCTGTGGAGCTTTGCCCATGGCCTCGGCGTGCTCGCCATCGACGGCTATGGCAGCGGCCGCGAGCGGACCCTGCACCTCGCCGGCGTCGGCGCCGCGGCGCTGCTGGCGGGGTTCGCGGCCTAGAGTGGATTGCAGTTTCGTTGAACCAAGAAGGCCCGCTCAGGCTGAGCTTGTCGAAGCCGGGTCGCAGAGCGGTGCTCGCGGAGGCTTCGACAGGCTCAGCCTGAGCGGATCAACTTGAATGCAACCAACTCTAGGAGGCCTTGGCCGGGCCGGCTTCGACAGGCTCAGCCTGAGCGGGCATTTCCGGACGCGCCGATAGAATCCGCTCAGGCTGAGCTTGTCGAAGCTGGCCCGCCCACGAAACACTTCTAAGCCGCCGCAACAACTTCTAAGGTGCGCTCAAATCAACACGGGGATGACGACATGGCCAGCACTGCCACCACCGCCTGGGATGCCCGCGACGCCGCGGCCATGCTCGACATCCTGCATCGCCAGCGTGCCGCCTTCACCGCCGAGTTGCCGGTCACCGCCGCCACCCGCAAGGCCCGGCTGCAGCGCGCCCTCGCCGTCGTCCTCGACCACAAGGACCGGCTGGTCGCGGCGCTCAGCGAGGATTTCGGCCACCGTTCCAACGAGATGTCGCTGGTCACCGACATCATGGCCTCGGTCAAGCCGTTGAAGCACGCCATCAAGCATCTCGACGCCTGGATGAAGCCCGAGAGCCGGCCATTGGATTTCCCGATGAAGCTGCTCGGCGCCCGCGCGCGGGTCGAATTCCAGCCCAAGGGTGTCATCGGCATCATCAGCCCGTGGAATTTCCCGGTGAACCTGACCTTCGCGCCGCTCGCCGGCGTGCTGGCGGCGGGCAACCGCGCGATGATCAAGCCGAGCGAATTCACCCCCGTCACCTCGGCGCTGATGAAGGAGATCCTCGAAGCCGCCTTCGATGCCGCCGAGATCGCCGTCATCACCGGCGGCGCGGAGGCCGGCAAGGCGTTCTCGGAACTGCCCTTCGATCACCTGGTCTTCACCGGCGGCACCGGCATCGCCCGCCATGTCATGATGGCGGCGGCGAAGAACCTGGTGCCGTTGACGCTCGAACTCGGCGGCAAGTCGCCGACGATCATCAGCCGCAGCGCCGACATCGGCGTCGCCACCGAACGCATCACGATGGGCAAGATGATGAACGCCGGGCAGATCTGCCTGGCGCCCGACTATCTGCTGGTGCCGGAGGAAAGCGAGAGCGCCGTCGTCGAGGGGCTGAAGGCCGCGACCGCCAAGATGTACCCGACGCTGCTGTCGAACCCCGATTACACCTCGGTGCTCGGCGCGCGGCACCGCGAGCGGTTGGAGGCGCATGTCGAGGACGCCCGCGCCAAGGGGGCGACGATCGAGGTCGTCAACCCGGCCAACGAGGACTTCTCCAAGCAGAACACCAACAAGATGCCGCTGCACCTGATCCGCAACCCGACCGACGAGATGACGGTGATGCAGGAGGAGATTTTCGGCCCGCTGCTGCCGATCCGCACCTATGCGACCACCGACGGCGCCATCGACGAGGTCAACCGCCGCGACCGGCCGCTCGGGCTCTACTGGTTCGGCCAGGATGCCGCCGAACAGCGCCGCGTGCTCGACCGGACCATCTCGGGCGGCGTCACCGTCAACGACGTCATCTTCCATGTCTCGGCGGAGGAACTGCCCTTCGGCGGCATCGGCAATGCCGGCATGGGGTCGTACCATGGCGCCGACGGCTTCAAGGAATTCAGCCACGCCAAGGCGATCTACACCCAGCCCAAGATCGACCTCGCCGGGCTGGCGGGCTTCAAGCCGCCCTATGGCGACAAGACAAGGAAGGCGCTGGCGCGGGAATTGAAGGCGTGAAGCTGGCGGCGGCGCTGTTGCTGTTGCTGGCGACGCCGGCCGCGGCAACGCCCGCCGACGAGGCCGCGATCCGCGCCCATGGCCGCGAATGGGTGCGGGCGTTCAAGGCCGGCGATATCGAGGCGCTGATGCGGCTCTACACCCCCGATGCGGAGGTGGCGCTGCATAGCAAGCCCAAGCTGAAGGGCCGCGACGCCATCCGCGCCTATTTCACGCCGCTGCTAAAGACGCCCCCCGACGCCGACTTCCTGCTCGCCGAGGAAAGTCTGGTCGTCGACGGCGCCCAGGCGTTCTTTCTCAGCAAATACTGGTTCACCATCCGCACGCCCGCCGGCGACATCCCCGAGGCCGGCCGCTCGCTGATCGTCTACCGCAAGGGCGACGACGGCATCTGGCGGCTGCGCGTCGACATCGATCAGGCCGCGCCCGACGTGACCTTCCCGCCGCCGCCGGAAGCGAAATAAGGAAGCGTATTCCGCAGATGCGGGGGCGATATCCCAATGCTGCCCGTCCCTCTCCCGCTTGCGGGAGAGGCGACTCGCCAGCTTCGGCGAGCGGGTGAGGGTGTTCGTTCTGTTCCGCCAAGCGGGTACACCCTCACCCGGCGCGCTGGCGCGCGTCTCGCCTCTCCCGCAAGCGGGAGAGGAAGGGGCAGCGCTCCACCCCCTCAGGTGAAGACAGCGGCATGGTCCGAAGCACGATCGTACATGGTGTGTGCTGCATGTAACTCGCCAGCCGGGGCCGACGCCGACTGAACCAGACAAACCCTAGCCCGGCGGCCGCGTCGCCGCGAGCGACGGCCGGTCGGTGAGTGCCGCCTGCAGCGCCCGCAACTCGCCATGCGCCCGCCAGTCGATGTCCGGAAACCGCAGGTCGAGATACTCGCACGCAATGACGATGCAGATTTCGGGATAGCCCGGCACGGCGCCGATCCGTCCGGCCAGTGCCGCCAGCGCCCGGGCGATTGCGCGGCGCTGGCGGTCGGGCCAGGCGCCTTCGGTAACCCCCTGCGCCGCGTGGAAGCGCAGGTTGATCGCCGCGTCGAGGATGCCGTCGGCAATCGCCTCCGTCGTCAGGCCGTGCCAATGCGCCGGGCCGGCCGTCGCCAGCAGCGTCTGCCCCGGCGCCTGCGCCAGCAGATAGGCAGCGATGACCCGCGAATCGACGACGCTGCTGCCGTCGTCGAGCATCAGCACCGGCACCTTGCCGAGCGGATTGGCGGCAAGCAACTCGGGCCCATCCTCCATCGGCGCCGTCTCCACCAGCGTCACCGGCAGCGCCAGTTCATGCGCCAGCACCCGCAGCTTGCGGGCATAGGGCGAGGTCAGCGAGGCGAGGAGTTGCATGGTGTCTTCCTGCTCCCCTCCCTGAAAGGGAGGGGCTGAAGG
>QBLU01000105.1 GCA_003241875.1 Alphaproteobacteria bacterium
GCCGCGAGGCGCAGCCGGGCGCGAATGTCGGCGGTCAGCGCGACGCCCGTCGTCGCCATCGTCCAGGCTTCGGCAACCGTCACCGTCACCAGCGCGCGGGCGGCGGCGAGATCGGCCTCGGCGCGGGCGAAATCGGCCTGCACGACGCCGCGGTCGGCGAGAACCCGCGACGATCCGGCGCTTTTCTTGCTCGTCGCCAGTGTCTTCAAGTCGTCGAGAGCGGCCCGGGCATTGCCGCCCGCCACCGCGGCGATGCCGAGCGCGAGCAGGCCGAACGGCGGAAAGGCATAGAGCGGCCCCGGATCGCGCGGCGCATCGGTCATGAAGGACACGCTGCGCGCCTGCGGCACGCGGACGTTCGCCACCGCCATGTCGCCCGAGCCGGTGCCGCGCATGCCGCTGGCGTGCCAGGTGTCGATCAGTTCGACGTCGCTGCGGCGAAAGATCATCATGCGGTGGTCGGGGGCGCCATTGGCCAGGGTGCGCAGCGTGCCGCCGTCGAATATCAGCGCGCCGCCGACCAGCCAGTCACAGTTGGCCGATCCCGACGCCCAGGACCAGCGGCCCGACACGATATAGTCGTCGCCGTCGACGACCGCCTTGCCCATCGGGGCAAAAACGCCGCCGCTGATAGTCGCTGGGGTGCCGAACACCTCGGCGGACCAGGGATCGGGCAGCCAGGCCGCGCTCAACGCCGTCGTGCCGGCGATCATCGCGCACCAGCCGGTCGCGGCATCGGCGGCGCCGAGGATCTCCAGCGCCGCGATGATCTCGGCCGGGCTGGCCTCGGCACCGCCCAGCCGCCGGGGCACCGCCATGCGGAACAGCCCGGCCGCGGCCATCTCGGCGGCAAGGTCGGCAGGCAGGCGGCGCTGGCCTTCGGTATCGGCGGCGCGGGCGGCGATCGTCGGCGCCAGGTCGCGGGCGGCGTCGAGCAGGCTCACAGCTTCAGCAACGATGCGAGGTTGTTCTTCTGCATGTCGCTCGACCCGCCGACGATCGGCATTCCGAGCAGATCACGCACGTGACGTTCCATGTCAAAAGCGTCAGTCAGGGCGTAGGCACCCATCACCTGCTGGCAAATGAGGGCGATCTCCACCCCGGTGTCGGCAACGAACAGCTTGGCCATGCTGGTCTCGACCGAGCACGGCCGGCCTTCGTTGGCGAGCCAGGCGGCGTGGTAGAGCATGTGGCGCGCGGCCTGCAGCTTGGTCTTCGCGGTGACCAGCTTGTGGCGAACGCTCTGGTGCTGGGCAATCGGCTTGCCGAACTGGACGCGCGCCTGGGCATAGGCCCAGGCTTCGTCGAGGGCGGCGCGGGCGATGCCGAAGGCAACGGCGGTGATCTCGAGCTTTTCGACGTCGAGGGCGCGGCCGGCGAGGAGCTTCCAGCCCTGGTTCCACATCGCCGGCCCGCCGACGATATAGGCGGCAGGGATGCGGACATTGTCGAAATAGACGTCCTGGCTGGCGGTGTAGCGCAGGTTGCCATGGTGGATGTCCTGCATCGTGATGCCGGGGGTGTCGGTGGGGATCAGGACGAACGACAGGTTGCGATAGCGGTCCCCGGGCGGCCCGGAGCGGACCAGCGCATAGATGACATGCGCCCAGTCGGCGCCCGAACACCAGCGCTTGGCGCCGTTGATGACGACGCTGTCGCCGTCCATTTCGGCGCGGGTGGCGACGCTGGCGAGATCACCGCCGACATCGGGCTCGCTGAGGCCATAGGCGAAGAACAGCTCGCCGCGGGCAAGGCGGGGGAGGTATTCGGCCTTTTGTTCCGGCGAGCCGTTCTCGGACAGGTTCATTCCGCCATAAAATGCCGTGTGGATGAACGGCCCGGCGAGGCAAGGGCCGACCTGGGACAGTTCCTCGATGACGGCGATGGCGGCGACGATATCCTGGCCGGCGCCGCCATATTCGGTCGGCACGGTCAGCGCGGTCAGCCCCAGTTTGTTGAGCTCGGCGTAGACATTCCGCGGCCAGGCATGGGCGCGATCCCAGGCGATGCGCGCCTCCCGCGGCGCGTGTTGGCCAACAAAGCGGGCGATGGTGTCGCGCAGCTGACCGATGTGCGCCGGTTCGTCGATGAAGCTCTGCACGCTCATTCCCCGGTGAGCTTCGGCGCGCGGCGCTCGCGGACCGCGGCGACGGCCTCGGCGCGATCGGCGGCCATGTTCGACATCATTTCATAGGCGATCGACGTGTCCATCATCTGGGCGACGAGCGCCTTAAGCGGCGTGTTGGTCACCGTCTTGGTCCAGCGCACCGCCCAGCGCGGCGACGCCATCAGCTTGGCGGCCATCTCGGCGACCTTGGTATCGAGATCGGCGGTCGGCACGGCGTGGTTGATGAGGCCGATTTCGGCGGCCTTTGTCGCGGTCAGCATGTCGCCGGTGAGCAGATATTCCTTGGCGCGGGCATAGCCGATCAGTTGCGGCCAGATAACGGCGCCGCCGTCGCCGGCGACCAGCCCCACCTTGCCATGCGGGTCCCCGATCACGGCGCGGTCGTCGGCGATGATGATATCGCAAAGCAGCGCAATAGTGGCGCCCAAGCCAGCGGCGGCGCCGTTCATGCGGCAGATGATCGGCTTTTCCATGTCGAGCAGCGAGGTGACGATGCGCTTGGCATCCCAGCCGATGTCGCGGAACTTGGCTGGATCGGCGATCTGTTCGGCGAACCAGGCGAAGTCGCCGCCGGCGCAAAAGGCCCGGCCGGCACCGGTCAGCACGATGATGTCGCTGTCGGCGTCATGCTGCAGATCGGTGAACACCCGCGCCAGTTCGTCATGCATCGCCGCGTCGACACCGTTGACCGGGTTGGCCCCGGTGATCGCCGCGGTCAGCATCCGACCGTCGCGGTGAAAGGTGAAGCGGCTATAGCCGTCAAGCGCCATCGTGCAATCTCCCCGTGGACAATACGGCCCATGTTCCAGCAAGTTCGTAACACCGCGATTTGGTCTGGATGACGTCTTTTTTTATAGCATAGGGTCAGCTAGCGGAATTCGCTACAATCGTAGATGTAAAACTCGTCTGTCTGAAACGGGCGAAGCGTCTTTCCGACTCTTATTAGCATTTCGTATTTTGCGGGTGCATGCCACACTCGTCGCTTTCCCTCTACAGCAGGCCTCGTCAATAGCATCGCGGCGAGTTTCGATTCGCGCTGACAGATACCGACGATATCGGCAAGGTGGCGATCGGAGACGGGGCTTTTAGAGATCTGCGGGCAGAAATCGTAGCGTCCAAAGTCTAGCAGTCCCAGTGGTCGGAAGCTGTCGGCGCGCCGCTGCCAGTTGATTGCCGTGTCACGGCTGAACAAAACACCAGCACCTTGGTCGCACGAAAAATAGCTAGCACGCCCCAGCATCAGCCAGGTCGGCGTCATGTCTCCATCCCAGAATATCGGCCCAGCGGGCAAAGCTTGCGCAAGCGCTGCTGGAGGCTTCGAACTGGTATCGACAAACAGTTGCCAAGGCGTACGCGCGTCCCATCTCACTGCGGCGGCGACAAACAGTAGCAGCGCAATGATTCCGAGCGTGCACTGTGCAAAAACATTGCGTGTGACGCCAACTGCAGCGAGGACGACCAATATGGCCACAGTAACGACGAAAGACAGGCGGAGATCCGCAGCCGGGACAAGACCTGCCGTTTCCACAGGTACGTTGATCAATGCCACAAGAAACATTACAGTGACCAGGCCCAACGTGACAGCTGTCCATTGAATTACGGCTGGCCAAGGCTTGTTCCGAAGGAAACAAGCTGCGGCGCCTCCGGCAAGTGCCGCAGGCGCCACGAACACGGCGGCCAAAGGATAATATCGCGACGCTCCCAAAAATAATGCAGCGCAGACGACAGTTGCTGCTGGCAATATTGCTCTTGCGCTAGAGCATTTTCCGATCAGTATGCATCATAACCTGCGGCGGCGAAGTAATTTGCGCATTCGGTTGGTGAGAAGGCATCGAGGCTTTCGCCGATGACTTGCCAGAGGTCGTCGTTGGTTCTGGCGGCGGCCTTGCGAAGCAATGCCTTGAGCTTCGAGAAGGCATTCTCGATCGGGTTGAAGTCGGGCGAGTATGGCGGG
>QBLU01000106.1 GCA_003241875.1 Alphaproteobacteria bacterium
GTGGGTATCCGGGCGGGGGTTATCCGGGCGGCTTCAATCCCGGTGGCAATGGCCAGGTCATCGAGTGCAGCAGCCGGAATTATCGCCCCGCCCGCTGCGCCGCCACGATCCGCGCCGGCGCCGAAGTCGAGCGCGTGCTCGGCGGGGAGTGCATCCAGGGCCGCAGCTGGGGCTGGGACCGCGGCGGCATCTGGGTGAACAACGGCTGCCGGGCGCGTTTCCGGATAAATTGACAGCGCCCAGGCACAGGATTGGTGAATCCGGGACAATCGGTGTCGCGGCCGACGGCTAGGCTGTCGTTGTCGCGGCCCGGTCCGGGTCACAAAGTCCAGACACCGGCGGGGGCAGCGCGCAGGATGCCGGCGTTATCGAAAAGGATGTCCCATGCGGAAATTCGTGTCCCTGATCTGCGCGACGGCGCTGGCCACCAGCCAGTTCGCCAGCGTGGCGTTGGCGGCGCCGGGCGATCGCCAGATACCGCAGCGTGGCGCTGGCCCGGCAACGCGCCAGGCGCCCGCGGCGCGGCCGGCGCCGTCTGCAATGCGTCCGTCGCCGAGCGTGCAGCGGCCCTCGCCTGGCATGCAGCGGCCCTCGCCTGGCATGCAGCGGCCTTCGCCGGGGATGCAGCGACCCTCGCCCGGCATGCAGCGCCCCGTGCCGAACGTGCAGCGTCCGTCGCCCAATGTGCAGCGTCCCATGCCGAACTATGGCAGCGGCCGGCCGGGATCGAACCGTCCCGGTTACAATCGCCCCGGCAATCGTCCCGGTAATCGACCCGACAATCGGCCCGATAATCGTCCAGGCATCAACCGACCCGATTACAATCGGCCGGGCGGCAACAACCGACCCGATTACAACCGGCCGGGCGGGAACATCATCAGCGGCAACACCGTGATCGTCAACCGACCGAACCGGTACCCGACCTATCCCGTCTATCGTCCGCCCGGCGGCGGCTATTACCGCCCGCCCAACGGCGGCTATTACCGTCCGCCGCGCCCCCCTTACGGCGGCTGGCACGGCGGCTATTTTCCGCCGCCGCGTTATTACTACAACGATGGCCCGTCCGTCGGCGGCATACTCTTCGGCGTTGCGGTCACCACGTCGCTGCTGGCGTTGCTCAGTGCTTCCAACCAGCCGGATACCGTCTATATCCAGGGTTCGCCGCCACCACCGCCCTATCAGCCGCCCAGCAATGCCAAGGGCATTCCGGCATCGATCAACGTCGATCTCAACGGCATGTCGGCGGCGGCGCGACCGTCGGCGAGCACCTGCCTGACCGAGGCCGCCCGCCAGATCGGTGCCACCGGCGGCACCGAGATCCGCATCGACAAGCTTGTCGATATCGAACAGGGCAACGGCGGCTATCGTTTCCGGCTGGACCTGACGGCGGTGTATCCGGACCAGACCCGGCTGGTTCCGATGTACTGTCGCGCCACGCCGGAAAAGATCGTCGAATTGACCTTCGGCTGAGACCGCATTGCGCGTCGGGGGAGCCGCAGTTGCGCATTGCGGCCTCTCCTGCGGCGGTGCGGCGGTTGCGGCGACTGCCGTTGCGCCGCTATGACGATTTCTTCTCGTTCCTCAAGGTAACCCGATGAGCTTTGTCCGCACCACCTGGCGTGTCCTGGTCGGGATCAAGGATCTGCTGGTCCTGCTGTTGCTGCTGCTGTTCTTCATCGGGCTGTGGGCGGCGCTCAACAGCCGGACCGCGGTCGCTGTTACCAATGGCGGCGCGCTGGTGCTCAATCTCGATGGCGCGATCGTCGACCAGGGTTCGGAGCGGACGCCGTTCGAGCTCGCCAGCGGCAGCGACATCGGCCGCCAGCGCCAGGTCCGCGACATCATCCGCGGCATCGACCTGGCCGCCAAGGATGATCGCATCAAGGCGGTCGTCCTCGATCTCGACACCTTCGTCGGTGCCGGCGAGGCCAATCTCCAGTCGATCGGCACTGCGCTGCGCGCCTTCCGCAAGGCCGGCAAGCCGGTGGAGGCCTATGCCACCGCCTATACCGACGACGGCTATTACCTGGCGGCCCAGGCCGACCGGGTCTGGGTCAACCCGCTCGGCGGCGTGCTGCTGACCGGGCCGGGCGGCGCCAACCTCTATTTCAAGACGCTGCTCGACAAATACGGCGTCGACATCAACGTGTTTCGCGTCGGCACCTACAAGGCCGCGGTCGAACCCTTTACCCGCGCCGCATCCTCGCCCGAGGCCAAGGCCGCCGACCAGGCGCTCGTCGATGCGCTGTGGCAGACCTATGTCGCCGATGTGAAGGTCGCCCGCCCGGCCGCCGACGTCACCGGCTTCCTCGCCCAGCTGCCGCAGCGGCTCGGCGCCGCCGGCGGTGACGCGGCCAAGGCGGCAAAGGACGCGCGGCTGATCGACGTCGTCGGCACCCGCGGCGAATTCAACGCCGCCATGATCAAGCGTGTCGGCGAAGGCGACCAGAAAAGCTTTGGCACCTACAGCGGCCTGACCCTCGATCGCTATCTGTCGGCGCAATCGTCGCTGGTGCCGAAATCCGGCGACGCCGTCGGGGTGGTCTATGTCACCGGCAACATCGTCGATGGCGAGGCGCCCCGCGGCACCGCCGGCAGCACCACCATCTCGCGCGCCATTGCCAAGGCGATCACCGACAACAGCGACATCAAGGCGCTGGTCGTCCGCGTCGACAGCGGCGGCGGATCGGTGCTGGCGTCGGAGGAAATCCGCCAGGCGCTGCTCGATGCCAAGTCGCGCGGGCTGCCGATCGTCGCGTCGTTCGGTCCGGTGGCGGCGTCCGGCGGCTATTGGGTCGCCACGGCGGCCGACGAGATCTATGCCCAGCCGTCGACGATCACCGGCTCGATCGGCGTCTTCGCCATCATCCCGAGCTTCAACCGGACGCTGGCCGAGTTCGGCATCGGCACCGACGGCGTCAAGTCGACCCCCTATTCGGGCGAGCCCGACATCGTCCGCGGTATCGCGCCCGAAACCAAAGTCGTGTTGCAGACCAGCGTGGAGGACATCTACCGCCGCTTCACCGGCATCGTCGCCGCCGCCCGCAAGTTGCCGGTGGCCGAGGTCGACCGCGTCGGCCAGGGCCGCGTCTGGGCCGGCACCACCGCCAGGCAGCTGAAGCTCGTCGACAGCTTCGGCGGCCTCGACGCCGCGGTCGCTGCCGCCGCCCGCCGCGCCGGCATCAAGGGCAGCGTCCGCACCATCGACATCGAGCGCAGCGAATCGCCGTTCGTGGGGTTGCTGAGCAGTTTCGCCGACCCCGGCGACGATCGCGACCAGGTGGCCCGCGACCCCTTCGCCAAGCTGGCCGCCGGCTCGCGGCTGCAACTGCTCGCCGCCATCGGCGACCTGAAGGCCATGGCCAGCGGCCCGACGATGCAGGCCAGCTGCCTCGAATGCAGCGGCCTCGGCAGCCCGCGCACCGCCGCAGCGGCGGAGGCCAGCGGCTGGCTCGGCAAGCTCGGGATGCTGCTGAAGTAAGGGCGCGCCGCGGTCCTCTCGATCAGCGCGAACGGAGAAATCAATTGGTCTTCGGGCGCCGCCTGCCTATCTCACCGCTGAGCGTTTTTGCCTGAAAGCCCTGCCATGACCGACTATGATTTCGACCTGTTCGTCATCGGGGCGGGTTCGGGCGGGGTGCGGGCGTCGCGCATCGCCGCCGGCCACGGCGCACGCGTCGCGGTGGCGGAGGAGTTTCGCGTCGGCGGCACCTGCGT
>QBLU01000107.1 GCA_003241875.1 Alphaproteobacteria bacterium
CCCCCGGCCCCTTGACGAACCGCCCCGCCGCCGCGCCGGTCGGCTCGCCGTCCTTCAGCACCTGCACGCCATTCACGAACACCTGGGCCACCCCGGTCGCGTACTGCGCCGGCTGCGCAAAGGTCGCATGGTCGGCGATCGTCGCCGGGTCGAACACCACGACATCGGCGAAATAGCCGGGTTTCAGCGTGCCCCGCTCCTTGATGCCCAGATTGGCCAACGGCTGCGACGTCAGCCGGCGGATCGCATCGGGCAGCGTCGTCGCCTTGTCCTCGCGCACATATTTGCCCAGCAGCCGCGCGACATTGCCATAGGCACGCGGATGGTCCTTCGACAGCAGGAACACCCCCTCCGCCGCCGGCGCCCCGGCATCGGAGCCGAAACCGACCCAGGGCAGCCCGATCTGGCGCTTCACATTGGCTTCGGTCATCAGGAAATAGGCGGTGCCGACCCGGCTGCCGTCCTCGATCACCAGGTCCATCGCGGTGTCGGCGGGCGTGGTGCCGCGCAGTTTCGCCACCTCGGCCAGCGTCTTGCCGGCCAGCGGCTTCAGTTTCGGGTTCTTGAAGCCGAGCAGCAGGATATTGTCGGGCGTGCCGGCGCCGTAAAACAGGTTCTCCCAGCCCTGCCCCTTGGCGCCCATCTCGGCCTTCACCCGCGCCCGAATGGCGGGGTCCTTCAACCGCTCGATCCACGCCTCCAGCCCGCCGTCCTGCACCCAGAGCGGCATCGACGCATCGAGGCCGGTCGCCCCGGCGGTATAATTGTACATGTCGGCGGTGATGCGGATGCCCGCCGCCCGCGCCGCCTCGACCCTGGCGATGATGCTGTCGAGCTTGCCCCAATTGTCCTTGCCCGATTGCTTCAGATGCCAGATCTCGGCCGGGCCGCCGGATTTGCGGGCGATCTCGATCAGCTCGTCGACCGCGGCTTCGACATTGTCGCCTTCGGACCGCATATGGCTGATGTACATGCCGCCGCATTTGGCGCTTTCGGTCGCCAGCGCGACCAGTTCCGGCGTTTCGGCATAGGCGCCGGGCGCATAGATCAGCGAACTGCCGACGCCGAGCGCGCCTTCGTGCATCGCGGCTCGCACCAGCCCGCGCATCCGGCCCAGCTGTTCGGGCGTCGGGTCGATATCCTTCTCGCCGAGCTCATGGATGCGTACCGTCGCCGTGCCGACAAAGCTGGCGACATTGGGCGCGATGCCCTTTTTCTCCAGCATCGCCAGATACTCGCCCAATGTCGTCCAGCTGACCGGGTATTTGACATCGTCCTGCCGCTGCGCCGCCAGCCGCTTCATCTCGGGGTTGAGCGGCCCCATCGAATTGCCCTCGCCCATCACCTCCAGCGTCACGCCCTGGCGGATATCGCTCTGCGCGCGGCCATCGACGATCAGGCTTTCAACCGCCCAGGACAGCATGTTGACGAAACCCGGCGCGATCGCCTGGCCCTTTGCGTCGATGCTGCGCGCCGCGGCCGGGGCCTTACCCGACCCCATGGCGCTGATGCGGTCGCCGGTCAGCGCCACCCAGCCGGAGTACGGCGCGCCGCCGCTGCCATCGTAGATGACGCCGTTGGTGATGACGGTATCGGGCGCCGCCAGCGCCGGCACCGCCGCCGACAACAGCAGCAAAGTCGCAAAACGCAGCATGGCCTGCCTCCCCGTGGTGGAGAGGCAGGCTAGGCGGCACTCCGCTGCCGTTCAAGGCGCGGCGCTAGAGCCGCTCGATCTTGCTCGCCGCCTCGTCGAGGATGGCGGCGACCTTCAGCTGCAGTTCGCGGTCGCTGTTGTCGTCGGACAATCGCGTGTGCAGCGCCGTGTGCAGGTTGCGCATGGCGCGGCGGACGGGCGCCGAATCGGTGCGCTCGCTCATCTTGGCCAGCGCCTCCAGCCGGGCCATGGCGGATTTCACCGCCTCGGCTTCGGCCGCCAGTGCCGCGGTCCCGGCCTCGGTGATGGCATACAGCTTGCGGCTGCCTTCGGCCTTTTCGTCGGCCTCGCCGACATCGGCGATAAGCGTCAGCGTCGGATAGACCATGCCCGGGCTGGGCGCATAGACGCCCCCCGACAGGGTCTCGATGGCCTTGATCAGTTCATAGCCGTGGCGCGGCTGTTCGGCGATCAGGTGGAGCAGGACGAGCCGCAGGTCGGCGCTGTCGAGCACCCGGCGCCGCCCGCCCGAACGCCCACCGGGGCGACCGCCGCCACGGCCCGGGCCGCCGCCGAAACCCGCGGCAAAGCCCGGGCCGGGGCCGAACACCGCCTCGGTGATCTGGTCGCCAAAGCGATCGGCGAAGGCCGAAAAGGCCTGGCCGCGCCAGTTGACGCGCCGGTCCGAACCGCCGCGATTGCCACAATTGTCGTGCATGGGATGCCTCCTTGAGTTTCTCATGCCCTCCAAGATATATCTTGGACGGCTTTTGACAAGTCCATGGCACGCGAATTTTTGACGAGGCCGTCGATGGCGGCGAGAAACGGCACCAGCCGCGCCGCCCCCGCGGCCCCGGCCAGCGGCGCTAGGGCGGCGATCGCCGCGGCTTCGTCACCACCCGACAGGCGCAGCGCCAGCAGCAGCTGCACCTCGTCGTCGGTGAGGATCGGGCAGGCCGGCGCGCCGATGGCGAGGCGATGCGGGGCAAAGCGCGACAGGCCGAACAGCCAGCAGCGCAGCAGATGCTCAACGCCCTGCCCGGCATCGCCATAATCCTGCTGGAGCGCGACATGGACGGCATGGCAGCGCGCCTGGCCGAGCGGCTGCATCAGCGCCAGCCGGCGCAGCGCCCACAACAGCCGCTGTTCATCGGGCGGCAGCATCTCGACTGCGCCGCGTCTTGCCGGCCAGCCGCCGAAATCCTCACCCGACCCGATAATCTTCACAGCACATCCTCCCGATCGACCGCCGGGATACTATGCTATTGAGAATCGTTCGCAAGCCTATTTCGGTGCCGCCGCGCGTTTCAGCCGGTCGTTGATTGCCAGCCCGAGGCCGTGCCGCGGCACCGGCGCGACGGCGATGGCGGCGCGACCGCTCGCCTCCGCGACATGCAGCAGGTCGAACAGCCGAGCCGCGGCTTCGGCGAGGTCACCCGAGGGCGACAGGCTGGCATCCCCCGCGACGCCGCCGAACCCAATGTGGAACTCCGCCGGCGACGCCGTCAGCGCCTCCAGCCGCACCGGCTGCAACGGCGCATAGTGCGAAGCCATCATGCCAGGAGCGACGATCCTCCCTCCCCCTTGCGGGGAGGGCGACTCGCGCAGCGAGCGGGGTGGGGGTACC
>QBLU01000108.1 GCA_003241875.1 Alphaproteobacteria bacterium
CCCCCACCCCGCTCGCTTCGCGAGTCGCCCTCCCCGCAGGGGGGAGGGAGTTGGCTCACTTCCCTCGCCGCGCCAGCGCCGCGTCCTGCGCTGCGGTCTCCGCCCGCGCCTGCTCGACATCCCAGTCGAGCCGCGCCGGCGCGCCGATCACCTCCGATACCGGGCGGCGCGGGCTGGCGCGAGCCGGTGCCATCGGGTTGCCGGTGCGCAGTGCAAAGGTCGGCCGCCAGGCGACATCGTCGAGCAGACCGTCGGCGGCGCGGGCGAACCGCGGCGGCCGGCGCAGCTGCCGCTCGCGGTCGATCATCTCGGGCAACTGGTTGAGCGGTTGCGCCGCCAGCCCAGCTCGCGTCGCGGTCAGGTGCAGCCGCTGCCACGCCATCCCGGCCAGCAGCGCGCTGCGGCGGTCCCAGGGGTCGGCAACCAGGATCAACCCGAACAGCGATGCCGTCGGCAGCGCCGTCTCGCGGGTGCTGGCCAGCCAGTAAGGCCCCTCGCTGGCCGGCTGGTCGGGCAGCATGGCGCCGGCGGCGGCGATGAACGGCGACACCCCCGAGGTGGCGATGCCGAGCCCGTCCTTCAGCCGGTCCTGGTCGCGGCGTTCGTGGCGAAACCAGCTGTGGCTCGCCGCCATCATGTCGGCATCGGCGGCGATGGCGGCGGTGGCGTCGATGGTCAGGTCGGCAAAGCGGCGCCCGCGCGCCGATGCGGCGTCGAACAGCGCGATGCGGACCAGCGGTGACCCGGCGGTGGCGGCCAGCGCCGCGACCTTGGCGGGCGCAATGGCACCGCCGGCATAGCCGCCGCGATCGACGTGGCGGTGGCCGATGGCGGCGACCAGCGGGTGCGGCGCCATGCGCTCCCCCTCCGGCCCCAGCACGACCCGGGCGACGTGGAGCGGATTGCCGGCATCGGGCAGCAGCCGGACATGGGCCGACCGGCCGATCGCCGTCGACGCCAGCGCCATGTTGTGGATGGCGGCGCCCAGCCCGGCCAGGCGTTCGCGGCCGAACGGGTCCATGGCGCCGAGCGCGCGCACCGGCACCTCGAAGATATCGACCCCCAGCCGCCCGACCGCGAACTGCCAGGGCTGGGTATTGTGCGGGCTGGAGGCGAGCACGCCGGCGGCGACCAGCGCCAGTGGGCCGTTATGACGCCCGTTGTTCCAGTCACCCCAGGCATCGAGGCCGGGGCGCGGCAGGATCGGGATGACGCCCTGGTCGATGGCGCGGGCGAGGCCGAGCCCGGCGACGCCGAGCGCAGCGCCGCCGCCCCAGCGCAGCGCCGTCCGCCGGTCGATCATTCGGCCGGGATTGCCGCCGGTGGCGTGCGTTGCCCGTCGGGCTGCTGCCCGGCCGCGTGTTCCGCCTCCCAATGCGCCCGGATGGTGTCGGCGGTGGTGCCCGAATGCCAGCCCGGCGGGCCGACGATCGCCATCCATTTGCCGCGCAAGCCGGGCGTCTTCAGCACATCGGCGCCGATCGCGACCCATTCATGGAAGGCGACCCACAGCGGATTGAAGGTCGAAAGGTTGCGGACGATGCCATAGCGCACCGGCTCGTCATCGCGCTCGGCCTCGAAGGTGCCGAACAGCCGGTCCCAGACGATGAAGACCCCGCCGTAATTGCGGTCGAGATAGCGCGCATTGGTGCCGTGGTGGACGCGATGATGCGACGGCGTGTTGAGCAACCATTCAAGAGATTTCGGCAGTCTTCGCACCGATTCCGTATGGATGAAGAACTGGTAGACAAGGTTCAACCCGGCGCAGAACAGGATCATCCGGGGTGGAAAGCCGATCAGAAACAGCGGCAACCGGAAGAAAAAGCTGAACGAAATGAACCCCGTCCACGTCTGCCGCAACGCCGTCGACAGGTTATAATGCTGCGAACTGTGGTGGATGACATGGCTGGCCCAGAACCAGCGCACGCGATGGGCGGTGCGGTGGAACCAATAGTAGAAGAAATCCTCCCCGATGAAGCACAGCGCCAGCGCCCACCAGGTCACGGGGATGTCGAGCAGGCGGAATTGCCACAGCCAGGTGCCCAGCGCGACGATGCTGCCGCCGACGAAAACCGCGGCAAAGGTGTTGCCGAGCCCCATCGCCAGCGACGTGCCGGTGTCGCGCCAGTCGTAATCCCCCCGCGCGCCGCGCTTGATCGCCAGCATTTCGATGATCATCGCGACGATGAACAGCGGAATGGCGATCTGGACGGGGTCCGGAAAGCTCATAGCCGGCGCGCCCAACCCGTCGCCGCCGGCCCCAGGTCGAGCAGCGCTGGCGGGAACATCGCCTCCGCAACCTGCAGCCGCAGCGTGCCGCCGTCGACGGTGGCGGCGGCGCCATTGACGATTCGCACCACCCAGCGGTCCCCGAAGGGCCGTACCAGCGCCACCCGGCCATCGGTTGCCGCCACCAGCGCACCGCGGCGATCCCCCGACAATGCCGCCTCGACGGGGCGGAAATCGTGCAGCGCCTCGGCGGCGATCCGCTGCGCCTGGCCCGCATCGGCCAGCTCCGGCGCCCGCGCAAAGCCCATGGCGCGCGCGAACAGCACGATGGTGACGATGCCGAACAGCGAGACCCAGACTATCAGGGGTTGCCGGAGAGACGCTGAAGCGTCGGCAGCATGCCCGAGACGTCATAGCCGCCGGCCGCCGCCGCGGCGATGATGTTGGCGGGATCGGTGCCGCCCAGCGCCGCCGCCAGCGCCCAGAGGTTGGTCGACCGCGTGCCCGACCGGCAGAACGCCAGCACCGGGCCACCCGCCGCCGCCAGTTCCGCCGCCATGGCCTCGACCTGGGCCATGCCGAGCCCCGTGTGATCGACCGGAATATCGGCATAACGCAGCCCTGCCGCCTCGGCGGCGCTGCGCATTTCCGCCGCCGTCGGCTGGCCGGGGGCCTCGCCATCGGGACGATTGTTGACGATGGCGGTGAAGCCTTGCGCTTTGGCGGTCACGCAATCCGCCGGCGCGATCTGCGGGGCGACCGATATATCGGGGGTCAGGCGGATGAACATGGCGGTACTTTAGGGGCTGGCGGGGCGGAAGGGAACCGCTTCGGGCGCCGCGGCGGTGCGAAACGATGCCGCCTGTCGTTGCCGAGCCAGTGGTTCATGGGCCCCGGCCTACGCCGGGGTGACAGAAACAGCGGGTACACCCTCCCCACTTGTCACCCCGGCGAAAGCCGGGGCCCATGAACCACAAACGCCGCCACCCGCGCACCGCCGCCCCCAAAACACCCGCGCACCACCAATTG
>QBLU01000109.1 GCA_003241875.1 Alphaproteobacteria bacterium
GTAACGCATGGCGCTGCGCCGCGCTCCCGCGCGAAAGCGTCTCATGGACAAGCCGCGGCGGCAGCGACAGACAGGCCCCGGCGCGGCAACGGGGTGACGAAATGATGGCGAGCGGCGAAACGGTGGCGATCCCGCGGGTGGTGCTCGGCTATGGCGTGCTGGGGCTGGTCCCGTTCCTGGCGCCGCCCCTGCTCGGCCTCGCCAGCCCCGCGCATGTCGAGCCGCTGGCACTGCTGGCGCTCGGCTACGCCGCGCTGATCCTGTCGTTCCTCGGCGGCGCGCGCTGGGGGGCGGAGGCGCAGCGACCGTCGCCGCGGTTCCTGACCGTGTCGCTGTCGATGCTGCCGACGATCGCCGGGCTGCTGCTGCTGGTGCTGCCCGGCCTGCCACGGGCGGTGCAATTGTCGGCGATGGCAGCGCTGCTGGTGCTGCATTTCCTATGGGATCTGCGCGCCGCCCACCTGCCGCGCTGGTACCCCCGGCTGCGCGGCTGGCTGACCTTCGGCGCCGTGCTCGGCCTGATGGCGATGGCGTCGATCATGGCCAAGGCGGCGGCGGCGACGAACGCGATGATGATCTGAGGGGGCTGCTACGCGGTCCATCGCGCGGCTAGGCGCGGCGTCGCGGGTTCGCTACGGGGCTGCCATGACCGCGCCCATCCTTGTCTTCGATTCCGGTGTCGGCGGCTTGTCGGTGCTCGGGCCGATCCGGGCGCTGCTGCCGGGGCTGGGCATCGTCTATGCCGCCGACAATGCCGGCTTTCCCTATGGCACCAAGTCGGAGGCGGAGATTGCGGCGCGGGTGCCGGCGCTGCTCGGGCGGCTGGTCGAGCGCTATCGGCCGCAGCTGGTGGTGATCGCCTGCAATACCGCCTCGACGATCGCGCTGGCCCATGTGCGCGCGGCGCTCGATCTGCCGATCGTCGGCACGGTGCCGGCGGTGAAGCCGGCGGCGGAACGGTCGCGGACGCGGGTCATCGGCGTGCTGGGGACGGCGGCGACGGTGCGCCAGCCGTATGTGGACCGGCTATCGGCGGAATTTGCCAGCGATTGCCTGGTGCTGCGCCATGGCTCGGCGCGGCTGGTGACGCTGGCGGAGGCCAAGCTGGCGGGTGAGACGGTGACCGCCGCCGACGTCGCGCCGGAACTGCGCGGGCTGACCGACCAGCCCGGCGGTGACCGGCTCGACATGGTGGCGCTGGCCTGCACGCATTTTCCGCTGCTGGCGGCGGAACTTGCCGCGGCGGCGCCGCAGCCGCTGGGCTTTGTCGATGGCGGCGCCGGGATTGCGCGGCGGGTGGCGCATCTGCTCGGCGCCGCCACGGGGCAGGGGGTGCCGCTGCCGGGCCGCGCCGTGTTCACCCGGGCCGACCCGCACGTTGACGCGCTGGCCCCCGCGCTTAAAGGCTTTGGGCTCGACAGCACCGAAATCCTGTAGGGGCGCCGCGCATGGCCATGACCGACGAACAACTGCTCGAACGGATGCGCAAGTTCGTGCCGCCGACGGCCATCCTGCTCGGCCAGGAACTGCTCGAGGTCGACAGTGAAGCCGGCCGGGTGCGGATGCGCTTCAAGGTCGGCCTGGATTTCTGCAACCCGATGGGCAACGTCCAGGGCGGCATCGTCGTCGCCATGCTCGATGATGCCGCGGCGGTGGCGGCGATCGTCAAGTCGGGCACCCGCATCGTCGTCCCGACGATCGAGCTGAAGACGAGTTTCTTTGCCCCTGCCAAGGCCGACAGCTGGCTGTATGCCGAGGGCCGCTGCATCAAGCTGGGCCGCAGCGTTGCCTTCATGGAGGCGGAACTGACCGACGAAAGCGGCAAGCTGCTGGCGAAACTGTCGACCAGCGCGTTGCCACAACCGATGCCCGAAAAACACAATATGGTGGAACGTACATGAGCGACATGACCGGCGACCTCGAAACCCCGGCCGAAGTCCTGGTCGAACGCCGCGGCCGCGCGCTGTGGCTGACGCTGAACCGGCCGGCGGCGCTGAATGCGCTCAACCTGTCGATGGCACGGACCATCCATCGCGCGCTGTTCGAGGGCGCCGCCGACCCGGAAGTCGAGCGCATCGTCATCGAAGGCGCCGGCGATCGCGCCTTTTGCGCCGGCGGCGATGTCGCGCTGCTGGCGCGCGAGGGTCGCACCGACAAGGCGCTGTTCGAAGGCTTTTTCCACGACGAATACCGCATGAACCAGGCCATCGCCCGGCTGGTGACGCCCTATGTCGCCATCCTCGACGGCGTCACCATGGGCGGCGGCGTCGGCCTGTCGATCCATGGGCCCTATCGCGTCGCCACCGAGCGCACGCTGTTCGCCATGCCCGAAACCGGCATCGGCCTGATCCCCGATGTCGGCGGCACCCATGCGTTGCCGCGGCTGCCGGGGGAAATCGGCACCTGGGCGGCGCTGACGGGTGCGCGGTTGAAGGCGGCGGATTGTGTCTATGCCGGCATCGCGACGCATTTCGTGCCGGTGGAGCGGCTGGGCGTGCTGCGCGACCTGCTGGCGACGAGCGACGAGACCATCGGGGAACTGCTGGCGACGCTGCACGGCGATCCCGGCGGCTCGGCGCTCGAAGCCCTGCGCGACGGCATCGATTTCCATTTCGGCCATGACCGGGTCGAGGACATTCTCGCCAGCCTCGACGAGGGCGACGACTGGGCGCGCGAACAGGCGGCGATCATCCGGCGCATGTCACCGACATCGTGCAAGCTGACGCTGGCCGGGCTGCGGCTGGGCGCGAGCGCCGACATCGAGGACGCGCTAGTGACCGAATACCGTATGGTCTGCGAGATCCGCAACGGCCACGACTTCTTCGAGGGCGTGCGGGCGCAGTTGCTCGACAAGGATCGCAATCCCTTGTGGTCGCCGGCGACGTTCGAAGCGGTGACCGACGAAGATGTCGAACGCCACCTGCAGGAACCGGACAGCGGCGACCTGACGTTCGAATAGGCATTGACG
>QBLU01000010.1 GCA_003241875.1 Alphaproteobacteria bacterium
ATCTTGCGGTCGATCTTTGAGGGCGTGGGCGTGTAGCGGGCGGTTTCGGCGCGGGGATCGACGGGCTTTTCGGCGTTCTGGACGACGGCTTCCTCGATGACCTTGGCGGTGGTGGAATCGGCGAGGGCGAGTTGCGGCTGGCCGCGGGGGACCATGGAGATGGCGAGATGGGGCTTGTTCTTCAGATATTTGGCATAGACGCGGCTGATGTCGGCGGGGGTGACGGCCCGCAGGCGCTCGGCGTAGGTGTTGATGGCTTCGGCGCGGCCGGTGACGGCTTCGGCGCGGGCGATGGCCTGGGCCTTGCCGTCGACATTTTCGAGATCGGAATAGAGGTTCTTCTCGCGGGCGTAACGGGCGCGGGTGAGGGCGGCGGGATCGACACCGCGGGCTTCGAAGTCGGCGAGGCCCTTTTCGAGGGCGGTGGCGACGCGATCGAGGTCGACGCCGTCGAAGGCGCGGACCTGGAGGAGGCCGATGCCGGCGAGTTCGAGCTCGTAATGGGCGCCGGTGACCTCGTCGGTGAGCTTTTCGTCCTCGACGAGGCGTTTGGTCAGGGGCGCGTCCCGGCCGGCGGTGAGCATGTTGAGCAGCAGCTCGAGGGGGACGTAATCAGGGTCGGCCTCGGGGGCGCCGGGGAAGGCGATGGTGAGTTCGGGGCGCTTGGCGAAACGGTCTTCATGGACGAGGCGCTTTGTTGCCGTGAGGTTGGCGGACCGGGGTGCGGCGGGTGCAGCGCGCCTGCCGCTGCCCTTCAACTCGCCGAAGTAGCGTTCGACCCAGGCGCGGGCCTGTGTCGGATCGAAGTCGCCGGCGATGGTCAGGGTGGCATTCTCGGGCGTGTACCAGCGCTTGTAGAACGCCTTGACGTCGTCGAGCGTCGCGGCGTCGAGATCGGCCATCGAGCCGATGGTCGACCAGCTGTAGGGGTGGCCGGCGGGGAACATGTTTTCGAAGAGGATGGCCTGGGTGAAGCCATAGGGGCGGTTGTCGTAGGACTGGCGCTTCTCGTTCTTGACGACCTGCTTTTCCTTGGCAAGCACCGGTTCGGTAACCGTGTTGATGAACCATCCCAGCTTGTCGGCTTCGGCCCAGATCATCTTTTCAAGAGCGTCCTTGGGAACCTCCTGGGCATAGACGGTGGCATCGCTGTTGGTATTGCCGTTGGCGCCCGAGCCGCCGACACGGGCGCTGAGCCTGTCGAGGCCGCCGGGGCCGAGGTTTTCGGAATCGAGGAAGAAAAGATGCTCGAACATGTGGGCAAAGCCAGTGCGGCCGGGGGTCTCGCGGGCTGAGCCGACATGGGCGGTAAGCGCGACGGCGACGACCGGATCTGACGTGTCGCGGTGAAAGATGACCTTCAACCCGTTGGGAAGCTGGTAATCGGTGACCGAAAGCAGCGGCGGTTCGGCCGCAGCGACCGGGGCGGTGGTGGCGAGGAGGAGGGCGATAGTGGCGCGCGAAAGTATCATCGGGGCTCCTCGGGTCGGACGAGCGCAATCGTAAGAGGCTGTTTCAGCAGCGCAAGCAACGCTATTCCAAACAGCTTGCAGCACCGATCGCTGAAGGATGTCGGACTGTCGACGTCAGGGCAGGGCCAACAGCGGCGACCGGTCCAGACCCGTCTGCACAATAGCCGACTTCAAGGCGGCCTCGTTGTAAGGCTTTGCCAAGACAATCCAAGCCGCCGGCCATGTTGTGGCGTCAGCCGCAAGCCCCGATGCGACGACAACGCCCAGTGACGGCTTTTGCGACGTCGCCTCGAGCGCGAGATCTATTCCCGATCCATCCGGCAAAGTGATGTCCGTGACCAGGACATCAAAGTCGGTTGTTTCCAACAGTGTTCTCGCCTGTGCAACCCCACCTGCCTCGGCAACTTCATACCCCAGTTCCGTCAGCATATCGACGAGCACAATCCGGATCATCGCCTCATCCTCGACCGCCAGCACGCGCAATGTTCTTGCGGTGCCGATTGACGGAGTGGTCTCGGGTGCCGCGGCCTGGGCCTGTCGGTCATCAAGGACTTGCCGGACCTTGCGAGCGAGACTGTCCCGGCCATAAGGCTTGCTCAGCAGTTCGACGCCCTCGTCGAGCTTTCCGGCGTGGACAATGGCGTTCTGGGTATAGCCCGACGAGAACAGCACACCGATATGCGGGTGCGCTGCGATCGCCCTTCGAGCAAGATCGGTGCTGCGCAAGTTCCCGGGCATCACGACGTCGGTAAACAGCAGATCGATCGGGACGCCGCTCTCGACGGTCGCCAAGGCACTATCGGCGTTGGCAGCCTTCAGCACGCGGTAGCCAAGATCCGTCAGCATTTCGACCGCGGTGGCGCGCACCGCATCGTCGTCCTCGACCACCAGGATGGTTTCGCTGCCGCCTTGCACATCGCGTACTGGCTGTGGCGTCTCGGTATCTTCTGCCCGGCGCGTGCGCGGCAGGTACAGCCTGATCGTCGTGCCTTCGCCCACCTCGCTGTACATCTTCACATGCCCGCCGGACTGTTTGACAAAGCCATAGACCATGCTCAATCCCAGTCCGGTGCCTTCGCCTTCCGGCTTGGTACTGAAAAACGGCTCGAAGACCTTGGCGAGCGTTTCGGGTGCCATCCCGCATCCGGTATCGGTCACGGCCAGCATCACATACTGGCCTGCCGTGACCTCGGCATGATCCGTGGCATATTGGTCGTCGAGTACCGCGTTGCCAACTTCAAGCGTGAGTTTTCCGCGATTGGCCATGGCGTCGCGGGCGTTGATTGCCAGGTTGAGGATGGCATTTTCCATTTGCGCGCGATCGACGTTGCAGTTCCACAAGTCGTCGCTCGAGACGGTTTCGATCTCGACCGCGTCGCCAAGCGTTCGGCGCAACATATCGTCCAGACCCTGAAGGAGTCGGCCGAGATGCAACGGGGCGGGCTCGAGCGGTTGTCGCCGTCCGAACGCCAGCAACTGGGAGGTGAGCTTGGAGCCGCGCTCGACGCCGGCTCTGGCGTACTCGAGCCGGCGTTCGGCGGCCTCGACGCCGGCGACATTGCGCGACAGCAGATCCAGATTGCCGCGAATGACCTGGAGGATATTGTTGAAATCGTGGGCGATCCCGCCGGTAAGGTTGCCGATCGCTTCCATCTTTTGTGCCTGGACGAGCTGAACTTCGGTTTGCTTGCGTTGTGCAACCGCCACTTCGATCTCGCGCTGGAGCGTCGAGTTGTAGGTTCGCATCGTCTCGCGCGCCTGGATCTCGTCGGCGATCAACCTGGCCTCGATAACCGTGCCGATCGTCTTTCCCGTCGCATCGCGCATGGGCGACGCAGTGAATCCGACGGGATAGAAGCTTCCATCCTTGTGGACGAACACTTCCTCGCCGCTCTGCTGGTTGTTTTCCGGAAACGCCCGGTCGATCGCGCAATCGGCCAGCGGAAAGGGCCGACCATCGGGGTGCGTGTGGTGAATGACATCATGCAGCACGCGGCCGCGCGCCTCCGCGAATGTAAACCCGGTCATCGCTTCGGCCACAGCGTTCATGAAGATGCAGCGCTGGCTGTCGTCCATCATGAACAATGCCATCCGCGTGTTGTTGACGATGGCGTCGAGACGATCCGTCGTTTCGCGCAGCCGCGTTTCGGCAAGCCGGCGTGCCGTGATGTCCTCGATCGCCGCAAAGAACACCGCATCCGCGTCGGAACGCAAAAGTTGCAGGCGGACACTGACATCGTAGCAGGAGCCGTCCTTGCGCTGATGCACGGTCTCGAACGTCAGTATGGATTCCGCGCCCGAAACGAGGGGTGCGATCAGATCCAGAAACAGCGGCTTCGCGATTTCGGGCTTGATGTCCCAGGGCGTCATCGCGGTCAGCTCGGTGGTTCCGTAACCGAGATTCTCCCGCGCCTGTCGATTGACCAATTTGAACTGAAAGCTTTCGGTGTCGAAGACATAGGATTCACCCATGCCGTCTTCGACAATGCGCGCCCACCAGGTTCCAGCCAGCACCGACGCCCCTCCGTTGCACCGCTGCGACACTTGCCACAATAATCGGCCAGTTCAATACCGTTGCGCGGTTAAAAATGTGCTGAGCGTCGCGCGAGCAATAAATCCGGCGCCCGGCCATGGCCTGAGCACGCGTTATTCCGGCTTTGCCCAGATGAGATGAGCATCGATGCGCAACTTCAACATTGCGCGTACTGCGGCTGCCCGCGCTGCAAGTTCGGCGCGGTTGGCCTCCAGGGCCTGGCGTTCGGCGTACAACAGCGTCGCAAGATCGGTCGCGCCAAGCTTGCGCCCCTGGCGCAGTCGCGCCGCGGCGATGCCGGTACTGGTCGCCGATGCGGCGGCGGCCTGCCAAGCCGCCACGCCCGCCGTCGCGGTAGCCAGGTCCATGTTCGCCGTGGCGGCGATGTCCCGCCTGGTAGCAACAAGCTTTGCTTCGGCGGCCGTGCGGTCGGCGGTCGCCTGGTCGGCAACCGCGTGGCGGTAGCCGCCGCCAATCGGCATGCTGGCAACGATGCCAAGGCCCGTTTCGGCGCCGCTTCGCTCGCTGAAGGCGCGGACGCCGATCGACGGGTCGGCAAAGCGGTCGAGACGGGCGCGGTCGGCGACCGCTGCCAGACGCTCGGCCTCCAGTTCTGCGGCCCGGATTTCGTGGCTGCGCTCGAGAACCAGATCGCGCCACTGCGTCAGGCCTTCTGGCGGGAGCACGGGCGCGGCGATCTCGGGGATGCCGCCGGGTAATGGCAGCGACGGAAACTGCGCCGCCATGTTGGCGCGCGCAGCCGCTGCCCGTCCACGAGCCGCGGCTTCGAGGGCGCGCGCCGTGTCGCGCGCCGCCCGCACCTGGTCGGCATCGAGTGGTGCCGCGTCGCGCAAGACGACCTGGCGGGTCACCGCCACCAGCGAGGCATCGAACGACTTCGTCGCGGCGGCATCGACGCTGGCATCGGCCTCGGCAAGCAACCAGTCGTACCACAGCTGCGCCAGTTGCAGCGCCGCCTGGTGGCGGGCGTCCTCCAGCAGATTTTCGGCCACCGCGACCCCCAGCACGCCGGCTTTGCGGTCCAGCGCCGCCTTGCCGGGCAGGCGGATGCCGCGGCTGAGCGTGGTGTCGAACTCGTTGTAGCCGCCCTCCCGATCGACCGAGCGCCGGATATAGGTGCCGGTCACGGTGAACTCATGGGCGCCGATACCCAGCGCCCGGGCCTGCGCCCGCGCCGCCTGCAGCCGCGCCGCGGCTTCCGTCACCAGCGGCGAACTGTCGAGCGCCGCATCGACCAGGTCGATCGGCAGCGGACCCGTGTCGGCCGCCGGCACGGGGGCGGCACCGATCAAGAGTGCAAGGACAAGGGTGCGGATCATGCGAAAGCCTCGTGGTCGGGGCGGGGCTCGCCATAGCGCTCGTACAGGAGCGGCAGCAGCACAAGCGTCAGCAGGGTGGAGGTGAGCAGCCCGCCGATCACGACGATGGCGAGCGGCTGCTGGATCTCGCTGCCCGGCCCGGTCGCGAACAACAGCGGCACTAGACCAAAGGCGGTGATGCTGGCGGTCATCAGCACCGGCCGCAACCGCCGCGCCGCACCCTGGCGGACCGCCTGGGCCAGCGGCAGCCCCTCGGCCCGCAGTTCGCGAAAATGCGACACCAGTACCAGGCCGTTGAGCACGGCGATGCCCAGCAGCGCGATGAAGCCCACCGACGCGGGTACCGACAGATAGGCGCCGGCGATCCACAGTGCGACGATGCCGCCGACCATGGCGAACGGGATGTTGGCAAGGATGAGCAGCGCGGCCCGCAGCGATCGCAGCGTCGCCAGCAGCACGCCGAAGATCAGCAGCAGGGCGATCGGCACGACGATGCCGAGGCGGGCGGCGGCGCGCTGCTGGTTTTCGAACTGGCCGCCCCAGACCAGCGTATAGCCGCGCGGCAGCTTGACCCTGGCCGCCACCGCCGCCTGGGCATCCTCGACATAGCCGACCAGGTCGCGGCCCGCGACAAAGGCCTGCACCAGTGCAAAGCGCGAGCCGTTCTCATGCTCGATCTTGACCGGGCCATCGACGCGGCTGACCCGGGCAAGATCACCAATCCGCGCGGTCTGGCCGTCGGGAGTGCGCAGCGGCATGTCGGTGAAGGCACCGACATCGGTGCGAATGGCATCGTCGCCGCGAATCAGGATCGGCACGCGGCGGCCGGCTTCGGCGACGACACCGGCGCGCATGCCCTCGACCTGCATGCGCAGCGCGTCCTCGAACTGGTCGGTCGACAGGCCGGCGCGTCCCGCGGCAAGGCGATCGATGTCGAGCTGCAGATAGGCAACGCGATCATTAGCCAGCGTCAGCACGTCGGTGGCACCGCGGACGCCGCGCAGGATGGTCTCAACCTCGCCGGCAAGGCTGCTCAGGGTCCTCAGGTCGGGGCCGAAGATCTTCACCGCTAGGTCGCCGCGGCTGCCGGTCAGCATCTCGGAAACGCGCATCTCGATGGGCTGGGTGAACGATGGCGTCACCCCGGGCAGGTCGTCCATCGCCTTGCGGATCTCGCCGGTGACCCAGGCCTTGTCCTGCACCCGCCATTCGGCACGCGGCTTCAGCGTCAGGAAGGCATCGGTTTCGTTGAGCCCCATTGGGTCGAGGCCGATCTCGTCGGACCCCGATCGCGACACCATGCTGGTCACCTCCGGCACCTCGGCCAGCACCGCGCGCTGCACCGCCTGGTCGACGGCGAGGCTGCGATCGAGGCCGATCGACGGCAGTTTCGTCGTCTGCATGATGATCGAGCCTTCATCCATCACCGGCATGAAGGTCTTGCCGACCGCGCCATAGGTAACGATGGCGAGCGCCAGCGACGCAGCGGCGATGGCATAGGTAATGGTGCGATGCCGAAAGGCGCCGTCGAGCAGGCGCGCATAGAGCGGCGACAGCTTGCGCATGATCCACGGGTCGCCGTGCTTGCCATGCTTCAGGCCCAGCGACGCCAGCACCGGCACCAGCGTCAGCGCCAGCAGCAGCGAGGCGCCGAGCGCAAAGACGATGGTCAGCGCGACGGGGGCGAACAATTTGCCCTCCAGCCCCTGCAGCGACAGTAATGGCATGAACACCAGCGCGATGATGACGATACCCGCCGTCACCGGCACGATGACCTCGCTCGTCGCCGCCAGCAGCCGGTTGCCCGGCGTTTCGCCATAGGTTTCCGGCTCGCTCAGCCGTTCAACAGCGTTTTCGATGACGACGACGGCGCCGTCGACCAGCATGCCGATGGCGATGGCGAGGCCGCCGAGGCTCATCAGATTGGCGGTCAGGCCGACGCTGCGCATCAGGATGAAGGTGATCAGCGCCGCCATCGGCAGGGTGACGGCGACGATCAGCGCGGCGCGAATGTTGCCGAGGAAGACGAACAGCAGGATGACGACGAGCACCGTGGCTTCGAGCAGCGCTTCCTCGACGGTGCCGACGGCGTGGCCGATCAGGTCGGCGCGGTCATAGAAGATCTTGATCGACGTGCCCGGCGGTAGCGCCGGCTTCAGCGTCTCGAGCTTGTCCCGCACGGTGGCAACGACCTTCGACGCGTCGGCGCCACGCATCGAGATGACAATACCTTCGACGGCCTCGCCCTTGCCGTCCATGGTGACCGCGCCATAGCGGGTCAGGCTGCCGGTCGCGACGGCGGCGACATCGCCCAGGCGGACAACGCTGCCGCCGCGATTGGCGACGACCTGCGCCTCGAGGTCGGCGATCGTCTGCACGGCGCCGACGACACGGACGATCAACGCCTCCTCGCCCTCGGCCAGGCGGCCGGCACCATCGTTGCGGTTACCCGCCATGATCGCGGTGCGCAGGTCCGCGACCGTCAGCCCGGCGGTTGCCAGCGCCACCGGATCGGGCCGGACGTCGAACGTGACGGCATGGCCGCCGAGTGAATTGACATCGGCGACGCCCGCCAGCGTGCGCAGCGCCGGGCGGATCGTCCAGTCGAGGAGGGTCCGCTTTGCGGCGAGATCGAGCGGCCCTTCGATGGTAAACATCAGCACGTCGGACAACGGCGTCGATACCGGCGCCAGGCCGCCCTCGACAAGCGCCGGCATCTGGTCGCGGACGGCCGCCAGGCGCTCGGCGGCCTGCTGCCGCGCCCAGTAGATATCCGTGCCGTCCTGGAAATCGATGGTGATGTCGGCGACGGCGTACTTTGCCACCGAACGCAGCATGACCTTGTTGGGGATCCCGAGCATTTCGGTCTCGATCGGCGTGATGACGCGGGTCTCGACTTCCTCGGGAGTCATGCCCGGCGCCTTCAGGATGATCTTGACCTGTGTTGGCGCGATGTCGGGAAAGGCGTCGATCGGCAACGTGGCAAAGGCCCAGCCGCCGATGCCTGCGACGAGCAGCGCCAGCGCTATGACGACAAGGCGCGCGCCGAGCGCTGTAGAGACGAGACGATGCAGCATGGCGTCAGTTCCCGGCCGCGGCGGCGAGGCCGAGCGCCTTCAGCTCGCTGATGCCACTGACCGCGACGCGGGTGCCGCCCGGCAGTCCGCTGATGATGGCATTCGTGCCATTCGCCGAAACAAGCGCGACCGGCCGCACGGCAAAGCCGCCAGGCGCTTCGATGAACACCACCGTGCTGCGGCCGAGACGGGTGATGGCGGCAGCCGGCAGGGTCACGGCGCCCGGCGTGGCGCGGCCCATCAGGCTGACGCTGATCGTGCGACCGACGACCAACCCCGGTGCGGCAGGGACACTCGCCTTGAGCAGGGCGGCACGGGTCTGCGGATCGATGGTGACACCGACGGACGTCACGGTGCCGATGATGCCGCCCGGCAGGCCGATGCGATCGCCGGGGCGCACCTGCCCGACAAGCCGTTCAGGCAATTGCGCTTCTACCGCATAGCGGCGGGCAGCATCGATGACGAAGGGCGCGGTAGCGCCGTCGACCGCGCCGCCGATCTGGATATTGGCGCTGCTGATACGCCCGGCGATCGGCGCGCGCAGCGTGTAGAACCCTGTGCGGGCGTCAGCGTTGGCGAGGGCAAGCAGGCGCGACCGCGATGATATGTCGGCCTCGGCTTCATTGAGTGCGGCGCGGGCCTCCTCGGCGCGGGCACCGGCGGCGATGCCTTCCCGAACCAGCTGGTCGGTGCGCGCGGCAGCCGAGCGCGCAACGCCGCTGCGGGCGCGGGCGCGGGCGAGTTCGGCACCCATTTCGAGCACCTCGCGGCTGAACACCGTTGCCAGGGCTTCACCCTGCCGCACAGCCTGGCCGGAGACGGCGAAACTCTGCCGGATCACGCCCGGAAAGGGCGCCGATACCGCGACGCGCGCACCCGGCGGTGGCGTGATCGTCGCGGGCAGCGTGGCGATCGCGGCCGCATCGGCCGGGCGCGCGGTCGTTGTGCGGATGCCCAGCTGCTGGCGCTGCGTTGCCGTTACCGTCAGCAGACGGTCAGCGGCGGCTGCCGGCAACCCCATGACGAGAAGCGCGGCCGCAGCCAGGATTGGGCGTGATGCAAGGGGCATGTCATCTCATCGGTTAGGGTGTGCCGCAGCAAAGCGCTCGCAACACAGCAGGTTCAGGTCAATGGTGTGTTGCCCTTAGTCTTCGTCGGAATCGCCGTGGCCCGCCTCGGCGTGCTCGGTCGGTGTGAAGGCCTGCGGATCGGCTTGCATGGCGCCATAGGTGCCGGCGACGATCGCCAATGCTGCCACAGGGATTGCAAGGCCGGGCGCCGGCACGGCGTCGGCGGCGTCGGGATGGCGCTCGCGCGCCTTTCGGCCGGTCATCATCGCCTTGACAAGGTTGTCTCTCGACAGACGTGACATGATGATCACACCGGCAATATGCAGACCGATCAGGACAAGCAGGCCGTTGGCAATACCCTCGTGCAGCTCTTCGCCGCGGTCGCCGCCACCGAGCAGCGCTGTGCCGGTCCAGACAACGGATGCCACCGCCGCCAGCAACACCAGCGTCGCCATGCCGCCCAGCGGATTATGGCCCAGCGAGGGTTCGACGCGGCCGCGCAGCAAGCCCGAAACATGCTGCGCCAGCTTTCCAGGCTTGATGAAGTTGGCAAAGCGGGCGTGCTCGCCGCCGATGATGCCCCACAGCAAGCGAAAGCCGATCAGGATGGCGGCGATCCACCCTGATGCAACGTGCCACTGGGAAAGGCCCGACCCCTCCTCGGCCGATATGAAGGCCAGCAGGATCGTGCCGGCAAGCAGCCAATGGAAGAGACGCAGCGGCAGATCCCAGACCTTTACGCCCAGCGCCCCTGCGGTGCCGGTCGTGGACGATGCTGTGGGCGGGGCCGTGGTCGGTGCAGTGATATCTGTCACGAGAGTCTCCTCCAACTATTGAAGTCGACTGTCCGATTAACGCTGCCTGCTGACGGGATCCTGACGCGGCGGCATCATTTGGTGGTAAAAGACGGGTCGGGAAACTGGACCCGAAACAAGGCCCCGCCGCCGGCCGGTGTCTCGATGGCGATGGTGCCGCCGTGGGCATCGACCAGTCTCTTCACGATGCCGAGGCCAAGACCGGCGCCGTCGGAGCTGCTGCGATCCTTGCGCCAGAACCGCTCGAACAGGTGGGGCTGGTCGCCCGGCAGGATGCCGGGGCCATGGTCGCGAATGGCGAGTTGCGGCCCAGGACCGGCAGACACCTCAATGGGTGTTGCGCCCGGTGCATGCGCCAGCGCGTTGTCGACCAGGTTGCGATAGATGCGGAACACGGCTTCGGCATGGCCGTGGATGATCGCGCCGCCGTGATCCGTGAACCTGAGTTGACGGCCAGCGGCAAAGCTCTTGGGTGCAAGCTGGCTCACCACATCGCGCCCGACAGCGGCGAGATCGACGACCGCGGGGTCGTCAACGACAAGGGCATCCGCTTGGGCGAGGTCGAGCATCTGGCTGACAAGCCTGGTCATCTGGTCGGCATCGGTCTGCAGCTCGGACTTGATGGGGCCGTCGGGAAGTCGCTCCAGCGAGAGCTGCATGATCGAAAGTGGCGTTCGCAGTTCGTGCGCAGCGCTGGCCGTAAAGTCACGCAGGGTCAGGACCGAAGCTTCGAGCCGGGCCAGCGCGCGGTTGAACGACCTGACCAGTGTATCGACCTCGCGCGGTTCGCCGGGGACGGTGAGCCGTAACGCCATGTTCTCCGGATCGAGCCCGTCGACCTCGCTCTCGGCCCGCCGCAGCGGGGCCAGCACGCGCCGTACCGACACGATGTTGAACAACAGGAGCAGCCCGGCCAGCGGCACCAGCGGCAAGGCGACATGTTCGATGAGTTCGTTGCGGATCACCGGCAGGAATGGCCGCATGCCGATGGCATCAAAGCGCAGGAACAGCCAGCGCGGGGAGGCGCCGTCATCGAGCGCGCGAACACCGCTGATCCGATAACCGCCCGCGATCTGTTCGCGCCGGGTCCAGTCGATGAGGACGGCATCAGCGGCGACATCGGGTTCGACGAAGCGGGCCGACCAGTTGCGGGTACCGGCAAGAGCGACGGCGTTGGCCGGGTCATCCAGCGCCGCGACACGACGCGCTTCGAGGCCCAGCAGCTCCTGGGCGAGCGATTCCGGCTGCCGGGCGTATGTCACCAGCACGATGACGACGTCGAGCAGCGCAAATATCAGCGTGAAGACAACCAGGCGCCTGGCAATCTGCCGGAACAGCGATGGCCCGGTGCCCGACCGTTCAGGCATTTGCCGCCTTGGGCATCGCCGGCGCCGCAACAGGTGCAAGCAGCGCGTAGCCGACACCGTGGACGGTGCGGACCGTCACGTCGGCATTTGCCGCGGCAAGGCGCTTGCGCAGCCGTGACACGACGGCTTCGAGCGCGTTGGGCGTGACTTCGGCGTCCATGGCATAGAGCGAGTTTTCCAGCGCGGCCTTGGCGACGACATGCCCGGCGCGGCGCAGTAGATGCTCGAGCAGGTCGACTTCGCGCGGCGGCGCTTCGATCGGCGAGGTGGCGATGGTGATGCTGCGCTCGGCGGTGTCGAGCATGACGTTGCCACAGGCCAGAATGGTGCCGAGCGCCGCGCCGGGCCGTCGCATCAGCGCCCGGCAGCGGGCGGCTAGCTCTGGGATCTGGAATGGCTTGACGAGATAGTCATCGGCGCCAGCATCAAGGCCACTGACCCGATCATCGAGCCCGCCGCGTGCCGTCAGGACCAGGATCGGGGTCGTGTCCTTGCGCCGGCGGACCTGGCGGAGCAGTTCGAGCCCGTCGCCGTCGGGTAAACCAAGATCGAGCAGCAGCAGGTCATAGCTGTTGACCTGCATTGCTGCCTCGGCGCCGGCAATTGTACCGCACCAGTCGACGGCAAAGCCCTGGCCCTGCAGGCCATCGCGGATCAGGCCCGCCAGCCTCGGGTTATCTTCAATGAGCAGGAGGCGCATGATCGACATCCGTTCCCGATGGTGCCCGCTTGTAGCCTGAAATTATCGACCACGGCAGGTTTTCGCGGTGACGCACGCTTTCGAAGATGGCGGCGAGGACATGCAGTATGGCCGCCACCATCACGATGTTGGCGGCGGTCTCGTGCAGGCTTTCGACCCAGGGGACGCCCCAGAAGCGATCAAGGCTCATCATCCAGCCCGTGATTCCCAGCGCCGCCAGCAACATCAGCAGCGCGATGATCATCACCGACCCGGCCGGGTTGTGGCCGATGTAACGCGGTTCGCGGCGGGCCAGCATGGCCCTGAGATAAGCAGCAAGCGTCGTCGGACGCGGCACGAAATCGGCAAAGCGCGCGTGGCGCGTGCCGACAAAGCCCCAGATGATGCGCAGCGACAGCGCCCCGAGCACCACATAGCCGACGATGTTGTGAAGATCTTCGTTCTCGCGAAGCAGGGTGAGGTTGGCGATGACGCCGAGGGCCATTGTCCAGTGCAGGACCCGCACCAGCGGGTCCCAGACCTTTACGGGCTGACCAACCTTGCCCGTGCGGGCAAGGTTGGTCGGGTCGATGCTGGAGAGCCTTGTCATCGTCAGTCGATATTGGCTTTGACGACGGCACCGGTGACCGGGTTGAAATAGACCTCGGCGCGCTTGCCGTCCTTGTTGAGGCCATAGATCTCGTAGCAGCTGCCCGACACCTGGAAGGTCTTGATCGTCTTGTAGCCGAGCTCGGCGACCTTGGCCTTCATCTGCACTTCGGTCAGCCATTTCGCCTTGGGCTCGGTCGTGCAGACCGGGCCGGCGAGCGCAGCGCCGGCGATGGAGAAAGCGGAAAGCGCGACCATCGTCTTCAGTACCAACACATTCGTCATGGAACCTGTCCTTGTCGAACCGGTGGAAAATCCATCCGGTGACGCCGATATGCGCCGCGTCGCTGACCGACTCCTGACGCGCGAAGAAAAAATGAATTGGGGATGCCTCGGCACCAAATGGGCCGCAGTCAGCGCATTGTCAGGACTCGGGCCCAGACAGGCTCACGTCACGCCCCCCGTGGCCATTTGGAGATTCGATCGATGAAACAGTCCTTCAGAATGCCGCTGCTGGCATTGAGTCTGGCGACGCTTTCGAGCGCAGCGATCGCGGCACCGCCGGTTGCAAAGCCGCTCGCGGCCAGCACCCGCGCCAATCTCGAAGCAGCGATGCACGGCGAAGCCTATGCCAACCTCAAATACCTGCGCTACGCCGAACAAGCCGATGCTGCGGGCAACCCCGAACTTGCCAAGCTTTTCCGCGAGTCCGCCAATGTCGAAGCCAATGAGCATTTCGACCGCGAGGCGGCAGCCTTGAAGCTGGGCAGCACCAGCAGCGCCAATCTGAAAGATGCGATCGCCGGCGAGCGCTATGAGAATACGAAGATGTATATCGACTTCGCCCAGCAAGCCGAAGCGGCGGGCGATACCAAGGTCGGTGCCATGTTCCGCCAGATCGCCGAGGATGAAGGCACACACTATCGTGCCTATGAAGCTGCGCTGGCTAGCCACCCCCGCTGAGCCAGCCCAGGGTGCCGGCCGCCCCTTGCCCCCGAACGGCCTGCACGACTACTGAAAGCCCCTGCCCATGAGCCGCCTTCACGTCGAAACCCATCTGGTCTCCCGCATTGGCTGGCTGCGCGCCGCCGTGCTCGGCGCCAATGACGGCATCGTGTCGACGGCCAGTCTCATCATCGGCGTCGCGGCGGCCGCGGCAAAGCCCGGCGATATTCTTTTGACTGGCATTGCCGGCCTTGTTGCCGGTGCGATGTCGATGGCGGCGGGTGAATATGTGTCGGTCAGTTCGCAGGCCGATACCGAGCAGGCGGACCTGGCGCGCGAGACCGCCGAGCTTGCCACCGACCCCGTGGCGGAGCGTGCCGAACTTGCGGCGATTTATGAAGGCCGGGGGCTGGATCCTGAGCTGGCCGCTGCAGTCGCCGGCCAGTTGATGGCGAAGAATGCGCTCGGCGCCCATGCCCATGATGAGCTGGGATTGGTGCCGGGCGGCCATGCCCGGCCGATCCAGGCGGCGTTCACCTCGGCGGCGACATTTACCGTTGGCGCGGCGCTGCCGCTGCTCATGGTCCTGGTCGCGCCGCGCAGCCTGCTCGTGCCGGTGGTGGCGGTCGCATCACTGTTGTTTCTCGCACTCCTCGGCGCCGTGGGGGCCAAGGCGGGCGGCGCCGGCATCGGTAAGGCGACGTTGCGCGTCACCTTCTGGGGGGCCTTTGCCATGGCCGCAACCGCCGGCGTCGGCGCGCTCTTCGGCGCGGTCGTTTAGGGTCGCTGGTCAATCGTCTTCGCGTCGGTGGCGGCCGCCGCCTTGGCCACCGAACCTGTTTCAGCAAAGGCTCGGCGCGACCACTACAGCAACAGCTATCGGAACGAGCGACGCGAGAACCGGCGTCGCGCCTGCAGCAGGTCGACCAACGACACCAGACCCGAGACCGCAGCTTCGGCCACTGCCCAACTTTGGTTAATCCCTTGTTATAGAACAAGGTTGTTGCGCGCCATGTTGCGGCAATTACGGTCGGTTACTTCGGTCAGGCGATACTATCCTTCGGCAGTTGTGGTTTTTCAACCGGCGGCCCTTTGTAGTGCGGTGCCGAAACGGCCACCGGGGACGCGAGTGGGCAGAGACATCGTCTATATCCTCGATGATGACGAGGCCATCCGGACGTCTTTGGCGTTTTTCCTGGCCAGCGCCGGTTTTTTCAGCGTCCCGTTTGCCAGCCCCGCGGCGTTTCTCGACCAGGCCGACCACCTGCAACCCGGCTGCCTGCTGCTCGACGTGCGCATGCCGGAAATGGATGGTCTCGAGGTCCTTCAACACCTCGTGGACCGGAATAACGTCCTGGCGGTTGTCGTGATGACGGGCCATGGCGATGTCGTCACCGCTGTGCGCGCGATGAAACTCGGCGCTCTCGATTTCGTCGAGAAGCCCTTCGAGGAAAACTTGCTGCTCGGCATATTGGCCCGGGTGTTCGCGACACTCGATGGCGCCGTGCGGGATCATGCGCGTCAACGGCACGTGATGTTGCAATTGTCGCGTCTGACTCCGCGGGAGCATGAGGTGCTGGTGCGGCTGGTTGCCGGGCTTCCCAACAAGCTGATCGCCTTTGATCTCGGCATCAGCATCCGAACTGTCGAAGTGCACCGGTCGGCCATGATGGATCGGTTGGGCGTCCGCAGTTTTGCCGAGGCCCTGCGCCTTGCGATCGAAGGCGGCCTCGCCGCCACGATCACCTCCGGCGCCGGCCTGGAGAGGCCCGCGGCATGAACGACGCCATCCCTGTAACCTCGGGGATTGCGAGTCTCGATTACATCCTCGACGGCGGGTTTGCGAGCAACCGTTGTCATCTCGTCGAAGGCCAGCCCGGATCCGGCAAGACGACGCTGGCAATGCAGTTTCTGATTGCCGGGCAGGCGCGCGGCGAAAAGTGCCTTTACATCACCATCTCCGAAAGCGCCTTCGAACTGCTGCATGTCGCCTCCACGCATGGCATGTCGCTCGACGGCATCGAGATCGTCGAATGCGTGCCGCCCGAGCTCAGTCTCGATCCCGAGCAATATCAGTCGGTCGTGCACGCGTCGGAAATCGAACTCGGCGAGACGGTGAAGGCCGTGATGGCTGCCGTCGTGGCCTGCCAACCGACCCTTGTCGTGCTCGACAGCCTGTCGGAAGTGCGGCTGCTGGCCCAGGGTACGTTGCGGTACCGCCGCCAGGTGCTGGCCCTGAAGCATTTCTTTTTCCGCGAAGATTGTACCGTTGTGCTGCTCGACGACTTGACGGTGCGCGAAGACGATCTGACCTTGCACAGCATTGCCCATGGCGTCGTCCGGCTGGAGCAGCAGGCGATGGATTATGGTGCCGAACGCCGGCGCCTGCGGGTGCTGAAGATGCGGGGGCGCGCCTTTCATGGCGGGTTTCACGACTTCGTCATTGCCCGGGGCGGGCTGAAGATCTTTCCGCGGCTGATCGCCGGCGATCCGGCGGCCCCCTTGAAGCCCTGTGCGCCTGTCAGCACCGGGTTGGCGGCGCTCGACGCGCTTACCGGCGGCGGCCTCGATGTCGGCACGACGACGCTGATCCAGGGGCCCTCGGGCACGGGCAAATCGACGCTCGCCATGCAATGCATCCGCGGACGGCTCGATAGTGGCGAGCCCACGCTTTTCGTGAGCTTCGAGGAGACCTTGCACAATTTCATCAGGCGTGCGGCCGGGGTCGGCATCGAAGTCGAAAAATACCTGGCGGCCGGCACCTTGCAGTTCGTCCACGTCGATCCGGCCGAAACCTCGGCGGGGCAGATTTCCGACATGGTCCGTCGCTCCGTAAGCGAGGGTGCGACGTCGGTCGTGTTCGATTCTCTTACGGGCTATCAGCATGCGCTGCGCGACGAAAACTTCCTGCTGCTGCACATGCACGAAATGCTGACCTATCTGAACCAGCAGAATGTCGTGACGATCGTGGTGCTGGCGCAGGCCGGTGTCGTCGGCGCCCTGGAGCCGCCGTTCGACATGACATATCTCGCCGATACGGTTGTCCTGCTGCGTTTCTTCGAAGGCGGCGGCGAGATGCGTTGCGCCGTTTCGGTCATCAAGAAGCGCATCGGCTCGCATGAGCGCATCATGCGGGAGCTTTTTCTGGACAGCTTCGGATTTCAGGTCGGGCCGGCGATGAATGGCTTTCAGAACATCCTGTCGAGCCATCCCGTCTACCGGGGCAGCGAAGCGCTGCTTGCGGCGCGTCTAGGGACTGCGGGCGATTGAGTGGTGAGGACCGCCTGCTAATTCTTGCCCCGCGCGGCCGTGATGCGGCGGTCATCTGCGGCCAGCTGAAGGAAACGGGACCCAACGCGACCGTGGCAACTGCGGCCGAGGTCGTCGAGGCGATCATCGCCGGTTCGCTCGGTGCTGCCGTCATTACCGATGAAGCGATGGCGGGCTTCGACCTCGTCGCCCTTGCCGCCGCACTGGCGGCCCAGCCCCCGTGGTCGGATATTCCGTTTCTCATCCTGACACGCCGCGAGTTCGGCGGCTGGACCCGGGCCCGGCTGATGGTGCTTTTCGGCAACCTGACGATTCTCGAACGCCCGCTTTATGGCGATGTCCTGATCGGCAGCGTCCGATCGGCGCTGCGGGCGCGGGCGCGACAACGCCGCGCCGAAGCCTATCTGCTGGCGCGGGAAGCTGCCGAAGCGCAGGTTCGCGAGCTCGCCGCCACACTGGAAACGCGGGTCACCGAACGTACGCAGGCGCTGTCGGATGCTTTGGCGGAACGCGCCGAAACGCAAAACCGCCTGCGCGACAGTGAAGCTCTGTATCGCTATACCGTCGAGCTGACGGAACAGACACCATGGACCGCCGATGCCGACGGGCAGATGATCGGCATTGGCCCCGGCTGGGCCAGTCCCGAGGGCACGAAGAGCGATTGGCGGCGGCTCGTTCATGCCGGCGATCTCGCCACAATGTCGGCTGCGTGGACACTGGCCGTCGAGCAGCGAACACCTTTCCAGTGCGATTTTCGGCTGGCCGGCAGCGGCGGCGATTTCACCTGGTGCCGGGCGCGCGCCGCGCCGCGGCTGGCTGCCGACCACAGCGTGCTGGGCTGGTACGGCACGCTGGAAGACATCGAGGACCAGCGCGCCGCCGAAGCCAGGCTGCGCCAGATGCAGGCAGAGCTGATCCATGTTTCCCGCCTGAGCGCGATGGGGACAATGGCGTCCACCCTGGCGCACGAACTCAACCAGCCGCTGACCGCGATCACGAACTATGTCAGGGGCAGCCGGGCGATGCTGGCGGGCTATCCGGAACATGGGGCCGTCCGCGACGCGCTTGACCAGGCCGACAGCAACGCCTTGCGGGCGGGCGAGATCATCAGGCGGGTGCGCGACGTGGCAAGCAACAGTGACGCCCGGCGCCGTTCGGAGGACCTGTCGGCGCTGGTCCGCGAGGCCTGCAGCCTGGCGATGGTTGATGCGTCATTGTCGGGGATCGAGTTCGAACTCGATCTGGCAGCCGCCCAGGTCAGGGTGATGGTCGACCGTATCCAGATCCAGCAAGTCCTGCTCAATCTGTTGCGAAATGCGGTCGAGGCTGTCGCGGCGGTACCGGTCCGGCGGATCATGGTGTCGAGCTTTGTCACGCCGACGGGCTTTGCCGAAATCGTCGTGCGCGATACCGGTCCCGGCGTTGATGCCGATGCCGCGCCGCGACTGTTCGAATCGTTCAACACCACAAAGGCCGACGGCATGGGGATCGGCCTGTCGATCAGCCGGACGATCATCGAGGCCCATGGCGGCGTGATATGGCACCGCGCTCGCAGTAGCGGCGGTGCCGCGTTCGGGTTCTCGCTGGCCAGGGCCGACATGGGCTCTTGATGGCACCGGCGGAAACGCGACGCCATTCCCTGCCGGCCGCGGCTACGTATTTCCCGTCAATGTCGACGGGCACCCGCTCCGGTTAGGCTTCACTGCCGGGCGACCACTGCAACCGGCTCGATGCCCAGAGCCGGACCGGCGTGGACGGCATCGCCGATGTCGAGGCCTGGGGAGAATGACGCTTTGGCGGATCAAGACACTCCTGAGCAGCGGCAGGAATCCGACGCTGGCCCTGACGACACTGGCGTTCTGGCTAAGGATTGCCGGCCGTCTTGCGTCAACCGCAGCACCGTCGCCCGGCCGGCTGGCGCCCGGGCGTGATATCCCTGATCTATGTCAGCCGCGCGCTGTTGCCGGCCGATGGCCGCGATCTGGCCCTGGCGCAACTGGTGCGTTCGGCACGTGCGGCCAATGCAAGGACGCAAGTCTCGGGTGCGCTTATCTTCACCGGAACCAGGTTTGCACAGCTGCTGGAGGGTGAGGCGGACCCGGTTCACCAGCTGTTCGAGCTGCTTCAGGACGATCCCCGCCATACCGACATCGTCAAGCTGGCCGAATGGCCGATAGCGGTGCGAGAGTTCGCCGGCTGGTCGCTGGCCTACGAAGGGCCGTCGGCCTATGTCGATGGCACGATATCGAAGACGCTCGCGCTGGCATCGCGCGGCTCCACGCCCGAAGTTCATCACCTCGTTCGCATGATGGTCGAGTTTACCAGGGCCCGCGACCCCGACTGACGGCGATGTGGGCGTGGAACTTGCCGACGTCGGCACGATGCCCGTCAAGACCGCGGCTGCCAGGGAATCATCAGCTGTCGGCGATCCCAATTGGCGGCAGCGTCGCGCGCCTCGGCGTACATGCCGCGAATGATCGCATTTTCCGGATACAGCTCGATCATGTGGCCGAGCGTGGTCCTGGTATCGACATAGCAGATGGTGGCACCGAAGGAGACGGTGAACTCGCTGGCGACGGCGGCGCCGTCGGCCACCAGTCGGTCGCGGGTGGCGGCATAGTCAGCGCAGAAAATGGCGGCGTGGTGCAGTCCCTGCCGGCCGCGCGTGTACATGTCGGTAAAGGCGCAGGGCCCGTCCGACAGGATCTGGACCAGTTCGATGTTGAGATCGCCGGACTGGACGAAAACCCCGCGCATGCGGATCGGCGCTGCGGGTCGGCCACGATAGACGTGGTTTTCGAGCTCACCGATGCCGCCGCCGACGAAGGGCCCGATCCCGAAACGGCGGTGCATGGCCTGCACCGCCGCGTCGAGATCGTCGACAACATAGCAATTCTGGACGAACGCCAGCGGCAAGGCCGGGTCGTCGACCATTGCCGCTAGAAACTGATGCCGAACGCTGCGCCATAGGTCCGCGGTTCGCGTGCCGAACCCGTCTTGAACAGACCCGGCACGATCGTATTCGCCGACAGCCCGCGGATGTCGAGCAGGTTGCGGACATAGAGGTTGAGGCGCGTCTTAACGCCGGCCACGACCGGTTCGAACGCCACGCTGGCATCGAGCTGGTTGAGTGGCCGGGTCTGGCTGGCGAGGCTGTTCTGGGTCGGCGCGTTGGGGTTGGGATCGGACGGATCCGGGGTAATCGCCGTATAGTAGCGGGCGATGTGGCGGTAGTTCGCTGCCAGGGTGATGTCGCCCATCGACGTCTCGATCGCATAGGTGGCGCTGGCCGAGGCGGTGAACGACGGGTTGAAGGTCAGCGACAGGCCGGAAAGGTCGATCGGCGCCAGCGTCAACGGGTTGAGGGTGTTGAACGCATCATAGTCCGACTTCAGGTAACCCGCCGAGGCATTCAGCGTCAGGCCGCGCACCGGGCGCGCCGTGACATCGGCCTCGATGCCCTTGATCGTTGCCGAGGCGACGTTGGCGACGACGGTTTCGTTGGTGTTGGGTGAGCCCGGGGGCGTGCGGCGGATGATGCCTTCCTGCTTGTTGTCATACTTCGTGTAGAAGCCAGCGACATTGAACTGCATGGTGCGGTCGAACAGCTGGGTTTTCAGGCCCATCTCATAGCTGTTGACCGTTTCCGGGTCATAGGCCGTCTGCGAAGTCGAGACCGACGTCGCCCGACCGTTGAAGCCACCGGCGCGGTAACCGCGCGAGAAGGAGGCGTAGACCATCAGGTCGTCGTTAGGCCTGAAATCGACCGAAACCTTTGGCGTGAACTTGGACCAGCTCTGGTCCGCGACGACGCTGAAGGCGCCTGGAAAGGTGTTGGTGAAGTTCTTCTCGTCCCTGGTATAGCGGCCGCCGAAGGTGGCCCGAAACCGCGGCGCAAAGGCCCAGTTCACATCGGCAAAGGCGGCATAGGATTTGGAGCCTTGCTCGGCAAACTGCTGTACCGTAGCGCCGCCCAGGATCGGACCGAGGAACGTCGTCTGATGATTCCGGTACTTGCTGTCGAAATAATAGAGTCCGGCGACGAAATCGAGGCTTTCGCTGACCTTGCCACCGAGCCGGAACTCCTGGGTGATCTGGCGGTAATATTGGTCGCGGATGGTTTCGTAGAACGGGATCGAGGTGCCGTCGAAATCCTGGCGGAAGACTTCGTCGTTCTTGCGCCAGCCGGTAATCGACGTCAGCTTGAAGTCGTCGGATATGCTGTAGTTCATTTCGAGGGTCGCCGCCGGCGAGCGGTAGGTCGTGAAGTTCGGGAACTGGGTATAGGTGGTGTAAAGCGAGTCCTGATTGTCGAGATTGCACTGGTTGGCCGGGGCAACGAGGCACACCAGGTCGCCCCTCGTGCTCGACGCCGAATTGACGGTATGCGCGTTCTCGGTCTGCCTTTCGAGCGTCAGCAGCGCATCGAACGACGGTGATGGCGTGAACAATATGGCGGCGCCATAATTCCAGGACGAGCCGCTGGGTTCATCGCGGTTGCGCGTGACGTTGCGATAAAAGCCATTCGTTTCCGCATGGAAGCCGAACAGCTTGACCCCCAGCACATCCTTGACGATCGGCACGTTGAGCACGCCGCGCGCCTGGAAGACGCCGTAGTTGGCGACGGTCAGCTCGACCTTGCCGCCGAACTCCTGCGTCGGGCGTGAGCGCCGGATATTGATGACGCCGCCGATCGTGTTGCGCCCGAACAGGGTGCCCTGCGGCCCGCGCAGGACTTCGATGCTGCCGATGTCGAAGAAATCGAGCAGCTGGCCGGTGTTGGTGCCGATGAAGATGCCGTCGATCAGCACGCCTACGGCGGGGTCGAAGGATTTTTCGATGTCGGCAAAGGAGATGCCGCGGATCGAGATGGCGGCGGCACTGGGGCCAGCGCCGACCGGCTGGATCAGCACGTTCGGCGCCATGCCGGCGACGTCCTGGATGGTGCGGGCGTTGACTGCGGCGAGCGTGACGGGCGAAATGGCGGTTACCGACACCGGGGTCGTCGAGAGGGTTTCGGAGCGCTGGCGCGCGGTAACGATGATCTCCGGCGCATCATTGTTGGCCGGATCCGCGGCTGCAACCTGCGAACTTGGTGCCGTGGCAGGCGCCTGTTGCGCGAATGCCGGTGATGCAACGGCCAGCGCTGCTCCCATGGCAACACGGCTGGTGTGGCCAATCAGCCCCCTGTTTCGCATATCTGATCCTCCCAACCCGCATTTGGCTGCGGTTGCAGGAAAGTTCCGGTATTCTGCAACGACTGTCAATATTGGCACATACGTCAGGTATGGCGCGGCGGATGACGCGCCGGCACCAGGTGGAATCCGTTCATCGAGTCTCGATTGACGGGCCTTGGCGCCAAGAATACACAGGTGATCAAATTTGGGCGACGGAGACACCCATGACAGCCATGTCGAACCCCGAGATTGCGGCCGTGATCCGGCACAGCATCGCCCATGCCGCCAACGGTACGATGGACCTTGCCGACGAGGTGCTGAAGGTCCCGGCCAGCAACTACACCGACCCGGCGCGGTTCAAGCGCGAAGTCGATGGCATCTTCAAGCGGCTGCCGCTGATGCTGGCGCCGACAGCCGAAATGCCTAATCCGGGTGACTTCAAGACGCTCGAGGTGGCCGGCATCCCGGTGCTGCTGACGCGCGGCCAGGATGGCGTCGTGCGGTCGTTCATCAACAGTTGCACGCACCGTGGAACCAACGTCGCCACCGACGACACCGGCAACGCGCGGCGCTTCACCTGTCCGTATCACGGCTGGACCTTCGGCCAGAATGGTGACTTGCTGGCCGTGGCCTCACCGGGTGATTTCGGCGCGATCGACAAATCCTGCTACGGACTGACCGCGCTGCCGGTCGCCGAGCGCGCCGGCTTGATCTTCGGCAGTGTCGATCCGGACTCGCCGATCGACATCGATACGTTCCTGTCGGGCTATGACAGCCTGCTCGACCTGTTCAACTTCAAGGACTGGTACCTGTTTTCCAGCCGCCGCCTGCGGGGCCCGAACTGGAAGATCGCCTATGACGGCTATCTCGATTTCTACCATCTGCCGGTCCTGCACAAGGATACGCTGGCCAAGATGATGGAACTGGGCAATCGCGCGCTGTTCCACGCCTGGGGACCGCACCAGCGCGTGGTGGCGCCCGACCGGACGGCGCGGATGCTCGGCGATACCCCCGAGTCGGAATGGCGCGACGACCAGGTGCTGACGGGCGTGTGGACGATCTTTCCGTGCATCTCGATCGCCAGTTTCAACGGCGGTGGCCGCGGCGTGATGATCTCGCAGCTGTTGCCCGGCGACGTTGTCGGCGAATCCTGGACCCGGCAGATCTACCTGATGGAAAAGGCGCCGACGGACGAGGAGACGATCAAGGGTGCCCATGCCCAGTTCGACATGCTCGAAACGGTGGTGCGCGACGAAGATTATGCGACGGGGTTGCGCCAGCAGCGGGCGCTCGATGCCGGCATGATGGATCATGTGCTGTTCGGGCGGAACGAGGGCGGCGCCCAGGCTTTCCATGGCTGGGTCGATCGCATCATTGCCGCCGACGACCAGCAACTCGGCCGCATGTTCGGCCTGCCACGGGCCGAGGCCGCCGAGTGATGGATGCGCGCGCGGTCGCCGACCTGCGCCGATTGATGGAATATGAGGCGGCGCGGACGGCGCCGCCGCGGGATTTTCCGGCGCTGCCCGACCTGCCCGGTGGTCGCTACACCGACCCGCGCTTTGCCGCGCTGGAGAAGGAGCAACTGTGGCGGCGGAGTTGGCTGCTGGCGGGGCACCTCGACGAGCTGCAGCGGCCGGGCAGCTTCAAGCTTTGGGACATGGCAGGGCAGCCGATCTTTCTCGTCCATGCCCGGTCGGGCGAAATCAACGCCTTCTACAACACCTGCAGCCATCGCGGCGCGCCGGTGGTGACCGAGGCGACCGGGCGGCGGGCGCGCTTTACCTGCAAATATCATGGCTGGGTTTATGACGACGAAGGCCGGCTGCAGTCGATCCGCGATGCCGCTGACTTTGCCGATCTCGATTTTTCGTGCCGGTCGCTGCGGCGGGTGCGCTGCGAACGCCACGGCAAGCTGGTGTTCGTCAATTTCGACGAGGATGCCGTTCCGCTGGCCGAATGGCTGGGCGTGATCGCCGATGAATTTGCCGAATTCCGCTTCGATGCAACGCGGCTGGTCGACCATCATGTCTGGGATCTCGACTGCAACTGGAAGATCGCCATGGAAGCCAACATGGAGGTCTATCACGTCCCCAACATCCACCCGACGACGGTTGCGGTCGGGCTCGATCATCGCCGCAACGTCAATAGCTTCTACCCGCATGGCCATGGCCGGATGATCGCGCCGGGTTGGGAGTCGGCGCCGCCGGCGTCGAACTATCGCGCCGCCCCCGTCGGTGGCACGGCGCGGCCGGAAATCGCCGGCGTCGGCGAAATCGGGCACACCTGTACGCAATCGTACAATCTGTTTCCGAACTGGGTGTCGCCGCTCGGCCCGACCGGCTATTTCGTGCTGAACTTCTGGCCGAACGGCATAGACAAATCGAAGCTGGAGGTCTGGTGGTTCGGTCCGGATTGGGGCGAGGGGCCCCGCCCGGCCTATTGGGCGGACACGATCACCTATCTGAACTCCGTGCTGCGCGAGGACACCGAATTCGGCGGCTGGATCCAGCGGTCGCAGGAATCATACGGCTTCAAGGGTGTGCCGCTCAGCTATCAGGAAGCGCGCATCTACCATTGGCACCAGGCCGCCGATGCCTTGATCGGGCCCGAGCGCATACCGCCGGAATTGCGCGTGGCGCCGGTGATCGGGGCCGACTGGATCATGCCCAATGACCCACGGCTGGACGCGCTGGCAGCGCGGGCGGCGGCCTGAGGGGCGGCGTCAGGGCGTGTTCGTCGACGCGCCATCGACGAATATGCCGTGACCACTCATGAAACGGGCATCGTCGGAACACAGGAACGCCGCCACGTCGGCGATATCGGCGGCTTTCCCCAGCCGTTTCAGCGCGGATTTGTCGCGCCAGAAGGCGCCGCCGGGCTGGCCGGGGGCAAACAACGCGTCGGTCATCGGGGTTTCGATGGCGCCGGGCTGGATGCAGTTCACCGTCGTGCCATAGGGCCCCAGCACCGCCGCCAGCGAGCGCGCCAGCCCGATGACGCCGTGCTTGGATGCGACATAGGCAGCGAGATCGGGGCTGCCGAAGCTGGCCATGACCGATGCGATCAGCACGACCCGGCCGTTCGGCACGGCCTGCAGGTCGGTGCGGGCGGCGCGCACCAGCCGCCAGACGGCTGTCAGGTTGACGGCAATTGTCGCGTCCCAATCGGCATCGTCATCGAGCGACAGGGGAGTCGGGCGGACGATGCCGGCAAAGGGCAGCACGGTATCGACGCCGCCGAGGCCGGCGCGGGCCGCCGCGATGATCGCCTCCGACGCGCCGGGAGCGGTGACGTCGATCTGCTGGTCGACCTCGCCGGCGCGATCGACCGTCCACACCGTGGCGCCATCGGCGCGCAACCGCGCCGCCGTGGCGAGGCCGATACCCGATCCGGCGCCGGTGATGACGGCGCGGCGACCCTTGAGCCGATCATTCATGGCGCGAGCTCCTTTCTCTCGTTGTGCGAGGGGCGAGGGCACCGAGCAATCTAGCACGAATGATAGATTTAGAATGTGCCGGGCTGCGGTAGCCTCTTTCCAGGCCTTGGGAGACATCTGGTGACGATCATCATTGCTGGCACGCTCGATTTCGAACCCGACAAGGCCGAGCGTGCCATCGTCGAGGGGCGCGAGTTCATCGAGGCATCGCTGCGCGAACCCGGCTGTCGCTATTACGCCTGGACGCTCGACCCGCTGATCCCGGGCCGCGTCTATGTCTTTGAGGAATGGGAATCGCAGGCGGCGCTGGAGGGCCACTTCAACGACAGCAGCTATTGGGGCATGCGCGATCACCTGGGCAAATATGGCCTCAGGACCTCGAGCGTGAAGAAATACCGCTTTGATGTGTCGGAGCAGGTTTACGACGATAAGGGCACGCCGCGCGCCGACTTCTTCACAAGCGGCGCGTCATGAAGGGTTTTTCGGGGCCGATCGAAGACCGCATCGCCATCCGCGAGCGCATCGAGAGCTATAACGATGCGGTGTTCCGGCGCGATGCCGACGACTGGGCGGAGTGCTGGGCCGAAGATGCCGAGTGGCAGGTCGGCGACAATGCCGCCAGCGGCCGCGCCGCGATCCGCGAGCTGTGGCTGAAGCTGATGGGCGGGCTCGATGCGGCCGCCATGTACGTCAATCATGGTGCGGTTGCTATCAGCGGCGAGACGGCCGATGCGCGCTGCTACATGCTCGAGCTGTTGAAGCGGCCGGACGGCAGCCAGATGCTGGTTTCGGGGCGTTATGACGACAAGCTGCGGCGCGATGCCGATGGCCAGTGGCGGTTCGTGACGCGCAGTTACACGGTGCTGCAGGTGAAGGCGTAAGCCTGTCGGAGATACTCTATTGCTGTCACCCCGGCGAAGGCCGGGGCCCATGAACCACAATCCTCGGCGCGAAAGCACTCAACGCCCACAGCCGGTGGTTCATGGGCCCCGGCCTTCGCCGGGGTGACAGATCCAGATCAGGCCTGTCGCCAGATCGGCCCGCGCTGTTTGACGATATCGAGCATCCCGTTCGTGACATAATTCGGCGTCGCGTCGGCGTCATAGGTCCGCCGCTCCGGCCCACGATAGCCGAGGATGTCCTGCACGCGCGGTGCCCCGTAATAGATCGACGCGACCGCCAGCCCGAGGGCCGCCCAGGCCTCGCGGTCGCCGGCCTGCAACGCCGCGATCGCCGCATCGGCGCCGTCGCGATGGGCGACCCCCAGGCCGCGCATGATGTCGCCGCGCAGGTCTGGCCGGCTGTTGAGCACGGTGGCGAGGCCCTGTTCCAGGTCGGCGACATCGCCAATCCCGGGCATGGTGTCGGTCGCCGGGATCAGCCGGGCCGCGAGGGCGGCAAAGGCGACGGCGATTTCGGCGTCGGTCATGCCGCCACCCGCTGGTCGCGGCGCGCCGCGATGACAGCCTCGGTACAGCGCAGGGCGTTGGCGAGGATCGTCGCCGTCGGGTTGACCCCGCTCGAGGTGACGAAGCTGCCGCCGTCGAAGACGTAAAGGTTGGGCACGTCGTGGCTGCGGCCGAGGCTGTCGACGACCGAGGCGCCGGCATCTGTGCCCATGCGCGTCGTGCCGAGCAGATGGCCGCCGGCTTCCTTGATGACCGGAACCGGGATCGTCATCACCGCACCGGCCGCCTGCATGCTTTCGGTGGCGCGGGCGATCTGGAAGGCCGCCTGGTCATGGGTGTTCTGGCCGATGCGGTAGGTCACCTTGACGGAAGGGAGGCCATCCGAATCGGTCAGGGCGCCATCGAGTTCGATGCGATTGTCGTCGTCAGGCAAATCTTCGTTGATGATCGACCACAGCACCGATTTGCCCAGCGTCGCCGCCACTGCGGCGTGGCCGGCGGCACCCCAGCCGGCTTCGAACGGCGCGCCGGCGAGGCCGGGGTGGGCGCCCATCGGCCCACCGGTCGGCATCAGGCTCCATTTGCCGCCGCGAACATGGCCGCGCGATGCGTCGGTTTCATAGAATTCCATGCTCTGGATCATGTGGCCGGCGGGGCCGAGCCAGCCTTCGACCGAGTCCGGGAACACGCCGATCACCGCCGACAGCGGATGCAGCATCAGCCCGCGACCGACGAGGCCGGAGCGATTGGCGAGGCCATCGGGAAAGCGCTTCGATGTCGATTGCAGCAGCAGTCGCGCGGTGCCGATGCCATTGGCACACATCACGACAATGGCGGCATCGACGACGTGGCTTTCGCCACCGCGATCGATGTAGCGTGCACCAGTGGCAAGGCCGTTGTCGCTGACCAGCACCTCGCTGACCCGGGCGCCGGTGATCAGCCGCGCGCCGTCCTTCAGCGCCGCCGGCCAGTAGACGAGATCGACCGAGGCCTTGGCGCCTTCGGAGCAACCGCCGACACAGGTGCCGAGCCGGGCGCACGGATTGAGATTGCCATAGGCCTTTGACGGAATGGCGTTGCTGCCCGGCCACCAGTGCCAACCGAGCTGGTTCATCGCCCTGGCCATGCGCATGCCGGCGACGCCGATCGGCAACGGCGGCAGCGGGTAAGCCGGCTGCTCGGGGTAGGCCGGATCGCCGGCGAGCCCGGAGACGCCGACATCATGGTCGACGCGGTCGTAATAGGGCGCCAGCGTTTCGTAATCGATCGGCCAGTCGGCGGCGACGCCGTCCAGCGTGCGGACGCGAAAATCCGACGGTTTCATCCGGTGCCATTGCGCGCCCCAGACGATCGTCGAGCCGCCGACGCCGTTGAACATCACTGGATAGACCTCCGCATCGCTGACCTCGAGCGGATAGTCGGCCTCGAGCTGGCGGACATTGGGGCTGAAATGCCAGCGCTGGCGGCGCTGCAGTTCCCAATCGGGTTTGGCACCCGGATAATCGCCCGGGCGCACCCAATCGCCCTGTTCGAGGCAGGTGACCGACATGCCGGCGCCGGCGAAATAGCGCGCGGCGAGCGCCCCCGAGGCGCCGGCGCCGATGATCAGCACGTCGCAGGATTGACGGGTCATGCGGCGGCTCCGGTCTGGCGGGCGAGGAAGCCGCGGGTGGCGCGAGCCAGCGCGGCGGCGCGGTCGTTGGGGTCGGGATAGCCGTCGCGCAGCGCCTTCGATCGCAGCTCGATGCTGAGCGGCAGGGCGGCGGGCAGCGCCGAGAGCAAGGCACCGAGTGGCAGGATGCCCTCGCCGGGCAGCAGCCGGCCGTCGATGGCTTCGGTGATTACCGCCTTGGCGTCGGCCAGGTCATAGGCCAGCGGCCCGGCGTCGCAGAATTGCGCATACGCGAGCAGCTGGCGAGGCAGGGCAGCGACGTCGCCGGGCGTACCGCCCGATCGTGCCAGGTGGATGGGGTCGACAAGCAGCGCCGCGGCCGGGTGATCGACCTGCGCCAGGATGGCGGCGGCCTGGCCGATGGTCTTAACGGCGGTGAAGATGCCGAACTCCAGCGCGATGCGGATATCGCTGCCGGCATGGGCGCACAGTGCGGCGAGCTTGGCAGCCGTGCCGGCGTCGTCGGGATCGGAGCTGACGACGAGGACATTGGCGGCGCCGACCGCGCGGCCGACATCGATGATGCCGAGGTGGCGCTCATCCAATGGCCCCGGCTGCAGCCAGACAACCTCCACATCGAGTACCGGCAGTGCCGAATCAGCGAGGATGGCGCGAACTTCGGCGGTTGTCGCCGGCGTCCATTCGCCGGGTTCGACCCAGAGACCGACCGCATCATAGCCGGCAGAGACCGCGGCGCGCGCGGTCACTTGCGGGGTGAATTCGGGCAGGACGCCCGACGCCAGCGCTATGGGGTTGGTCAGCGGCATATCGCTGCTCCCGCCTGTAAAGGGCATTGCGCCGCGGTCGTGCAGCGCCCCACGTGGTATCGGCCGATCATGATTTCGGGGCCACCTTGTCGATTTGATAGCCTGACGGAATAGCCTAATTGCACAGGGTTGCATAATTGGGCGGGGGGAGGCACCAATCAACCCATGAGAAACAGCAATCGCCAATGGACCATCGCCGCCAGGCCCGTCGGGCGCGACGTTGTCGAGAGCGATTTCGCGCTTGTCGAAGGCCCCATCCGGCCGCCGGCAACGGGCGAAGTCGTCGTCAAGGTCGACCTGCTCGGCTTCGATCCGGCGCTGAAGGGCTGGATGGAGAACATCGGCGGCTATGTGGCGCCAACGTCGATCGGCGACGTGATGCGCGGCAGCGGTATCGGCTCGATCATCGACCCGGGCGACAGCGGCCTGGCCATGGGCGCGACGGTCATCGGACCCTTGGGCTGGCAGGATTTCGCGACGCTGCCGGCGGGACAATTGCGTACCCTGGAAAACGATAGCCAGCTTTCGGCGCATCTCGGCGTCCTGGGCACCACCGGGCTGACGGCGTTCTGCGGGCTGGAGCGGGTCGGCAAGCCGTTTCCTGGCGACACGCTGGTCATCACCGGCGCTGCCGGCGCAGTCGGTTCGGTCGTCGGCCAGATCGGCAAGATCGGTGGTTGCCGGGTCATCGGCATCGCCGGCGGGCCCGACAAGTGCCGGATGCTGACGCAAGAACTCGGCTTCGATGGCGCGATTGACTACAAGGCCGGGCCGATGACCGATGCCTTGCGCGAGCTGGTGCCCGACGGCATCGACGTGCTGTGGGACAATGTCGGTGGCACCATGCTCGACACCCTGCTCGGCCGGTTGGCGCTGAAGGCACGGGTGGTGATCTGCGGCGGCATCTCGCGATCGAAAACCGGCGGCATGCCGGTCGGCCCGTCCAATTATTTCAACCTGGTCTTCCGCCGCGCGACGATGGAGGGCTTCATCCTCAACGATTACGAGGCCGATTATGATCGTGCCCGTCAGCGACTGCAGGGCTGGCTGGCCGACGGCCGCCTCCAGTCCCGCGAGGACGTGCAGACGGGCCTCGAAAATGCGCCGCGCACGCTGATGCGGCTGTTCGAAGGCGCCAACACCGGCAAGCAGCTGCTGCGCGTCGGCGATTGAGAGGGCGGGCGAAATGGCCATCTACATACAGTCGACGCTGGAGCTGAAGCCCGGCGACATGACCCGCTTCAACGCGGTTATGATCGACCTGGTGAGCATCGTGGAAGCGGCCGGCTGGACGCTGGTGACCGCGGTTTCGCAGATCAGTGGCCGGCTGCACACCGCCATCGACCTGTGGCTTGTCGACGACATGAACCATTACATGACGGGGGTCGCCGCGCTGCGCGCCGACCCGAGGTTCGACGACATCGCCAAGGTGCTGGCGGATAGCATCGAGCGCGAGACGCTGGTCTTCGGCGTCCGCGCGCCCTGGGTGCCCGAGGGACGCTGACCCTGTCGCAAGGAGAGTTTGCCATGCCGACGAGTACGCCAACGAGAACCATCGCCGTCATCGGCGCCAGCGGTCGCCAGGGCGGCGCCCAGGTGCGTCAGGCCTCGGCTGCCGGTTTCAATGTCCGCGCCCTGTCGCGCAGCCCCGATCCGTTTTATGGCCAGGAACCGCCCGAGAATGTCGAGGTCGTGGCCGCCGACCTGTACTACGAGGCGTCGCTGGTGCGCGCCTTTGAAGGCGCCGACGCCGTGTTCCACACCCATCCGCTACGGGCCCGGCAGGATCGCGCCGTGCTCGTCCGTAGCGTCGGCCGCGCGGCCAAGGCGGCCGGCGTCAAGCGCGTCGTCTGGAACACGTCGAGCTGGATCCCCGACCGGCCGGGCGACCCCCATACCTATGCCGGCAACACCGCCGGCATCAACGAACTGTGGCGCTCCGGCGTCGGCGGCACGGTGTTTGGCTCGGTGCTGTTCATGGACAACATGCTGACCAACTGGGCACGCCCGTCGATCGTCAACGAGGGCAAGTTCATCTATGCGCACCGGCCTGATCTGTGGGCCAACTGGATCAGCCTCGATGACGTGCCGCGGATCATGATCCACTCGCTCGACCGGCCCGACATGGAAGGCGCCTGGATGAACATCGGTGGCCCCGAGCGGCTGCAGCCGGGCGACGTCGCCAAGGCGCTGTCGGGGGCGCTGGGCCGGTCGATCGAATATGTCGCCTGCACGCCGGCCGAGTTCGGCAAGCGGCTGGCCTATGCCTATGGCGACGAGATGGGTCCTGCGGAACGCGCCGCTATCGAAACGTCGATCGGGGCCTTCTACGAATACAACAATACCGCGCCGACCCGGCCCTTCGAGGTCGACACCGACGCCATGCTGGAGCGCATTCCGATCGAGCTCGAGACTGTCGCGACCTGGGCCAGACGGCAGGACTGGAGCAACAGCAATGCGCCGCGACCGCCGGCGGGGTGACGAATTCGGCCGCGGATGCGACGGGTTGAACCGCGCAGCCTTGGCAAGATTGCAGAATGTGTTATTTTTACGGACGCAAGGCCTAGCGCCGCTCTCCGGAGACCCAAAATGAACATTGCCGTCAAGACCTTCCGTCCCGACCGGCATCCGGCCGACACCTATGAGGAGATACTGGAGCGCGATACCCGGCCGGTACCCGATCATCTGCGCGAGGGGCCGGTGCCCGATATCGGTACGGAGCCCGTCAAGATCGATCGCTACATCGATCCGGCGTTTGCGCGGGCAGAGGAAAAGCATCTTTGGCCGCATATCTGGCAAATGGCCTGCCGCGAGGAGGAAATCCCCAATCCCGGCGACGTCAGCATCTATGAGGTCGCCGGCAAGTCGCTTCTGGTGACCCGCCAGGCCGATGGCGGCATCCGCGCCTTTCACAACAGCTGCCTGCACCGCGCCCGCAAGCTGGCGACGCTGCCGGGCTGCAAGAACGAGTTCCGCTGCCCCTATCACGGCATCGCCTGGAACACCGACGGCAGTTTCAAGGACAATCCGATCGCCTGGGATTTCCCGCAATGGGAGGGCAAGGACGTGTCGCTGCCCGAAGCGCTGGTCGATACTTGGGGCGGCTTCGTCTTCATCAACTTCGACCGCTCGGCGCCGCCGCTGGCGAGTGTGCTCAACCCGCTGCAGGAGCATTTCGAGCGCTATGACCTCGAGAATTGCTACATTGATTTCCATGTCCAGAAGCTGGTGCCGTGCAACTGGAAGGCGGCGGCCGAGGCGTTCATGGAGAGCCACCATGCGCTGACCACGCATCCGCAACTGCTGCCCTATCTCGCCGATGTGAACAGCCAGTATGACGTGCTGTCGGATCATGTGACGCGGCAGTTCACGGCGCAGATGGTGCCGAGCCCCTATGTGACCCGCGAATATACCCAGCAGGAAATCATGCAGGCGATGATGGGCGTCGGCTCGCGGTCGCGCGCTGCCGTGGAGGGTCCGGCCGATGATATCCAGATCCCCGATGGCGTCAGCGCCCGCGCCTTTGTCGCCGACATGTCGCGCAAGACGATCGGCGATGAGGACGGCCATGACTATTCGGCCGCATCCGATGCCGAGATGGTCGACGCGCTGCTGTACAATGTATTCCCGAACATGAGCTTCTGGGCCGGCTACATGCCTAAGCTGTTCTATCGCTGGCGGCCGAACGGCAACGACCATGACACCTCGATCATGGACATCTACCTGCTGAAGCGCGTGCCCAAGGGCGCCGCCCGGCCCAAGCCGGCACCCGTGTTCGAGATCGGTCTGGAGGAGAGCGTCCTCGAAATGGGCCCGCATGCCGGCATGTCGGTGGGTCTGGCCGCGGTTTTCGAGCAGGACATGGCCAACCTGCCGCATGTGCAGAGCGGCATGAAGGCATCGGAGATCGGCGTGCTCAACTTTGGTCGCTATGCCGAAATGCGCATCCGGCTGATGCACCAGATGATCGACCGCTACATGGCGCGCAGCATGGCGGCGGCGGCGTCCTGAGCGGGCGTCGCCGGGTGGCGGCCTTTACCCTGAAGCGAGGACGCCATGGATAGCCTGGTCACGCCCAAGCTTGCACCGGTCGAATATGAAACCGACGCGCCTGTTTCGTACCGCGCCGAGGGTCCGGTGGCATGGATCACCATGAACCGGCCGCGCTATCACAACGCCCAGAACGGCCAGATGACCTATGCCATCGATGCCGCGCTATCCCGCGCCGCCGCCGACGATGCCATCAAGGTCATTGTCTTCGGCGGCGCCGGCAAGAACTTTTCGGCTGGGCACGATATCGGCACGCCGGGGCAGGATCATCATGTCGGCGGCGAGCGCCGGACGCTCTGGTATGACCACACCAATAAGCCCGGCGCCGAGTACAACTATGCGCGCGAGCAGGAGATCTACCTCGGCCTTTGCCGGCGCTGGCGTGACCTGCCGAAGCCGACGATCGCGATGGTGCAGGGGGCGTGCATCGCCGGCGGGCTCATGCTGGCCTGGGTCTGCGACCTGATCGTTGCCAGCGACGACGCGTTTTTCCAGGATCCGGTGGTGATGATGGGCATCCCCGGGGTCGAATACTTCGCCCATGCCTATGAACTGCCGCCGCGCGTCGCCAAGGAAATGCTGATGCTCGGCAACCGCATGGCGGCGCAGCGGGCCCATGACCTCGGCATGGTCAATTTGGTGGTGCCGCGCGACGCGTTGGAGGCGGAGGTGCGTGCGATGGCGCTGCGCATTGCCGAACGGCCGCGGCTGGCGCTGGCGCTGACCAAGCAGGCGGTCAACCATGTCGAGGACCTGGCCGGCAAGCGCAGCGCGATGGATGCGGTGTTCCACATGCACCATTTTGCCCACGCCCAGAACAGCCTGGTCGACAGCGGGCGGGTGAGCATCAAGGCGATGGCCGCCACCAACGCGGACGCGGGCTGAGGGCGTGGCCAGTGGCGACGTCCTGCCAGGTGTTGCCGTGCCGACCGCGGGCGTGCGTGGCAGCGCTTATACCTGGTACGTCGCCGGCTTCCTGACCGCGCTCGCCACCCTGTCGATCGTCGATCGGCAGATCCTCGCGCTGATGATCGGGCCGGTGAAGCGCGATCTCGGCGTCAGCGACACGATGATGGGGCTGCTCGGCGGGCTGGCGTTCACGCTGTTCTACACGCTGCTGACGCTGCCGATGGCGCATCTGGCCGACAAGGGGTCGCGGCGGCGGATCATCGCCTGCGGTGTTCTGTTCTGGAGCGTGGCGACGGTCGCCTGCGGACTGGCCGGGCGCTACAACGAGCTGTTCTTTGCCCGCATGTGCGTCGGCATCGGCGAGGCGACGCTGACACCCGCCGCGGTCTCGATGATGTCGGACACCTTCGACCGGGCGCGGCTGCCGCTGGCGCTCGGCATCTTTTCGGCGGCGCCGTTCATCGGCGTAGGCTTGGCGAATATCCTCGGCGGCAGCGTCGTCCAGCAGCTGGAGGCGATGCCGGCCGTCGTGCTGCCGCTGCTTGGGCAGGTGCGGTCGTGGCAGGCGATGTTCATCATCGTCGGGCTGCCCGGCGTGCTGTTCGCGCTGCTGATGACGACGATCCGCGAGCCGGTGCGGCGCGGCGTTGCTGCCATCGATGCGCCGGCCATCGATTTTCGCGGCATGATGCGCTTTTTCGCCGGCCGCCGCCGGTTCCTGACGCTGCATTTCATCGCCTATACGGCGCTGGCGATGCAGGGCTGGGCGGTGTTCTACTGGCTGGTCGAGTTCTTCATCCGCGAACATGGCGCGACGCGGGCGCAGGTCGGCGTCACCTATGGCATCATCGCGCTGGTGTTCGGCACCACCGGCAGCGTCGTCGCAGGACTGTTGTCGGCGCGGATGATGCGGTCCGGGCGGCGCGAGGCGACGCTGCAGCTGGTGCTGGCGGCGTCCTTGCTGCTGATTCCGGTCGGCATCGCGGCGCCGCTGGTCGATGGCTATTGGCCGGCGATGGCGCTGTTCGCGGTCGCCACCTTCTTCATGGGTTGGCCGACGGGGCTGGGCACCGCGGCGCTGCAGTTCATCGTGCCCAACGAGCTGCGCGGGCGCATCATCGCCTTCTACCTCGTCGTCGTGAACTTCCTCAGCTACGCGCTCGGGCCGCTGCTCGGCGGGTTGGTCAGCGACCAGGTGTTCGGCGGGGAATCGCTCGGCGCGACCCTCGCGCTGATGGCGGCGGTCAATTATCCCATCGGCGCGCTGTGCGTGTGGCTCAGCCTGCCGCATTTCCGCAGCGCGCTGACCATGGCGGAAAGCTGGCAACACCGGACATGACCGAAACGCCCTCCTTTGCACTGGTCGACGATCGCCAGCAGCTCGACTGGCCCGATCTCGATGCGGTAGTCGTGCGCGGCACCAATGCGCTGCTGGCGGCGCAGCCGGGGGCGCGGGTGGCGGTGTTCGCCCAGAATGCCGTCGAGACCGTGCTGGCCTATCTCTGTGCCCTCCACGCCGGCATTGCCAGTGTGCCGGTCAACTTCCACCTGACCGCCGAGGAACTGGCCTATATCCTGACGGACAGCGGCGCCGGCATCCTGTTCGTCGGGCCGGAGACGGCCGCCACGGGCGTGAAAGCCGCGGAAATTGCCGGGCTGAAGCGCGTCATCGGCTGGCGCTGCGAGGGTGTTGCCGGGGTCGAATCCTGGGAGGATTGGTTGGCCGCGGCGAGGACCGCGCCGCCGCCGACCGACATGCCGGCGCGGCCGCACCTCCATTACACCTCGGGCACCACCGGCCGGCCGAAGGGCGCAGAGACGCCGCCCAACATGTTTCCGCGAGTCGGCAGCGTCGGTGCGCTGCTGGAGGCGCTCCAGGGCGCCGTGGCGGCGGGTGTGCCGGGGCCGGCGATCCTCGTCGGGCCGCTGTACCATACCGGGCCGCTGGGCTCGGTGCGTCAACTCGCCGGCGGGCGGCCGCTGGTCGTCATCCCGAAATTCGATGCCGAGGCCATCCTGGTCGCCATCGACCGCTGGAAAGTCGCGACATCGGTGATGGTACCGACGCATTTTCAGCGGCTGCTGGCGCTGCCGGCGGAGGTTCGCGCCCGCTATGACATGTCGAGCCTGAGGCTCGTGTCCCACACCGGCGCGGCCTGCCCGATGGAGGCCAAGCGGGCGATGATCGATTGGTGGGGGCCAGTGCTGACCGAGGCCTATGGCGCCACCGAGGCCGGCACCACCAACATGATCAATTCGGTCGAATGGCTGGCCAAGCCGGGGTCGGTGGGCAAGGCGGTGCCACCGTTCGAAATGGTGGTGATCGGCGAGGACGGCGGCCGTCGCGGGGCGGGCGAGATCGGGCAATTGTATTTCCGCGACCCGACCGGCCGCGGCATCGTCTATCACAACGACCCCGAAAAGACCGCGGCGGCGCATATCGAACCGGGAGTCTTCACCCTGGGCGAGGTCGGTTACGTCGACGCCGACGGCTATGTCTTCATCACCGACCGGGTGTCGGACATGATCGTGTCGGGCGGCGTCAACATCTACCCGGCGGAGATTGAACAGGTGCTGATCGGCCATCCCGATATCGAGGATGTCGCCGTCATCGGCGTACCCGATACCGAAATGGGCGAGGCGGTGAAGGCGCTGGTCGTGGCGAAGCCCGGCACGGCCCCCGATGCCGCCGCCATCGCCCGCTACGCCCGCGAGCGCATGGCCGGCTACAAGGCGCCGCGGTCGTACGACATCGTCGCCGACATCGGCCGCAACGCCATGGGCAAGGTCAACAAGCGCGAATTGCGCAAGCCCTATTGGCCGTCGGACCGCACCATCGGGGGCTAGGCATGGCGCCGGATAAGAACAACAGCTTGGGAGAGTGAAATGCAACTGGATGGCAAGCGCGCGGTGGTCATCGGAGCCGCCGGCAACAACAACATGGGTCAGGTCATCGCCGACCGGCTGGTCGCCGAGGGTGCGCGCGTCGTCGTGTCGGGCCGCAAGGCGGAGTTTCTCGACAGCTTCGTCGCGGCCCACTCCGGCAAGGCCTTTGCCAAGACCTGCGACATCACCGACAAGGCGCAGACCGATGCGCTGGCGGCGTTCGCGAGCGAACAGATGGGCGGGGTCGACATCGCCATCAATGCCACCGGCTGGGGGCTGCTGAAGCCGTTCCTGGAGACAACGCCGGAGGAAATCCAGCAGATCAGCGACCTGCAGTTCAAGGGGCCGTTCCTGTTCTTCCAGTCGATGATCGAGGCAATGAAGGACGGCGGCTCGCTGATCCAGATCTCGTCGGCGACGGCAACGATCATGCTCAACGACCATGCCGCCTACATGGGCACCAAGGCCGGCACCGACCATGTCATGCGCTGCATCGCCAACGAGTTCGGGGAGCGGGGCATTCGCGCCAATTCGATCTCGCCGGGGCTGACCGATACCCCGATGACGGCGGCGGGCATGGCCACGCCCGGCCTGCACGAGGCGTTCCTGCCGGCCTATCCGTTGGGGCGCATCGGCACGTCGGAGGATATCGCCGCGGCGGCCGTGTTCCTCTCGTCGGACCAGTGTTTCATGACCGGGCAGAATCTGCAGGTCAACGGCGGGCTGACGCTGCGCCGCAACCCCTGGAAGCACGAGATTACCGCCGCCGTCATGGCGGCGATGGCGGCGCAGTGAGCAGCCCCGCCGCAAGCCCTGCCGCGACCCTTGCCGCCTTGGGCCCGGTCATGCAGCTGTCCTACTGCCCGGCGGACTATGACGCCGCGCTGGCGCACTGGCTGCGGCTGGGGGCGGGGCCGTTCTTCGAGATCCCGCATGTGCAGCTCGACAATGTGCAATTCCGCGGGGCACCCTCGGCAATCGATTTCTCGATGGCGCTCGGCTACTTCGGCGACATCCAGATCGAGCTGATTCGCCAACACAATGACGCGCCGTCGATGTACACCGAATGGCGCGCGGCGGGCCATGAGGGCCTGCAGCACATGTGCGTGCTCGTCGACAATATCGCCGACGCGCGGTCGCGGGTGGCCGCTGCCGGCGCGACGGTGGTGCAGGAGGGTGATCTGCCCGGCGGCGCCGGCGCGGTCATCTATGTCGATACCGGCGGCGGGCCGGGGACGGTCATCGAATATCTGCAGATCGGCGAGGCCGGGCGTGCCGGTTTTGCCATGATGCACGCGGCGCACCGGGACTGGGATGGCAGCGAGCCTATCAGGGGTCGCAGCTGACGTCGGCGCGATCGGGCGCTCCAATACGCAATCTAACCTTGGGAGACTGACATGGATCTGCAACTGACGGGCAAGAAGGTCATTCTGACCGGCGGCAGCCGTGGCCTCGGCCGCGCCGCGCTGGAGCTGTTCGCGGCAGAGGGCGCCGATGTGGCGTTCTTCTCGCGCAATGCTGAGCAGGTGGCGGAAACGAAGGCCGCGCTCGAAAAGCACGGCAACAAAGTCATCGGCGATGTCTTCGACATGGCCGAGGAAGGCTATGTGCAGTGGCTGGAGAAGACTGCCGAAGCCTTGGGCGGGGTCGATATCTTCGTCCACAACGTCAGCTCGTCGGGTGCCGGCGGCACCGGCGACTGGGACATGACCTATCGCTATGACATTCGCGGGGCCGTCGATGGCTGCACGGCGCTGCAACCCTGGCTGGAAAAGTCTTCGGCGCCATCGGTGATCCTGATGTCGAGCACCGCGGCGGTGGAGACGTTCATCCAGCCGGCGGCGTTCAACGCGCTGAAGGCCGCGCTGATCACCTATGGCAAGCAGCTGAGCCAAGCCTGGGGACCCAAGGGCATCCGCGTCAACGTCGTGTCGCCGGGGCCAATCGTGTTCCCGGGCGGCAACTGGTCGAAGATCAAGGAGGCCATGCCCGATTTCTACACGGGCACCGAGAAGCAGATGGCCATGGGGCGGTTCGGCAATGCCGAGGAAGTCGCCCGCACGGTGGTGTTCCTGTCGAGTCCGGCGTCTTCGTACACGACCGGCACCAACGTGATCATCGACGGCGGCTACACCAAGCGCGTGCAGTTCTAGCGTACCGGCAGCCCCCGGCTGCCCTTTAGGAGGCCGAACGATGGCCAGCCCCGGACTGCGACCGGCCTTCGTGCCCGTCGTCACGCTGATGGCGCTTTCCAAGGTTGTGCTGACGACCGATTTTTCGATCGTCAGCATCGCCTTGCCATCGATCGGCCGCGACTTGGGCGTGGCGCCGTCGCTGCTGTCATGGGTCATCGTCGCCAGTTCGCTGGCGGTGGCCGGGCTGTTGCTGGTCGGTGGCCGGCTGGTCGATCGCTTCGGCCACCGCAACACCCTGATCATCGGTCTGGCGGTGTTCGGCACGGCATCGGCGGTGGCGGGGCTGGCGCCGAGCATCTGGTGGCTGCTGGCAGCGCGCGGCGTGCAGGGCGCGGCGGTGGCGCTGGTGTCGCCGGCGGCGTTCGCGCTGATCCCGGCGTTCATCGACGAAGGCCCGTTGCGGCACAAGGCGCTGGGGGTGTTCGGAATCACCCAGGGCGTGTCGCTGATCCTGGGGTTGCTGCTGGGGGGTGGCATCGTGTCGGCGCTGGGCTGGCGCGGGGTGTTCTTCATCAACCTGCCGCTGATCGCGGTGGCGCTGTGGCTGGCCTGGCGATACCTGCCGCGCCACGTCCGGCCGGCGCCGCAGGCGATCGACTATGGCGGCGCGGCGACCATCACGCTGGCCATCGTCATGCTGGTGACGAGCATCTCGTCGCTGGGCGCGCTGGGCCTGCTGGCGCCGCGCACGCTGGCGCTGATGGCCGGCGCGGTGGTGATGTTCGGGGCCTTTGCCCTTATCGAGCGCCGCGTGCCGGCGCCGCTGATGCCGCCGGCGCTGTTCCACCGCCCGGGTTTCATGCCGGCGGCGGCGATCAGCCTGTTGTTCATGGTTGGCGTCGGCGGGCTGATGGTGCTGATCCAGGTCTATATGCAGCGCGTGCTCGGCCTGCCGCCGGCGCGGGCGGGGCTGGGGACGATGCCCTATGCCGCGGCGGTGATCATCGCCGGCAATGTTGCGCCGCGCCTGCTGGGGCGGTTCAGCACCGGGGAAATCGTCATCGGGGCGGCACTAGTCAACCTTACGGGGCTGATGGTGCTCGCCGGCATGGCGGGGCAGGGCTATTGGCTGAGCGTCGCGCCCGGTCTCGTCATCTGCGGGCTGGCCAGTGTCAGCGCCTATATCGCGCTGATGGGGGCCGCCACGGGCGCGTTGCAGCCCGCCGAGCAGGGTGTCGGCACGGCATTGCTGTTCGTCTGCCAGCAACTCGGCACGGCGATGGGGGCGTCGATCGGCATGATGCTCATCGATCGCGGCGACGGCACCGTGGCCGCCGGTGATTTCCGGCTGGCCTTTGCGGCGCTGGGTGGGGCGCTGGCGCTGGCGCTGGTCATCGCGGTGACACGGCTGCGGTCGCGGCGAGCGGCCGCCCCGGCCGAATAGCGGCGGTATTCAGCCCAAAAAAATGTCATCCCGGCGGGTGCCGGGATGACAGTCGGGGGTGGATCTGGTCGGTCCGCCCCGGGGAAGCTGCTAATATTTGAAGCTGACCGTGGCGCCGAAGGTGCGCGGCGGGGTCGGATAGGCAAAGATGAACAGCGGCGCGACATAGGTGGCGGCAAGCCGGCCGACGTCGTCGTTGAGGTTGCGGCCCCAGGCGATGATCTTGAAGCGGTCGCGGGCGTCGGTCCAGGTCACCGACGCATCGACCATGGTCAGCGGCTTGCGATCGGTGAACGGGTTGTTCTGGACCTGGGTTTCCAGCGTCGAGGTATGGTTGACGCTGGTGTCCAGACTCAGCGAGCCGCTGCCCATCACATGGGTATAGCGCGCGCCCAATTGCCCGCTGAACCTGGGGGCGCGGGTCAGTTTCAGGTTCGAATTGTCGGTGGCGATCAGCGCCAGGCCCGGCGAAACGATCTGGGCGATGCCGCCGCATGTCGACACAGGGGTGCCGACAAAGGCGCCGGGGCCGTCGAGATCGGCGCAGAACTCCTTGTACCTGGCATCGAGATAGCCGGCGTTGCCATAGATGTTGAAGCCGTCGGCCGGAATCAGGGTGAATTCGGCCTCGACACCGCGGATGCGGGCGCCGGCGGCGTTCGACGTATAGGTTTCCGCCGAGGCGCTGTTGAACGGATTTACCCGGATGACGCTCTGCTGGAGGTCCTTGTATTCCGCCCAGAAGGCCGTGAGGTTGAGGCGCAGGCGCTTGTCGAACAATTCGCCCTTGAAGCCGACCTCGAAGTTGTCGACCTGTTCGTCGTTGTAGGGCGTCTGGAAGGTGGCGCAGCTCTGGGCGTTGACATTGAGTCCGCCCGATTTGAAGGCCCGCTGCCACTGGGCATAGACCATGATGTCGTCATTGGGCTTGTAGTCGATGCCGAGGCTTGGGGACCAGTTCTTCGATGATGTCATCGCTTCGCCGCAGCTGTTGCGGAAGGTGACGCTGGCGTTGACGGTATCGAAGTCCTTGGCGATGCCGGCGTTGCCCGGCGGGCCGACGATCTGTTGCAGCGGGAAGTTGTAGGCGCGCTTCTTTTCATAGGAGTAACGCAGCGCCGCAGTGAGCCGGACCGTGTCGGTGAGCTTGTAATTGACCTGCGCGAACGGCGAAATCGTGTGGCGCCGCTGGCCGTTGAACTGCAGGTTGTTGTTGGCGGAGCGGCCGTCGATCGGGAACTGGAACAGCGGCACCGGCGCCAGCGGCGGCGTGGCGGCAGGATCGCCCGGGTTGCCGAAGCCCAGTTGCAGGCGCTGGTACAGGTCGAACTGGTCCTTGAGCCAGAACAGCCCGGCGGTGACCTGCAGCCGGTCGTCGAGGAAGTCGTGCTGGTAGCGCGTCTCGGCCTGCAGGCTGTGGTATTTTTCCAGCCGGTCGGACGAGAACAGGTCGACCAGCTCGCCATCGGTGTCGGTCAGGATGGTGGATGCCTGGGTCTTGTAGTCGACGACCGTGAACCAGGTGCCGCCGCCGACCTGCACCGTCAGGTCGGCGAGCAGGTCCCAATCGTCGATGTCATAGCGGTTGCCATAGCTGGAACCGGTCAGGAACGGGTCGGTGCCGTCACCCCCGATGCCAAGGCTGTGGTCGCCGAACGGGTCGCGGCCGGGGAAGCCGAGCGCACCGAAGACGCTGTTGGGCAGGCGCTGGTTGATCGTCGGGGAGCCGTCGTTGCGGGCTTCGGTGCGGCTGACGATGAAATTCGCCTCGACGGTGTCGGTCGGCGTGAACTTCAGGATGCCGCGATAGGCGTTCTTGCTCTCGCCGCCGATCGACTGGCCGATGACCGGGCCGAGCTGGCGGCCGACAAGCGCCGCCTGGTCGCTGATGCTGATCGACGGGGATGGGTTGCCGATGGTGGAAAAGCCTTCGAAACCGCGGTGCATGGCGGTGACGCGTGCCACCAGGATGCCGGGCAGCAGCGGGATATCGACCCCGGCGCTGAAGTCGCGGCGGCCGTAGTTGCCGACGGTGATCTCGCCATTGGCGGAAAACTCGTCGCCGGGGCGGCGCGAGCGGATCGAGATGGCGCCGGCAAAGGCGTTGCGGCCGTACAAGGCGCCCTGCGGGCCGCGCAGGATCTCGACCTGCTCGACGTCGAACATGTCGCCGAGGCCGACGGCGTTGCGGGATTGATAGGCGCCGTCGATGTAGAGCGCGACGCGCGGGTCGTCGTGGGACTCGACGCCGGCCTGGCCGATGCCGCGGATGGCGAAGGCGGATGCCGACAGGAACAGCCCGACGGGCTCCAGCCGGATGTTCGGCACCGAATTCGACAGCGCGATGAGGTTGGTCGCGGCCTTTTCCCCCAGCACGCGCTGGTCGAAGGCGCTGACCGCCAGCGGCACATCCTGCAGGCGTTCGGCGCGGCGGCGGGCGGTGACGACGATTTCGGAGATGCCCTCGGGGTCGGTCTCGGCGCTGGCGTCGGCGGTGACGGCCGGGGCCGAGGTCGTGGCCGGAGCCGGCGGCGCCGGCGGGGCCGTCTGGGCGGCGGCGATGGCCGACCAGGAGGACGCAATCAGGCCGATGGCGATGTGTTTCCGGCGCATTTCAAGCAGAAGCATGGTCGTCTCCCCATGGTGACGCGGGTATTCCCGCGCTGCCGCGACATGCGGCGTCGTTCCGGCTTTGCGCCGGTTGTGGTCTTGGCTTGGCTGGCGGCGCGCCGGAACGCCGCCGGGGTCGTCAGTCGGCGGCGATCCAGCGTTCGATGTTCTCGTGGAAATAGCGGACCCGGCGTTCCTGCCAGGCGAGATAGTCGCGTTTATAGCCGCGCGAGTGCAGGCCGCGTTGCTGGGCGCCCCAGATCGACACGTCCTGGTCGATGCCGGGGCCCATCGAAACTTCGTTGACCTTGCCGACGACGTGCGGCGCCGGCACCGAGACATCGACCCATTCGGCCATGCTCTGCGAGTAATAGCGGTCGGTCCCTTCGGGGAACAACGTCATGTACCACATGTCGAAATAGCATTTTTCGGGGTCGGTTTCGTGCGGCCGGGCGCGCAGCCAGATGTTGCCGTCGGGCTTCAGGCTGAACGACAGGTTCGGGAAGATGGTGAAATGCCAGTGATCGGTGAGCTGGTCGTCGTGATAGGTCGAGAAATCGAAGCCCTTTTCGGCGCCTTTCTCGCGCTTGGCCTTTTGCAGGGCGGCGCGGATCTCGCCGGTCTTGCCGCCGCGATAGTCGTCGGGGTCGAGTCCCCAGAACTTCAGTTCCTCGGCCATCATGCGCAGCGTCTCGTCCTCGCCGCCGCGCAGCATCTTGGTGGGGCCGGCGCCGGGCATGAACATGCGGGCATGACCCTCGGGATAGAGGTCGAACTGGCAGAAATTGTACGAATATTCCATGACGTACTTGGTCTGCGGGTGGACGAACGGGACGTGATAGCTCTCGTTGAAATTGTCCTGGATCAGCTTCCAGTTGAAATCGGCCTCGATGGTGACCCAGTGGGTGCGCACCATCTTGTCCATCGGATAGGTGTCGATCTGGTCGGCGATGGGCCCGAGGAACTGCCGCAGCGGCTTGCAGTCGGTATCCATGTTGAACCAGACGAAGCCGGCCCAGACTTCGCAGCGGATTTCGACGAGGTTGAGCTTGCCGCAGGGGCTGCCCTGGACGAAATCGGGCTCGTCGGGGACGGATTTCAGCGTGCCTTTCAGGTCATAGGCCCAGCCGTGATAGGGGCAGACGAGGCGCGGAGCGTTGCCCTGTTCGCCCATCACCACCGGCATGCCGCGATGCTGGCAGACATTGTAGAAGGCGCGGACCACGCCGTCGTCACCGCGGACGCAAACGATGGTCTCCGTGCCCAGGTCGGCGGTCAGATAATCGCCTTTCTTGGCGACCTGGGCGATGACGCCGGCGATCTGCCAGGTCTTTGTCCAGATTTTGTCCCATTCCTTGTCGGCAAAGGCCTTGGAAAAATAGCGGTCGGGCGTGATCGGCGTGTTGCGGAAGTTGGGGTCGGGGAACTTCGACATGTCGGCACGGGCCTGGGGGGCGGTGTCGTTCGCGGCGGTAACGTCGTCGAATGTGCTGGCCATGGTCTGCTCCGATCAGTGCGCGTGCTGCAGGACCGGCGCGGGACGCCGGGCGGGATGGTTGGCATAGGAGGCGTCGGCGGTACCGCGGGCACCGAAGACGGTGGCGCCGGGTTCGCCGCGGTTCCAGATGTCGCTGGCCGGCGCCGTGCTGCTCCAGTCGTAGACGGCGTGGCGGTGCGAGAATTTCCACTGGCCGTCGCGGCGTTCGAAGCGGTCGAGATAGCGGCCGGCGGCGAGCATCAGCACCTCGCCATCCTCGCGGGCGATGACGTGATGGGCGACGAAATAGGTTTCGCTGGCGGCACTGTCGCCATCGAGATCTATCAGGATGTTGCCGATGACGTGCTGGGTGCGTTCCATGGTGCCGAGCACGCCCATCACCCAGGGGATGAAGTCGGCGGCGGTGCCGACGAAGCTGCCATGGTCGTCGGTGGCGTCGGGGTGGAACAGCGATCCGAGCAGGTCGGCGTCGCAGCGATCGATGCTGCGGGCGAGGCGATAGATCAATTCGGTGATCGTCTGCTTGTCGATCAGCGTGTCGATGGCGGATTGGGTGGCCATGATGATGTCCTCAGCTGCCGGTGTAGAGCGGATCGGCGGGGTAGCGGGTGCCGCGCCGGGTCAGGCGGGCGTAAAGGCCGTCGTCCCATTCCGCCGTCGATGGGGCGTTGCTGTTCCAGTCCATGACATAGCGACGGTGGACGATGCGCCATTGGTCGTCGCGGCGTTCGAGCCGGTCGAGATAGCGGCCGCCGACCTCGAATGCGGTGGCGCCATCGGGGCTGGCGGCCTCGTGATACGCCCGGCAATAGCATTCGGCGGTGGCGGTATCGCCGTCGATGTCGACCAGCAGATTGCCGATGAAGTGCTGGGTGCGGTTGAGCGCGGCGAGCGCGGTGACGGTGGCGGCCGACCATTCGAGCGCATCGACGTCGCCGTCGCCATAGTCCGCGGTGGCGCCGGGCCACCAGACCGAGCACAGGGCGTCGAGATCGCAGCGATCGATGCCGCGGGTATAGCGCGCCATGACGTCGGCGATGGCGATCCGGTCGCCGATCCACTGCAGGTTGGCGGTCATCGGACGCGCATCTCGTCACGACGGCAGCTGAGATCGTGCGGCGCGCGCTGGCCGAGCGGGAAGTTCATGGCCTTCAACGCGTCGTCGCCGGCGGGTTCGAGGCGGGTCCAGTCGACCAGCTCGCTGCGGTGGGCGATCTTCCAATGGCCGTCGCGGCGCTCGTAGCGGTCGACGTAGCGGCCGGAAACCCACAGGTCGGCCTCGCCGGCATCGGAAAGCGTGCGGTGGAAGGCCTGGAAATAGACTTCGCCAAAGGCGGTATCGCCTTCGAAATCGATGCGGACCTGGCCGATCATGTGGTGGTTCGACAGGTGCGGGGTCAGCACGCCCTGGGCAAAGGCAACGAATTCATCGGCAGTGCCGGTGAAACTGCCATAGTCGGTGGTGGCATCGTCATGGAAAACCGAGCGGTGCAGGGCGGGATCAAGCCGATCCTGGCCGCGCATATAGTCGCACAGCAGGTTGTAGATGGCGTGCCACGACAGCATTTCGTCGAGTTTGGTGCTGGTTTCGGCGGGATTCATGACGGTCACGGGGGCGGTCACGGCTGGGCCAGATAGCTGTCGAGCGTGGTATGGAAGCGGCGGATGCGCGCCTCCTGGTAGTTTCCGAGCGTTTCGCCCTGCTTGAAGGCAGCCTGGAAGCCGCGATACTGCATGGCAAGATTGTTGGTATCCTGGTCATAGACCGCGCCGAGCCCCGGGTTCATGCCCGGCGCATCGGCATAGGATTGTTCGACCGACACCGGAATCGGGTCGGGGGCATAGTCGAGCGGGGTGCCGTCGGGCACGAGTTCGAGGAACATCAGGTCGAACATGGTGCGGCCGGGATCCATGCCGATGGGTCGGAAGCGGTAGATCATCGGCAGCGAGACGCCGGGGAACAGGCACATGTTCGGAAACAGGTGATATTCGATCGAATCGAGCATCTCACTGTCGGAATACTCGGCGAGGTCGACCCCCGTGGCGGTGCCGATATCGGCGCGGGCGAGGGCGGCGGCGACCGAGCGCGCGGTCTTGCCCTCCGGCACGGTGACGCCGCCGCCGCCGCGCATCTTGTCAAAGATTTCCTGCTGGGTCTGCGGCGTCGTGTAGTGCGGGCTGGGAAAGCCGATGGTGTGGACGAAGCGCGTCACATGATCGTCGAAGATGTCGTACTGGGCATTGGCGTCGCCGGCGGTGGCGAGCCCCTGCGAATGGGTTTCATAGACGTGGTAAGCCTCGAGAAAGGCCTCGGTGGCGGCCTTCCAGTTGGTCGGCAGCTCCTTTTGCAGGTGCAGCTTGACCCGGCGTTTCGACAGGTCCCAGCGGCCGCTGAAATGATCGGGGAGGACGCCCAATTGCTGTTCGAGCGGCGGTGCATCCGGGTCCATGTTGATGAAGACGAAGCCGCCCCACAACGCGACCCTGACCTCGGGCAGCCGGGTTTCGGCGTCCTGCACATGGGGAAAGTCCCAGCGGCAGGGGATGTTCTTCAGCGATCCGTCGAGCTGCCAGCTCCAGCCGTGGAAGGGGCAGCGGATTTCGGTGGCGCTGCCGCTGCTTTCGGACGGCTTCAGCTGGGTGCCGCGATGCAGGCAGCTGTTGTGATAGGCCTTGATCTCGGTCGGCGAGACGCGGGTGACGAGGATCGAATAGCGGCCGACGTCATAGGTGATATAGTCGCCTACGGCGGGCAGATGCTCCTCGCGGCAGGCCCATTGCCAGACTTTCGGCCACAGCGAGCGCATTTCGCGCTCGAAGAAATCGGGCGAGATGTAGCGATCGAAGGCGATGTCGGCGTCGCCGAGGAAATCATAGGCATCGGCGGTCAGCGCCGCCGGCACGTCCCAGCCATCGGCCAGGATGATATCCCGCGTGCTCGGGCCGGGGCACCGATGCTCGCCGGGTTGTAGTGTCGCATATGCAGACATGGACCACCTCTGGAGTGGTTTTTTCACTTTCTGCTTAGCGTGTCAATTTCTGCGTGCAGGCCCTATCCAATCAATGGGGCGCTGGTGCGGCACGTTAACCGTTCGGGTTGGGTAGATGAACGACCATGCCGGTCATGCCGTCGCGCAGCTTGATCTGGCACGACAGCCGCGACCCCGGACGGCGGTCGACGAGGTCGAGGATGACGTCCTCGACCTCGTTGGGCCCGCCCACCGCCGCGGCCGAGGCCGGATCGATGACGACATGGCAGGTGGCGCAGGCGCAGGAGCCGCCGCATTCGGCGAGGATGCCGGGCATGCCGTGGCGGACGGCGACCTCCATCAGCGTGACGGTACCGCGTGCCAGGACACGGTGCCGGCGGCCGTCGTGCTCGACGAAATTCACTTCGATCATGCGGGTCGGTGTGACAGGCTATTCAGGGTCGGCAACCCTTATCAGCAGCTTGCCGATGTTTTCGCCGCGGAACAGCCGCATCAGGATCTCGGGCGCCTGTTCGAGGCCCTCGGCGATGTCCTCCCGCGTGCGGATCTGGCCACTGTCGACGAAGCCGGCGAGTCGCTGCCGGGCGCGGGGAAAATCCGCCTTGTGGTCGGTGAGCAAGATGCCGGTCATCGTCGCGCGCCGGAACACCAGGTTGAAATAGTTCGACGGGCCGGCGGGGCGCCCGGGTTGCTCGTAGCGGGCGATGCCGCCGCACAGCACGACGCGGGCGCCGAGCGCCAGCCGGCCGAGCAGCGTATCGAGCTGGTCGCCGCCGACATTGTCCCACAGGATGTCGATGCCGCCGGGGGCATGTTCGGCGATCATCGCCTTCAGATCCTGCGATTTATAGTCGATGGCCGCGGCAAAGCCGAGCTCCTCGGTCAGCCAGCGGCACTTGGCCGGGCCGCCGGCGATACCGATGACGCGGCAGCCGGCGATGCGGCCGATCTGGCCGGCGACCGAGCCGACCGCGCCGCCGGCGCCGGTGACGACCAGCGTGTCGCCCGGGTCCGGATGCGCCGCCGTCGCCATGCCGAACCAGGCGGTCAGCCCGCTGCCGCCGAGCGCCCCCAGGTGCATCGGCAGCCGCTCGCGATCGGGCGGCAGTTTGTCGAGCAGCGCCGCGGCGACCACGGCCTCGTGGCGCCAGCCCAGCGGCCCCGCGACGAAGTCCCCCGGCACCAGACCGGCGACGCCTGATTCGATGACCTGGCCGATGCCGGTGGCCGGCATGATGTCGCCGACGTTGGTCGGTGCCGCATAGCCGCCGGCGTTCTCCATCCAGCCCTTTTGCGCCGGATCGCACGACAGCAGCAGCGTGCGGAGGCGGACCTCGCCGGGCTGCAATGGTTCGCGCGGTTCGTCCTGGTGCGCGGTGAAATCGTCGATTCGCAGTTCGCGACCGCGGGGACGTGCGGCAATCCGCCAATGCATGGGGCCTCCATAAAGAAGTTGATCCAGTGTGCAGAATGTTGTGTATCCTGCCCCAATGCAATCACCAGAAATTTCGGGCGAGATCGCCGACGAACTCGCGCTGCTCGGCCTCGCGCCCGGCCAGTACGACCTTGTCCCGCAGGATCGCATCGGCAAGCTGATCGCGCGCCGGTTGACCGATGCTGCCCGCGACATCCCGCATTTTCCGCTGACCGTCCATGTGGCAATGCAGCCGCTGCTCGATGCGCGCGCGGCTTATAATGCGCGCGGCGGGGCGAAGGTATCGATCAACGACTATGTCATCGCCGCCGCCGCCCGGGCGCTGGTCGCGGTGCCGGCGGTCAACGCCAGCTTCACGGCGCACGGCATCGTTCGTCACCATCACGCCGACATCGCCATCGCCGTCGCGCTCGAGGCCGGGCTGGTGACGCCGATCCTGCGCAGCGTCGAAACGCTCGACCTGGCGGCGATCGGCGCCGGCGTACGCGACCTTGCCGATCGCGCCGGCCGCAAGCGGCTGAAACCCGACGAGTATAACGGCGGCAGCTTTTGCGTTTCCAACCTCGGCATGTTCGGCATCAGCAGCTTCGGCTCGATCCTCAACCCGCCCCAGGCGGCGATCCTGTCGGTCGGCGCCGTCGAACCGCGAGTGGTGGCGGTCGCCGGCGTGCCGCAGGTGGCACCGATGATGACGGTCACGCTGACCTGCGACCACCGCGTCATCGACGGGGCAACGGGCGCACGCTGGCTGCAGGCCTTTTCGGCGGCCATCGCCGATGCCGCGGCGCTGGATTGAAGGAGAGACGGCGGTGGACATGGCGTTTTCAGCAGCGGACCTCGCCTTCCAGGCCGAGGTGCGACAGTTCCTCGCCGACAAGTTCACCCCCGAGCTGCGTGCCGCGACGGCGCGCCAGGCCGGCGTGTTCGCGGAAGGGGCGCTGGCCCGGCAATGGCACACGGCGCTGTACGAACGCGGCTGGATCGCGCCGTCCTGGCCCGTGGAGCATGGCGGCCCGGGCTGGACCCAGATGCAGCGCTTCATCTTCGATCGCGAGATGGGGCTGGCCGGGGTTCCGTCGCTGCCCGCCATGGGCCTGGCGCTGTGCGGCCCGGTGCTGATCGGTTACGGCACGCCCGAGCAAAAGGCCTATTTCCTGCCGCGCATCCTGTCGGGCGAGCATTACTGGTGCCAGGGTTATTCGGAGCCGGGGTCGGGATCGGACCTGGCCTCGCTGGCGACGCGGGGGGTGCGCGATGGCGATGATTACGTCATCAACGGCACCAAGATCTGGACGACCCATGCCCATGAGGCGAACTGGATGTTCGTGCTGGTCCGCACCGGCACCGAAGGCAAGCCGCAGCAGGGCATCACATTCTTGCTCACCCCCATGGACGTACCGGGGCTGACGGTGACGCCGATCCGCTCGATGTCGGGGGAGCATGAGGTCAACCAGTGCTTCTTCGACGATGTCCGCATCCCCGTTGCCAACCGCGTCGGGGAGGAGAACCAGGGCTGGACGGTGGCCAAGTACCTGCTCGAATTCGAGCGGGGCGGCGGCTCGGCGGCGGGGCGATTGACGGCGCAACTGCAGAAACTCTGCGCCATCGCGCGGGCCGAGCGCGGCGACGACGGCCAGCCGCTTTGGGACGACCCGATTTTTCGGGCGCGGATCATGCGGCTTGAGGCCGAAGTGCTGGCGATCGACTGGACCGAGCGTCGCAACATTGCCGGCCGGGCGGTCGGCGAACGCAGCGGCGACGCCACCGCCTCGATGCTGAAACTGATCGTCAGCGAGGCTACGCAGAAGCTGACGGAATTGACCGTCGAGGCGCTCGGCACCCGCGCCGGTGCCAACCAGCGCCACGCGCTCGGTATGTCGGCCAATGCTGCGGTCGTCGGGCCCGACCACGCGCTGACGCCGATGGCGCGCTATCTCAACGCCCGCGCGGCGACGATCTTTGGCGGTTCGAGCGAAGTGCAGCGCAATGTCATCGCCAAGGTCGCGCTGGGCCTTTGATTTCTGGGCCTTTGATTTTCAGGCCTTTGATTTCTGGGCCTGTGATTTTTGGGCGTGGCCAAAAATGCATGCCGATATAGAGTCCTCGTCGAAGGAAGCCCATGACAGTCCAGGTCGCAGACAATCTTTTCACCGGCGAAGGCGAGACGACGCGCCTGCTCGCCGGCCGGCGCCGCAGCGACGGCAAGCTGTTGTTTCCGTACCCTTCGGGGCCGGAAGCGGAGAATTACGAGCTGGTCGAACTGGCGCCGGAAGGCACGCTGTGGTCGTGGACGGTGCAGCGGTTCCGCCCGAAATCGCCTTATGACGGCCGCGGCGGCGAGCATGATTTCCTGCCCTATGCCGTCGGCTATATCGAGCTGCCGGGGGAACTGATCGTCGAAAGCCGCATCGTCGTCGATCGCTTCGAATCGCTGAAGATCGGCCTGCCGATGCGCATCACCACCGAGGCCTATACCGAAAATGCCGCGGGGGAGCCGGTGCTGACCTACGCCTTTACCCCGAAAGGATCCGCCCAATGACATCCGTCCATATCGTCGGCGGTGGTATCCACCCGTTCGGCCGCACCGATGGCAGCACCGGGCTCGACCAGGGCGTGTTCGCCATCCGCCAGGCGCTCGATGCTGCCGGGCTCGACTGGTCGCAGATGGAGTTCGGCTATGGCGGGTCCTCGGCGGCGGGGGCTGCCGATGCGGTGCTGCCGCGGCTGGGGCTGACCGGCATGCAGTTCATCAACGTCAACAACGGCTGCGCCACGGGCGGCTCGTCGATCCTGTCGGGCTATGCGGCGATCAAGTCGGGCGAATTCGACATCGGCATCGTCGTCGGGTTCGACAAGCACCCGCGCGGCGCCTTCAATGCCGACCCGGAGGCGTCGGGCCTGCCGCGCTGGTACGGGCAGACCGGCATGATGCTGACGACACAGTTTTTCGGCAACAAGATCAATCGCTACATGGCGCTGAACGGCATCAGCCAGCAAACGTTGGGCCTGGTCGCCGAAAAGGCGTTCCGGAATGCCGAGCACACGCCGCACAGCTGGCGCAAGACGCCGGTCAGCCTCGATACCATCATGCAGTCGCAGATGGTGTCCGACCCGCTGACCAAATACATGTTCTGTTCGCCGGCCGAAGGCGGCGTCGCGCTGATCCTGGCGTCGGATCGCAAGATGCGCGAGCTGGGCCTGTCGGGCCCCAAGGTCCGCGCCGCGGCAATCCGCACTCGGCCGGCCGGCTCGTTCGAGGTCTTTGCCCCGGCGCTGGAGATCGAGCGCGGCAAGTCGGCGACGCAGCTGGCGTCGGCGGCGGCGTGGGAGATGGCCGGCCTTGGCCCCCAGGATGTCGATGTCGCGCAGCTGCAGGATACCGAATGCGGCGCCGAGATCATGCACATGGCTGAAAACGGGTTCTGCAAGGATGGCGAGCAGGAGGCGATGATCGCCAATGGCGACACCCGCATCGGCGGCCGGCTGCCGGTCAATACCGATGGCGGCTGCCTCGCCTGTGGCGAGCCCATCGGCGCCTCGGGCTTGCGCCAGATCTATGAAAACCTGGAACAATTGCGCGGCCGCGCCGATGGCCGCCAGGTCGACGATGCCCGCATCGCCTATAGCCAAGTCTATGGCGCGCCCGGCATTTCGGGCTGTGTCGTCCTTGAACGCTGAACCTGTCCCGCCGGAGTATTGCCCCCATGCCTGACCAGAACGCGGTCCCCGATCGCGCCATATTGCTCGACATTTTCCGGCGCACGACGCTGATCAACCGCTCCGACGAGCGTTTCCGGGCGCTGCTGACGCAAGGGAAACTGGCGATCGTCTATTATCCGGTGCGCGGCCAGGAGGTGCTGTCGGCGGCGATGATGGCGGCGCTGCGGCCCGACGATTACCTGATCACCACCTATCGCGGCGTCGGCGACCAGCTCGCCAAGGGCATTCCGTCGAAGCTGCTGTGGGCGGAATTCACCGGCCGGGCGACCGGCACCTGCAAGGGCAAGGGCGGCCCGATGCACATCACCCATCCCGAAACCGGCGTCATGGTGACGACCGGCGTCGTCGGGTCGGGGCTGCCGATCGCCAACGGCCTTGCCATCGCGTCCCAGAACAAGGGCGACGGCCGGGTGACGGTGGTGTCGTTCGGCGATGGCGCGTCGAACATCGGCGCCTTCCACGAGGCGATGAACATGGCGCAGCTGTGGAAGCTGCCGGTGATCTTCCTGTGCCAGAACAACAAGTTCGGTGAGCATACGGCATTTGCCGACCATACGTCGGTGCCGTCGATCGTCGATCGCGCCGCCGGTTATGGCATGAAGGGCGTGAAGACCGACGGCAACGACCCGGTGGCGATGTACAATACAGCGAAGGCAGCGGTCGACCGCGCCCGCGCCGGCGACGGCCCGACGCTGATCGAGGCGATGACCTTCCGCATGCTCGGCCATCTGTTCGGCGCCGATTTCAGCTATGTGCCCAAGGAGATGACCGCGGCCGGCATTGCCGATGACCCGGTGCCGGCGTTCCGGCGGCAATTGCTCGAGATGCAGGTTGCCGAGGCCGAGCTGGCGGCGATCGAGGCCGAGGTTGAGGCCGAGATCGACGAAGCGGTGACCTTTGCGATGGAGAGCCCGTTCCCCGAGGTGTCTGAATTGCGGCTCGACGTGGTTGCTCAGGAGATCGCGGCATGAACGCGCCGGCCCAAACTGCCCCCGCCAAGATCAACTTCGTCCAGGGTCTGCACATGGCGCTCGACGAGGCCATGGCTGCCGACGAGAATGTCATCGCGCTGGGGGAGGACATCGGCGACGAACAGGGCGGCGGCGTCTTCAAGATCACCAAGGGACTGTCGACCAAATACGGTCGCCACCGCATCCGCGCGACGCCGATTTCGGAACAGGCGATCATCGGTGCTGCTGTCGGCGCCGCCATCGCCGGGCTGCGGCCGGTCGCCGAGATCATGCTGATGAACTTCGTGACCGTCGCCATGGACCAGATCGTCAACCATGCGGCGAAACTGCGCTTCATGTCGGGCGGCCAGACCAATGTGCCGCTGGTCATCCGCACCACCACCGGCGCCGGCGTCGGCTTCGGCGGCCAGCATTCGGACATGCTGGAGGCGTGGTTCGCCCATGTCCCTGGCCTGAAGGTGGTGATGGCGTCGAACCCCGCCGATGCCAAGGGGCTGCTGCTGTCGGCGATCGAGGACGATGATCCGGTGATCCTGATCGAGAACATCCTCGCCTATGGCCAGCAGGGCGAGGCGCCGCCGCCGGGATACCGCGTGCCGCTGGGCAAGGCGGCGATCGCGCGCGCCGGCACCGACGTCACCGTCATCGCCTATGGCCGCGCCGTCAACGACGCGCTGGCCGTGGCCGAGGCGATGGCCGGGGAGGGCGTTTCGGTCGAGGTCGTCGACCTGCGCACCATCGCGCCGTTCGACGAGGCGACCGTGCTGGCGTCGGTCGAAAAGACCGGCCGCGCGGTTGTCGTCCACGAGGCGGTGCGCGCCTATGGCACCGGGGCGGAGATCGCCTCGCGGATCCATGAGGAGCTGTTCGACACGCTGAAGGCGCCGGTCGGCCGCATCGGTTCGACCTATTCGCCGGTGCCGTTCTCGCCGCCGCTGGAAAAGGCGTGGATCTACAGCCAGGCGCAGATTTCGGCGGCGATCCGCGCCACCATCGATTTCAAGCGCCGGGCATAAGGACCACGCGATGACCGATATCCAGATCCCCAAGCTCGGCATGAGCATGACCGAGGCGACGCTGACCGAATGGCTGTTCGCCGACGGCGCCGAGGTGACCGAAGGCGTCGACCTGTACCTCATCGAGACCGACAAGAGCACGACCGAGATCCAGGCGCCGGCATCGGGGCGCTTGTCGATCATCGCGGCGGCGGGGGAGGTTTACCCGGTCGGGGAGTTGATCGCGCGGATCGAGTAGGAGTCGCTCCCTCCCCCATGCGGGGAGGGCGACTCGCGGAACGCGAGCGGGGTGGGGGTATCCGCGTCGCAGCCGGTAAACCCCCACCCCGCTCGGCTGGCGCCGAGTCGCCCTCCCCGCAAGGGGGAGGGAGGTTACGCGGCGGCTTTTGTCGCTGCCCAGGTTGCCGGCGGGAAGACCGGGACCTCGCCGGTGCGCTGCATCTCGAACAGGAAGGTTTCAGCCTCCGTCCGGGCCTCGCCCTTGACCGCGCCGATGATCAGCAGCAGCATGTTCTCGGTCAGGCGCTGCAGATATTCCTCGTCGCCGAGCCGGCCCAGGCACCAGTCGTTGATCGTCGAATACTGGACGTTGGCCATGGTGTCGGCGAGGTGATCGATGCTGACCCAGTCCTGCAACTGGTCCTTGCTGCGCAGCACCTCAAGCCATTCCTGGATGCGCACCAGCGACATGTGCTGCAGCGTCTGCCAGACGTCGCGCGGCGTGTTGGGGCCGAAATAGATGGCGCAGACCGCCTTGGTATAGTTGCGGACGCCGAAGTTGCGGCGATTGATGGCGATGGTGCGATCGAGCACGCCGGCGACGGTATCGTGGTCGGTGCGATGCCGGACATGGCCGTTGAAATCGTCGAAGGCCTGGCGAATGGCGATCGCGATGACGCGATCCTTACTGTGGAAGGCGTTGTAGAGGGTGCGGTGGGCGATGCCGGCGCGGACGCAAAGCTCGCGGACGCTGAAGTTTTCGAAACCGACCTCGGCGATTATCTTGCGGGCTTCCTTGAGGATGCGCCGCCGGCGGTCGAGGATCGAAGGGCTCGAATACAGCAGCGGTTTGTCGGGATGTCCTGCAAGGGTAGCGTGCCGGGCAGTTTTCATTGCGTGCGATGTTCCTGAAACATTCGTTGCAGCCTAGCATTTGTGAGCGGCAGCGCCAAGTCGTGCAGTTTTCGCCGATTCGCTCGCCCGCGGTGCCAAGCTGTTGTTTTCTATCGGCGGAAGTCGGGCGCCCGATCGTCGGCGAGAAAATGCCGCAGATTGTGTGGACAGCAGCTCTCAGGTAGAAAATATCACGCTGCGCAGATTCAGGACCTGGCCTTGGACTTCTCCCTATCCCCGGAACAGCGGCTGCTCCAGGACGCGCTGGCGACCTATTTGGCGCGTCACCATGATTTCGAGGCGCGCCGCGTGCTGCTGGTCGACGGCCAGCGCCGGGCGGCGGTGTGGCAGGACCTGGCCGGCGAGCTCGGGCTGTTCGGGGCCGCGGTGCCGGTGGAACTCGAAGGCTTTGGCGGCGGCCCGGTCGAGACAATGCTGATCATGGAAAAGTTCGGCGAGGCGCTGCTGGTCGCGCCCTATCTCGAATGCGTCACCCTGGCGACGGCGCTGCTGCGGCCCGCGGGGGCTGCGGTGCGCGACACGGTGGCGGCGATCGTCGACGGTCGCCTGCGGATTGCGCCGGCGCTGCACGAGGACGGCGGACGCTTCAATCTCGGCCACATCGAGACCCGCGTCGAGGGCGAAGGCGGCGACGCACGGCTGTCCGGCGCCAAGATCGCCGTCGCCGGTGCCGCCGATGCCACGCATTTTCTCGTCAGCGCGCGGACCCCCACAGGCGCCGCCGCGCTGGCGCTGGTCGCCGCCGACGCGGCCGGGCTGGAGCGGCACGACTATGGCTTCATCGACGGCCGCAGCGCCGCCGACATCGCCTTTGTCGACACGCCGGCGACGATCATCGATGTCGGCGGCGACGCGTTGCCGGTCATCGAATGCGCGGTCGACGAAGCCATTGCCGGCCTCTGCGCAGAGGCGCTCGGCGTCATGGAGACGGCGCTGGCGCTGACCGTGGACTATGCCCGGCAGCGCGAGCAGTTCGGCAAGGTGATCGGACAGTTCCAGGCACTGCAGCACCGCATGGTCGACATGCGGACCCAGATCGAGCTGTCGCGGTCGTTGACGCTGATGGCGACGCTGAGCCTCGACGCGCCACGCGCCGAGCGGCGCAAGGCGGTGTCGGCGGCCAAGGCCTATGTGTCGGACGCGCTGCGCATCGTCGGCCAGGGCGCGGTGCAGATCCACGGCGGCATCGGCACCACCGACGAGATCGCCATCTCGCATTATTTCCGCCGCGCGACGGTGATGGAGAGCCAGTTCGGATCGGCAGCACACCATTTGAAGCTGATGGCGGAGGTCAGCGGGTAGGGGCTGCCTCTCCGTTGCGGGGGGGGGCGACTCGGCGCCGGCCGAGCGCGGCGGGGTTCCTGAGTTTCGGCGCGCGCGACCCCCCCCCCGCTCGCTTCGCGAGTCGCCCTCCCCGCAAGGGGGAGGGAGTAGTTCAGTTTTTTGCGCCCGTTCCGTAATCGCCGAATTCCGCGTCGCGCACGTCGAGTGCCTGTTTCACGCCTTCGCGCATCTTGCCCATGTACGCCCGCGACGCGCCGGTGTGCCAGCCGAGGCCGTGGAGTTCGGTGCCGGCGCGCAGGCCGGCGCGCAGGCCCATGGCTTCCATCTGGCGGTGGACGAGGCGCTTGTTGAGCTGCGCCAGCTCGGGATCGACCTTGGCGATACGCGTCGCCATGGCGAGAACCTCGGTCTCCAGCCTGTCGCGCGGGAAGGCGCGATTGGCGAATTGCAGCCGCACCGCCTCGATGCCGGAGATCGAATCGCCGGTCAGCATCAGCTCCATGCCGGCGCGCATGCCCATCAGCCAGGGGTAGAACTGGTTGTCGGGCGGGCTCATCGTCCTGACCGCCGGATAACCGACCTGGGCGTCCTCGGCGACATAGACAAGGTCGCAGGCGAAGGCGAGTTCGGAGCCGCCGGCGAGGCACCAGCCATGGACCTGGGCGATGATCGGCTTGGCCAGGTCCCACATGCGGAAGCAGCCTTCGACGACGTGCCGCGCCCATTGCGCCTGGTTGCCGGCGGTGTGGAAGGGCAGCGGCCCGACGCCGGCAAGGTCATAGCCCGATGAAAAGCAGGTGCCGGCGCCGCGGATGATGATGACGCGCACGTCGGGGTCGGTGTCGGCCGCCTCCAGCGCCGCGAACAGCGCGCCGCGCAGCTGGTTGGACAGGGCGTTGCGCTTGGCGGGGCGATTGAGCGTCAGCCGCCGCACGCCGGGCGCGGGGTCGTCCTGCAGCAGCACCGGGTCGTCGGTCATGGGTCGCCTCCGTGTTTTGCCGGAAGGCAGGGTACCGCGATGCAGGGGAGGGGCATCCTGCCGTTTCACCTAGGCTCGGGAGCGGCTTCGACAGGCTCGGCCTGAGCGGGTCGAAGACGGGGAATGTTCTGGCCGCCGGGACCTTTGCTCTGGCCCCGCTCAGGCAGAGCCTGTCGAAGCCGGCCCGGCAGCCGCCTCGCTCATTTCCCCGGCGGCAGCGGATAGACCGGATAGGCCGGGCGGCGCGGCTCTACCGGCGGCGTCTTCTTCAGCGCCTCCATCGCCAGCGCAACGGCGGTGTCGAGCTGCGGGTCCTCGCCCCTGGCGACGAGCGCCGGCGCCTGGTCGATGCGGTGGTCTGGTTCGACGCCGTGGTTCTCGACCTCCCATTCACCCTTGGGATTGAAGAAGCCGACCGACGGGCTGGTGACGCTGCCGCCATCGATCAACGGCGGGATCGGCCCGATGCCGACGAGGCCGCCCCAAGTGCGCTTGCCGACCAACGGCCCCAGACCGCGATCGCGGAACAGCCAGGGCAGCATGTCGCCGCCGGAGCCGGCCGATTCGTTGATGACCATGACCTTGGGGCCGGGGATGGCGGCATAGGGCGTCCGCTCGGTGGCGCCATAACGCGGCTGGAAATAGTTGGTCGTCTTTCGGGCGAGGACGTCGACGATATAGTCCGCCGCCTGGCCGCCGCCGTTGAAGCGATCGTCGATGATGACTCCGGACTTGTCGGTCTGGGCGAAGAAATAGCGGTTGAAGCTGGTGAAGCCGCCGCGGCCGGTATCGGGCAGATAGACATAGGCGAGCTTGCCGCCCGACAGTTCGTCGACGCGGCGCCGGTTGCCGTCGATCCAGTCGAGGTTGCGCAATTGCAGCTCGCTGGCGATGGGCACCACCGTCACCTGCCGGGCGAGGCCGCCGGCTGCGGGGGCGATGCCGAGGATCACCGCCTGCCGGGCCATGCCCTCCAGCGGCTGCTGGATGTCTGTGGCAGCAGTCAGGTCGTTGCCGTTGATGGTGACGATGCAGTCGCCGGGCGACAGGTTGAGGCCGGGCTGGGCCAGCGGCGCCTTGGCATCGGGCGACCAGCTGCCGCCATCGTAAATTTTGGTGATGCAATGGCGGTTGTTGCGGACTTCGAAATCGGCACCCAACAGCCCGCCGGGGACTCGCTTTGCCGCCGGGATGGCGCCGCCGGAGCCGCGCAGATGGCCGACCGACAGGCCGGTCAGCATCTCCTGGAAGACATAGTTGAGGTCGGAGCGCGACTGCACCCCGGCGAGATAGGGCTGCAGCCGCTTTTCGGCAGCGGCCATGTCATAGCCGTGGAAATTTGGATCGTAGAAGTACGATCGCTGGATGCGCCAGATTTCCCGGAACATTTGCGTCCATTCGGCCGGTGGATCGACCCGCACCGCGAGCCCGTCGAGCTTCAGCCGGGTCTCGGCGTCGCCGGGCTTCAGCGGCGCATCCGATCCGGCGATGGCATAGCTCGGCTGCGGGCGCGACCCCGGCGCCGGCGGCGGCCCGATGGGGGCATAGCCGACGAGCAGTTTCTCGCCATTGGCGCTGACTTCGAAGCGCTCGACATTCTCGGCCAGCGTCGTCGTCTTCTTGCCCTCGATCGTCCAGCGCTTCAGCGTCGCCGCGGCGGGCGCATCCTCGTCGCTGTCGGCGCCTTCGGACGCGCTCAGCAGGAACAGCGTGCCGGGCTTGCCGGCCTGGAGGTCGCGATATTCGCCCGGCGGCAACGGCAGCACGGAGATGCGGCGCGCAATGGCGGCGGGGGCAAGGCCGGCCAGATCGACGATGACGGGCGGGACGCCAGGCTTGGCATTCTTCTCGGGCTTTTCCGCCGGGGGTTTGGCGGAATCGAGCTTTTCGTCATTGGCCTCCGGCGCGACCGGCGAGCCGGTGCCGCGAGCCAGCGCCAGCGCATAGATCGACGCTGTCGGGCGATAGAGGTTGCTCGACATGTCGAGGCCCTGGCGGGTGGCGCCGGCGTCGTTGCTGGCGAGGAAATACAGATATTTGCCGCTGCGATCGAAGGTCGGGAAGCTGACATTGGCGGCGGTGTCGGTCAGCTGCATGGTCTTGCCGGTGGCGACCGCGTGCAGCATCAGCACCTGGAAATGGTTGGCGGCGGTGCGCGGAAAGGCAAGCCAGGCCGAATCGGGTGACCAGGCCATGCCCTCGGGCGACGCGGCAAAGCCGCCGAAGCTGTCGGGATCGGCGACGCGGGTCAGCTTGCCGGTGACGAGGTCGAGCAGCAGCGTGTTGAGCTTGTTGTCGCGAAAGGCGATCTTTTTCGAATCCGGCGACCACAGCGGATCGAAATAATAGGTCGGCTCGGCATCGAGCTTGTAGGTGCGCAATGCTCCCTTACCGCGGTCGCCGGCGTCGCTGGCGCCGGTCTGGGCGGCGACGTGGAGGGCATAGAGCCCGCTTTCGTCGGAGAAATAGGCGATCGACTGGCCGTCGGGGCTCCACACCGGCGAGCGCTCCATGACGCCGGGCGAATTGGAGATGTTGCGGATGACGCCGTCCTTGGCCGGCACCGACAAGATCTCGCCATGCGCCTCGACGACGGCGCGCAGGCCGGTGGGGGAGATGTGGACCGCCTGCACCTCCTCGGCGACGTTGAGGATGCGGGCGCGGACATCGGGCATGTCGCCCTCGACGGAGATCGCCAGCCGCTGCGGCGTGCCGCCGGGCGCCAGCGTGAACAGCTCGCCCAAGCGATCGAAGACGAGTTCGCGGCCGTCGGTGGCCAGCGTGCGGACGTTGGCGGGGCCGGGGTTGCGCCAGACTTCGGCGACGGCTTTGGTCGCCGGGTCATAGGAGAACACCCCGATCGGCCCGTTGCGGCCGGACAGGAAATACAGCTTGCCGCCCAGCCACACGGGCGAAAAATCGGCGGCGTCAGTGTGCGGGACCTCTGTCGATGCCAGCCCGGCCAGCGTCACCAGCGCGATGGTGCCGGCCTGGCCGCCGCGGTAGTTGCCCCAGGCGACATAGCGGGTGAAATCGGCCGAGAAGGCCGGCGCCAGCGGGTTGTAGGCGATGGTGCCGCCATCGGGCGACAATGTGCCCGAAAACGCCATCGGCAGCGGCAACGCCTTGGCCTGGCCGCCAGCGGCGGGCAGTTCGAAGATTTGCGTGTACCGGCTGGCGCTGCTGCGGTTCGATCGGAACAGGATGCGCTGCCCATCGGGCGACCAGGCGACGGCGGCATCGGCGGCGGGGTGCCAGGTCATGCGGCGCGGCACGCCGCCGCTCGCCGGCACCGTGTAGACATCGACATTGCCGTCATAGTCGCCGGTGAAGGCGATGGTCTGGCCGTCGGGCGAAAAGATCGGGGCGCTCTCGACGCCGACGCCGGTGGTCAGCCGGGTCGCGGCGCCGCCGGATTTCGCTGCCGTCCACAGGTCGCCGGCGTTGACGAAGGCGACGCGATCGCCGCTGATCGCCGGTTGTTGCAGGATGCGGGGGGCGGGCTGCGCCAGTGCCGCCGCCGCGACGCCGCCAAGAGCCGCCGCCAGAATCGCCATGATGGTCATGCCGTGTCCCCGTGCCCGAGGCGTTTGTTAGGGCCTTTGCCGCGATGCTTGCAAGCGGTGGCACGCGGGGAGCGACCCGCGGGGCGCCGGAGGATCGAGGTCGTTGCGGGCTTACGTAAACGTCCCGGTGGCAACGGAACTTTGCAACTGTCATCGTCGCACTGTAAGGCCGTGCCGGTGACGGCCGTCCCTGGGTTGAAGGGCCGGAAAGTGGTCGAGGAGTGATAATGCTGCAGGTTTCGCGCCAGGACGTGGTTTCCGATCCGTTCCCGCATGTCATCAAGCAGGGCATCCTGCCCGACGCGCTGTTCGCGCGGCTGCGCGCCGATTTTCCCGACGAGTCGGTGTTCGCCGGGCAAAAGGGCGAAAGCGGCACCTCGGGCAGCCGGACCGGATCGGGCTTCGACATCTATCGCGGTGACAGCTCGTTCGATGCGCTGGTCGCCCGCTCCGACGCCTGGCGGGAGTTTGCCGAGTATCTCAACTCGGAGAAGTTCGCCGACACGTTCCGCGAGGTCTTTGCCGACCATCTCGGCAGCATCGGGCTGAAGGTCGACATCGCCAATTCGCACGTCGACCCCGGCTATGCCGAGCCGCGCGCCGTGATGAGCGAGACGGCGACCTTCAAGGATCGGGTCGACGGCGTCGCCAACAAGCTGCTGGCGCCGCTGCGCAGCCCCAAGCCGATCGAACTGTTCACCCGGCTCGATATCCACAAGAGCATGGGCGGCTATGCCAAGGTGCCGCATTGCGACCGGCCCAACCGGCTGTGCTCGCTGATCGTCTATTTCACCGATGCCGAGGCCGTGGGCTTGGAGGGCGGCGACCTGTCGATCTTCAAGCACAAGCAGGCCAAGCCGGTGGAAGATTACGAGCGCCACCCGCGGCCGGCGGATGTCGATTGCGTCGCGACGCTGTCGCCGCGCGCCAACCTCGGCGTGTTTTTCCCGTGCATGAACAACAGCTATCACGGGGTCAGCGCGGTCACGTCCAAGGGCGTGGCGCGGGATTTTCTCTACATCAATATTTCGGGGCGAAAATCGAGCCTTTGGTAGGGCTTCGCTAAGAGGGCGGGCCTGGCAATCAAGCTGTCACCCCGGCGAAGGCCGGGGCCCATGAATCACCATTTTGGGTACTGATGTGCGCTTTACTCGCCTGGATAGCGGGGGAGTGGGCACCCGTGTGACGGAGATTGTGGTTCATGGGCCCCGGCCTTCGCCGGGGTGACGTGGCCTGGGCTGACAGCGCCGGGCTCTACAGCCCCTTGCTGATTGCCGTATCCAGGTTCGACCGTACCGCCTCGAAGAACTTCTCGGTGGTCATCCAGGCCTGGTCGGGGCCGATCAGCAGCGCCAGATCCTTGGTCATGGCGCCCGATTCGACGGTTTCGATGCAGACCCGCTCCAGCGTCTCGGCGAACTTCGTCATCTCAGGCGTGCCGTCGAGCTTGCCGCGATGCTTCAACCCGCCGGTCCAGGCGAAGATCGAGGCGATCGGGTTGGTGCTGGTCGGCTTGCCTTCCTGGTGCATGCGATAGTGGCGGGTGACGGTGCCGTGCGCGGCCTCGGCCTCCACGGTGTTGCCGTCGGGGGTCATCAGGATCGAGGTCATCAGGCCCAGCGAGCCGAAGCCTTGCGCGACCATGTCGGACTGGACGTCGCCGTCGTAATTCTTGCAGGCCCAGATGAACTTGCCCGACCATTTCAGCGCGCTGGCGACGAGGTCGTCGATCAGGCGATGTTCATAGACGATGCCAAGTTTACGGTACTGTGCCTTGAAATCATTGTCATAAATCTCTTGGAACAGATCCTTGAAGCGGCCGTCATAGGCCTTGAGGATGGTGTTCTTGGTCGACAGATAGACCGGCCACTGGCGGGCGATGCCATAGTTCAGGCAGGCGCGGGCGAAATCGCGGATCGAATCGTCGAGGTTGTACATGCCCATCGCGACGCCGGCGCTGGGGTATTCGAAAACCTCGTGCTCGATGGTCTCGGAGCCATCCTGGCTGACCCATTTCATCATCAGCTTGCCGGGGCCTGGGACGAGGAAATCGGTGGCGCGATACTGGTCGCCAAAGGCGTGGCGGCCGATGACGATGGGGTCGGTCCAGCCCGGGATCAGCCGCGGTACCGACTTGATGACGATGGGCTCGCGGAAGACGACGCCGCCGAGGATGTTGCGGATGGTGCCGTTCGGCGATTTCCACATCCGCTTGAGGCCGAATTCCTTCACCCGCGCCTCGTCCGGGGTGATGGTGGCGCATTTGACGCCGACACCGACTTCGCGGATCGCATTGGCCGAGGCGACCGTCACCTTGTCGTCGGTGTCGTCGCGATGCTCGATGCCGAGATCGAAGTACATCAGCTCGATATCGAGATAGGGCAGGATCAGCTGCTCGCGAATCCACTGCCAGATGATTCGCGTCATCTCGTCGCCATCGAGCTCCACGACGGGGTTCTTGACCTTGATTTTCGCCATGGTGTCCTCGGGGCTTTCAATATGTGCGCACCGTCTAGGGTGCCGACACGGCAGGGGTCAAGAATGGCTGTAGGTCTGCCGTGCGATTGGCGGCGGCAGCAGCGCGGCGAGCGTGGCCAGGTCGGCCAGGTCGACGGCGAGGCGCGGCAGGTCGGGCGGGGCATAGCCTTCGACGGCAAGGTGCCGGAGCAACGCCAGCAGCGGCGCCCAATAGCTGTTGGCGCCGAGCAGCCAGATCGGTTTGTCGTGGATGCCGAGCTCGCGCCAGGTCATGGATTCGAACAGTTCGTCGAGCGTGCCGATGCTGCCGGGCAGGGCGAGGATGGCATCGGCGCGCAGGTGCATCAGCGCCTTGCGCTCGTGCAGGGTCTCGACGACGTGCATCTCGGTCAGGCCGGCCTGGGCGATTTCGGCCGTCATCAGCGCCCGCGGGATGATGCCGATGACGTCGCCACCGGCCGCCAGCGCCGCACGCGCCGCAAGGCCCATCAGGCCGACGCCGCCGCCGCCATAGACGAGGGTGACGCCTCGTTCGGCGAGCAGGCGCCCCAGCGCCACCGCCAGTGCCGCCTGCGCCGGATCATGGCCGGTGCGCGACCCGCAGAACAGCAGCAACGAACGGATCATCGGGTCTCCCATGGGGTCGCAGGCGGGCCGCGCGATTTGCCGCCGCCGTGTGGCTCCGCTAGAGCACCATCATGAGCGAACTTCCAACCGAAATCGAAACCGTCCCCGACCGGCCGCTGCCGATCGTGCCTGGCGAATCCGCACGCTACAAGATGCCGCCAATGCACCCCGAGGGGCGCAAGTTCGTCGGCATCGCCGCGGTTGCGGTGCTGGTCACCGGCTTTGTCCTCAATCTTTCCGTCATCGCCTGGCTGCTGACCGGGCTGACGGTGTGGATCGCGGCGTTCTTCCGCGACCCGGTGCGCGTCACCGCGACCGACCCGGGGCTGATCGTGTCGCCTGCCGACGGCCTCGTCAGCCTGATCACCACCGTCGAGCCGCCGCGCCAGCTGGCCGGGGAGGGCGGGCTGCCGCCCGGGCCGTGCGTGCGCATTTCGGTGTTCATGAGCGTGTTCGATGTCCACATCAACCGCTCGCCGATCGCCGGCACCTGCACCCGCATCGTCTACGTACCGGGCAAGTTCCTCAATGCCGACCTCGATAAGGCCAGCGACGACAACGAGCGCCAGTATTTCGTCGTCGAGGACGCTGCCGGCACGCGGGTCGCCTTTACCCAGATCGCCGGCCTGGTGGCGCGCCGCATCATGCGCTTCATCGAGCCCGGGGCGCGGCTGACGGTCGGGGAACGCATCGGCCTCATCCGTTTCGGCAGCCGCGTCGATGTCTATCTGCCGGCGGGCTATGTGCCGGCAGTGATCGTCGGCCAGCGCGCGACCGCGGGAGAGACGATCCTGGCGCGGCTGGGGGACAGCCTGGCGCCGCGCGGCATCGCCCAGTGATCGAAAAGCCCGGCAGCGAGACTGTTGCGAGCGGCGGGGGCACGCCGGATGGCCTGGTGCCGGGGCCGCGGCGTGCCGGGATCCCTTTGCGCGCGGTCATCCCCAATGCCGTCACCGTGCTGGCGCTGTGCTTCGGCCTGACCGGGGTGCGCTTTGCCATCGCCGGCGAATGGGAGAAGGCGGTGGGCGCGATCATCGTCGCCGCGGTGCTCGATGGCATCGACGGGCGCATTGCCCGGCTGCTGAAGGCCAATACGCGGTTCGGTGCCGAACTCGATTCGCTATCCGACGTGACGGCGTTCGGCGTGGCGCCGGCGCTGATCGTCTATCTCTGGTCGCTGCAATATCTGCCCGGCATCGGCTGGGTCATCGCTCTCGCCCATGCCGTCACCTGTGCGCTGCGGCTGGCGCGCTTCAATGCCCAGATCGACGCCGCCGAACAACCGCACAAGCGCGCCGGCTATCTAACCGGCATCCCCGCACCGATCGCCGCGGCGCTGACGCTGAGCCCGTTGTTCCTGACCTTCTGGCTGGAGCCGGTGATCCTTGCCGACCTGCGCGTGCGCTACACCCTTGTCGCTGTCGTCGTCGTCACCGTGTCGTTCCTGATGGCGTCGAGTCTGCCGACCTATAGCTGGGGGTCGATCCGCCTGCGCGCCTCGCAGCGGCTGCCGGCGCTGGTTGGGGTCGGGCTGTTCGCCGGGGCGCTATTCACCGCCCCCTGGCTGACGCTGACGCTGCTCTCTGTCGCCTATGCGGTGTCGGTGCCGTTCGCGATCCGCAGCTATGCCAGGCTGAAGCGCCGCGACGCCGGTTCCGTCACACCAGCCTGACGCAGCACCGGCTGGCCGCCGAGCGCGGCGAGCAGATCGGTGGCGCGATTGCCGACCATTGCCAGGATCGCGGCATAGACGGCGGCGAAAGCCATCATGGTCAGTGTGCCCAATATCATCGTCATGGCTGTCATCCCCTGTTGGACGACCATAATGTTCCCTTTATGTTCTGTTTGTCAAGCCCGGCCATTCAAGGCTAACAAGACAGCAATAATCCGGGGAGATGACGATGCTGGGAACGATGCAGGATTGGCCGCTGCTGGTCTGGAAGCTGATCGACCATGCCGCGACCTTTCACGGCGACCGCGAGGTCGTCAGCCTGACCTGCGAGGGCGTCCGGCACCGCAGCGATTGGCGCACGGTGCGGGGGCGCGCCCGGCAGGTGGCCGAGGCGCTGCGCCACATGGGCATCGTGCCGGGCGACCGAGTCGCGACGCTGGCGTGGAACACCTATCGCCACGTCGAAAGCTGGTACGGCATTTCGGGCATGGGCGGGGTGGCGCACACCATAAACCCGCGGCTGTTCGACGACCAGATCGTCTATATCGCCAACCATGCCGAAGACCGGGTGCTGTTCTTCGACCTGACCTTCGTCAAGCTGGTCGAGCGGCTGGCACCGCGGTTCACCACGATCGAGCATTATGTGCTGCTGACCGATCGCGCCCATATGCCCGCCGACACGACGCTCGACATCATCTGCTACGAGGACTTCATCGCCGGCGAATCAGCCGATGCGCCCTGGACCGAGCTGGATGAAAAGGCGCCGGCAGGGCTGTGCTATACCAGCGGCACCACCGGCAACCCCAAGGGTGTGCAGTACAGCCACCGGTCGAACGTGCTGCATGCCATGGCGGCGAGCATGACCGATACGTTCGGCATGGGCGCCCGGACGACGGTGCTGCCGATCGCGCCGATGTATCACGCCAACGCCTGGAGCATGCCCTATACGGCGGCCGCCTGCGGGGCGAAGCTGGTGCTCAACGGACCGAATTTCGATGCGCCGACGCTGCAGGAACTGATCGTGTCGGAAGACGTCGACCTGGCGCTGGCGGTGCCGACGGTGTGGCTGTCCATGCTGCAGCACCTGGAAGCCAACGGCGGCAATTTGGGCAAGCTGGAACGCACCGCGATCGGCGGTTCGGCGGTGCCACGCAGCATGATCGAAAGCTTTGACCGGCTGCATGGCGTGCGCGTGCTGCAGCTGTGGGGCATGACGGAAATGTCGCCGCTCGGCACGGTCGGTTCGCCGAGTCCCCATGTCCATGCAATGACTTATGACGAACAGCTCGATTACCGTATCAAGCAGGGACGCGGGATTTTCGGCGTCGAGATGAAGATCGTCGGCGATGACGGTGCCGAGCTGGTACGCGACGGCAAGGCGTTCGGGCGCCTGCTGGTGCGCGGGCCGTGGATCGTCGAAAGCTATTTCAAGGGTGACGGCGGGCAGGTGCTCGATGCCGATGGCTGGTTCGACACCGGCGATGTCGCGACGTTGTGCCCGCTCGGCTACATGCAGATCGTCGACCGCTCCAAGGACGTCATCAAGTCGGGCGGCGAATGGATCAGCTCGATCGATCTCGAGAACGCCGCGGTCGGCGCACCCGGCGTGGCGGAGGCGGCGGTGATCGGCATTCATCACCCGAAATGGGACGAACGGCCGCTTCTGCTGGTGCGTCAGAAAGACGGCGCAACCGTCACGAAAGACACGGTTCTTGCCTATCTCGACGGCAAGATCGCGAAATGGTGGACCCCCGACGAGGTGCTGGTTGTCGACGAGCTGCCGCACACCGCCACCGGCAAGCTGTTGAAGACCGAATTGCGCGAACGCTACAAGGATTATCGGTTTCCGGGCGCCTAGCGTTCGAGTCGATCCGCTCAGGCTGAGCTTGTTGAAGCCCCAGCGAGTACCGCCCAAGGACACGGCTTCGACAAGCTCAGCCTGAGCGGGCCCTTCGGGTTCTACGAAGCTGGTGGCGAGCCTAGAAGAGCGCCAGCTGGTCGGTCGGCACGCGGAATTGCGTGCAATCGAGTTCGAGGCGGCGCTGGTCGAGGCCGTGCCTGGCCCGCGCCTTGTGAAAGCGGGTGCGCATCAACTCGGCATAGGCGCCCTGGGCCTTGAAGCGGTCGAAGAAGCGCGGGTCATTGTCCTTGCCGCCGCGCATTTCGGTGATGTGCGACATGACACGGGCGGCGCGGTCGGGGTGATGGGTGGCTAGCCAGTCGCGGAACAGCGGCGCCACCTCGAGCGGCAGGCGCACGGCGAGCGAGAAGGCGCCGACCGCGCCGGCGTCGGCGGCGGCGGCGACGATGGCTTCGACCTCATGGTCGGTGATGGCAGGGATGACCGGGGAGATCGAGACCCACACGGGTACGCCGGCGTCGCTCAGCCGGCGGATCGCGGCGAGGCGGCGGTGCGGCGCCGGGGCGCGGGGTTCGAGGCTGCGGGCGGTTGCCGGGTCGAGCGAGGTGACCGACAGCATGACCGCGGCAAGGCCGGCGGCGGCCATCGGCGCCAGCAGGTCGATATCGCGGGTGACGCGATCGGACTTGGTGGTGATCGTCACCGGGTGGTGGAATTCGGCGAGGACTTCAAGGATCTGGCGCGTGATGCGCCAGTCGCGCTCGATCGGCTGGTAGGGGTCGGTGTTGGTGCCCAATGCCAAGGGCTTGCAGGTATAGCCTCGCTTGGAAAGTTCGGTGCGGAGCAGCGCCGGCGCGTCCGGCTTGGCGAACAGCCGGCTTTCGAAATCGAGGCCCGGCGACAGGTTGTGATAGGCATGGGTCGGCCGCGCAAAGCAGTAGATGCAGCCATGCTCGCAACCGCGATAGGCATTGATCGAGCGGTCGAAGGCGATGTCGGGCGACTGGTTGCGGGTGATGATCGAACGCGGTCGTTCGACGGTCACGGTGGTGCGCAGCGGCGGCGGGCCTTCGTCGACAAGCTGCTGGTCATCGAGCCAGTCGCCATCGGCAGCCCGCGCGCGATCGTCGAAGCGCGATGATGCGGTGTTCAGCGTGGCGCCGCGGGCGGGACGAGGCGGAGGCGGTGGCACACACCGACTTTACCCAGGCGATTAGAACAATACAAGAACAATGCTGAGATCATCATGCGACTTCCGAATCAATGATCTCAATTGATTGTCGCCGAACGTTCAGTCGGAGCGCCTGTCTGTGCGCCGTCGTCTCGCGGAGGGGCATTGACGGGGAACTCCGACCGGGCGAACCATGGCGGCAGGGAGAGCCATGATGAAGATCACCGAATTGCAGACCCGCCGTGACAACCTCGGCAGCATCGCGGCGGTGGCGCGCGATGTCGCTGTGGGTGATGGTGAAGTACTGCTGCGCATCGACCGGTTCGCGCTGACGGCGAACAACGTCACCTATGCCGCCCATGGCGTCGACATGGGCTATTGGCAGTTCTTCCCCGCCGATCAGGGCGCGGGGATCGTGCCGGTCTGGGGCTTTGCAACCGTCGTCGAGAGCCGCGCCGAGGGCGTATCCGAAGGCGCACGCTACTATGGCTATTGGCCGATGGCGAGCCATGCCTTGCTGCTGCCGGCGCGGGTGTCGCCGCGCGGCTTCAGCGATGCCGCCGCGCACCGGCTGCCGTTGCCGCCGGTCTACAACAATTATGTCGCCGCCAGCCCGGACTATGGTCCCGAGCCGATCCAGGCGCTGTTCCGTCCGCTCTACACGACGTCGTTCGTCCTCGACGTGATGCTCGCCGAGCATCCGGTCGACACGCTGGTGCTGACCTCGGCGTCGTCGAAGACGGCGCTCGGGCTCGCCCAGGCCGCCAAGAATCGGCAGCGGGTGATCGGGCTGACGTCGGCGGCCAATCGCGAATTTGTTGTCGGAACAGGTTATTACGACGATGTCCTCAGCTATGACGACATCGCGACGCTGGGCGACATGGCGGGCCGCTTTGCCCTCGTCGATTTCTCCGGCAACGGCGCGGTGCGCCATGCCATCCACGCCACCCTCGGCGACCGGCTGGTCGAAAGCCATGTCGTCGGCGACACCCATTGGGACACCGCCAACACCGCCAGCCTGCCGGGCGTCCAGGCGCAGCTGTTCTTTGCGCCGTCGGTGATCGTCGAGCGCATCGCGCAATGGGGCGCCGAGGGGTTCGAGATCCGGCTGGCGGCGGCCTGGCGGCGGTTCATCGCGTCGACCGGCTGGCTCAGGGTCGTCGAGGCGAGCGGCGCCGAGGCGGTGGCGGCGCACTGGCAGGCACTGGCAGGCGGCAAGGTCGATCCGGCGCAGGGGCTGGTGCTGACGGTCTGACGGTGCTTGCGCGCCGCGACAGCCGCGCTAGAGACGGCAGCAACAAGCACGGGGAGCGCGCAAATTGGCGGTATCAGCAGCGGCGACGGCAGGCGAAGTGGCGCTCGATCCGAAGCGCGACCGTCTCGTCATCGCCGCGTCGTCGCTGGGCACCGTCTTCGAATGGTATGATTTCTTCGTCTACGGCATCCTGGCGGCGCTGCTCGGCAAGCTGTTCTTTACCACCGGCAATCCGACGACCGAGCTGCTGTTCTCGCTGTTCGCCTTTGCCATCGGCTTTTTCTTCCGGCCGCTCGGCGCCATCGTCTTCGGCTATTTCGGCGATCGCATCGGGCGCAAATACACCTTCCTCGTCACCATCACGCTGATGGGGCTGGCGACCGCGGCGATCGGCGCCTTGCCGACATTTGCCACCGCCGGCATCTGGGCCCCGATCCTGCTGCTGTCGCTGCGCACCCTGCAGGGGCTGGCACTGGGCGGCGAATATGGCGGCGCCGCGATCTATGTCGCGGAGCACGCCCCCAAGGGCAAGCGCGGCCAGTACACCAGCTGGATCCAGGCGTCGGTGGCGGGCGGCTTCCTGCTCAGCCTGATGGTCGTGCTCGGCACCCGCAATGCCATGTCGACCGAAGCCTTCAACAGCTGGGGCTGGCGTGTGCCGTTCCTGATCTCGCTGCTGATGCTGGCGATCTCGCTGTATATGCGGCTGAAACTGTCCGAAAGCCCGGTGTTCCAGGCGATGAAGACCGCCGGTACCACCTCCAAGAACCCGATCCTCGACAGCCTGCGGCACAAGGGCAACCTCGGCACCGTGCTGGTGGCGCTGTTCGGCGTGTCGGCCGGGTTGACGGTCATCTATTACACGTCGCAGTTCGGGACGCTGTATTTCCTGCAGGGCACGGCGCGGGTGCCCGAGGAAAAAGCGCTGCTCTACATGGCGTGCGGTGCGCTGCTGGCGGCGCCATTCTATGTCGCGTTCGGCTGGCTGTCGGACCGGGTCGGCCGCAAGAAGCTGCTGCTGCTCGGTTATGGCCTGACGCTGGTGCTGATTTTCCCGCTGTTCCGGTTGATGGCCGATGGCGCCAATCCCGCGCTGGAAACCGCGACGCGGATGTCGCCGGTGACGATCGAGCTGCCGGCCTGCGATTACAGCGTGTTCGTCAAGCCGGCGAGCGACTGTGCCCGGGCGCTGGATTTCCTCACCAAGCGCGGCATCAGCTATTCGAAGCAGCCGGCCAGCGAACTGGCTGTGATCGTCGGCGGCGCCCGGCTGACCGGGTTCGACAAGGACGGCTATACCGCGGCGCTGGTCGCCGCCGGCTACCCCGACAAGGCCGACCCGGCGGCGATGACGCACTGGAAGATCATCCTGGCGGTGGCAATCATGGTCGGCCTGTCGGCGATGACCTATGGCCAGGTCGCGGCGATTTTGGTCGAGCTGTTCCCGGCGCGCATCCGCTATACGTCGATGTCGATCCCCTATCATATCGGGACGGGCTATTTCGGCGGCTTCCTGCCGGTCATATCGCAGTATATCGTCGTCCAGACCGGCAATACCTATGCGGGGCTGTGGTACACGTTCGGCGTGGTGCTGATGGCGCTGGTCGTTTGCGCGATCTGGCTGCCGGAAACCAAGGACCGCGATATCACCGTCTGATGCGGGGATTGCGCCCGCAGGCGGCAGCAGGGGCGAGCGCCATGGCGAATTCCGTACGGCACCCGATCGCGGAAAGCGAAAAGCGGCTGCTCGGCGAGCTGCGCGCCTGGCGGCGCAGCGTGCGCACGACCACCGACGGGCCGCCGCCGGCTACGCTGACCGCTGGACAGCGCATCGCCGACACTGTTGCCGCGACGATGGGGTCGTGGCGCTTCATCATCATCCAGTCGAGCATTCTGGTCGGCTGGATTGCGCTGAACGTCACTGCCTATGTCAACCGCTGGGACCCGTACCCGTTCATCCTGCTCAACCTGGCGCTGTCGTTCCAGGCCGCCTATGCGGCGCCGTTCATCATGATGAGCCAGAACCGGCAGCAGGACGTCGACCGCAAGGCTGCGGAGGACGACTATCGCATCAACGTCAAGGCGGAGCTGGAGATCGAGTTGCTGCACCAGAAGCTCGGCCAGCTGCGCGAGCAGGAGGTGATGGCGCTGTCGCGGGCGGTCGAGGACCTGACCGCACTGCTCAATCGCTCGGGGTTGTGCACGCCGCCGGCCAAGGCCGGTTGAGCGCCACCGTCAGCGCGGCGGTGCCGGGCTGCGATCGCCGCCGATGGCGCTGCGGACGACCAGCGGGGCGAGGCAGCCATCGACGGTGCGAAACAGTGCCAGGAAATGCGCCGCCGGCGGTTGCCGATCGAGCCGATGCGGCGCCACCGGGGCTTTGCGCTGCGCCAGCCGTGGCCGAGGCTCCTCACAGCGGCGGTCCGGGGCCGATTCGGCCATCGCTTTCGGTGCCGGCAAGACCAGGGGCGCATGCTGGGCGGCTGCCGGTGTTGTACCCACAGTGGCAAGGAAAACGAGAAGCAACTGACGGCGCATGGTCTTCATCCCGGTTTGCGGACGGAGTGCAACACGGCGGGCAATAGCGGTCAAGTGGCCGCTGCGGACATGTACGGCTAGCTGGCAGTTGCGCCAAGCGGCAAAAGGCTGCGACGATGGTAACACAGGCGCCGGTGGTCGCTGCGCGGCCGGCAGACAACGGGGTTGCGACGCATGGCCGGACCATTGGCAGGCATCAAGGTCGTCGACCTGTCGCAGATCGTGTCGGGGCCGATGGCGGCCGCGATGCTGGCCGACCAGGGTGCCGATGTCATCAAGGTCGAAAGCCCCGGCGGCGACCCGGTGCGCGGGCTGGGGCCGAAGAAGGGCGATCGCTCGGCGATGTTCATTGCCGTCAATCGCGGCAAGCGCGGGCTGTCGATCGACCTGAAGACCGATGGCGGGCGGCAGATCCTCGAACGGCTGGTCGGCTGGGCCGACGTGCTGATCGACAATTTCCGGCCCGGCACGATGGAGCGGCTGGGCTTTGGCTCCGATCGTTGTGCCGAGATCAATCCGCGGCTGATCTTCGCCTCGATCACCGGCTTTGGCCAGAATGGCCCCTATCGCAATATCCGCGTCTATGACCCCGTCGTCCAGGCGGTCAGCGGCATTGCCGCGACCCAGGTCGACAGCGAGGGCCGGGCGCAGCTGGTGCGCACGCTGGTGGCCGACAAGGTGACGGCGGTGACGATGGCGCAGGCGATCACCGCGGCGCTGTTCCACCGCGAGCGGACCGGCGAGGCGCAGCGCGTCGACGTGGCGATGCTCGATGCGGCGCTGGCGTTCAACTGGCCCGAGGGCATGTACAACCACAGCTTCATCGACGACGCGCCGCCGCCGGCACCGGAGTATGGCGCGATGACGCGGCTGTGGCCGTGTGCCGACGGGCAGGTGGCGATCGGCATGCTGCAGGGCGTGGAGTTCGTCGCGCTGGCGCGGGCGCTGGGGCTTGATCATCTCGCCGCCGATGCGCGGCTGGCCACGGTCGGCGGCCGCATGCAGCACCAGGCCGAATGGGCGCCGCAGGTGGCGGCGGCGATCGCGGCGCGGACGCGCGACGAGCTGATGGCGGGCTTCATTCGCGAAGGCGCGGTCGGCGGGCGGGTCAACAGCTGCGCCGGGGTCGCCGACGATGCGCAGGTGCAATTCAACGAGATCGTTGTCGAGATCGATCATGGAGCGGACGGCCGCGTGCGCGGGGCGAGGCCGCCGGCGCGCTTTGGTCGCAGCCCGGCGGCGGTGGCGGGGCCGGCGCCGCGGCTGGGCGAACATGGCGCCGCGGTGCTGGCGACGCTCGGCTATGACGCTGCAGAGGTGGTGGCCTTTGCGGCGGCGGGCGTCCTGCATGGCTGAGGCCGGTCGTGGGAACCCGGCGCCGTGACACTTATTTACCGTAACGGCTCTAGTCGTGGGCCGATGGTGCCGTCATAGTTATTTGCAATGGATTGATGCGCCCGGCGCGGCTTCCCATATGCCGAAGCCAGACAAGCCGGCAGCCTGGTTGGGGGCCGGAGTGGAGTAGTGGAATGACGATCGAGACCCATATCCTGCCCGTGCTGCCGCTGCGCGACATCGTCGTGTTCCCGCAGATGATCGTGCCGCTGTTCGTCGGCCGCGACAAATCGGTGAACGCGCTCGAAGCCGCGATGCAGGGCGACAAGACGGTGTTCCTGCTGTCGCAGAAGAACCCCGGCGATGAAGACCCGCAGGCCGATGACCTGTACGATGTCGGCACCGTCGCCACCGTGCTGCAGCTGCTGAAACTGCCCGATGGCACCGTCAAGGTGCTCGTCGAGGGGCAGTCACGCGGCGGCCTGCAGGCGCTGCGGGCGAAGGACGATTACCTCGAAGCGACCGTTGTCGAGCGCGAGGACAGCGAAACCGATCCGACCCAGGTCGAGGCGCTGCTGCGGTCGGCCGCCAAGCAGTTCGAATCCTATGTGAAGCTGAACCGCAAGACGGCGCCCGAAATCGCCGTGCAGATCGGCCAGATCGAGGATGCCGGCCGCTTTGCCGACACTGTCGCCGCCAATCTCGGGCTGAAGATCGCCGACAAGCAGGCGCTGCTCGCCGAAACCGATGTGACGAAGCGCCTCGAAAAGGTCTTCGCCCATATGGAAGGCGAGATGGGCGTGCTCCAGGTCGAGAAGAAGATCCGCAACCGCGTCAAGCGGCAGATGGAGAAGACCCAGCGCGAATATTATCTCAACGAGCAGATGAAGGCGATTCAGCGCGAACTCGGCGAGGGCGACGAGGCCAAGGACGAAGTCACCGAGTTCGAGGAAAAGATAGCCAAGGCCAAGCTGCCCAAGGAAGCCCGCGACAAGGCGATTTCGGAGCTGAAGAAGCTGAAGGCGATGGCACCGCAGTCGGCGGAGGCCACCGTCGTGCGCAACTATCTCGACGTCATGCTCGGGCTGCCCTGGGGCAAGAAGTCCAAGGTCAAGCGCGACATCGTGGCGGCGCAGAAGGTGCTCGACGACGATCATTATGGCCTGGAAAAGGTCAAGGACCGGATCATCGAATATCTGGCCGTACAGGCGCGCACGTCGAAGCTGAAGGGGCCGATCCTGTGCCTCGTGGGTCCTCCGGGCGTCGGCAAGACCTCGCTCGGTCGCTCGATCGCCAAGGCGACGGGGCGCGAGTTCGTGCGCCAGTCACTGGGCGGCATGCGCGACGAGGCGGAAATCCGCGGCCACCGCCGGACGTATATCGGTTCGATGCCCGGCAAGGTCATCCAGAACCTCAAGAAGGCCGGCACCGGCAACCCGCTGTTCCTGCTCGACGAGATCGACAAGCTCGGCCAGGATTTCCGCGGCGATCCGTCGTCGGCGCTGCTCGAGGTGCTCGATCCCGAACAGAACAAGGCGTTCAACGATCACTATCTGGAGGTCGATTACGACCTGTCGGACGTGATGTTCGTGACCACGGCCAACAGCCTCAACATGCCGCAGCCGCTGCTCGATCGCATGGAGATCATCCAGCTGTCGGGGTATACCGAGGACGAGAAGGTGGAGATCGCCAAGCGCCACCTGCTCGACAAGCAGTATGAAGCACATGGCCTAAAGAAGGCCGAGTTCGCCGTCACCGATGCGGCGCTGCGCGACCTTATCCGCTATTACACGCGGGAGGCCGGGGTGCGCACGCTCGAGCGCGAGCTTGCCAAGCTGGCGCGCAAGTCGCTGCGGCGGATCCTCGAGGGCAAGACCAAGAGCGTCACCGTCGATGCCGACAATCTGGCCGAGTTCGCCGGCGTGCGGAAGTATCGCTTTGGCGTCGGCGAGGCCGACGACCAGATCGGCGCCGTGACGGGCCTAGCCTGGACCGAGGTTGGCGGCGAATTGCTGACCATCGAGGCGGTGACGGCGCCCGGCAAGGGGCTGGTCAAGACGACCGGCAAGCTGGGCGACGTGATGACCGAATCGATTTCGGCGGCGCTGTCGTTCACCAAGGCGCGGGCGGTGCAGTACGGCATCAAGCCGTCGTTGTTCGAGAAAAAGGACATCCACGTCCATGTTCCCGAAGGCGCGACGCCCAAGGACGGTCCGTCGGCAGGTGTCGCGATGGTTGTTGCCATTGTCTCGACGCTGACCGGCATTCCGGTCAGGAAGGACATCGCGATGACCGGCGAGGTGACGCTGCGCGGTCGCGTGCTGCCGATCGGCGGCCTGAAGGAGAAGCTGCTGGCCGCACTTCGGGGTGGTATCACCACGGTGTTCATCCCGCAGGAGAACGAGAAGGACCTGGCCGAGATTCCGGCCAATGTCACCGAGGGCCTGACCATTATCCCGGTCAGCCACGCCGACGAGGTGCTGGCGCTGGCCCTGACGCTGCCACTGGTGCCGATCGAATGGTCGGAGCCCGAGGAACTTGCCGTCAGCCCCAACCCTGCGGTCGCCATCGAACCGGCGGTCCGGCACTAACCTGCCGACAAAGGGCAAAAAAACGTAAATTCGGCACGGCCCGACGGGGCCGTGCCGTTTTTGCAGAAGTCTTGCTTTGACAGGTCGCGGTGGCCCGCAATGATGGCTGTTTCATGCCGCGCCGGGGGTTCTCGAGTCGATGAACAAGCAGGATCTGGCTATCAGGGTTGCCGACGCGACCGGCCTTGCGCGCGTCGATGCGGCCCGTGCCATCGACGCGCTGCTCGACACCATCACCGATGCCCTGTCGAAGGGTGAGGAGGTGCGGCTGGTCGGTTTCGGCAACTTCGTCGCCGGGCAGCGCAAGGCCTCGACGGGTCGGAATCCGCGCACCGGCGAGCCGATGGACCTCGCCGCCAGCGTCATCCCCAAATTCCGTGTCGGCCGCAATCTGAAGGACGCCTGCAACAGCGACGCCTGAGCGATTACCAGGGCAGCGGCGCCAGGTCGGGTTCGACCCAGCCGCGCCGCGCGGCGACGCTGAACAGCCGGTCGTGCGACCAATATTGCGCCAGCCTGCCGGGATTCCCCTGCGCGCGGGCGAGCAGATCGTCCAGCACGAGATGCACCGGGTGGTCGGGGGCGGTGGGTGCCGCGGCCGGTCAAGTCGGGCTTTACTTGGACGGGCGGCTCGCCTAACCAGCGCCTTCGCCGCCGAACCGGCAGCGGAGGTTTGCCTTCGCCATGGCTTCGGCTGCGGGCGCGTAGCTCAGCGGTAGAGCACTCCCTTCACACGGGAGGGGTCACAGGTTCAAACCCTGTCGCGCCCACCATCATTTTTCCACTGGTGTCACCGGCCGCCGCAGCAGGCGCAGCACCATCACGCCCAGGGTCGCGGCGCCGATCAGGATGATCGCCCAGAGCAGCACGGTTCGCCGCTCGGGGCCGCTGCTGGCGGCCTCGGCGACGATACGCGGGACATCGGCGGCACCGGCAACGGCAGCCGCGGGCAGGGCCGCGGCGGCGTTCGGCGGCGCGTCGGGCAGCAAAGTGGCGAGCGGCAGGAACGCCGGCTTGCTGCCAGCGCGCCCGGCGGCGAGCGTGAACGGGCCGGCGCCCTGCGCGACGAAGACCAGTTCGACCGGCGCCAGCGTCAGCGTGATCGCCGGTGCGCCGGTAAAGCCCGCCGCCTTGCCATCGGGCTCGATGCGGATCTGGCGGGCGCCGCGACCATCGAGGGCGATCGGCGCGCTGCGGCGCAGGCCGGTGGTGGCGCGAAGGCGGTATAGCGTGCCGGCACCGAGCAGCGACCAGGGCTGCTCGCGGTCGTTGCGGCCGAGAATGCGCACCGGCACCAGGTGGGCATCGCCGGCGAGGGCGACATCGAGCGTCGCCAGCGGCGTGGCGGACGGCAATTCGAACGCCAGCGCGCCATCGGCCTCGCGGCGCGGCGTCACCGACAGGCGCGGCGCGGGCAGGCGATCGGCGGGCCCGGTCAGCGCCAGCGTGGCGGCGCGGACAGCGACGGCGCCGACCAGTTGCGTGTCGCTGCGCCAGCGGACGCGCAGGTAGCGGTCACGCAGCGCGATGCCGCCGAGGGCGACCGCCGCGTCATCGGCAGTGGCAGGACCGGCGCGGTAGACGGTCCGTTCGCCGACCGGACTCCAGCGGCTGAGGTCGTCGCTCGCCTCCACCGTGAAGGTCACCGGCTGCATGGCCGGCACCGTGGCATCGAGCGCCAGCGTCTCGCCCGGCAGCCGCACCGCGCGGGTATCGAACAGCACGCCGAGCACGATATTGTCGCCGGCGCCGGCGACCGTGCCCGCGACCGTGGCGACCCGGGCATTGCGCGCCGCGTCGAACGCCAGCGTCAGCCCGGTGACCTGGAGCACGCCCGGGCGGCCGAGGATGGGCAGGGCGGGCAGGGCGAGGGTCCGGC
>QBLU01000110.1 GCA_003241875.1 Alphaproteobacteria bacterium
ACCCAGCCTCGTCCCCGGCGACGCCCCCGAGCTTGCCGCGCCCGGCGCGCTGCCGGTCGGCACGCGGGAATTGACCTTTGCCGCCGCGCCGGGGCGCACGCTCGGGCTGACGCTGTTCTACCCGGCGAACGCCGCCGGCACGCCGACCAGCTATCCGCACACCATCGTCAACCCGCCCGAGGGCATCCCCGCCACGCTCGTCTTCGAAGGCATCGCCACCCGCGACGCCACCCCGGCGGCGGGCGGGAAACTGCCGCTGATCCTGCTCAGCCATGGCCTTGGCCGCTGGTCGACGGCGATGTCGGGGATGGCGGAGAACCTCGCGTCCAAGGGCTATGTGGTCGCCAGCATCGACCACGACGACACCGGCGCGATGGACCCGGCGAAACGCCTGATGGTGTTCGCCACGGCCTATGTGCGCCGCAGCCAGGACCAGCGCGCCGCCATCGCCTTCCTCGCTGACTTCGCGCGCGGCAAGGACCCGCTGGCGCCGCGCATCGACGCCGGCAACATCGCCGTCATCGGCTATTCGATGGGCGGCTATGGTGCGCTCGCCACCGGCGGGGCGGGGCACGACGCCCGGGCGCCGTTGATGGCGCAGCTGCCGCCTGGCGCGATGACGCCGGTGCTGGAGGGGGTGAAAGCGGCGCCAGGGGTGCGCGCGCTGGTGCTGATCGCGCCCTGGGGCGGGCAGCCGCAGGTGCGCGCCTTCACGCCGGCGGCGCTGGGCTCGATCGCGATGCCCAGCCTGTGGATCATGGGTGACAAGGACGATGTCGCGGGCGCTGACGGCATCCGCTGGCTGCACGACCAGGCGACCGCCAGCGACCGCCACCTGCTGGTCTTTGCCGATGCCCGCCACAACCTCGGCGGCAACCCGCCGCCGGCATCGGCCCCCGATACCGGCCGGCTGCGCGACGCCATCGACGAGCCGGTGTGGCGCAAGGACATGGCCGACGCGATCATCTATCGCCAGATCACCGCCTTCTGCGACCTTGTGCTGAAGCGCGAGGCGGCCAAGGCGGCTTGGCTCGACCCCGATGCCAAGGGCGAATTGAAGGGCTTCCAGAACCGCTGGCAGCTCGGGCTGACGGCGCTGCACAGCCCGGCGCGCTGAGGGCCCGAGGCCCCGTTCGTCATGCTGGCGTACGCCAGCATCCACCGCGGGGCGAGGCGCCGGCTGCCTTGTCATGAGCCGACCGGGGTGCGAGGTGCCGGCAGCCAGTTCATCGCGCCACGGTGGATGCTGGCGTACGCCAGCATGACGTGTGGGCGAGGCCCCGCGCGACGCTGCGCGGTTATGGCGACTGGTTCGTTGCGCGCCTCAACCCTAGGCAGCCGCCATGACCACCACCCAGTTTCTGCCCGGCCGCAGTGCCGGCCTCGATCGCCTGAACGCCTTTGTGCCGCGCGCCGGCCATGGCTATGCGACCGGCCGCAATACCGATCCTGGGCCGGGTGCCGACGGCGCCGTGTCGCGGCTGTCACCCCATGTCCGCTATCGACTGGTCACCGAGGCCGAGGTCGTCGCTGCCGTGCTGGCGCGGCACAGCCAGGCGGCGGCCGAGAAATTCGTGCAGGAAGTGCTGTGGCGGACCTATTGGAAGGGCTGGCTGGAACTGCGGCCCGGGGTCTGGACGCGGTTCTGCGAAGATCGTGACCGGCAGCGCGACAGCATGCCCACCACCGGCGCGCTGGCCGCGGCAGAGGCCGGGGCGACCGGGATCGACGGCTTCGACGACTGGGCGCGCGAGCTGGTGGCGACGGGCTGGCTCCACAACCACGCCCGCATGTGGTTCGCATCGATCTGGATCTTCACGCTGCGGCTGCCCTGGGCGCTGGGGGCCGATTTCTTCCTGCGCCACCTCGTCGATGCCGATGCCGCGAGCAATACATTGTCGTGGCGTTGGGTCGCCGGCCTGCAGACGCCGGGCAAGACCTATCTCGCCACCGCCGACAATATCGCCCGCTATACCGACGGGCGATATGCGCCGCAGGGACTGGCGCAGGAGGCGGTGGCGCTGGTCGAGCCGCCGGTCGGTTCCGCCGCGGCGCTGCCGATGCCGGCGGCGCCCGACCCGCGCCGGGCGTCGCTGCTGCTGGTGACGCCGGAGGACCTGCACCCCGAATCGGTGATCGCCGGCGCGGCGGTGGTGGCCGGGGCGGTCGTCGTGGCCGGCGACGACTGGCTGTGGGGCGACACGGCGCGGGGCTTCGTGCACGCATCGGCGGCCGAAACCGCGGCCCGCATCGGCGCGCAGTTTGGTTGCCCGGTCGATGTCGTTTCCCGGATCGATGCCGCCGCGCTGCTCGCCGCCGCCCGCGCCTGTGGCGCAACGCAGGTGGTGACGCCCTATGCGCCCGTCGGCCCGGTCGCCGATGCGCTGGCACAGTTCGCCCCGGCGCTGGCCCGGGAGGGCGTGACGCTGGCAACGGTCAGGCGCAGCTGGGACACGCTGTTCTGGCCGCACGCGACCAAGGGCTTCTTCCCGTTCCGCGAACGCATCCCGGCGCTGCTGCGCACCGCGGGTTTCGCCTGATCTACAAGGGGAATGGTGCCGCTTAGGTGACTCGAACACCTGACCCCATCATTACGAATGATGTGCTCTACCGGCTGAGCTAAAGCGGCAACGATGCGCGCCTTAACAGGCGGTCGCGCCGGGGGCAAGCGCGGTGGCGCAGGATTCAACGGCTTGCGGGCGCGGCCGTTATCCGGACCGGGACATTCGGGACGGAGAGGGGGCGGCCATGCGCATCGGCTGGGGGCAGGAGATGGCGGATTGCCGGTTCGAGCTGCCGCCGCGCTTTGCGG
>QBLU01000111.1 GCA_003241875.1 Alphaproteobacteria bacterium
GCCTCGGGCAGCGCGGCGGTTGCAGGGTGAGGAAGAGCAGCCCGGCGGCGGCGGGTTGCAGCACCACCAGCAGCGCCAGCCGCCACAGCGGCGCGCGGTCGGCGGCGGGCGCGCGGGCCTGCCAGAGCGCGAGGCGGAGCCAGGCGATGGCGACGGCGAGCGCCAGCAGCCCGGCGAGCAGCAGCGGCTGCGGCATGGCGGTCATCGCAGCGCGTCCAGATAGCGGCGGCCGGCGGCATCGCCGACGGCGCGGCGGGGCACCTGCGCGGGTGGAATCGCCAGCGCCTGCCACAACAGGCCGCGCAATCTGTCGCGGCAGGGGCGGCATTCGGGGTCGCGGGCGACGGTGTCGATGGCGGCGGCGAGGGCCAGCGGGTCGCCGATGCGGGCGCCGGCACCGTCGATCCAGCGCTGCAGGGCGTCGAGTTGCACGTCGCCGGAGCCCGCCAGTGCCCGCCAGGCGGCGGCCGGGACCGCGTCGATATCGCCGGCTTGGCGGGGCGGCGGGGCCAGTCGGGGGTTGCCGAGGGTCTTGCGGTCACCGGTCAGGCGGCGGGCCGGGTCGATCGGCGGCAGCTCGGGGCCGGTGCGCGACAGGTAGATGCGGGTCGCCTCCTGGACCTTCTTGATGAGGCGCAGCGCGACATAGGCGTGGGGCAGCGCCTGGTCGGGGGCGCTCTGGCGCAGGTTGCGTTCCGATTCGAACATGGCGTCGAGCGCCTGGCGCAGCAGCGTGCGGGTTTCGGGGTCGACGAGGGTGGCGTCGCCCTCCTCATGGGTGTGGCCATAGTCGGCGAGGACGTCGCCGGCATTGCCGAAAACCGCGGATTTGGCCGGGGCATGGTCGTGGCCGTCGTCGGCGGCATGGCCGCTGGGCAGCGCCGGCGGCGTGTCGGGATCGGGTTTCGGCGGTTTTTCCGGGGCGTCGTTGGTCGGCAGCGACGGTTCCTCGCTGACTTCGTCGCCCCGAAACCGCCCCTAGCGCTGGCGCAGGATGCTCTGGTCGATGCCGAGCGCGTTCGATCGCTGTGAAAATCGGTCGGCGGGCAGCCGGCGGCGTTCGCGTTGCAGCGCCTCGGCATCGATGATGATCTGGCGCTGGCTGCGGAAATAGGCGGGCAGGACCGTCCGGACCATGCCGTCGAGGCCGCTGCCCTGCCTGCCCTGGTCGGGTGGCCAGCGCAGGATCAGGCTGGGACCGCGCACGGATTGCGGGCCGGGGCTGCGATTGTCGGTGACGATCAGCTGCGCGACGAGGTCGTTGCCGATGGTGAGCCCGAGCGCGGCGATGTCGAGACTGGCGGAAAAGCGGCGCTTGCGGGCGGGGCCGCTGCCGGTGAGCGTGGTGGCCCGTTCCTGGAAAGTGATGTTTTCGCCTTCTCCCTTGGTGACGATCAGGCGCAATCGGGCGGTTTGCGCGACGCCATAATCGTCGCTGGCCTCGAAATTCAGGTTCCAGCGGCGCTGGTCGGGGGTCTTCAGCGTAAGGGTTCGTTCGGGATCGAGGACGCGGATCGTCGGCGGCGTGTCGCGGATGGCGTCGATCCGGTGCAGCGGCGGCAGCGCGGCGCCGGTTTCCCCTGTGCCGATGCGGTAAAGCATTGAACGATCAAGGCGTTGGGTGAGGATGAAGGTGTCGTCGCGGGGGGTAAAGCGCTGTCTTTCCCCGTTGAGAAGCGTCAATTCGAGTGCGATTGGCGCGGGTTTATACTTGATTGACCATTCAAGTCGCGAACCCTGCGGGGCGCGGGCATCGAGGCCGTCGACGGTGCGCGGCGGCAGGCCGGTATAGACCGGGGGAACGATGCGGAGTTGCTGCGCCACCAGCTGCGGCGGGCCGCCGGGGACGGCCGCGGTGCCGGGCAGCGCCGTGTCGCCGGGGCGCGCGGCCGGCCACAGGATCGCGGCGGCGGCGATGGCGAGGCCGGCGGTCCAGGCGACACCGATGGCGCGGCCACGCCATTCGGGGGCCAGCGCCGCGCCGGTTTCGTCGGCGAGGCGCGCCTGCAATCGCGCGCGCTGGAGCTGCTGCAACGGGCCGAGCGCATCGGGGGCGGCGAGCAGCAGGTCGGTGCTGTCCTCCATGTCGGCGCGGCCGGCGTCGAGGCGGCGGACAACCCAGCGCGCGTCGAAGCGGCGGGCGCGGTGGAACGCCACACCGGCGGCAAGCGCCAGCCCGAGCGCGACGAGGGCGAGGGCGGCGATCGTGCCCTGCCAGCGCCAGGCCAGCGCGGCGGCGGCGAGGACCAGCGGCGCGGCGATGGCGAGGTCGTTGACGAGGCTGCGCCGGCGGGCGGGGGCGGCGAAGGCAGTAACGTCGAACGCGGTGGTCATGGTGCAGGCGCCCGGGTGCGGCGCGTCGCCAGCCAGCGTTCGGCGAGGAACAGCGCGGCGACCAGCAGCGCCAGCCAGGGCTGGAGATCGCGCGCCGGCTGCGGCCAAGGGGCGGCGCCGGTGGTGGGCTGGAGGTCGCGGGCGGCGACACGGCTGGGCGCCGGCGGCGTGTCGCCGAGCAGGGCCGCCAGCTGGCGCGGGAAATCGGCGTCGAGCAGCAGCGGCAGGGCGCCGGCGCCCAGC
>QBLU01000011.1 GCA_003241875.1 Alphaproteobacteria bacterium
CGATCTGCTCGCCTGTGAACTTCGACTTCTTCATCCGCAAAATCCTCCGCTCAAAGCAGCTTCGATTCTGCCAGATTCCTCTCATTCAAACCGGATACATTTTCCGGGACAGGGTCAAAGCTTTCTCTGCTGTAGACTGCTCGCTTTGATCTAGCTGGCCTATGGTCAACGATTGTAACCCCCTTAGCCGGGTTGCTTAGAACCAGATCGTTATCGAGTGCATAGCTAAACAATCCCGACAAACGGGCCAGTTTCATCTTGGCATTAGCAGCGGTATGCCCAGTGGTTAGTAACCAATCTTTAAAGTCTAGCACATTCCTTCTGGTTAAATCAGCGATAGGGGCAGGTAGTAAAAATCTTTCAAATAGCCTTATAGCCGCCGCAGTTGCATCCTTAGTCTTAGAAGTAACCTTGCGCTCAGCAGCCCACCGGTCAACGAGGTCAGCAAGGTAAATTGCTTGCTGACGGCGCGCGGTCACGGTCAATGCTAGCTGCGGTATTGGCGCGGCGTTGGCCGTGGCCAGAAGGTGCTTCAATGACGAAATATGGTCCTTGGCTAGCGAGAGGTTGAACTCTCTGTCGCTAAGCATTTCTTTGACAGCGGCTTCCTGCGGCGTCAGTTCCGCTGTTGTCAGCAGCATCCTCTCTTGCCAGAGTTGCCGGTATTCCTCGCGTGCGTCACGCCGTCCTTCCTGCTCCCGCTCATCCTGTCGTTCCTGCTCCGCTTGCGCCTGCTCATGGTCGAAGCGCGCGCGGTCATGGGCTTCCTGCTCAGGCGAGGCCTTGGAAGAGGTGTTTGAAGATGGGCGGGCGATCGAGGCAGACGACAGGGTGCGCGCGTCATCCATCAGCGCGTTGGTCCGGACACCCTCCGCTTGGGCTAACCGCTTGCCGATGTCCCGGTCTTTTGTTCGAAGTGAATAGACCCACTCAGCGGCACCAAACTGCTGCCTAAGATCGAGGGGTATGACGCGGCGGAAATAGTAGGTCGCGCCACGCTTGGAGAGGTAGTTACACATCGGCTGTCCCTATGCCAGATGTAACACCCGCTTGCTACTAAGCATCTGTTTTCAAGGCAATAACCAAGGCACTCAACGCCTTAGGGTCCGTTGGTGGAGCAAGGGAGGATCGAACTCCCGACCTCAGCAGTGCGATTGCTGCGCTCTCCCATCTGAGCTATTGCCCCACACCGACGGAAGGCGGCCCGTATAGGGGCGGCCAACGCCCGATGCAACGGGGGTCGTCACCGACATTTCAGTATTATTCGGGCTGGCGCTGGCGGGCTGGATGCCCCGCGAGGATTCGAACCTCGATAAACGGAGTCAGAGTCCGTTGTCTTACCGTTAGACGACAGGGCAATAGGCCGGCTGCCAGCGGAAGCGCCGTCTAGGCAGGACCGGGCGCCAAGTCAATTCCCTGTCGCCCGCTTGGCCGCATATTTGCATTGGACGCCACGGCGCATTAGCGTGTCTTCAGGTTCCGGCGCCCTGTTTCGGGCAGCCGGTGAAGAATGGGATTCAAGTCTGCAATGTCGGCCCCGGCATCATCGCCGCCCGACACGGTAACCCCGCAAGGGGCAGGGGCCGTGGAAAGGGCACCGCCGCGCGACAACGGCGCTCGCCGAATGCAACGCGGACCAGGCTTGCGCCGCGGCCATACCTATGGCGCGCTCGATCTCGGCACCAACAATTGCCGGCTGCTGATCGCCCGGCCGGGACCCCAGGGTTTCATCATCGTCGATGCCTATTCGCGGGTCGTGCGGCTGGGCGAAGGCTTGCTGGAGGCCGGACGCCTGTCGGACGCTGCCATGGACCGTACGGTAACAGCGCTTGCTGCCTGTGCCGACAAGCTGGCGCGGCGCGACGTGCGGCTGACCCGCAATGTCGCCACCGAGGCCTGTCGCCGCGCCGCCAATGGCGCCCGCTTTGTCGAGCGGGTGTTCAACGAGACCGGCATTGCCCTCGACGTGATCAGCGCCGCCGAGGAAGCCCGGCTGGCGGTGCTCGGCTGCCATATGCTGATCGCCGCCGATGGCCCCCCGGCGCTGGTGTTCGATATCGGCGGCGGCTCGACCGAGCTGATGCTGGTCGCGCCCGGCTCGGTCAATGGCGGCGAACCCGACATATTGGAATGGGTCAGCCTGCCCTGGGGCGTGGTCTCGCTGGCCGAGACCGAGCCGCAGTGGCCGGGGGCGGACGATCGGCTGCACGGCTATGAGCGCATGTTGCAGCGCGTGGCGCCGATGCTCGACGGCTTTCGCGAGCGGCTGCTGGCGCGCGGCGTCCGCGACGTGCAGCTGCTCGGCACGTCGGGGACGATCACGACGCTGGCGAGTGTCGAGCTCGGCCTGCCCGGCTATGACCGGCGCCAGGTCGATGGTTGCGCGGTCGACAATGCGCCGCTGCTGGCGCTGTGCCGGCGCATCGCGCTGCAGAGCGTGCAGGAACGGGCGCGGGTGGCGTGCATAGGCCCGGATCGGGCGGAATTGATCGTCGCCGGCTGTGCCATCCTGGAGGCAATCCTGGCACGCTGGCCGGGCGGCGACGTGCGGGTGGCCGATCGGGGCATCCGCGAAGGTATCCTGCGGACCCTGATGGGCCGCGACGGCGTCTGGGCAGCAGGAAAATGACAGTCACGAGTGGCAAGGGTGGCAAGGGGGGCGTAAAAGGTGCCGCCGGCGGCGGGCCCGGCGGTACCGGTGGCCGTTCGCGCGGTGGCAAGGTCAAGGTCAAGAACGCGCATCGCCGCTCGACATCGTCGAACCAGTGGCTGGCGCGGCATCTCAACGACCCCTATGTCGCCGCCGCCAAGGCCGCAGGTTATCGCAGCCGTGCCGCCTTCAAGCTGAAGGAGCTCGATGCGCAGTTTTCGCTGCTGAACCAGGTCGAGCGCGTCGTCGACCTGGGTGCGGCGCCGGGTGGCTGGTGTCAGGTGGTGCTCGAAAGACGGCCGCGGGCGACGGTGGTGGGGATCGACCTGCTGCCGATCGAACCGATCACCGGGGTGACATTGTTCGAGAAGGACATTCTCGACGATGATACCGAAGGCTTGCTGCTGGCCGCGCTGGGCGGCCAGGCCGATATCGTGCTGTCGGACATGGCGGCGAATACCGTCGGGCACCAGATGACCGATTATTTGCGGACGATGGGATTGATCGAGGCGGGTCTCGACATGGCCGGCCGGCTGCTGCGGCCGGGCGGGGCGTTCGTGGCGAAGGTGCTGGCGGGCGGCGGCGACGGCGCGCTGACGGCGTTGCTGAAGCAGTCGTTCACCACGGTAAAGCATGTGAAGCCGCCGGCGAGCCGCAAGGGTTCGAGCGAGTGGTATGTGGTGGCGCAGGGGTTCAAGGCGGCGCCGGAGGGGTGACTCCCGGTTGATCTGTTGGTCATTGCGGCGAAGGCCGGGACCCATGAACCGCGAACGTAGATACCAATGGACATGCTTGCCGAAGGTTTAGCTGGCGCCCGGGTGACGTAGATCGTGGTTCATGGGCCCTGGCCTTCGCCGGGGTGACAGTTAGCGAGACGGGTGCATCCCGCATCGTCGCCCGTTGCGTCGCGGCGTCATGGCTGGCAAGCACTCCGTCATGAAAACGCTTGCGCTCACCTTGCTCCTCGCCTCCGTGCCGGCCTCCGCCATTTCGGTCGAGCAGCTGAAGATCGACACCCGGACGCTGTCGTCCGACGCCTTCGAGGGCCGCGCGCCGGGGACGGCCGGTGAGGCGAAGACGGTCGATTACCTGATCGGCCGGATGAAGGCGATCGGGCTGCAGCCAGGCAACAAGGGGCAGTGGACGCAGGATGTGCCGCTGGCGGCGATCACGCTCGACCCCAAGGTGACGCTGCGCTTTGCCGGCGGCGCCGCGCCGATCACGCTGAACTATATCGACGACATGGTTGTGTGGACAAAGCGGCAGGTGGCGCGGCAGGTGCTCGCCGATGCACCGGTGGTCTTCGTCGGCTATGGCATCAACGCGCCGGAGCGCGGCTGGAACGACTATGCCGGCGTCGACGTCCGCGGCAAGACGGTGATCATCCTGGTCAACGATCCCGACTGGGAGACCAAGGCCGCTGGCAAAGACGCGGGGCTCTTCGAGGGCCGGGCGATGACCTATTACGGCCGCTATTCGTACAAGTACGAGGAAGCGATGCGCGAGGGCGCGGCGGCGGCGATCATCATCCATGACACCGAGCCGGCGGCGTATCCGTTCACCGTCATCACCTCGACAGCGCGGGCGCCCAAGATCGATCTCGACCTGCCCGACAAGGGCATGAAGCGGGTCGGGGTCGAAGGCTGGATGACCCGGCCGGCGGCGACGCGGGTTCTGGCGGCGGCGGGGCTCGACCTGGCGACGCTGGAGACGGCGGCGAAGCGCAAGGGCTTCAAGGCGGTCCCGACCAAGCTGACGGCGTCGGCGACGCTGGAGAACAGCATCACCCGGTCGCTGTCGAAGAACGTGCTCGGCATCTTGCCGGGGGCGTCGCGGCCGGACGAGGTCGTGCTCTATTCGGCGCATTGGGATCATCTCGGGCGCTGCGCCGCCAATGCCGCCGGCGACGACATCTGCAACGGCGCGGTCGACAACGCCTCGGGTACCGCCGGCATGCTGGCGATTGCCGCGGATTTTGCGGCTGGCAAGCGCCCGGCGCGGTCGCTGCTGTTCATCGCTGTCACGGCGGAGGAATCGGGCCTGCTCGGCTCGCGCTGGTATGCCGAACATCCGGTCTATCCGCTTGGCCAGACCGTCGGCGGGGTGAACATGGACAGTCTCAACGTCATCGGCCGCATGGACGGGCTGACCGTCGAAGGCGCCGGCAAGTCGGAGCTGGAGGCGATGGCGCTGCGGCTGGCCAAGGCGCAGGGCCGCACGCTGCGCGCCGAGGCGACGCCGGAAAAAGGCTTCTACTTCCGGTCGGACCATTTCAGCTTTGCCAAACTGGGCGTGCCGATGCTGGCGGCGGGCAGCGGCGGCGAACTGGCCGGCAAGCCCGCGGGGTCGGCCGCGGCGGCGGTGGCCCGTTTCGGCAAGGATTATCACCAGCCGTCGGATGAATATTCGGCCGACTGGGACTGGTCCGGGGCGGTGCAGGACCTGGAGCTGTACGCGGGGCTGGGCCGCGAGCTGGCGACCGGCAAGGCCTGGCCGAACTGGTTCGCCGACAGCGAGTTCCGCGCCATTCGCGACGCCTCGCGGGGGGTGGCCAAGTGACCGCGCGCCAGCCCGCCGAATGGATGCCGCACGCCGCGACGTGGACGGCATTCCCTAGCGCCGCCGATCTGTGGGAAGATGACCTGGCGCCGGCGCAGGGCGAGGTGGCTGCCATGGTGCGGGCGATCGCCGCCGGGGAACGCGTCGAGCTGCTGGTGGCCAACGATGCCGCGATGGCCGTGGCGCGCGACCTGCTGGCCGGCTGCAACGTCGGTTTCCATGCCTATGGCTTTGGCGACATCTGGCTGCGCGATACCGGCCCGCTGTTCATGGCGTCACCCTTTGGCGCGGCGGCGGCGGGATTTCGCTTCAACGGCTGGGGCGGCAAATACGACTTGCCCGGCGATGATGGCGTTGCGGCGTTCGTTGCGCAGGCCGCGGGCGTGCCGCTGGCCCGGCACGGCTGGGTGCTGGAGGGCGGCGCCATCGATTGCGACGGCACCGGCCTCGCGGTGACGACCGAGCAATGCCTGCTCAACCCCAACCGCAACCCGAAAATGGACATCACCGAGATCGAATCGCACCTGCGGCGGGACCTGGGCATCGAGCGGGTGCTGTGGCTCGGCGAGGGGCTGCTCAACGATCATACCGACGGCCATGTCGACAATCTGGCGCGGTTCGTTGCGCCGGGCGTGCTGGCGTTGCCGGTGCCGGCGGGAGACGACCCCAACCATGCCGTGCTGGTCGACGCGCATGACCGGGCACGCGACTTCGGGCTCGATATCGTCGGCGTACCGTCACCCGGGCGAGTGGAGCGTGACGGCGAGATCGTGCCGGCAAGCCACATGAACTTCTACATCGCCAACAGCGTCGTCGTGGTGCCGACCTATGGCGCCGCATCGGATGCCGCGGCGGTAAAGGCGATCGGGGCACTGTTCCCCGGGCGGGATTGCATCGGGCTGCGGGCGGACCATATCCTGACCGGCGGCGGCAGTTTTCATTGCATCACCCAGCAGCAGCCGGCGTAGTTTTTCGATCGTCATGCTGGCGAACGCCAGTATCCACCGTCGTGTCGAGGTGCGGCTGCCGTCTTGTGCAGCCGGTTGGCACGACCAGCGCCCGGCGCCTCGGTGGATGCTGGCGTTCGCCAGCATGACGATGATCGTTCGAGGACTTGAGGATGACGCGTAACATCACCGTTGCCGGGCTGCAGCTCGCCTTCACCGGCGTGCGCGATACCGATATCGCCCATACCGCCGCCGCCGTGCGCGCCGCCGCGGCCGCGGGTGCGCAGGTCATCCTGCCACCCGAGCTCTTCGAGGGGCATTATTTCTGCCGTCACGAGGACGAGAGCCTGTTCGCCAATGCGCTGCCGCTGGACCAGCATCCGGCGGTCGCGACGATGCAGCAGGTCGCGCTGGAGACGAAGACGTATATCCCGACGAGCTTTTTCGAGCGCGACGGGCCGCATCACTACAACAGCCTGGCGATGATCGATGATGGCGGCAACGTCATGGGGGTCTATCGCAAGAGCCATATTCCCGATGGCCCCGGCTATGAGGAGAAATTCTATTTCCGGCCGGGAAATACGGGCTTCAAGGTGTGGCCGACACGGCATGGCGTCATCGGCGTCGGGATCTGCTGGGACCAATGGTATCCCGAGACGGCGCGGGCGATGATGCTGCAGGGCGCCGAGGTGCTGATGTTCCCGACCGCGATCGGATCTGAGCCGCACGATCCCAATCTCGATACGCGCCGGATGTGGCGCCGGGCGATGCAGGGCCATGCGGTGTCGAACGTGGTGCCGGTGGTGGCGTGCAATCGAACGGGCACGGAGGAAGCGGGGACGCCGCACGCGCAGACATTCTATGGCACGAGTTTCATCGCCGACCAGCGCGGGGACGTGGTGTCGGAACTGGATGATGCGGAGGAGGGCCGGGTGCTGGCGACCTTCGACCTCGACCTGGCGGCCAAGCATCGCGCGGCGTTCGGGTTTTTCCGGGACCGGCGGCCGGATCTGTACGGGCGGCTGGCGGTGGATGTCTGAGAGCAGTCTGGCCCGTGTTTTCCTCCGTCATCCCCGCGCAGGCGGGGATCCATCGCCTTAGTGTCGTCGTTCGCGGGCCAGTGCCGGTGATGGATCCCCGCCTGCGCGGGAATGACAGTTAGCGCGCGGCCTCGACGCGCGCCCAGAACGCCGCCCCGCAGGCGTTCAGCGTGGCGATATACACCTCGTCCCGCCGCTCGGGGATCAGCAGCGGCGGGCGGCCCGGCAGCCAGACCCAGAAATCGATGCTGTCCCAGCCGGTGACGGCCAGCGTCTGCTGCAATTGCCCGACATAATGGCCCGGCACGCGGCCGCTGCGAGCGACCTCGGCATAGGTGGCGCTGCCGCATTTGATCTCGAGCAGCCGCTGTTCGGCAAGGTCGATGCCGTCGAGACTGGCGCGCTGCCAGGAGCGTTCCTGCGAGACCAGGCACAGCGGCGCCACTGCACTGCCGTGCTGCTGCCGATACAGCCGCCGCGCCTGCGCCTCGAGGCCGTTGTCCTCGCGCTGCGGCGGCGCCCCGAACAGGTCGGCGACCACCGGCGCCGGGCGGCGCGGGCGGGCAAAGCCATAGCGGGGCGGCGCGACTTTTTCGGCGAACAGCGCTGCGGTGCTGCGCCACGGGTTCTGCCCCATCAGCGCCGGCGCGTCCGAGGCGCCGATCCCGTCGTGGCGCCAGCGTAGCCAGTCGGCGGTGCCCTGCTGCAGATCGACGACGGTGAAGCTCATCGATGCCAGATCATCGATGTTCAAGCGCGCTCTCGAACACCGCCTCGAACATCCCGGCCGTCAGCCGGCCGGTGTTGGTGTTGTAACGGCTGCAGTGATAGCTATCGATCAGCACGATGCCGCTGGGCAGGCGGTGGAGGTTGTTGTGGCCGAATGGATATTTCGGCAGCTTGCCGCCGACCGCCTTGATCGTCGACTGGTGGGCGATCTGGCCGAGCGCGATGATGACCTTCAGGTTCGGCAGCGTCTTCAGCCGTTCGACGAGAAAGGGCCGGCAGGCATGGATCTCGCTCGGTTCAGGCTTGTTCTGCGGCGGCACGCAGCGCACCGAATTGACGATGATGGCGCCTTCGAGCGCCAGGCCGTCGTCGCTGCGCGCCTCATAGGTGCCACGGGTGAAGCCGAACTTTTCGAGCGTGGCATAAAGCAGCAGCCCGGCCCAGTCGCCGGTGAACGGCCGCCCGGTGCGATTGGCGCCCTGCAGGCCCGGCGCCAGGCCGGTGATCGCCAGCCAGGCATTCGGATCGCCAAAGGCCGGCACCGGGGCGTTCCACCAGCCCGGGTGGCGCTCGATATTGGCGTTGCGAAAGCCGACGAGCCGCGGGCAGATCGGGCAATCGCGGGGCGCATCGCCGGGTTGCGGCGCATAGCCGGGCCAGGGTTCGGCGGGCGGGGTTGCGACAGGCGGGAGTTCGATTTCCATGGCGCCAGCGTGTAGGCGCATCGGGGCCATGGCAGCAACCATCCTGATCGCGCTCGGCTCCAATCGCCGCCACGGCCGCCATGGCCGGCCGGAGGGGGTGGTAACGGCGGCGATTGCGGCGCTGGCCGCCGCCGGCCTTGCGGTGACGGCGCGGTCGCGCACGCATCCGACGGCGCCGCTAGGGCCCGGAGGCCGGCGCTTTGCCAATGCGGTGGTGGCGGTGCACAGCGCGCTGCCGCTGACCGATGTGCTGGCCATCATAAAGGGTATCGAGCGTGGGTTCGGTCGTCGCGGCGGACAACGCTGGGGCGACCGGGTGCTCGATCTCGACATCATCGGCGCCGGTGCCGAGGTGGTGCGCTCGGGCGCGTTGCAGGTGCCGCATCCGCGCCTGGCCGGGCGGCGCTTCGTGCTCGATCCGTTGGTGGAGGTTGCGCCGATGTGGCGGCATCCATTGCAAAACCTGACGGCGAGACAGTTGCGTGCGCGGGCAATGCGTCCTAAAGCCCGCGGCTGATTGCGGTTCGGCTATTGCGCCGGGTCGTGTCGAAGCTGTCACGGCTTCGGGCCCATAGCTCAATCGGTAGAGCGCGCGCCTTTTAAGCGCTAGGTCGCGGGTTCGAATCCCGCTGGGCCCACCATTTCGGACGGGGGGGAGTGCGTGCGATGACCGACGACGCTTTCCAGACCCGACGCGGCTGAACCGGATGGCGCCGGGCTGTAAGATCTTTCTCGCTATCGGCTTTTCGCTGGTGTTGACGCTGTCGGCCATGCTCCTGATGTCGGCGGTGCCGGGAGTCGAGCCGGTGCCGCGCTATTGGTGGATGGTCGGCGTGGTGCTGCCGGTGCTGATTTCGGCCCTGGTTTCGACGGTTTTCGTGCGCCAGTCGGAATCGATCCGCCGGCTCAATGCCGAATTGCTCGATGCCTATTCATCGCTGAAGCGCACTGCCGAGACCGATCATCTGACCGGCGTGCCCAATCGTGCCGCCTTCGACCTGCGCGTGGCGATGCTGCAGGCACGGCGGCCGGGCTGGTTCCTGATCGTCGACATCGACCATTTCAAGGCCATCAACGACTGCAACGGCCATGCGATCGGGGATACCGCGCTGGTCGCGGTGGCGCGGGCCATCTCCGCCGCTGTCGGTCCCGACGATATCGTGGCGCGCATCGGGGGCGAGGAATTCGCCGTCTATCTGCCGGTCGGCAGCAATGCCGCGGCGCTGTGGCTGGCCGAACAGATCCGCGCCGCGGTCGCCGCACTGCGCATCATCGGCAGCGATGGCCGGCATATCCCGCTTGCCGTCAGCATCGGCGTGGCCGGCGGGCCGGGCCTGTCGGTGACATCGGGCATGGAAAGTGCCGATCGCGCAATGTACCGCGCCAAGCAGGATGGCCGCGACCGGGTGGAACTGCACGCCTGACGATAGGGGCGTGACGCCGTAGCGGGCGCGGGCTATCGAGGGCCGGCGAGGGGACCCGCGGATGCCATTGGCCGATTACCATCTTTCCGACTTTACCGCCGTGCCGTTCACCCGGCCGGTCTATCGGCGCGGTTCCGGCCCGGCGGTGATCGTCATCCATGAGGTCCCGGGCCTGCATCCGCTGGTCATTGCCTTTGCCGATCGGCTGGTGGCGGCGGGCTTCACCGTATTCATGCCGAGCCTGTTCGGGACGCCGGGCAAGCCGTTGACCAAGGGCTATGCGGTGCAGCAGATCCTGCTCAACATCTGCATCCGGCGTGAGTTTCACACCTGGAGCGGTGGCAAGTCCTCCCCGATCGTCGACTGGCTGCGCGCGCTGGCACGGCACGCGCACGAGGCGTGCGGCGGGCCGGGGGTGGGCGCCATCGGCATGTGCTTTACCGGCGGCTTTGCGCTGGCGATGATGACCGAGCCGGCGGTGATAGCGCCCGTGCTGTCGCAGCCGTCGCTGCCGCTCAGGGGCGGCAACAAGGGGGCCATCGATGTGTCACCGGCCGAAATCGCCTGCGCGCGCGGCCGCTTCGAGATGGAGAATTTGTCGCTGCTCGGCCTCAGGTACAAATCCGATGGGCTGGTGCCCGACGCGCGCTTTGCCCGATATGCCTATGAATTCGGCGATCGCTTCGAGACCGTCGAACTCGAGGATGCCGACGCGCGGCCAGGGACCGGCATGGCGCCGCATTCGGTGCTGACCATCCATTTGCCCGAAAGCGGTCCCGGCAAGGCCGCCGAAGCTCGCACCATCGCTTTCTTTCGCCAACGGCTCGGCGTGTCCGACGCCATCGAGGAGACCATCTCATGAATGTTGCCGCCCTTGCCGCTTCCATCGCCAGCCTTGTAGCCACGAGCGCCGCCGCGACGGTGGTGCCTGTCGTGCTGCCGAGCGGCACCTCGATCACCGATGTGAAGGTCGGCAAGGGCGTCGAGGCTGTGCCGGGCCAGATGGTCAGCGTCCATTATACCGGCTGGCTGTACCAGGACGGCATGCGCGCCAAGAAGTTCGATTCCTCGCGCGATCGCAACGAGGCGTTCGCGTTCGCGCTCGGCGCGGGCCAGGTCATCCAGGGCTGGGACGAAGGCGTCGCCGGCATGAAGGTCGGCGGCAAGCGCACGCTGATCATCCCGGCGGCGGCGGGGTACGGCGATCGCGGCGCGGGCGGCGACATTCCGCCGGGAGCGACGCTGATCTTCGACGTGGAGTTGATGGGGGTTCAGTAACGCCCCATACGGCCGCCCGCATGTTCGAGATTCGTGAGGACGATCTGGCCGGTGTCGAGGTACAGGCGCTGCTGGCGCTGCATCTGGCAGGCATGCGCGCCAGTTCGCCGCCGGGCACCGTCTTCGCGCTCGACCTCGCCGGCCTTCGGGTGCCCGAGGTCACGGTTTGGACGGCCTGGCGCGACGACCGGGTGGCGAGCATCGGCGCCATCAAGATGCTGCCGGACGGCAATGCCGAGGTGAAATCGATGCGCACCCACCCGGACTTTGCCCGGCAGGGCGCCGCCTCGGCAATCCTGGCAAGGATCATCGCCACCGCACGCGACCGCGGTGTCAAGCGGCTGAGCCTTGAAACCGGCGGCGGTCCGGCGTTCGACGCCGCGCTGCGGCTGTATCGGCGGCGCGGCTTCCGAAACGGCCCGGCCTTTGGGGACTATCAGGCCAGCGCATTCAACCAGTTTCCGCATCTGGACCTGGCCTGACGACCCGCTGGTCAGGCGCCGGCGCGATGGCTTGCCCGTCACGGCGATGCGCCGCATCATGGTCGCAGATATGGGGGACCGCATGAAAACACTGGCCTTGCTGCTCGCGACCCTGGCACTGCCTGCGGCGGCGGCGGAGTTCAGCGTCTCCGGCGCCTCGGGTGACGGCCGCATCATCGTCATTGTCTCGCCCAAGGCGACGCCCGAGCCGCGGATGCAGGTGGATCTCAATGCCCCGCTGCGGTCGCCATACATGTTCGGCGCGACGATCGACGGAGTGAAGGCAGGCACGGCGGTGACGGTCGGGGCCGACGCGGACGGCTGGCCGGTGAAACCCGGAGCGCTGCCGCCAAGGACCTATACGGTCCAGGCGGTGCTCAATCGCTATGAGACCTTCAAGCTCGCCAACGGCAAGACGGTCAAGCTGCCGCCCGACATGGGGGAGGGGCAGCACTGGAATGTGAAGCCGGGCAATCTCTATTCCAAACCGCAACTGGTGACGATTGCCGCCGATGGTGCGCCGGTGGCGATCGCGCTGACCGAGACAGTGGCGCCTATCGTGCGCAAGGTCGACACCGAGTTCGTCAAGCATATCCGCATCAAGTCGGAACTGCTGTCGAAGTTCTGGGGGCGACCCATGTATCTCGGCGCCCATGTGCTGCTGCCTGCCGGCTTTGCGACGCATCCAGAGGCCAGATACCCGCTGATGGTCAACCACGGCCATTATCCCGACGACATCGGCGGTTTTCGGACGACGCCGCCCGACCCCGATTTGAAGCCCGACTATTCGGAGCGCTTCAAGCTCGCCGGCTATAACCGCATCGAGCAGCAGGAAGCCTATGACTTCTACCAGAAATGGATTTCCAAGGACTTCCCGCGCTTTCTTGTCATCGAGATCGAGCACGCCAACCCCTATTACGACGACAGCTATGCGGTGAATTCAGCCAATCTCGGGCCCTATGGCGACGCCATCAACACGGAACTGATCCCCGAGATCGAGAAGCGGTTCCGCGGGCTGGGGCAGGGCTGGGCGCGCTTTACCTATGGCGGCTCGACCGGCGGCTGGGAGGCGATGGCCACCCAGATCTTCTATCCCGACATGTACAATGGTGCCTTTGTCGCGTGCCCGGACCCGATCGATTTCAAGGCCTATACGACGGTCAACCTGTACGAAGACAAGAATGCCTATGCCAAGCCGGGCCTGGTGACGGATCTCGAGCGCGCCGGCCTGCGCAACTATCTCGGCGAGAATCTGGGCACGATCCGTGGCGGCAACCAAATGGAGGCCGTGCTTGGCGACCACGGCCGGTCGGGTGAGCAATGGGATATCTGGCAGGCGGTGTTTTCGCCGATGGGCGCCGACGGCTATCCGGCACCGATCTGGGACAAGGCAACGGGAGCCATCGACCCCAAGGTCGCCGAATACTGGCGCCAGAATTACGATCTGACCGACATCGTCGTGCGCGACTGGAGCACGCTGGGGCCGAAAATTGCCGGCAAGATCAACATCTATGTCGGCTCGGCGGACAATTACATGCTCAACAATGCGGTTTATTCGGCGCAGGAGCGGCTGGGCGCACTGAAGAACCCGGAATGGGGCGGGGAATTCGCCTATGGCGAGCGGGCCGAACATTGCTGGAATGGCGACCCGACGCAGCCCAATGCCATCGCCCGCCTGCGCTACAACAGCATGTACCTGCCGAAAATCATGGCGCGCATCGCGGCAACGGCACCCGAGGGCGCCGACCTGACCAGCTGGCGCTACTGACGGGGCGGCAAAACAGGCCATCGCAACGACGGCAGTAATTGGCTATGCCGCACCTGCGAAGGCAGGAGTGCGGATGTCCAAGGGTAACGAAGCGGCGATGTGCGTGCTGGTGCTGCAGGGCGGAGGCGCGCTCGGCAGCTATCAGGCCGGGGTGTTCGAGGCGCTGACCGAGGTTGACATGTGCCCGGACTGGGTTGCCGGCATCTCGATCGGGGCGATCAATGCGGCGCTCATCGCCGGCAATCCGGTCGAGCAGCGGGTCGCGCGGCTGACCGAATTCTGGGATCTGGTAACGTCGGGGGTAACCGCGGCCGCGCCGCAGCTCGGTGATGGCATTCGCCGACAGTGGAACCAGATGGCGGCGGCGATGACCGTGGCACAGGGTGCGCCCGGCTTCTTCAAGCCGATCTGGCCGCCGGTGTTGCCCTGGTTGAAGGGTCCGATCGGCTATTACGACACGGCGCCGTTGAAGGCGACGCTGGAGCGGTTGATCGACTGGGACCTGCTCAACGACGGCCCGGTGCGGGTTTCGGTGGGCACGGTGAACGTCGAGACCGGCAATTTCCGCTATTTCGACAATCGCGAGCAGCGGCTCGGGCCCGAACATATCATGGCATCGGGGGCGCTGCCCCCGGGGTTTCCGCCGGTGCTGATCGACGGCGAATATTGGTGGGATGGCGGGCTGGTGTCGAACACGCCGCTCGACCATGTCCTGGAGGTCGAGCAGGAACGTGACCTGATGATCTTCCAGGTCGATCTGTTCCCGTCGCGCGGACCGATGCCGCTGACCATCGGCGAGGCCGAAGAGCGGGTGAAGGACATCCGCTTCTCCAGTCGGACCCGGCAGAATACCGACAGCAATGTCCGCATGTTGCGGGCGCGCACGGCCTTCAAGGGCCTGGTTGCCAAGCTGCCGCCGGAACTGCGCGACAGCGAGGAGGTGCGCGTGCTGCTGGAGATCGCGCGCGAAAACCGCATCACCATCGCGCAACTGATCTATCGCGACAAAAGCTGGGCCGGCGAGGCCAAGGATTATGAATTCAGCCGCGCGACCATGGCGGAGCATTGGCTGCACGGCCGCGACGATGTGATGCGCACCGTCCACGATGCCGCCTGGATGGCCCAGCCGATGCAGCAGGGAACCGTGGTCTATGACCTGACCCGGCCCGGCGCGACCCTTCCCCAGCCGAAGAAACAGGTGAAATCATGACCCAGATGCTTGCCGGCAGGACGGCGCTTGTGACCGGATCGACAAGCGGGATCGGCCTTGCCATGGCGACGGCGCTCGCCGCCCAGGGCGCCAACATCATCATCAACGGTTTCGGCGATGCCGCCGCCATCGAGGCGGAGAGGGCGAAGCTTGAAACAAATCATGGTATTACTGCCTTTTATTCACCCACCGACATGACCGACGGCCAGGCCATTGCGGCAATGTTCGCCGATGCGGCGACGCGGTTCGGCGGGGTCGACATCCTCATCAACAATGCCGGCATGCAGCATGTCGCGCCGATCGATGCGTTCCCCATCGACAAATGGGACCAGATCATCGCGCTCAACATGTCGGCGGCGTTCCATGCCATGCGTGCTGCCATTCCGCAGATGAAGGCGAAGAAATGGGGCCGCATCATCTCGACCGCCAGCGCCCACAGCAAGGCCGCCAGCCCGTTCAAATCGGCCTATGTCACCGCCAAGCACGGCCTCGTCGGGCTGACCAAGACGGCGGCACTGGAGGTGGCGACGCACGGCATCACGGTGAACGCGATCAGCCCTGGCTATGTCTGGACGCCCCTGGTCGAAAAGCAGATTCCCGACACCATGGCGGCGCGCGGCCTGACCCGGGAGCAGGTCATCAACGACGTCCTGCTCGAGGCGCAGCCGACCAAGGAGTTCGTGACCAGCGACCAGGTCGCCGCGCTGGCCGTGTTCCTGTGCTCGGACGCGGCAGCGCAGATCACCGGCGCCAATTTGTCGATCGACGGGGGCTGGACGGCGGCCTGAGGCCGCAGCCACCGGGCTGTTTCCGCATCGCTACAACGGGAGATTTTCCATGTCGGCCGAGCATGTCGACCTGCCAATATTCATTGCAGGCGTCGAGAAGCGCAATCCCGGGCAGCCCGAGTTCGTCCAGGCGGTCACCGAAGTCGCCGAGGATATCTTTGGCTTCATCGCGGACAAGGTGAAATACCACGAGGCGCAGATATTGCGTCGCATCGCCGAGCCCGACCGCGTCATCTCGTTCCGGGTCTGTTGGGAGGATGACCGCGGCGATATCCGTGTCCAGCGTGGCTGGCGGGTACAGAACAGCAACGCCATCGGCCCGTACAAGGGCGGACTGCGCTTCCACCCGTCGGTCACCGAGAGCGTGCTGAAGTTCCTCGCCTTCGAGCAGACCTTCAAGAATGCCCTGACCGGGCTGCCGATGGGCGGCGGCAAGGGCGGGTCGAACTTCAACCCCAAGGGCAAGTCTGCCAACGAAGTCATGCGCTTCTGCCAGTCTTTCATGACCGAGCTTTATCGGCACATCGGTGCCGATGTCGACGTGCCGGCAGGTGACATCGGCGTCGGCGGCCGCGAGATCGGTTATATGTTCGGCCAGTACAAGCGCATCACCAACCAGGTAACCGGTGTGCTGACCGGGAAGGGACTAGAATGGGGCGGCAGCCTGATCCGTACCGAGGCGACCGGTTACGGCGCCGTCTATTTCCTGCAGAACATGCTGAAAACCAAGGGTGATGATGTCGAGGGCAAGACCGCGGTCTTGTCCGGATCGGGCAATGTCGCAATCCATGCCGCGGAAAAGATCGTTCAGCTCGGTGGGAAGGTGCTGACGATGAGCGATTCCGAAGGCTTCATCCATGATCCCGACGGGATCGACCAGACCAGGATCGACTGGATCAAGGCGCTGAAGAACGACCGCCGTGGGCGAATTTCGGAATATGCGGCAGAGTTCAAGGGCGCCACCTTCACCGGTGGCGGTGCTCGACCCTGGGGCGTGCCGTGCGACCTGGCGCTGCCCTGCGCTACCCAAAACGAGCTCGACGGCGGCGATGCCAAGGCCTTGCTGGCCAATGGCTGCATCGCCGTGGCCGAGGGCGCCAACATGCCGACCAACCTCGACGGCGTGCATCTTTTCAAGGCAGCCAGGATCCTGTTTGCGCCGGGCAAGGCCTCCAACGCCGGCGGGGTCGCCGTGTCCGGGCTCGAGATGAGCCAGAATTCGGCGCGCATCTCGTGGAAGGAAGCCGAGCTGCAGCAGCATCTCACCGACATCATGGCCGGCATTCATGCGCGCTGCGCCGAATATGGCGCCGACGGCAAGGGGCACATCGACTATGTAAAGGGTGCCAACATCGCCGGCTTCAAGAAGGTCGCCGACGCCATGCTCGCCTATGGGGTCGTTTAGCGGCTGTGCGCCCGTGCCGCAGGACGCTTGATCGATAGCGCGGGAACAGCCTCGTCTGAGCAAACGTTGCCGCCCTTGAAGGGAGAGCGGCAATGCCAGACAAGAGCTTCAAGGCAGGCGACAAGGTCGAATGGGATTCGGCGGGCGGTCATTCGGTCGGCAAGGTGGTCAAGAAGATCACGGGAACCGCCAAGGTGAAGGGCCATGTTGCAAAGGCAACCAAGGACAAGCCCGAATATCTGGTAAAATCCGACAGGAGCGGCGGCGAGGCGATCCACAAGCCCGATGCGCTGAAGAAGGCCTGAGCCATGCCGGGACACAAGCCACCCGAAGCCGTGGCAAGAGCCGCCGCCAAGGGGCTCGAACTGCGTGACAAATTCAATCGCGGCGGCACCGATGTCGGCGTGCGTCGTGCCGAGCAGTTGAAGGCGCGTCGGCCGGTCAGCGACGAGGACATCACCGCGATCAGCAGCTATTTCAAGCGCCACGCCGTCGACAAGCAGGCGAAAGCGCGTGAATGGGGCGATGATGACGACCCTTCGGCGGGCTATATCGCCTGGCTGTTGTGGGGCGGCGATGCCGGCGAACGCTGGGCGGACGGGGTCAAGGCCGGGCATTAGGCCTCGCTTTCAAGAGCTGACAGAGGCTCGTCGGGCTTCCCAGCAGACCCGGCAGCGGCCATCATCCTGTGGCAATTCGGGGAACCGGCAATGACCAAAGCTTCTGACCTGCTGGTGCAGTGCCTCGAAAACGAGGGCTGCGAATATGTCTTCGGTGTGCCGGGAGAGGAGAATCTCGACTTTCTCGACAGCCTGTCGCGGTCGACCAGGATCCGCCTCGTACTGACCCGCCATGAACAGGGCGCCGGCTTCATGGCGGCGACCTATGGTCGGCACACCGGCAAGGCCGGCGTGTGTCTTGCAACGCTGGGCCCGGGGGCAACAAATCTGGTAACCGCGGCAGCCTATGCGACGCTCGGCGGCATGCCGATCCTGATGATCACCGGGCAAAAGCCTATCAAGAAATCGAAGCAGGGCCGTTTCCAGATCCTCGACGTCGTCGACATGATGCGGCCGATCACCAAATACACCCACCAGCTTGCTTCGGCCGACAATATTCCGGCCCGCACGCGCGAGGCATTCCGCCTGGCGCAGGAGGAAAAGCCCGGGGCAACACACCTCGAATTGCCAGAGGACATCGCCCATGATCCGACCGAGGCGACACCGATCGCGCCGAGCCATGTTCGCCGCCCGGTGCCCGACGCCAAGGCGATCGCCGTCGCCGTGCAGGCGATCGAGTCCGCGCGTGCGCCGATCCTGGTCATCGGCGCCGGCGCCAACCGGACGATGACGTCGCGGATGCTCAACCTTCTCGTCGACAAGACAGGTATCCCGTTCCTGACGACGCAATTGGGTAAGGGCGTCATCGACGAACGCCACCCCAAGTTTGTCGGTTGCGCGGCGCTGTCATCGGGCGATTTCGTTCATGCCGCCATTCGCCACGCCGACGTCATCGTCAACATCGGTCACGATGTCATTGAAAAGCCGCCATTCTTCATGAAGACTGGCGGCGCCGCGGTGATCCATGTGTCGAACAGACCGGCCGAGGTCGACCCGGTCTATTTCCCGCAGATCGAGGTGATCGGCGATATCGCCAACGCCGTCTGGCAGATCACCGAGACGATTACCCGGCAGCAGCATTGGGCCTGTTCCGCCATGCTGGCGGCGCGCGCGGCGGAGGTGGAACACCGCGAGGCGGCGGTCGGCGACGCGCGTTGCCCGCTTTATCCGCAATATGTTGTCGACCAGGTTCGCAAGGCGATGCCGTCCGACGGGATCATCGCGCTCGATAACGGCATCTACAAGATCTGGTTCGCCCGCAACTACACCGCGCACCAGGCGAACACGGTGCTGCTCGACAATGCGCTGGCGTCGATGGGGGCCGGGCTGCCGTCGGCAATGGCGTCGGCGATGGTTTATCCGGGCCGGAAGGTCATGGCGATCTGCGGTGACGGCGGCTTCATGATGAACTCGCAGGAAATGGAGACGGCGGTCAGGCTCGGCCTCGACATCACCGTGCTGATCCTCAACGACAACGGCTATGGCATGATCCGCTGGAAACAGGCCAACATGGGGTTCCGCGACTGGGGCCTGACCTATGGCAACCCGGATTTCGTCAAATATGCCGAAAGCTATGGCGCCCAGGGGCATCGCGTTACCAGTGCCGAGATGCTGCCCTGCTTGCTCGCTTCGTGCCTCGCCGCAAAGGGCGTCCAGCTGATCGAGTGCCCGGTCGATTATTCGGACAACGATCGCATCCTCAACAAGGATATCACGGCGCTGAGCGCTGACCTTTGAGTGGCGTCACAGCCGCCGGCATCAATTCGGCGATCCCTGCATGGCGCGCATGCGGTCCATGCCGGTCTTCAGCTCGGGCTGGGTGACAAAGCCGTCCTTGTCCGCATCGAGCATCCTGAAGCCCATTTCGCGGCGGCCGGCGGCGAGCCACTCGTCCTTGTCCCATTTGCCGTCCTTGTTGGTATCGGCGGCCACCAGCTTGGCTCGCGCTTCGGCCATGCCGGCGGCATCGGTCGGCGGGGTCTGGGCAGCGGCAGCTGTCGCCGCGAGCAGGGCCATGGTGGTCAGCAGCAGGCGCATGTCCTTGTCTCCCAATATTCAGCTTCGATACGCATGCGCACCGGAAAACCCCTTGTCGCGTTCTGCCCCGGCAGCGTCGACATTGCAAAGCCCGACTTGGCGCGACCCGGCAAGCCGTTTAAGACCGGGTGCATGCTAGTTGTGTCCAGGGCTCGGGTTTCTTGATGGCGGCGCGGCCCGAATTGTTGCCGGTACTGCAGGGTGCCGCCGTGCGCCTGTCGCCCCGGCCTCTGGAAAAGCCCTGGGGGCGAACTGTGCTTGGCCCCTGGGGCCTTGATCTGGGCGATGGTCGCAAGCCCATCGGCGAGGTCCATCATTGCGCCGCTGGCGATGACCCGCCGCTGCTGATCAAGACGCTGTTCACCAGCGACCTGCTGTCGGTTCAGGTGCATCCCGACGAAACGGCAGCGAAGGCGCGCGGCGGCCGACGCGGCAAGGACGAGGCCTGGGTGGTGCTGGCGGCCGAACCCGGCGCGAAGATCGGCAAGGGACTGATCCGGGACAGCGACGCCGCGACCCTGCGGGCGGCGGCGCAGGATGGCGCAATCATGGACATGCTGCACTGGCATGATTGTGCCGCCGGTGATGTCTTCTTCACGCCGGCGGGGACCATCCACGCCATCGGTGCCGGGGTCACGCTGTTCGAAATCCAGCAGAATTGCGACGTGACCTATCGCCTGTTCGACCATGGCCGCGACCGGCCGCTCAACCTCGACGATGGGCTGGCGGTTGCCGATATGCGCGCCTGGGTGCCGCCGGCGCCGCTGCCGTCGCCGGGGCCGGGTCGCGAATTGCTAATCGCCGGACCGAGCTTCGTGCTGGAAAGGCTCGGGACGGGCGGTGGCCGGCTGGTGCCGCCGGCTGGTACCACCCTGTGGGTGGCCGTGGTGTCGGGCACCGCCCGCATCGGCAGTGATCCGCTGGCCGCGGGCGAAGTCTGGGCGGTCACGGCGCCGGTTCAGGTCAGCGGTCACGCCGAGTTGCTCGTCACCTATGCCGGCGGTACTGTCGTTGCCGGCCTGTGGATCGAAGACTGATGGAGCAAGTCGCCGCGGCCCAGGCCTGGGTGATGGCCCTTGGCGCCCGCTATGGCGTCAACCCGGTGGTGTTCGGCGCGATCTATGTCGGCGCCATCCCGTTTTTCCTGTTCTTCACCGGGCTGGCCATCAAGCGGCTGCGGGCCCGGCAGTCGGCGGTGCTGCCGATCCTTGCTGCCGGCCTGTGCTTTGTCTCGGCCTATCTCTATCTCGCCATTGTCGGGCGCAACATCCCGGTCTGGGTCTGGATCTTCCTCGGCGCGCTGGTGGCCTATGGGGCGTGGAGCGCAATCCGCGATTTCCGCAAGAAGCTGATCGACTGAGCTATTCCCGGCGCACGCTTTCCATGCGTTCCTCGGTCACCGGATAGTCGCAATCCTCGGGAATGGTAAGCCACAGGGCGCCGTCACGCTCGACGATTTCGGGTTGGATGAACGGCGGCGGGCGGGTCGCGGCGGCGGCCATGATGGCGGCGACGCTGTCGTACTGGCCGAGCCGCTGGAGATTGCACTTGGTCGGAAACACCAGTGCGGCCTTGCCCTCGGCTTCATCGGCGAGCACTTGCGCCGCCGTCGTCCAGTGTATGGCCACCGCCTCATGCCCGTCGGGCGAGATGGCGGCGCCGGCGGTGTTGCCGGCATCGGCGAGGTAGAAATGCGTGTCGAAGCGCCGCTTGATCGGCGCCGCGGCCGGCGGCTCCCAGCGCGCAAAGGGGATGAAGCGATCGGCGGCGACCTTGTGGTTGAGCGCGGCGAGGGTCGCGGCAAAGGTGCAGGCGTCGGCGCTGTCGGGGCCGCTGGCCAGTTCGGCGCGGGCCCGGGCGAGCTGCGTCGGGTCGGCGGCGGCGCCACTGGTCAGCAGCACGCCGGTTTCCTCCAGCGCCTCGCGGCAGCAGGCGATGCGCGCCGATGCGTCGATGTCGTCGAGCCGCTCGAAGCCGGTGGCGAGACGGGGATCGCGGGCGGTGGTGACATCGGCCGGATCGACACGGCCACCCGGAAACACCAGCGCACCGCCGGCAAAGGCGAGGTTGTCCCCGCGCTTGACCATCAGGATTTCGGGTCCGCTTGGCGAATCGCGCAGCAGGATCACGGTGGCGGCGAGGATACTGGTCATTCCTCGAGCCTAGACGTGATACGGGGCCAGCGCACCCCTGCTGGAAATAGGGGCAAGGCTGTGGAATGGTCGCGCCCGTGACGATTGTCGAAATCCTGGGGTTGGCCGCGAGCCTGAGCCTGCTGGCGGGCTGGCGGCTTTATGCCGCGGTGCTGGCGGCGGGGCTGGCGATGCGCTTCGGCGTGCTCGACCTGGTCGGCGCGCCGGCGCTGCCGCATGCGCTGGCCGGGTTGCAGGTGCTGGCCAATCCCTGGGTGCTCGGAATCGCCGCGCTGGGTACCGCGGCGGAGTTTCTGGCCGACAAGGTCGCTTGGCTCGACAGCATCTGGGACACGCTGCACACACTGGTGCGCCCTGTCGGCGGCGCGCTGCTGGCGCTGGCCGTGGTGTCGCCCGACGACAATGCACTGGCGGTGGTGGTGTTTCTGCTTGGCGGTGGCGCGGCGCTGGCCTCTCATGCGGCCAAGGCCGGGTCGCGTGCGGTGATCAACGGCTCACCCGAACCGGTCAGCAACGTCGTTGCATCTGTGGCCGAGGATGGGCTGGTGGCGGGCGGGCTATGGCTGGCGCTGAGCCATCCGGAATGGGCAGCGGCGCTGGCGCTGGTGCTGGCGGGGCTGGCGGCGCTGTTGTTGTGGCTGGCGTGGCGGATCCTGGGGCCGCTGTGGCGCCGGCTGTGGCGGGCGTGAAGCGCTTGGACGGCGGCGCGCGGCGGTGTAAGGCCAAGCGCAAGATCGGGAGCAGAGAATGAGCGTTCGCCCTTGGCGTGACATAACACGCCGCAAATCGCGGCAGATCATGGTCGGCAAGGTGCCGGTCGGCGGCGATGCGCCGATCGCGGTGCAGACCATGACCAACACGCTGACCAGCGATGCCGCGGCGACGATCGACCAGATCCGCCGCTGCGAGGAGGTCGGTGCCGACATCGTGCGGGTGTCCTGCCCGGATGTGGAATCGACCGCGGCGCTGTCGACCATCGTGCGAGCGGTGAACGTGCCGATCGTTGCCGACATCCATTTTCACTACAAGCGCGGGCTTGAAGCCGCTGACGCCGGCGCCGCCTGCCTGCGCATCAACCCGGGCAACATCGGCAGCCAAGCGCGCGTCAAGGAAGTCGTGCGTGCTGCCAAGGCCAACGGCTGTTCGATCCGTATCGGCGTCAATGCCGGGTCGCTGGAGAAGCACCTGCTCGAAAAGTACGGCGAGCCGTGCCCCGAGGCGCTGGTCGAAAGCGCGCTCGAGCATATGAAGATGCTCCAGGATGAAGATTTCCACGAGTTCAAGATCTCGGTGAAGGCGTCGGACGTGTTCCTCGCGGTGGCGGCCTACAACGGTCTCGCCGAGGTCTGCGACTATCCGCTGCATCTCGGCATCACCGAGGCCGGCGGGCTGCAGGGCGGCACGGTCAAGTCGTCGATCGGGCTGGGCATGCTGCTGTGGGCGGGCGTTGGCGACACCATCCGCGTATCGCTGTCGGCCGATCCCGTCGAGGAAGTGAAGGTCGGCTATCACATCCTGAAATCGCTTGGCATCCGGGCGCGCGGCGTGCGGGTGGTGTCGTGCCCCAGCTGCGCGCGCCAAGGCTTCGACGTCGTCAAGACCGTCGAGACGCTGGAGACGCGGCTGGCGCACATCACCACGCCGCTGTCGCTGTCGGTGCTCGGCTGCGTCGTCAATGGTCCCGGCGAGGCGCGCGAAACCGATATCGGGCTGACCGGCGGCGGCAATGGCCGGCACATGGTGTTCCTGTCGGGCATCACCGACCATGTCATCGAGAGCGAAAAGATGGTCGATCACATCGTCATGCTTGTCGAGAAAAAGGCAGCGGAGCTGGAAGCGGCCAAGGCGGCGGCGGAAGCGATCGCGGCGGAGTAGATGGCCGGCGCCGTGCATCGCGCCGTGACCGTGCTGCTGTGGACGCTGGTCGGGGTCGCCAAGATCCTGGCGCTGGCATTGCTGATCGAAGGCCGGTGGGTCGCTGCTGCGTCGGCTTTGGCGCTGACCTTGCTGCTTGTGACCCTGGCTTTGCTGTGGCGGCGGCGCCTCACCTGAGCGGGGCTTGCGCCGCAGCCTTGGCGATGGTCATTGAGGCCATGATCCGTCCCGCCACACCCGCCGATATCGCCACCATTCGCCAGCTCATCGTCGAACTGGCTGTCTACGAGCGTGAGCCCGACGCGGTGAAGGCGACCGAGGCGCAACTGCACGAGGCGTTGTTCGGCGCGCGGCCGATCGCCGAGGCGGTGCTGGCTGAGGTAGACGGGCAGGCGGTCGGCCTGGCGTTGTTCTTCACCAACTTCTCGACCTGGGAGGGCAGGGGCGGGCTGTATCTCGAGGACCTGTTCGTGCGGCCTGCTGCGCGCGGGCTCGGCATCGGCAAGGCGCTGCTGGTGCATCTGGCGGGGATTGCCGTGGCGCGCGGCTATGGCCGTTTCGAATGGTCGGTGCTCGATTGGAACGAGCCGGCGATCGGGTTCTACAAAGCGCTGGGTGCCGAGGCACGGGACGAGTGGACGGTGATGCGGGTCGATGGCGATGCGCTGGCGGCGCTGGCTGCGGCTGCTCCCCCGGCCTGACAGGGGATGGGGTTGGGGGGAGGATTAGACCCCTGGTCCTGAATGCAGTCCGGGCTTCGCGCACCTTCCCCCGGCCCCTCCCTTGAAAGGGAGGGGAGAGGAGAGATCAGCCGCGTGGCGCTCCGGGATGTTCGCGAGGAGCCGGTACGCTGACGCCCTTTTCGGCTTCGTTGTAGCGCTCGATCGATTCGAGGATCAGGCGTTCGGCCGTTGCCTTGCCTTCCCAGCCCTGGAACTTTGTCCACTTGCCGGGCTCGAGGTCCTTGTAGTGGGTGAAGAAATGTTCGATCTGCTGAAGAAGAATGTCCGGCAAGTCGGTGTATTCGCTCACATTGTCGTAATAGGGGTGGACCTTGTTCACCGACACGCAGAGCAGCTTGGCATCGCCGCCGGCGTCATCCTCCATCATCATCACCCCGACAGGGCGGACGCGGCTGATGCAGCCCGGCACGAACGGCGTGCGCGCGACGACGAGCGCGTCGATCGGGTCGCCGTCTTCGGCGAGAGTGTGCGGGATAAAGCCGTAGTTGGTCGGATAGCGCATCGCGGTGTGCAGGATACGATCGACGAAAAGCGCGCCGGAAGCCTTGTCGAGCTCGTATTTGACCGGTTCGCCGCCGAGCGGGCATTCGATGACGACGTTGACGTCGTGCGGCGGGTTCACGCCAATCGGGATTTGATCGATCCGCATTCTTGTCTCCTGTACTGCGGCGCGGCGTAAGGGTCGCGACGCGATTCGTCTATGGGAAGGATGGCCTATGGCCTGGCTGGCACTGATCCTCGGCGGCTTGTTCGAAGTCGGTTTCACCACCTCGCTGCGATTTGTCGACGGCTTTCGCAACCTGCCCTGGGTGGTGGTCTTCCTCGTCGCGGTCAGCCTTTCGATGGGCCTGCTCGAATATGCCGGGCGGACGATCCCGATCGGCACCGCCTATGCCGTCTGGGCCGGGGTGGGCGCCGCCGGCACGGCATTGGTCGGCATCATCTGGTTCGGCGAGGTCGCCAGTCTGCCGCGGCTGCTGCTGCTGGCCGGGCTGGTCGGCTGCATCGTCGGACTGAAGCTGATCAAGGCCTAGGTTTCAGCAACCGGTCCAGCGGTCCGTCCGCACCGGTCTTTTCGAAACGCGGGTAGCGCAGGCCGCCGTTCCAGGGGAAGTCGACCATTCGCAGCCGGTCATCGGTCTTGACCAGCAGGCGGATCGGCACCTTGCCACCCTTGGCAGCGGTGATCTCGGCCCTCAGCTGGTCGTCGGAATAGGGCTTGTCGTTGACCGCCACCAGGCTGTCGCCGACGGTGAGGCCGGCGGCATAGGCGGCGCTGTCCCAGACCACCTGGTCGACGCGGCCGTCCTTGCCGATGACGAGGCCGCCCGAATAGCTGAGGTTGTTGACCCTGACGCCGCGCCGCGCCTCGCCGAACGCCGTGGTCGGGGTGTCGGTATAGACCAGCTTGTATCCCGACATGGTAAAGCCGTTCAGCGGTGCGTGATCGGCCTTTTCGGTGAGGCGCTGGTTGAGGAAGCCGGCCCAATCATAGGGCACGACCCCGTTCAGCGTGCTGACGACGGTATTGAAATCATAGGTGTTGACGCCCCAGTCACCGTCGTTGACGCCGAAGAACGCCTTGGCGAAGTCGTCGAGGCCCCTGGCGCCCTTGGTCTCGCGGCGGATGATCGCGTCGGCCTCCATCCAGATCAGCAGGCCTTCGTTGTAGTAATCCTCGCTGCGCTGCTCGGTGATCCAGCCTTTCGGCGCGCGCCGGCTGATGACCGGATCGTTGGTGGTGTCGTCGAGCGAGCGCCAGCTGCGCGCCGGCCGGTTGTCGAGCGACGCGGCGATGGCAGCGAGGCTGTCCAGCGTGTCCTGTTTCGACGTGATGCCCGAACGGGCGCCAAGCACATAGCCCCAGAACTGCGTCTGGCCTTCATAGACCCAGAGCAGCGAATTGCGCATCGGCACGCTGTAGTTCGGCGTGAACAGGTCGGCGCCGCGGCGGTACTTGCCGTTCCAGCTATGGGTGAATTCGTGGGGCAGCAGGTTGCGATCGCCGGGGCCCTTGTTCCAATCGATGAAATAGGGCGGCGAAACCCCGTTCTCGCTACTGCGATGATGTTCGAGGCCGATGCCGCCCATGACGTCCGACAGCGACAGCAGCAGGTGATAGCGATCGAAGTGCCGGGCGCCGAACAGCTTCAGCGCCTGGTCGACGAGCCGTTTGTGGGCATCGATCTGCGCCGGCGTCGCCGCGAGGAAGCGTGGGGCGTCGGCGACGACGTCGAGGCTGACGTTGCTGCCGAGGTCCCAGCTTTGCGCCCAGCGACCGGCGATGAAGGGCGAATCGACCAGCGTTTCGAAATCGACGGTTTCATAGGTGATGGTGTCGCCGCTGCGCCCCGTCGGCTTCAGCACGCCATAGGCGGTCCAGCCGGCCGGCCAGGTCACGCTGGTGGCAAAGGGAATGCGCCGGGTGAAATAGCCGGCAGGGTAGAGCGCGACGCTGTTCGGCTGCAGGCTGAGCATGTCGGTGGTGGCGACGATGCGGCCCTGGTTGCCGGCGGTGGCCGACAGGAACTGGAAGCGGACATCGAGGCTGCGGGTGCCGGCAGGGACATCGACTGTGAAGCCATAGACGTCGATCTCGTCGCGTTTCCAGGTCAGCGGCTTGCCATTGGCGCTGATCGTCAGGCCGGCGACCTTTTCCACCTGGCCGGTCGGGCTGTGGTTGCCGGGCAGCCACTTCGGGAACAGCAGGGTCATCCGCCCGGCACCGCTGACGGGGATGGTCTGCCGCACCTTCCAGATGCCGCGGGTGACATCGGTGGCGTCGACCTTCAGCGTGATGGTGCCGGGATAGGCGACATCCTGCGGGGCCGGGATGGTCTGCTCGATCGGCAGCGGTTGCGGCAGGCTGCGGATAGGTGCGGCAAGGGCGGACGTGGACAACAGCCCGGCAAGGCCGATCAACAAAAGCGAACGCGTCATGGAAATCCTCTTTTGATGACAATTAGGCGCGGGGCTTTGCGCCTGTCCAGCGGCGTTGCTGATGACATTCGCCGCGGCCTCGCCTATCCGGCTGCGTTATGACGACACCTCAAAAACCGCGCGGCACGCAGGACATGATGGGCGAGCAGGCGGCCCGCTTCGATCATGTCGTCGAAACCTTCAACCGGGTCCGCAAACTTTATGGCTTTGGCCGGGTCGAGGTGCCGGTGTTTGAATCGACTGCGGTGTTTGCACGTTCGCTCGGCGAGACGACCGATGTGGTGTCGAAGGAGATGTATTCGTTCGAGGATCGCGGCGGGGATTCGCTGACCCTGCGGCCCGAGTTCACCGCCGGCATTGCCCGCGCCTATATCGAGAATGGCTGGCAGCAGCATGCCCCGATGAAGCTGGCGACCTGGGGGCCGCTGTTCCGGTACGAGCGCCCGCAAAAGGGCCGGTTCCGCCAGTTTCACCAGCTGGACGCCGAAGTGCTGGGCGCGGCCGAGCCGGCGGCCGATGTCGAGGTGATCGCGCTGGCGGCGCAATTGCTGGCCGAACTGGGGGTCGATGACCGCGTCGTGTTGCAGCTGAACACGCTCGGCGATGCCGAGACGCGGGCGGCGTGGCGCGACGGGCTGGTGGCGCATTTTTCGGCGCATCTCGATGTGCTCAGCCCCGAGAGCCGGGAGCGGCTGGCGAAGAACCCATTGCGGATTCTGGATTCCAAGGCGGAAGGCGACAAGGTGCTGGTCGCCGATGCGCCGCGCATCGATGCCTATATGACCGCCGAGGCAGGGGCGTTTTTCGAGGCGCTGCAAAAGGGCTTGCAGGCGTCGGGCGTGGATTTCGTGCGCGCCGAGGCGCTGGTGCGCGGGTTCGACTATTACAGGCATACGGCGTTCGAGTTTGTGACTGACGCCCTGGGCGCGCAGGGGACAGTGATCGGCGGCGGCCGCTATGACGGGCTGATCGGCGCCATGGGCGGGCCGGAGACGCCGGCGGTGGGCTGGGCCGGGGGGATAGAGCGGCTGGCGATGCTGGTGGCGGAGCCGTTGACAGGCAGCGTCGTCGCCGTGGTGTCGAACGGTCCGGAACAGGATGATCTCGCGCGTGATTGCCTGTTGAAGTTGCGCCGCGCCGGTATTGCGGCGGAAATGGCCTACCGCGGCAATGCCAAGCGACAAATCGAGGTGGCGAAGAAGCGCGGATCTAGCGCCATTGTCATCGTGCGTGGCGCCGATGCCGATCAGCCAGTTCACGTCCAGCAGCTCAGCGACGCGGCTGACCCGTCGCAGCTCCTCGCCGTGCTCGCCGGCGGCGCGGCGTGATCATCTCCCCCGAGCGCATTGCGCAGATCGAACGCCGGCATGCCGACCTCGCGGCGCAGATGGGCAACCCCGCGCTCGCTGCCGACAAGTTTGTCCAGTTGTCGAAGGACTATGCCGAGCTGACGCCGGTCGTCGAGGCGGCGGCGGCGCTGCGCTCGCTGCGCGAGGAGGCCGAGAGCCTGAAATCGATCGCTGCTGACGACGAGATGTACGACATGGCGCAGGAGGAGCTCGGCGCCATCGAGGAGCAGTTGCCCGCTGCCGAACGCGCGCTGGCGCTAAAGCTGCTGCCGCGCGATTCCGCCGATGCCAAGCCGGCGATGCTCGAAATCCGCGCCGGCACCGGCGGCGACGAGGCGGCGCTGTTCGCCGGTGACCTTTTCCGCATGTACGAACGCTATGCGGCGACGCGCGGCTGGCGGATGGAGCCGATTTCGATGTCGCCGGGGGAAATGGGCGGCTTCAAGGAAGTCATCGCCAGCGTCACCGGCGACAGCGTCTTTGCCCGGCTGAAGTTCGAAAGCGGCGTCCATCGCGTCCAGCGCGTGCCGGCGACCGAGACGCAGGGTCGCATCCACACCAGCGCCGCAACGGTCGCCGTGCTGCCCGAAGCCGAGGAGGTCGACATCGACATCCAGGACAAGGATTTGCGCATCGACGTGTTCCGCTCGTCGGGGCCGGGCGGCCAGTCGGTCAACACCACCGACAGCGCGGTGCGCATCACCCATTTGCCCTCGGGGCTGGTCGTGCAGCAGCAGGACGAAAAATCGCAGCACAAGAACAAGGCCAAGGCGATGAAGGTGCTGCGCTCGCGGTTGTACGACCTCGAGCGCTCCAAGGTCGATTCGGCGCGGTCGGCGGACCGGAAGGCGATGGTCGGTTCGGGTGACCGTTCCGAACGCATCCGCACCTACAATTATCCGCAAGGCCGCGTCACCGACCACCGCATCAACCTGACGCTGCACCGGCTGCCCGAAATCCTCGAAGGCCCGGGGCTGGAGGAACTGGTCGCGGCGCTGATTTCCGAGGACGAAGCCGCGCGCCTGGCGGAACTCGGGTGAACGCCGCCGCCGCGCTGCTCGCCGCGTCCCGCCGTATCGACCGTTTCGACGCCGAGGTGCTGCTGGCGCATCTCGTCGGCACCGATCGCATGACCCTGCTGACCGGGCCGAGCCGCGACATCGACGAGGCTGGTTACGAGGCGCTGGTCGCACGGCGCGAAAAGGGCGAGCCCGTCGCCTATATCACCGGTCGCCGCGAATTCTGGTCGCTGGAGCTGACGGTGACGCCCGATGTGCTGATCCCGCGGCCCGACAGCGAGACGCTGATCGAGGCGGCGCAGCAGGTGCGCGGCGATCATGCGCCGGCGACGATACTGGACCTCGGCACCGGTTCGGGCGCTTTGCTGCTGGCGGCGCTGAGCGTCTGGCCGCGGGCGCGCGGACTGGGCGTCGACCGCAGTTTCGCGGCGCTGGTCGTTGCGGCCGCCAATGCGGCGCGGCTCGGGCTGTCGGACAGGGCCGTGTTCAGCGAAAGCGATTGGGGGCAGGCGGTCGACGGCCGTTTCGACCTGATCCTGAGCAACCCGCCCTATGTCGAAACCAGCGCCGAACTGGCGACCGATGTGCGCGACCATGAACCGGCGGCGGCGCTGTTCGCCGGGCCGGATGGGCTCGACGCCTATCGTGTGCTCATCCCGCAGTTGCCGGACCTGCTCAACCCGGGCGGCGCCGCAATCATCGAGATCGGCGCGACCCAGGCCGAGCCAGTGGCCGACCTGGCGCGGGCGGAGGGCTTCCGGATCCTGCTGCGCCGGGACCTGGCCGGGCATGACCGGTGTCTGGTCCTGACGCGATAGCGCGCGATTAGCCGTCGCGCCGCTCCAGCATCCGTCCCGACAGGACCGCCACTTGCGGCCGCCCGGCCACGAACCCCGTGAAGCTGACGCGTTCCGGGTTCCAGTCGTCGTCGCTAGGCCGCCAGACGTCGTCGCCGATCTCGAACAGTTGCTGGACACCGTCGGCATAGAGCTTGTCGCCGCGCGCGACGAGGGTGAAGCCGCCAATCCAGGGGTCGTCGCTCTGGTAATGGCCGGCGCGCTGGGCGAGGCGTTCGGGAGTGGCCGGCAGCGCCGCTGCCGCGCCGTTGCGGCCGAAGCGGCTGCTGCCCCAGTCGGCGGCGGTGACGGCACCGCCCGCCCGGGCGAACGCCAGTGGAAATTCGCCGAAGCGTGCGTTCTCGACCGCGAAGATGTCGGGGGCGAGCATGCGCAGCGGCGTGCGGGTGCTGCCATCGACGAGCGTCAGCCCGGCCCCGGCCTCGACCGCGAAGCTGCCCCCGGGGCCGGCATAGCGCCCGGCGTAGTCGGCCGGCTTGGGGACGGCTGCCTCGGCCAGCGCGGTCGGCGTCGGCAGCGGTTTGCCCTCCTTGGCGGCACGCATGGCCTGGCAGGCGAACTGGGTGATCAGCCGTGGACGATAGCCGGATCCGCCCGACATCGGCGTGCTGGCATAGGCACCGACTTCGGACGCCGCATCGCTGTGGAACGACGAGGCGAAGCTGACCATCCCGCCGGTGTGGTGCAGGAAATCATGGCCGTCGACAGGTCGGTGCATCAGCGCCAGGCCATAGGTCTCTGTCGGCACCGCCGGCACCTGGACGACCGGCTTGGCCAGCCACAACCGCGCGCTGGCGTCGCTGAACAACGGGCCGCCCTTGCCATGGCCGACTCCGATCAGGAAACGCAGATAGCGACCCATGTCGGGCAACGTCGCCGCGACCGAGCCGGCGCCGAGCGAGGCATCGACCCAGGGCGCCGGCGCCAGCGTGTACGGCGGCAGCATCGGCCGGTCGGGACGCAGCGGACCATAGCTCGCCGGGTAGCGGCTGCGATCGCGAAAGGCGATGTTGCCGCGGCTGCCGGCCATGCCGAGCGGCTGCATGATGCGCGCCTCGATACTGCGCGCCAGCGGGCGGCCGTCGATGCGTTCGATGACGCTGCCGAGCAGGTCATAGCCGGTGTTGGAATAGCTCCAGTGGCTGCCGGCCTTGAAACCGGTCCACAGCTTGTAGCCAGCAGGCCCGAAGGGTGGCGCGAAATCCGGAAGTCCCGTCGTGTGATCGAGCAGGCCGCGGATGGTGAAGGGTTCATCGGGCAGCGGCGCCTCGGGCAGTACGGTGCGGATATCGGCCTCAAGATCGAGCTTGCCGGCCTCCGCCAGTTGCAACAGGCAGATGGCAACGAATGATTTGCTGATCGATCCGATCTGCCACAGGTCGTCGGCGCTGAGCGGCCGGCGGCGTTCATAGTCGCGGGTACCCGACTGGATCAGCGCCGTCAGCGGGCCATCGACGACGACGAGGCCGAGCGCCGGCAGGCCGAAATGGCGGCGGTGGTCCTCCACATAGGCGGCGATGGCGGCGAGTGCCTGCTGCTGGGCGGGACTGGCGCCGGGTGCGCTGACCGCGGCGCGGGCGAGGCCCGGTACGGCAGCGGCGGCCGAGCCGGCAAGGAAGTAACGGCGATTGATCGACATGGCAGGCCCCCCGGAAAGATGCCGACTGTGGCCTGCTCGTCGCGCCTGTCAACGCACCCTAGAGCCGGACCATCGCCATCATCGCCTTGGAGCCGTAGCGGTCACCCGCGGTCGTCCCCGGCGGCAGCGCCGCGTCGAGTGCCACCATGTCGTCGGCGGTCAGTGCCAGCGTGGCGGCGCCGGCATTGTCCTCCAGCGTTACCCGGCGCTTCGAACCCGGGATCGGCACGACGCCGTCACCCTTGGCGAGCAGCCAGGCCAGCGCGACCTGCGCGGCGGTGGCGTTGTGGCCGGCGGCGACGGCCTTGACCACCGCCACTGCGGCCATGTTCGCGTCGTAGTTGGTGCCCTGGTAGCGCGGGTCCTTGCTGCGATAGTCGCTCGCCGGCAGGTCCTCGGCGCGCGGCTGGCTGCCGGTCAGGAAGCCGCGGCCCAGCGGCGAATAGGGCACGAAGCCGATGCCGAGTTCCTGGCACAGCGGCCAGATCTCGTCCTCGACGCCGCGTTCCCACAGCGACCATTCGCTTTGCAGCGCGCTGATCGGGTGAACGGCATGGGCGCGGCGAATGGTGGCGGGGCCGGCTTCGGACAGGCCGAGAAAGCGCACCTTGCCCTCCGTCACCAGCGCCGCCATGGCACCGACGGTGTCCTCGATGGGGACATTGGGGTCGACCCGGTGTTGGTAGAGCAGGTCGATATGGTCGGTGCCGAGCCGCTTCAGGCTGGCTTCGGCCACGGCGCGGACATTTTCGGGACGCGAATCGGTGCCCATCGCCTTGCCGTGGACGATCCTGAAGCCGAATTTCGTGGCAATGACGGCCTGGTCGCGCTTGTCCTTCAACGCGCGGCCGACGAGTTCCTCGTTGATGTACGGGCCATAGATCTCGGCGGTATCGAAGAAGTTCACCCCCAGTTCGAGCGCCCGGTCGATGGTGGCGACCGCCTCGTCCACATCGACGACGCCGTACATCGCCGCCTGGCCCGAGGTGCCGGCCATGCCCATGCAGCCGAGCCCGAGCGCCGAAACCTCCAGCCCTTGGGTTCCCAATTTGCGCTTGTTCATTGCCGGTTCCTTTTCATAGGCAATGCTAATCGCCGGGCTTCGACAAGCCAATCACATGCGCGTAAACAGCCGGCAAAGAGCAGGGCGAACCAGCATGACACGCAAGTATTTCGGCACTGACGGCATCCGCGGCCTGACCAACGCCAGCCCGATGACGGCGGCGATCGCCATGAAGGTGGGGCAGGCGGCGGGCACGAAGTTCCTGCGCGGCAAGCACAAGCACCAGGTTGTCATCGCCAAGGACACCCGCCTGTCGGGCTACATGATGGAGTCGGCGCTGACCGCGGGCTTCACGTCGGTCGGCATGGACGTCATCCAAGCCGGGCCGATCCCGACGCCGGCGGTGGCGATGCTGACGCGGTCGCTGCGCGCCGACCTGGGGGTGATGATCTCCGCCAGCCACAATGCCTATCAAGATAATGGCATCAAGCTGTTCGGCCCCGATGGCTACAAGCTGTCCGATGCCGACGAGGCCGAAATCGAGGCGATGATCGATTCGGAGGTGGCGCTGGCCGAGCCGCAATTGATCGGGCGGGCGCGCCGGATCGAGGATGCGCGGGGCCGCTACATTCACTTTGCCAAGGCGACGTTCCCCGACGACCTGCGGCTCGACGGGGTCAAGGTCGTCATCGATTGCGCCCATGGTGCGGCCTACGGCTGTGCCCCACAGGCATTGTGGGAGCTCGGCGCCGACGTCGATGCCATCGGGGTCACGCCCAACGGCTTCAACATCAACGACAATTTCGGGTCGACTCATCCCAAGGCGCTGCAGATGCGCGTGCTCGAGACGGGTGCCGACATCGGCATTGCACTCGATGGCGATGCCGACCGGCTGATCGTCGTCGATGAAAAGGGCCAGGTCGTCGATGGCGACCAGATCATGGCGCTGATCACCGGTCGCGCACAGGAGACCGAGACGCTGAAGGGCGGCGGGCTGGTGGCGACGGTGATGTCGAACCTGGGGCTGGAACGCTGGCTGGCAGGGCGCGGCCTGGGGCTGCACCGCGCCGGCGTCGGCGACCGCTATGTGTTGGAGGCGATGCGCGCCGGCGGCTACAACATCGGCGGCGAGCAATCGGGTCATCTGATCCTGGCCGACCATTCCACGACCGGCGACGGCCTGGTGGCGGCGCTGCAGGTGCTGGCGGCGCTGGTGGCGAGCGGCAAGCCGGCGAGCGAGGTGCTCCACATCTTCGATCCCGTGCCGCAACTGCTGAAAAGCGTGCGCTTCACCGGGAAACCGCTTGACGACGACAAGGTCAAGGCGCTGATCGCCAGCAGCGAGGCCAGGCTCAACGGCCACGGCCGGCTGCTGATCCGCAAATCGGGGACGGAGCCGGTGATCCGCGTGATGGCGGAAGGCGATGACAAGGCGATGGTCAAGGCCATCGTCGAGGAGATCTGTGCGGCGGTGGTAGCGGCGTGAGCGAACGGCCGGCACGTATCCTCGTCATTGCCGGGTCAGACAGCGGCGGTGGCGCCGGCATCCAGGCCGATATCAAGACGATCACCTGTCTTGGCGGCTATGCGATGACGGCGGTGACGGCGGTCACGGTGCAGAATACCCTCGGCGTGACGGGCATCCACGCCATTCCGGCCGAGATCGTCGCGGCGCAGATGCGCGCCTGCATCGATGATATCGGCGTCGATGCGGTGAAGATCGGCATGATCGGCGCGGCCGAGACGGTGGTTGCTGTGGCGGAGGTGCTCGCCGGGCTGCGCCTGCCGATCGTGGTCGATCCGGTGATGATGGCCAAGGGCGGTGCCAGCCTGCTCGACGACGATGCCGCGCTGGCGCTGATCGAGCGCTTGCTCCCGCTGGCCAGCGTGGTGACGCCGAATACGCCGGAACTGGTGGCGCTGTCGGGCACCGAGGTCGAGGACGAGGCCGGTGCATTGCTGGCGGCGCAGGAGCTGCTGTTGCAGGGGCCGGGCGCCGTACTCGCCAAGGGCGGGCATCTGCCGGGTGACCGGCTGACCGACTGGCTGGTGACGCGCGGCGGCCATATCGCCTTTACCGCGCAGCGCATTGAGACGCGCCACACCCATGGCACCGGCTGCACGCTTGCGTCGGCGCTGGCTTGCGGGCTGGGGCAGGGGCTGACGCTGGAGGCTGCCGTCGTGCAGGCGCGGGCCTTTGTGGCGCAGGGCATTGACCGGGCGCCGGGCTTTGGCGGCGGCCATGGTCCGCTGGGGTTCTATCCGCTGCCGTGACCACCAGGGGCCCCAAGACAGCGAAACACCCCAAAGCCCGCGGCGCTGCGTCCGTCGCCGGAGCGCGGATTTCCTTCGCGCATGAAATCCGTATCGGTGGCCGCGTGGCAGGTGTCGACGAGGCCGGCCGGGGGCCCTGGGCCGGGCCGGTGGTTGCCGCAGCGGTCGTGCTCGACCCCGATTGCTATCCCGACGGCCTCAACGACTCCAAGCAATTGACCGCCGAGCGTCGCGCCGCGCTGCGCCTGATGCTGCAGGATTGCGCCGAGATCGGCGTCGGCATGGCGTCGGTGGCTGAAATCGACAGCCTCAACATCCATTGGGCAACGATGCTGGCGATGGAGCGCGCCGTCGCCGCCCTGCCACGCCCGTGCGGTCATGTGCTCGTCGACGGCAACCTGTTGCCGCGCTGGTCGCAGCCCGCCACCGCGCTGGTCGGCGGCGACGCGCTGTGCCTGTCGATTGCCGCCGCCTCGATCATCGCCAAGACGGTGCGCGACGCGATCATGGAAGACCTGTGCAACGTCCACCCCGGCTATGCCTGGCGCAGCAACAAGGGTTATGGCACGCCGGAACATGCCGCCGGCCTGAGGGCGCAGGGGCCGACGCCGCATCACCGCCAGAGCTTTGCCCCGGTGCGCGAATGGCAGACCCTGGAGCCGCGGCGGTTCCGGAAATCCGGCGACTGAGTCTTTTCGGCAACACGCCAGTGCTGGTGGTGCCGGCGGTCGTGGGACTCAAGATGCGGTTATCTGGAGTCGTTTCGCAGCGAATCGCGCCAACGCAATGATTCGACGGCGATTCCACTCGACATGACGCGCGGGTTGACGGCGATTCGGCGATGACTCATGGCGATTCTCGACACGTTTCGAGAAGGCCGCGACATGGAAAAAGACCGTATCATCCTGGGCGACTGCATCGCTGCGATGAATGCCATGCCCGAGGGCTCGGTCGACCTGGTTTTTGCCGACCCACCGTACAACCTCCAGCTGGCGCACAACCTCCACCGCCCCGAAGGTGGCAAGGTCGCCGCCGTCGACGACGATTGGGACAAGTTCGCGTCCTATGCCACCTACGACGAATTCACCGTCGCGTGGCTGAAGGCCGCCCGCCGCATCCTGAAGCCCGATGGCGCGATCTGGACCATCGGCAGCTATCACAACATCTTCCGCGTCGGCGCGGCGCTGCAGGATGCCGGCTACTGGATCCTCAACGACATCGTCTGGCGCAAGGCCAACCCGATGCCGAATTTCAAGGGCACCCGCTTCACCAATGCCCATGAGACGCTGATCTGGGCGTCGAAATCCGAAAATTCCAAGTACAAGTTCAACTATCACGCCATGAAGGCGATGAACGACGAACTGCAGATGCGTTCGGACTGGCTGATCCCGATCTGCACCGGCGGGGAGCGCTTGAAGACCGACGGCGTCAAGGCGCACCCGACGCAAAAGCCCGAGGCGCTGCTGTATCGCGTGCTGCTCGCCTGCACCGAGCCGGGCGATCTGGTCGTCGATCCGTTCTTCGGGACCGGCACGACCGGCGCCGTCGCCAAGCTGCTTGGCCGGCATTTCATCGGTATCGAGCGCGAGGAAAAGTACGTGAAGGTCGCCGAGGCGCGCATCGCCGGGCTGTTGCCGCTGTCGGGTGGTGACATGGCGGTCAGCCAGGGCAAGCGCGGCGAGACGCGCATCCCGTTCGGCAGCCTGGTCGAATCCGGCCTCGTCCGCCCCGGCACTCGGCTCAGCGATCCGCATCGCCGTCACCAGGCCGAAGTGCGCGCCGATGGCTCGCTCAGCATGGGCAGCAAGACCGGTTCCATCCACCAGCTCGGCGCGGCGGCGCAGGGTCTGCCGAGCTGCAATGGCTGGACCTTCTGGCACGTCGAGGAGGCCGGCAAGCTGGTGCCGCTCGATGCGAAGCGGGCTGTCTATCGCGCCAGCGTCGGGGTGGCCTGACCTGCGACAAACATCCCGAAGAACGGGCTTTCTTTGCCCGTGTTGAATAGCTAACTCGGCGCATCGTTCGATCCACCGGGAGTTTGCATGTCACGTTCGATGTTGCTGCGCGCGTCCGCGCTGGCGTTGCTGGCGCTGTCCGCGCCGACCTTTGCCGCCGATGGCACCAAGCCTGAGATCGGCAGCTTTGGTTTCGACGTTGACGGCATGGACCGCAGCGTGAAGCCCGGTGACGATTTCGTCGCCTATACGGCTGGGAACTATCTTAAGACGCTGGAGATCCCGGCCGACAAGACCAGCTATGGCATGTTCACGAAGCTGCGCGACCTTAGCCAGGAACGTACCCGCACGATCATCGAGAAGGCTGCTGCTTCGGGCGGCGCTCCGGGCAGCGAGGCCCAGAAGGTCGGCGATTTCTACGCCAGTTTCATGGACGAGGCGGCGATCGAGGCCAAGGGCATCGCGCCGATCAAGCCCGAGCTCGCCGCCATCGCGGCGATCGCCGACAAGACACAGCTGGCAGCCACCTTCGGCCGTTTCAGCCGTATCGGCGTGCCTTCGCCGATCGGCGTCGGCGTGACGCCCGATCGCAAGAACCCCGACCAGTACCAGGTCGCCGCCGGCCAGGGCGGGCTGGGCCTGCCCGATCGCGACTATTATCTCGACATGGCCAATCCCAAGTTCGCCGAGGCGCGGACCAAGTACCAGGCCTATATCGCGACCGCGCTGCGCCTTGCCGGTTTCGACAATGTCGAGGCGCGGGCCAAGGGTATCTTTGATCTCGAAACCAAGATTGCCGGCACGCACTGGACCCGGGTCGAGCGGCGCCAGGCGGAAAAGACCTATAATCCCGTCGCCCGCCCCGAGCTGGGCAAGGCCTATCAGGGCATCGACTGGTCGGCACTGCTGGGGGCTGCCGGTCTCGATGGACAGTCGGTGATCAACATGTCGACGCCGAGCGCGCTGCAGGGCACCGGCAAGCTGGTGCAGAGCGAACCTCTGGCGGTGTGGAAGGACTATCTGGCGTTCCAGCTGATCCGCGATTCCGCGCCGTTCCTGCCCAAGGCCTTTGTCGATGCCGACTTCGACCTTTATGCAAAAACCCTTGGCGGCCAGCCTGAACAGCAGCCGCGCTGGAAGCGGGGCACCGACCGCACCACCGAAGTTCTCGGCGAGGCCCTGGGCAAGCTGTATGTCGCCGAATATTTTCCGCCGGACGCCAAGGCCAAGGCCGACGAGCTGGTGAAGAACATCATCGCCGCCATGGACACGCGGCTGGCCAATCTGGCGTGGATGGATCCGGCGACGCGGCAGGCGGCACGCGCCAAGCTGGCGGCGTTCACGCCCAAGATCGGCTATCCGGACAAATGGCGCGATTATTCGGCGCTGGAGATCCGCCGCGACGACCTGCTGGGCAATGTCGCGCGCGCGGTCGAGTTCGAATATGCGCGCCAGGTCGCCAAGCTCGGCAAGCCGGTGGACCGCAGCGAATGGTTCATGACGCCGATGACAGTGAACGCCTATGCCAACCCGGTATGGAACGAGATCGTGTTCCCTGCCGCTATCCTGCAGGCGCCGTTCTTCGATGCAAAGGCCGATCCGGCGGTCAACTATGGCGGCATCGGCGCGGTCATCGGGCACGAGATCACCCATCATTTCGACGATCAGGGCCGCAAGTACGACAAGAACGGCAAGCTGGCGGACTGGTGGACGCCGCAGGATGTCGAGCGGTTCAAGGCGATGACCGACAAGGTCGTGGCGCAGTACGGCGCCTATGAGCCGCTGCCGGGCAAGAAGATCAACGGCGAGCTGACGCTGGGCGAGAACATGGCTGATCTAGCCGGCATCAACATCGCCCATGATGCCTGGAAGCTGTCGCTGAAGGGCACGCCGGCCCGCACCATCGACGGCTGGACGGGGGAACAACGCTTCTTCCTCGGCTTTTCACAGGTCTGGCGGCAGAAATATCGAGACGCCATCCTGCTGCAGCAGCTGGTTACCGATCCGCATTCGCCGGGTAGTTTCCGCCCCTATGTCGTGCGCAATATCGACGGCTGGTACACGGCATTCGATGTGAAGCCGGGGGAGAAATTCTACCTTGCTCCTGCCGATCGGCTGAAGGTCTGGTAACGACCTGGTATCGGCCGCTGCCGGCCTCGCACGGGCTGCCGCTCGCCGGCGGCCCGCTGCGGTTCGGCTCGGTGGAACTGCTGTCACGGCAGCAGCCGCCGCGCGTGGTGGCGGCCGACACGCTGCCCGATGATGTATTGGGCCCACTGACCCGGCCGCGCGCGCCGCTGGCCGGCCTGCCGGGTGATCGCACGGCGGTGATGGGCATATTGAATGTCACGCCCGACAGCTTTTCCGATGGCGGGCGCCATGCTGCGCCCGAGGTGGCGATCGCGGCGGCGCGGGCGATGGCGGCGGCGGGTGCCGACATCATTGACATCGGGGCGGAATCGACGCGGCCGCGGGCAGCGCCGGTCGACCTTGCCACCGAACGCGCCCGCCTGGGCGCGGTGGTGCCCGGGCTGGCGGGGCTGAACTGGAGCATCGATACCCGCAAGGCTGCCGTGATGGCCGATGCAATCGACGCCGGGGCGGCGCTGGTCAACGATGTGTCGGCGCTGGGGCATGATGCCGACGCACTCGCGCTGGTCGCGTCGCGAGGCTGCCCGGTGGTGCTGATGCATGCCCAGGGGGAGCCCGCGACGATGCAGGACGCCCCGCGCTATGCCGATGCGCTGCTCGACGTCTACGACTGGCTGGCAGCGCGGATCGACGCCTGCGTGGCGGCGGGCATCGCGCGGGATCGCATCATCGCCGATCCGGGTATCGGTTTCGGCAAGGACCTGTCGCATAACCTGGCGCTGCTGCGGGGGCTGACGCTGTTCCACGGGCTGGGCGTGCCGCTGCTGCTGGGGGCGAGCCGCAAACAGTTGATCGCCCGCATTGCGGGGGATGTCGCGCCGGATGATCGCCTGCCGGGCAGCCTCGCGCTGGCGCTGCATGCCGCCGCCTGCGGTGTCCAGGTGGTGCGTGTCCATGATGTCGCGGAGACGGTGCAGGCCCTTGCGATCTGGCGTGCGGCGCAGGGTTGAGGTGCAGCCTCCCGTAAGCGTCAGCTTGTGCAATGCAGCGTGACATCTTCACAGCGGTGTTGCATCTGCTATTGGGCAAAGGCGCGAGGGGCGCGTATCAATGACAACGGGAATGACCATGGCGAACGACGGCAACGAGCCGGCAAACGGCACGACACCGGGCACCAACCACCGCCAGACCTATGACTCGTTCATGACGGTCACGAAATGGGCTGTCATCCTGATTGCGATCGCGCTGATCCTGCTGGCCGTGTTCCTGGTCCGTTGATCGCCACGCACATGACGAAAAGGGCTGGGGAATGAAGATCGCCGTGCTGCGCGAGACCGCCGACGCTGAACCCCGCGTCGCCGCCACGCCGGAAACCGTCAAGCAGTTCATCGGCCTTGGCGCAACGCTTGCCGTGGAGGCCGGCGCCGGCGCCGGTGCCAACATCTCCGATGCCGCCTATACCGAGGCCGGCGCCACTGTCGGTGACCGGGCGGCGACGATTGCCGACGCCGACCTGATCATCGGCGTGCAGGGTCCGGCCGCGGCCGACCTGCCAGGCGTCAAGTCAGGTGCACTCCTCGCCGCAATCCTGTCGCCGTTCGCCGATCGTGCCCGCATTGACGGCTATGCCGCTGCTGGCGTCACCGCGATGGCGATGGAGTTCATGCCGCGCATCACTCGTGCGCAGTCGATGGACGTGTTGTCGTCGCAGTCGAACCTGGCTGGCTACAAGGCGGTGATCGACGCGGCCGAGGCCTATGGCCGCGCCTTTCCGATGATGATGACCGCAGCCGGCACGATTTCGGCGGCGCGCGTGTTCGTCATGGGCGTCGGCGTTGCCGGCCTGCAGGCGATCGCGACGGCGCGGCGCCTGGGGGCGCTGGTGTCGGCGACGGACGTCCGTTCGGCGACCAAGGAACAGATTGAATCACTGGGTGCGAAGGCGATCTTCGTCGAGAACGTCAAGGGCATCGAGGGCGAGGGCAGCGGCGGCTATGCCACCGAAATGTCAGATGACTACAAGGCGGCACAAGCAGCCCTGGTGTCGAGCCACATCGCCAAGCAGGACATCGTCATCACCACCGCGCTGATCCCCGGCCGTCCGGCGCCGCGGCTGATTACCGATGCGCAGCTGGCGTCGATGCGGCCGGGCAGCGTCGTCGTCGATCTGGCCGTCGAAAGCGGCGGCAACGTCGAAGGCTCGCGCGTCGGCGAGACGGCGATCGTCCATGGCGTGAAGATCATCGGCCACAAGAATGCCGCCGGTCGGCTCGCGGCCGATGCCTCGGCGCTGTATTCGCGGAATGTCTTCAATCTGGTCAACGCCTTCTGGGACAAGGACGCGAAGACCGCGGCATTCACCGCCGACGACGAGATCGTCAAGGGCGTTAAGCTGACCGAGGGCGGCAAGGTCGTCCACGAACGCCTGACTGCCGGCTGAGGGAGCAAGCCATGGAATTCCTGTCGATCTTCTCCATCTTCGTGATGGCCTGCTTCGTTGGCTACTATGTCGTCTGGTCGGTGACGCCGGCGCTGCACACGCCGTTGATGGCGGTGACCAACGCAATTTCCAGCGTAATCGTCGTCGGGGCGCTGATCGCCTCGTCGGCTGCCGTCGGCGGTTCGGAAACGTCGAAGTGGCTCGGGCTGGTGGCGGTCGTGCTGGCCAGCGTGAACATCTTCGGGGGCTTTGCCGTCACGCGCCGGATGCTCGCGATGTACAAGAAAAAAGAAAAGAAGGCCGCCGTTCCGGCCGCCGCGGCGAAGTAGGGGCGCAATCACCATGGAACATGCAGCCGCTGCCGTTACGCCCGCCTGGGCCATGCTCGCCTACCTGATCGCGGGCGTGTTGTTCATCCTGTCGCTGCGCGGCCTGTCGTCACCGGCATCGTCGCAGCAGGGCAATCGCTATGGCATGATCGGCATGGGCATTGCGGTCGGCACCACGCTGTTCCTGCATCAGGTCGGCTTGCCGCTGATCATCGGCGCCATCGTGATCGGTGGCGGCATCGGCTATTACATCGCCCAGAATATCAAGATGACGGCGATGCCGGAACTCGTCGCCGGCTTCCACAGCCTCGTCGGCATGGCCGCGGTTCTGGTCGGCTGCTCTGCCTATCTCAACCCGGGCGCCTTCGGGATTGTCGATGCCGTCACCGGCGAGATCCATGGCGTCAGCCGCGTCGAACTCGGCCTCGGCGTCGCCATCGGTGCCATCACCTTTTCGGGCTCGGTCATCGCGTTCCTCAAGCTGTCGGGCCGCATGGGCGGCAATCCGATCATGCTGCCGGGCCGTCACGTCATCAATCTCGGCCTGCTGGCCGGCATCCTTGGCCTCGTCGCCTATTTCGTCGCCGACCAGAGCGCCTGGGTGTTCTGGACGATCACCGCGCTCAGCTTCGTCATCGGTTTCCTGCTGATCATCCCGATCGGCGGCGCCGACATGCCCGTCGTCATCTCGATGCTGAACAGCTATTCGGGCTGGGCGGCGGCGGCGATGGGCTTCACGCTCGGCAACACGGCGATGATCATCACCGGCGCGCTGGTCGGCTCGTCAGGGGCCATCCTCAGCTACATCATGTGCAAGGCGATGAACCGCAGCTTCATCAGCGTCATCGCCGGCGGCTTCGGCGATGCCGGCGGTGCCACCGAAAAGGGCGCAGCCGTCCAGAAGGCGTACAAGGCTGGATCGGCCGAGGATGCTGCCTTCATAATGAAGAACGCCGAAAGCGTCATCATCGTGCCGGGCTACGGCATGGCGGTCAGCCAGGCCCAGCACGCGCTGCGCGAAATGGGCGACATGCTGAAAAAGGAAGGCGTGAGCGTCAAATACGCCATCCACCCGGTCGCCGGCCGCATGCCGGGCCACATGAACGTGCTGCTCGCAGAGGCCAATGTGCCCTATGACGAGGTCTTTGAGCTCGAGGACATCAACAGCGATTTCTCGCAGTGCGACGTGGCCTTCGTCATCGGCGCCAATGACGTCACCAACCCGGCGGCCAAGACCGACAAGACGTCGCCGATCTATGGCATGCCGGTCCTCGACGTCGAAAAGGCCAAGACCGTGCTGTTCATCAAGCGCTCGATGGGCGGGGTCGGTTATGCCGGCGTCGATAACGAGGTCTTCTACATGGACAACACCATGATGCTGCTCGCCGACGCCAAGAAGATGGTCGAGACCATCGTCAAGAACCTCGGGCATTAATCGCGCGCCTACTGGTTTTCCGGACCGTACTCCTCTCTTCACCCGGCGCCCCGTGACCCGTATCGAAGGGTCGGGATCAGGTCGTGCCGCGGTGCGCCGGGATGGGATGCGGTCTGGCCTTGCGCCGCGCTGCACCGAACGCCGGCGGGGTGGCCCTCGGAGAGGCTTTAGCCATGCGCAGTATTGTCATTGGAGCGGCCCTGCTCTCTGTCGCGACACCGGGGCTGTCGGCCGAGCTCCTCACCAACGGCACTTTTGAGGCCGGCAACGTCGGCTTCACGTCCGACTACCGCTTTCGAGCGGCTGCTGCCGGGGCGCTCTCGGATGCGGGAACCTATACCGTCGGCACCGACGCCGGACTCGTCAACGCGAACTTCGCCAGTTTCGGCGACGTCAATACCGGCACCGGTCGCTACCTGATCGCTAATGGCGGGGTACCTGGCGGGTCGACGATCTGGCGAAGCCCGATTATCGCCGTGAACCAGGGAACCGAATATCTGTTCAAGGGCGCTCTGGCGACCGCGACCGCCGGTCAGCAGGCCCGCATCGATATCTACTACGCCTTTGACGGCGGCGCTGCCAATATCCTCGGCACGGCCAATTCAAGCACCCAGGCCGGAGACTGGTTCGGCCTGGAGGCGCGTTTCCTGACCACAGGGACGCTGCTCAACATCTTCATCGTCAATCGCGAAACGACGTTGACCGGCAACGGGATCGCCCTCGACAACCTGCGTATTATCGGCGACGCCGTCGCCGGTCCACCATCGACAATTCCCGAACCTGACACCTGGGGCCTGATGGCCGGGGGCCTCGGCCTGGTCGGCGCGGCCGTGCGGCGGCGGCGGAATCGGGTGATGGTGACCGTCGCCTGATCTAGCCAACGGCCTTGTCGCTCCACATGGCGGGGAGCAGTTGCTTCAATCCGGCAACTTTGGGCAAGTCGTTGATGACGATGTAAGGCTGGCCGGGGTTCAGGCGTAGATAATCCTGGTGATAGCTTTCGGCGGGGTAGAAGGGCTTTCCTGGCTCGATGGTCGTGACGATTGGCCCGTTCCAGGTGCGCGCCGACGTCAACTGGCCGATATAGGCGCGGGCGAGCCGGGCCTGTTCGGCATCCTGCGGAAAAATTGCCGATCGATACTGCGTGCCGCTGTCCGGACCCTGGCGGTTGAGCTGGGTCGGATCATGGGCCACCGAGAAAAGCACGCGCAGCAGGGCGCCATAGCTGACCTTCGACGGATCATATCGGATCTCCACCGCCTCGGCGTGGCCGCTCCGGCCCGAGCCGACGATGTCGTACTTGGCGGTTCGGGCTGCACCGCCGGCATAGCCGGATCGCACCGATACGACGCCCTTCACATGTTCGAACACGCCCTCGACGCCCCAAAAGCAGCCGCCGGCGAACACCGCGGTGCGCAGCGGCCCAGCGGCCAACGGCGCATCGACGCGCGCCACCGGAGCGGCCAGCATCCTTTCAGCGGCGAGCGAGCAGCCGGCGGTGCCAAGCAGCAGCACGGCGGCAAACATCGAAAATGTCTTCATCGGGTCAGGCCTTGGCAGGGGAGAAGGTCAGCGCGGCGCCGTTCACGCAATAGCGCAGGCCGGTCGGCTTTGGCCCGTCGTCGAAGACGTGGCCGAGGTGGCCGCCGCAGCGCCGGCAATGTACCTCGGTGCGAACCATGAACGGGATGCTCTTGTCGACCGTGGTGCCGATAGCGTTGGCGAGCGGCGCATAGAAGCTCGGCCAACCGGTGCCGCTGTCGAATTTGGTCCTTGAAGCGAACAGCGGCAGCGCGCAGCCCTTGCAGGCAAAGGTGCCGGCACGATGCTCGTCGTTTAGCGGCGAGGTGAACGGGCGCTCGGTGGCTTCGTGGCGCAGCACGTCATAGGCGAGGCCCGGTAGCTTGGCGCGCCACTGGGCATCGGTCAGCGCATATTCGAACTTCGTCGTGCCGGCGGCGAGCGCCGGCTGTTCGATGAAGCTGCGCAGGAAGGGCAGGGCGGCGAGGCCCGCGAGCCCGGCGGCGAGAATGGTTCGGCGGTCGGTCATGCCTTCATATACGCGACCGCCGAGGAAAAGGTTACGGTGCTTTCGCCGCACCCTTGTCACGCGCCAACCAGGCCTTGCCCTGTTTCTCGGCGAGCGCGATCATGTCGCCCTGGACGACGTTGACGTCGATCAGGTGCAGCCCCCAGTCGGCAAACACCTGCCCGCCGACGACGACATCGCCGCCGATGTCGTCGATGCGCGGGTCGGCGGCATCGGCGTTGGTGCGGATGGCGAGGACGTTGGCACCGTCCGCGGCCTTGCACTCGGCCGTCAACAGCCCGGGCAGGGCGACGAACGGCGTCGTCACCTTGGCATCCCTGGCCCAGGGCCGCGGCGGCGTCGTGTTGTCGACGATGGCGGGGCCGGCGGGCAACAGCGGATTCGCGGCACCACGGCCGCCGGCGAGCGCCGCCGGGTTGGTGCAGCCGACGATCATGCCGGCGTCGGTCGTGCGGCCGAAGCGGCTGTTGGCGGGCGGCGCGGCACTGTCGCGGAAGGACACCCAGGCCAGGACGCAGCCGGTCTGGCTGTCGCTGCGGCACAACGGCGTCGATTTCAGGTCGCCGCCAACGTCCTTGCCGACCGGGACGAGGACATTGTGACCGGGAATATAGGCGGCGATCAGTTGTTTTGCCGCAGGTTTGCCCTCGATGGCGTTGGCGAGCAGCGCCTTCAGCACGCCGCTGCCCTGGCTGTGGCCGATGAGGATGACGCCTCGGCCGGCATTGTCGCGCGCCAGGTAGCTGTCCCAGGCGGCGACGACGTCGCGATAGGCCATCATGCGGTCGGCGTCGCTGGGCTGGCCGGTCATCACGTCGCGAAGGGCCTTCAGCGTGACCTGGCGATACAGCGGCGCGAACGGACGGCAGACGTTGCGGAAGGCAGCGAACTGCACCCGCGCGACATTGGTTTCGGCCGGGTCGGCGACCATGTCGCTGTTGCCGGTGCGATCGGTAGACACCGTCGGATAGACATAGAAGCAGTCGATTGCCGGCTCGCGCGCCGGCGCCGCGGGTGTCAGCAGCGCCAGCTTGCCATCGGCGGCAACGCTGGTCGTCGCAAGGTCCGCGGCGCAGGCGTCCGTTCGGCCGGGCCGGCACAGCCAACTCGCGTCCTGGGCATAGTCGGGTGCCAGATATTCGGCGGCGGGAACGGCAGCGGGCGCCGCGAGCAGCGCGGCGACGAGCAGGGTGCGCATGTTACCAGCCCGACTTCAACCGGGGGGAGACGTCCATGCCCATGCGCTCCAGCGCAGCGGCGATGGTCTCGCGGCCGGCGTCGTGTTCCGCCCAGAACATCGGGCCGCCACGATAGACCGGCCAGCCATAGCCGTTGATCCAGACGATATCGATGTCGCTGGCGCGCTGGGCCATGCCCTCGTCGAGGATCTTGGCGCCTTCGTTGACCATCGGGTAGAGACAGCGTTCCAGGATTTCTTGGTCGTCGATCTGGCGGCGGTTGATGCCCTTTTCGGCGGCATAATCGTCGATGATCTTTTCGGCGACGGGCGACGGCGTGCGGTTGCGGTTCTCGTCATAATCGTAAAAGCCGTGGCTGTTCTTCTGGCCGCGCAGCCCGGCTTCGCACAGGCGATCGCGGACGGTTTCGCCCTTCGACGTTTCCGCCGACCAGCCGATATCGAGCCCGGCGAGGTCGGCCATCTGGAACGGCCCCATCGGGAAGCCGAAATCGGTGAGCACACGGTCGACATCGGACGGGCGGGCCCCTTCCAGGATCAGCTTGTTGGCCTGTTCCTGGCGCTTGCCGAGCATCCGGTTGCCGATGAAGCCGTGGCAGACACCCGAGACGACGCCGATCTTGCCGATCTGCTTGCCGACGGCCATCGCGGTAGCCAGCACCTGCGACGCGGTTTTCGCGCCGCGCACGACCTCGAGCAGACGCATGACATTGGCCGGCGAGAAGAAGTGCATGCCGACGACGCTTTCGGGCCGCTCCGTGCTGGCGGCAATCTCGTCGACGTTGAGGTAGCTGGTGTTCGACGCCAGGATCGCGCCGGGCTTGGCGATAGCGTCGAGCCGGCCGAAGATCTGCTTCTTGATGTCCATGTTCTCGAACACCGCCTCGATGATCAGGTCGGCGTCCTTGAGGTCCTCGAGCTGCAGCGTCGGCGTCAGCCGGGCCATGCGCGCCTCGACCTCCTCCATGCTGAAACGGCCCTTCTTCGCGCTGTTCTCGTAATTGCGGCGGATGACGGCGACGCCGCGGTCGAGCGCTTCCTGTTTCGTCTCGACGATGGTCACGGGGATGCCGACCGACAGGAAGTTCATGGCGATGCCGCCGCCCATGGTGCCGGCGCCGATGATGCCGACCCCTGTCACCGGCAGCAGCTCCGCCTTGGGGTCGAGCCCGTCGATTTTGGCAGCCTGGCGTTCGGCAAAGAAGACATGGCGCTGGGCGGCGGACTGCAGCCCGCCCATCAGCTTCATGAACTCGGCTCGCTCGACGCGCATGCCCTCCTCGAAGGGCAGGGCGACGGCGGCCTCGATGCACTTGATATTGGCTTCCGGCGCCTCGAAGCCCTTGAAGGCGAGGGCGTTGGTCTTGCGGAATTCGGCGAACAACGGGGCCAGCGACGCGGCATCACCGCCAAGCTTGCTATTGTCGTCGCGGACCTTTTTCAGCGGCCGGCCCTCGGCAACGACCTTGCGGGCAAAGGCGACGGCGCCGGCGGTGAGGTCGCCGTCGACGATTTCGTCGACCAGGCCGGCGGCCAGGGCGTCCCGCGCGTTCATCTGGGCGCCGCTGGTGGTCATCTCGACGGCTTTTTTCGCGCCGACGATGCGCGGCAGCCGCTGGGTGCCGCCGGCGCCCGGCAGCAGGCCCAGCTTGACCTCTGGCAGCCCGAACTTCGCCTTGGCGTCGCTGACCCGGTAGTGGGCGCACAACGCGACTTCGAGGCCGCCGCCGAGCGCGGTGCCGTGGATGGCGGCGATGACAGGCACCGGGGCGCCCTCCATGGCATCCTGCACGGCATGCAGCGAGGCGCCGCGCGGCGGCTTGCCGAATTCGGAGATATCGGCGCCGGCAATGAAGGTGCGGCCGGCACAGACCAGCACGACTCCCTTGACCGCGGCATCGCCGGCGATCGCGGCGAAGGCCCCGGCGAGGCCGTCGCGGACATCGGCGCTGAGCGCGTTGACAGGCGGCGAGTTGACGGTGACGACGGCGATGTCGCCATCCTGCTTCAGGTCGACGACGGCATTGATGGCGGTCATTGTCTCACTCCCCAATCGGCTTTTGTTTGGCCCGGTCATAGCAGGGTCGACGGCAGAGGCCAGCCTTCTCAGCGTCGCTTTCGAGGGAGGGCAGGCGTTGCGTCCGCGCCGTCGAAACGGTATCGCATTCGGCGATGGAATCCCGTGCTGTCCTGACCCGTTATCTGCGTGCCGCGGCGTTGCCGGCGGTGTGCATCCTGTTGATCGGCTATTTTGTCAGTCATGCGATCTCGGGCCCGACCGGGGTGATCGCCTGGAAGGGTTACAAGGCCGAGCGCAACCAGTTGCAGCAACAGGCCGCGGCGAGCAGCGAGGCCAAGGCGGCGCTCGATCGCAAGGTCCAGTTGCTCGATCCGCGGCGCGTCGATCCCGACCTCGCCGATGAACTGGTCCGCAAGAACCTCAACGTGGTCAAGCCCGACGAGGTCGTGGTGCCGCTCGACACCAAATAAGCCTTTGCGGGGTTGAAGCGGATGGGGGGAGGCTTCTATAGCGAAGCGACTTCACCGGAAAGGCGTGTTTCATGGCTCGGACCGTAACGAAAATGGCCGCCACGGCATCGAATCCTGTCCCCGAGCATAACTGGCCGCGTCCCGACGAACCGGTCCGGCACAAACCAAGCAAGGAAGAGCTGCTCGGCTTCTATCGCGACATGCTGCTGATCCGCCGCTTCGAGGAGCGTGCCGGGCAGCTGTACGGCATGGGGATGATCGGCGGTTTCTGCCATTTGTATATCGGCCAGGAAGCGGTCGTTGTCGGAATCCAGGCGGCGCTGGAAAAAACCGATTCGGTTATCACAGGTTATCGCGACCATGGCCATATGCTCGCTGCCGGCATCCCTGCCAATGCCGTCATGGCGGAACTGACCGGGCGCCAGGCCGGGATTTCCAAGGGCAAGGGCGGTTCGATGCACATGTTCAGCGTCGAGCATGGCTTTTACGGCGGCCATGGCATCGTGGCGGCGCAGGTGCCGCTCGGCACCGGGCTGGCCTTTGCCCACAAATACCGCGGCGATGGCGGCATCGCTGTCACTTACTTCGGCGATGGCGCGTCGAATCAGGGCCAGGTTTACGAGAGCTTCAACATGGCCGAGCTATGGAAGCTGCCGGTGATCTTTGTGATCGAGAACAACCAGTATGCCATGGGCACCAGCGTCAATCGGTCATCGGCCGAGGACCTTTTGTATCGGCGTGGCGAAAGTTTCCGCGTACCCGGCCTGCAGGTCGACGGCATGGACGTGCTCGCCGTGCGCGGCGCGGCGCAGACCGCGGTCGAATGGGTGCGCGCCGGCAAGGGGCCACTGCTGCTCGAACTGAAAACCTACCGCTATCGCGGCCATTCGATGTCGGACCCGGCGAAATATCGTAGCCGCGAGGAAGTCCAGGCGATGCGCGAGAAGAGCGACCCGATCGAACAGGCCAAGCGCGAGATCATCGAGGCCGGCTTTGGCGATGAAGCGGCCTTGAAGGCCATCGACAAGGAGGTGCGCGACATCGTTACCGCCGCCGCCGATTTTGCCGAAGAATCGCCGGAGCCTGATCCGCGTGAACTCTACACCGACGTGCTGGTGGGAAAATACTGATGGCCGAGATCAAGCTGCCGGCCATGTCGCCGACCATGGAAGAAGGCACGCTGGCCAAATGGCTGGTGAAGGAGGGCGATACCGTCAAGCCTGGCGACGTGCTGGCCGAGATCGAGACCGACAAGGCGACGATGGAACTGGAGGCCGATGACGGCGGCGTTGTGCAGAAGCTGCATGTCGAGGCCGGCAGCGAAGGCGTGAAGGTCGGCACGCTGATCGCGACGATCGCCGGCGAGGACGATGAGCCGGCACCGCCGGTGGAAAAGGCCGGAGTCGAAAAGACCGTCAGCAAGCCGGAGGCCACGCCGGAACCCGCAGCGTCGCCCGAACAGGCCCAGGCCGTCACGGCCGCTGCACCGCCGAGCGCCGACCCCAAGGCGCCGCCCAAGGTGAGCCCGCTGGTGCCCGAGGACGGCGTGCCCGATACCGGCGCCGCGGACGGCCCGACGAAGCGCCAGACCGTCCGCGAGGCTTTGCGCGACGCCATGGCCGAGGAAATGCGGTCGACTCCCGAAGTGTTCGTGATGGGCGAAGAGGTCGCCGAGTATCAAGGCGCTTACAAGGTCACCCAAGGGCTGCTCGAGGAGTTCGGTCCGCAGCGGGTCGTCGATACGCCGATCACCGAATATGGCTTTGCCGGCCTCGGGACCGGCGCGGCGATGGCGGGCCTGCGACCGATCGTCGAGTTCATGACCTTCAATTTCGCCATGCAGGCGATCGACCACATCATCAATTCGGCGGCCAAGACCAATTACATGAGCGGCGGCCAGATGCGCTGCCCGATCGTGTTCCGCGGACCGAACGGCGCCGCATCGCGGGTGGCAGCGCAGCACAGCCAGAATTACGGTCCCTGGTATGCCAGCGTGCCGGGCCTGATCGTCATCGCGCCGTACAGCGCGGCGGATGCCAAGGGCTTGTTGAAGGCGGCGATCCGCTGTCCCGATCCGGTCGTGTTTCTCGAGAACGAGCTGCTCTACGGGCAGAGCTTCGACGTTCCTGAAGGCGATGACGTTGTTGTCCCGATCGGCAAGGCGCGGGTGGCCCGCGACGGCAAGGACGTGACGCTGGTCAGCTATTCGATCGGCGTCGGCGTTGCGCTCGACGCGGCAAAGGCGCTGGCGGAAGAAGGCATCGAGGCGGAGATCGTCGACCTGCGCACGCTGCGGCCGCTCGACACGGCGACCGTGCTGGCGTCGCTGAAGAAGACCAACCGCATGGTCGTGGTGGAGGAAGGCTGGCCGACGTGCTCGATCTCCAGCGAGATCATCGCGGTGGCGATGGAGCAGGGGTTCGATGACCTCGACGCGCCGGTGCTGCGGGTGACCAATGTCGACGTGCCACTGCCCTATGCGGCGAACCTTGAAAAGCTGGCGCTGCTGAAGGTCGAGGACGTGGTGACCGCGGCGAAAAAGGTCTGTTACAAGTGACGACGAACCCGCGCTGCCGCCAGTTTCTCGACGGTTTCCACGCTTTTGCGTTGGAGGCGGGGCTCCACCCCAGCGAGCCCAAGGGCACGAACAATTCGGTTCGCTTTCCAGCGATCGGCGCGGCCTCGCATGTCGGTGTCAGCGTCATCAGCGATTGCCTCAGGGTCAATCTCAACAATGATCTGGACCAGGACCGGTCGGTCCTGGACAAGCTCCATGCCGATCGCGATGCCTTTCAGGGCGCTGTCGGGGAAGTGCTGAACTGGGACAATCCGGACCCGACGCGGAGCCGGTCGGTGATCCGCGCGGCGCGCCCCGGCGGCTATATGTCGGAAGCCGCCGACTGGACCGAGCAATATGCCTGGGCCGTCGGCGTCGTCAGCGCTTTCGAACGTGAGTACAAAGCCCGAATCTGACCGGTCCAAGGCCGAGACTGGAGTTTGGAATGCCCATCGATATTACCATGCCTGCACTGTCTCCGACAATGGAGACCGGCACGCTGTCGAAATGGCTCGTCAAGGTCGGCGATGCCGTGAAGTCGGGCGATGTGCTCGCCGAGATCGAGACTGACAAGGCGACGATGGAGGTCGAGAGCATCGACGAGGGCACCGTCGCCGAACTGGTCGTCGAGGCCGGGACGGAGGGGGTGCCGGTCGGGCAGGTGATCATGCGGTTGAGCGCGGAGGGTGAGGCGGCTGCCCCGGCGCCGAAATCGGCAGCGCCGGACGTTGCGGCGGAGAAGGTCGAGGCACCTGAGCCTGCGCCCGAGGCGCCGAAGCCCGCTCCCGAGCAACCGAAACCGGCGCCGGTCGCCACGGAGAATATACCCCCGAAGGCGTCAGTGGAGGGCGGAGAAAAGCAGGAGCGCGTGAATGCTTCGCCGCTCGCGCGCCGGCTCGCCGAAGCGCAGGGCGTGACGCTCACGGGGTTGGCAGGGTCGGGTCCGAACGGGCGGATCGTGCGGGCCGATGTCGATGCGGCGGCGGGCAAGCCGGCGGCTGCGCCCGCCCAGGCCAAGCCCGCGCCAGTTGCTGCGGAGACCGCGCCCCCACCGCCTACCGTGCCGGGCAGAGAGAAGAAGACTGCGGCACCGGGGCCAGGTTTCGCCGATATTCCGCAGACTTCGGAGAAGCTCGGCAATGTCCGCAAGGTCATCGCACGCCGGCTGACCGAGGCCAAGCAGACGGTTCCACATTTCTACCTGACCAGCGATGTCCGCATCGATGCGCTGCTGAAGCTGCGCGGCGAGCTCAACAAGGCGCTGGAGCCGCGCAAGATCAAGCTCAGCGTCAACGACATGGTCATCAAGGCGCTGGCGCTGGCGCTGCGCCAGGTACCCAAGGCCAATGTCTCGTTCGCCGGGGAAACTCTGATCAGCTACCAGCGCGCCGACATTTCGGTGGCCGTGGCGGCGCCTTCGGGCCTGATCACGCCGATCATCGTCGTCGCCGACCTGAAACCGATGTCGGTGATCGCCAGCGAGATGCAGGCGCTGGCGGCCAAGGCCCGTGACGGCAAGCTGCAACCGCATGAATATCAGGGCGGCACGGCGAGCGTCTCCAACCTCGGCATGTATGGCATCAAGCAGTTCGACGCGGTCATCAACCCGCCGCAGGGCATGATCCTGGCAGTGGGCGTCGGCGAGAAGCGGGCGTTCGTCGTCGATGATGCGCTCGCGATCGCGACGGTGATGACGGTAACGGGCAGCTTCGACCATCGGGCCATCGACGGCGCCGATGGCGCGGAGTTGATGAGCGCGTTCAAGGCGCTGATCGAGAGCCCGCTTGGGTTGGTGGCGTGACACCGGTCGATCAGCCCGCGACCGGGCGATCGATCAGACATCTGATCATCATCGCGGTGGTGCTTCTCGGTGTGACCTTGCCAGCTTGGGGCATATTTGCTGGTGGCATGTTGCGCGACGGGAATGCCGCCGGCGCGGTGGGCCTCTTCGGCATCGTCTTGGCGATCGTACTCATCCCGATCATCATCGTGGGCGCAATGTCTATTGCGATGAGGTTGCTCGCGCGTCGACTGGGCGCTGTTTTGCACCCGGCCGTAGTCGCGGGGCTCGGGGGTGTCCTCGGGACGACCTTGATGGCGGCTTTCACTTCGAACCTGTGGATGGCGCTGATCTTGGGCATCCTCCCGGGTGCCGCGGTATCGCTGGCTGTGCTGCCTGAAGTGTCGCTGCACAAAGCTGGAACGGAAGCTGGATAATGTCTGACTCCTTCGACCTCGTCATCCTCGGCTCAGGCCCCGGCGGTTACGTTGCGGCCATCAGGGCAGCGCAGTTGGGCCTGTCGGTCGCCATTGTCGAGCGTGAGCGCCTGGGCGGCATCTGTCTCAACTGGGGCTGCATCCCGACCAAGGCGCTGCTCCGCACTTCGGAAATCTATCACTACATGCAGCACGCCGATGCCTATGGCCTGTCGGCGACCGGCGTGTCCTTCGATCTCGCCAAAGTCACCGAGCGCAGCCGCAAGGTGGCAGGGCAGCTCAATGCCGGCGTCAAGTCGCTGATGAAGAAGAACAAGGTCACTGTCGTCGAGGGCGAGGGGCGGCTGACCGCGGCCACCGAGATCACCGTCAAGACCGGCAGCGGCGATCGCGTGCTGGCGGGCAAGAACGTCATCGTCGCCACCGGTGCCCGCGCCCGCGACCTGCCGGGCGTGCCGGCCGACGGCCTGCGCATCTGGACCTATCGCCATGCGATGGTGCCGCCGGAAATGCCGACCAAGCTGCTGGTCATCGGCTCGGGCGCGATCGGCGTCGAGTTCGCCAGCTTCTACAACGACATGGGCGCCGACGTTACCGTCGTCGAGATGCTCGACCGCATCCTGCCGGTGGAGGACGAGGAAATCTCGGCGTTCATGGCCAAGACCCTGACCAAGCAGGGCATGCGAATGCTGTCGGGCACCAAGGTCAGCGACGTGACGCCGTCGGCCACCGAGGTGAAGGCGACGATCACCGCCGCCGACGGGAAGGCCACGGTCGAGACGTTCTCGCACGTCATCGTCGCCATCGGCATCGTGCCCAACACCGAGACCATCGGCCTGGAGGCGCTCGGCGTCGCCACCGAGCGCGGGCACATCGTCGTTGACGCTTTGGGCCGCACCAATGTGCCGGGCCTCCATGCGATCGGCGATGTGACCGGGCCACCCTGGCTGGCGCACAAGGCCAGCCACGAAGGCATTGTCTGCATCGAGAATATCGCGGGGCTGAACCCGCACCCGTTCGAAATCTGGAACATCCCGGGCTGCACCTATTCGCGGCCGCAGGTTGCCAGTGTCGGAATGACCGAGGCCAAGGCCAAGGCGGCGGGGCACGACATCAAGGTCGGCAAGTTCCCCTTCATCGGCAACGGCAAGGCCATCGCGCTGGGCGAGGCCGAGGGTTTCGTGAAGACGGTGTTCGACGCGGCCACAGGCGAATTGCTCGGCGCGCACATGGTCGGCGCCGAAGTCACCGAGCTGATCCAGGGCTATGTCATCGCCCGTCAGCTCGAAACGACCGAAGCCGAGCTGATGGAGACGGTGTTCGCGCACCCGACACTGTCCGAAATGATGCACGAAAGCGTGCTCGGCGCCTATGGCCGGGCGCTGCATTTCTGATCGGGGCCGTGTCCCTGCTGCTGCTGCAGGGGCTGCCGCTGGTGCCACCGTCGCTCAGCGCGCTCTGTCCCAAGGCCGGGCCGGGCGAGATCGTCGTCTGCGCTATCCCGGACCCGCCCAAGTCGCCCTATCGCCTGCCGTTGCCGATCGAGCGCGATCCGGACGACCCCAATACCATCAGCGTGTCGCGGGAACGCAACGCGCTGTTCGACTATGACGCGGGCGGCATGCACAGTTGCTCGACAGCGGGAGCCGCCGGCGCGTCGGGCTGCGGCTTCAAGCGCCACAAGAACTGGGTCGAGCAGCGGGCAGGCGCTCGCGATCCGCGCGGCCGGCTCTGGGACGTTCCACCGGAGTAAGCCGCTATTGCGGAAGGTCCGGCCGCACGGGCGCGAAGCGATCGGTGATCGGATCGAGCACGCGCAGCGTGCCGTCGGCGATCCCGAAATGGGCGCCGCGCAGGGTCAGCGTGCCGGCAGCCTCGCGCTCGGCGACAAAGGGAAAGCTGCGCAGATTGGCCAGGCTGAGGCGAATGGCGGCGAGCTCCAGCACCTCCTGGGCATCGACGTCGGGATGCGCGGCAGCCGCTTTCAGCGCGGCCTCGCGGGCCGGCTCGATCATGTCCATCCAGTGATCGATGAAGGCGCCGGCGCCATGCGCGGCCCCATCGAACTTGCCGGTCAGCGAGGCGGTGATGCCGCCGCACTGGGCGTGGCCGAGGACGACAAGCTCTTCGACTTCCAGTTGCGTGACAGCGAATTCGATGGCCGCCGAGGCACTATGATAGCCGCGATCGGTTTCATAGGGCGGCACCAGATTGGCGACGTTGCGAACGACGAAGACCTCGCCGGGGCCGCTGTCGAACACCCGGCTCGGATCGACGCGGCTGTCGGAACAGGCGATGATCATGATCCGTGGCGTCTGCCCGGCCGCGGCCAGCGCATCATAGCGCTGGCGTTGCTCGACATAGGCGCCGCCACGAAAGCGGCGGTATCCGGCGATCAGGTCGTCAAAGCCGGCCATGTCAGCATCGTCTCCACGGGCACGCGCCCCGCTTCGGGTTACGCAGCCCCCGCCGTGCTGGCAAGATGCCGCGCGGTGCAATACCCGCACTTGGATATCGGTGCCATTGTCGCTATCTGCGGGGCATGAACGAGAACCCCGCTGCCCAGCTCCGCGCTCGCAAGCCCGATTGGCTGCGGGTGCGCGCCCCGACCTCGCCGGCCTTTGCCGAAACCCGGGCGCTGATGCGGCGGCTAAACCTGAATACCGTCTGCGAGGAGGCGGCTTGCCCCAATATCGGCGAGTGCTGGAGCCAGAAGCACGCAACGGTGATGATCCTGGGCGATACCTGCACGCGGGCCTGTGCATTCTGCAACGTCAAGACCGGCATGCCGGGGCCTGTCGACCTGCTCGAACCTGCGCATGTCGCCGAAGCCGCGGGCGCGCTGGGGCTGGAGCATATCGTCATCACCTCGGTGGACCGTGACGACCTGCCCGATGGCGGCGCGCGCCAGTTCGTCCGCGTCATCGAGGAATTGCGCAAGCATGCGCCGAAGACGACGATCGAGATCCTGACCCCGGATTTCCGCAACAAGCAGAACACCGCTGTCGAGATGATCGTCGCGGCCGGGCCCGACGTTTACAACCACAACCTCGAAACCGTGCCGCGGCTGTATCCGACGATCCGCCCGGGCGCGCGCTATTATCATTCGCTGCGGCTGCTCGACCAAGTCAAGTCGCTGAACGACCAGGTCTTTACCAAGTCGGGCGTGATGGTCGGCCTGGGCGAGACCGGGCAGGAGCTGCATCAGGTCTGGGACGACATGCGCTCCGCGGGCGTCGATTTCCTGACCGTCGGCCAGTATCTGCAGCCGACACCGCGTCACGCCAAGGTCGTCGAGTTCGTGCCGCCGGCGACCTTTGCTGCCTATGCGTCGGTAGCCCGCGCCAAGGGCTTCCTGCAGGTTGCAGCATCGCCGCTGACGCGCTCGTCGTATCACGCCGGCGCCGATTTTGCCGAGATGCAGGCCAAGCGCCGGGCCAAAGCCGGCGCCTGATGCCCCGTCACGCCGAAACCCGGCGACTGCTCTGGTCGCCCGAACAGATGTTCGACCTGGTTGCCGATATCCGGCGCTATCCGGAGTTCCTGCCCTGGGTGCAGGCGATGCGCATCCGCAGCGATGATGGCGAGGTCGTCGTTGCCGACATGGTCGTCGGCTTCAAGATGGTGCGCGAGCGCTTCACCAGCCGGGTGCTGCTGGAGCGGCCGACAAAACTGCACGTCGACTATATCGACGGGCCGCTGAAATATCTGAAGAACGATTGGCATTTCCGTGCCGCACCCGGCGGCTGCGACGTCGATTTTTCGGTGGACTTCGAATTCCGCAACAAGATGTTCGAACGACTTGCCGGCATGTTCTTCGGCGAAGCGTTCAAGCGGATGGTCGGTGCGTTCGAGGCGCGCGCCGCGGTGATCTATGGTCCGGCAGCAGCCAAGGCGCCGCCGCTCAACGTGCCAGCAGCGCAGCCAGCTCCTTGACCAGTTTGGCGGCGACGACCGCCGTCATGTCGTTGATGTCGCGCAGGGGATTATATTCGACGATATCGGCGCCGACGACGGGCGCCTCGATCGCCGCCAGCACATCGAGCACCTCGCGCACCGTCAGGCCGCCGGGCTCATGGTGCGACACCCCTGGCGCAAAGGCCGGATCGAGGCCGTCGAGGTCGATGGAGATATAGACCGGCCCCGAGAGGCGCGGCACCTGCGCCGGCTTGAAGCCGCGCATCGGCAGCACCTCGACACCGAAGCGTGCGGCCTGATCGCGGCAATGGTCGTTCATGGTGCGGATGCCGAGCTGGACAAGACGGGTGGCAAGGCCGGCCTCCATGATGCGCGCGAAGGGTGAGGCGTGGCTGCGCGGATTGCCCTCGAAATCGTGATAAAGGTCGGGATGCGCGTCGAAATGCAGGATGCTGACCGGGCCATGATGCGCGGCAATGGCCTGCACGATGGGAAAGGTGACGGCATGGTCGCCGCCGAGCAGCAGGGGCGCCTCGCCGGCGTTGAGCGCGGCCGCAACCGCGGCGGTGATGATGGCGTCGTCGCCGTCGGCCTCCGCAAGCGGCAAGTCACCGGCATCGTCGAAGCCGATGCTGCGGCCGAGTTCACCGCCCGACTCGGCCGCCAGATTGCCGTGCGGCGAGAACAACTGGGCGCGGATCGACGCGGGTGCACCGGCGGCGCCGCGCAGGAAGCTGGAATTGCGATCTGTCGGGATGCCGATCAGCCGGACGCTTGGCATGCCGTCTTCAGCTTTCTGGCAGCAGCAGGTTGAGCGCGACAAGAGCCGCCTGGCGGCGGATTTCGGTGCGGCCGAGATCGCCGAACTGGCGCACGTCGGCGACGACCAAGGCGGGATTGCCGTCCCGGGTGGCGCGGGCGAAAACCACGGTACCGACAGGCTTTTTGGCACTGCCGCCGCCCGGCCCCGCGACACCGGTGACGGCAACGGCGATATCGGCATGACTGTGCCGCAGGGCGCCCTGTGCCATCGCCCAGGCGACAGCTATCGACACGGCGCCGAAGGTTTCGAGAATATCGCTGCCGACGCTGAGCGACTCCATCTTGGCTTCATTGGAATAAGTGACGAAGCCGCGGTCGAACACATCGGACGCGCCGGGAAGCTCGGTCAGTGCCGCCGCCACCAGGCCGCCGGTACAGCTTTCGGCGGTGGCAACGGTGCGACCGAGCGCCCGATTGGCGTCGAGCACGTCGCGGGCGGCGGCGATGAGATCGGGGTTCATGGCATTCCTCTAGGCCGGCAAGCGCACGCTGGCCATTGCCTGTGCGGCGAGGCCTTCGCTACGTCCGGTGAACCCCAGTAGCTCGGTCGTGGTTGCCTTGACGCTGACCCGTGCGACATCGATGCCGAGGATGGCGGCGATACGGGCCCGCATGGCAGCGCGATGTGGGCCGATCTTGGGACGCTCGCAGATGAGGGTGACATCGGCATGATCGATGATGCCGCCGGCGGCGTGCACCAGCGTGGCGGCATGCGCGAGGAAAGTATCGGAGGCGGCGCCGCGCCATTGCGGGTCGCTGGGCGGAAAATGGTCGCCGATATCGCCGGCGGCAATGGTGCCGAGTAGTGCATCGGTAAGGGCGTGGAGCCCGGCATCGGCGTCGCTGTGACCGATAAGGCCGTGGCTGTGCGGGATCTGGACGCCGCACAGCCAGACATGGTCGCCGGGGCCGAAGCGATGGACATCGAAACCGCTGGCGGCGCGGGAGGATAGGGCAGGGCTTGTCATTGCTTCGGCTTTGGCAAAATCCTGCGGCTCCGTCACCTTGAAGGCGCATTCATCACCGCGCGTGACGGCCACCCGCAGGCCGGCGGCCATGGCGATAGCGAGTTCATCGGTGGCGCCGGGGGCGGCGGCGCGATGGGCCGCAAGCAATGCCGGGAAGCGGAACGCTTGGGGTGTCTGGACGCGGAACAGCCCGTCGCGATCGACCGCCGCCTCGAAATGACTGCCGGCACGCCGCAGGCTGTCGACGACCGGCAGGGCCGGCACCGCGCCATCGTTGGCGGGATCGGAAAGCGCGGCGAGCAGATCGTCGATCAGGGTTGCCAGCAGAAAGGCGCGGGCGGCGTCGTGGACAAGAATGATCGTCGGGGGTGACGTTGCCAGCGCCTCCAGCCCGTTCAGGACCGACTGCTGGCGCGTGGCGCCGCCGGTGACGGGCTCGGGGAGGGTGAGGCCGTGCATTGCGGCATCGTAAAGCGCCCGATCGTCGGGGTTGATGACGATCGTCACGTCATCGATGCCGGGGTGCGCCTGCAGTCGCTCGACCGCGTGGCGCAGCAACGCTTGTCCACCGACGCTGCGGTATTGCTTGGGAATGTCACCTCCGGCCCGATGGCCCTTGCCGGCAGCGACGATGATGGCATGCGTTGTCACTCGCGCCCTCTATCGTGCCCATCGCTTGCCGAACAGGGGGAAAGCCGATATGGCCGGTGCCTGTTTTTTGGGCAGTTTTCGTGACGCGCATTCATCCCATACCGATCGGGCCGCTGACGCTCGACATGCCGGTCATCCTGGCGCCTATGACCGGCGTCACCGACCGGCCGTTCCGGACTTTGGTCAAGCGCTTTGGCGCCGGGCTGACGGTGACCGAAATGATCGCCAGCGAGGCGATGATCCGCGAGACGCGCCAATCGCTTCAAAAGGCCGCCTGGGACGCCAGCGAGGAACCGGTTTCGATGCAGCTCGCCGGCTGCGACCCAGAGCGGATGGCCGAAGCCGCCAAGCTCAACGAAGGCATGGGCGCCGCGATCATCGATATCAACATGGGCTGCCCGGTGAAGAAGGTCGTCAACGGCCACGCCGGCTCCGCGCTGATGCGGGAGCCCGATCTGGCGCGGCGCATCATCGAGGCGACGGTCAAGGCGGTGAAGGTGCCGGTGACGCTGAAGATGCGCATGGGCTGGGACCATGCCAGCCTGAATGCTCCCGAACTGGCGCGAGTCGCCGAGGACCTGGGCATCCAGCTGATCACCGTCCATGGCCGCACCCGCTGCCAGCTGTATTCGGGCGCGGCCGATTGGGCGTTCATCCGCCGCGTCAAGGATGCGGTCAAAGTTCCTGTTATCGCGAACGGAGATATCTGTTCGATCAGCGATGCCGAGACGGCACTGGTCCAATCGGGCGCCGATGGCGTGATGATCGGGCGCGGCGCCTATGGCAAGCCCTGGCTGATTGCCCAGGTCATGGCCGCGCTCACCGGCCGGCCCGTGCCGGCGGATCCAACACTGGCCGAGCAGCACGCCGTTGTGCGTGAGCATTATGCGATGATGCTCGACCTGTATGGCACGGTCATCGGCGTCAATCTCGCGCGCAAGCACCTTGGCTGGTACACCAAGGGCCTTCATGATTCCGGTCTATTCCGCAACGAAGTCAACAAGCTGAACGACCCGGCTGCGGTGCTGGACATGGTCGATCGTTTTTACGCGTCGCTGATCGCTCACGATACGGATACCACGGCGCTGGCAGCGTGATCGCCGGCGCCGCGGAGATGCTGGCCGGGCTGGCGGTGCCGGCGATCCTGGTCGATCCCGAGGGTATGCTGACCCAGGTCAATCTGGCGGCAGAGAATTTTCTCAATACCAGTCAGCAGGCCCTGCGCGAACGTGGCTGGTCTGCGGCGTTCGGCCCCGACAGTGCCGTTGAGGGACTGGTCTGGCGGGCACGCAGCGAGGGGGGCGGCTGCGCGGCATACGACGTACCGCTGCAGTTCAGCGGCGGCCGCACCGCCCGCGCCGATGTGCTCGTCTCCCCGATCGGCGATGCGCCGGAGTGGCTGACGGTGGCGTTCCAGACGCGATCGGTTGCAACGCTCGTCGATCGCCAGGTCCACCAGCAGGGCGCCGCGCGGTCGGCGGTCGGCGTGGCGGCGATGCTCGCGCATGAAATCAAGAACCCGCTGTCGGGCATTCGCGGCGCGGCGCAACTGCTGGCCAGCGGCATCGACGCCGATGGCCGCGAACTCACCGACCTCATCGTCGCCGAGGTCGACCGCATCGCCAAGCTGGTCGACCGCATGGAGAGTTTCACCGACACACGGCCGATGAAGCTGCGTCCCGAGAATATTCATGAGATCCTCGGCCATGTCCGGCGCGTCGCAGAGCGCGGCTTTGCCGCCGATGCCGTCATCCGTGAACGCTACGACCCATCGCTGCCGCTGGTCGCCGCCAATCGCGACGCGCTGGTCCAGGTGTTCCTCAACCTGTTGAAGAATGCCGCCGAAGCGTCCGGCCGCAAAGGGCGGATCTGGATCACCACCGCCTATAGGCCAGGCTTGAAGGTGCGTGCCGGTGCGGGCGCAACGCCGGTGTCGCTGCCGCTCGAGGTGCGGATCATCGACAATGGGCCGGGCGTCGATGGCGACCTTGTCGATCACGTCTTCGAACCTTTTGTCACGACCAAGCGCGGCGGATCGGGTCTGGGGCTCGCGCTCGTCGCCAAGATCGTCGCCGAACATGGCGGCGTCGTCGAATATGACCGCGCCGGCGAGCCTGAGGAAACGATTTTCCGCGTGCTGCTGCCGGTAACGCGCGACAGTGGAGAGCCGGTTTGACCGCCACGATTATCGTTGCAGACGACGATGCCGCCATCCGAACCGTCGTCCGCCAGGCGCTGATCCGCGCCGGATATCAGGTGCGGCTGACCGAGACCGCCGCCGGGCTGGTCAAGCTGGTCGAGGAAGGCCGCGGCGATGTCGTCATCACCGATGTCATCCTGCCCGATGCCAATGGACTCGACACCATCCCGCAACTGCTGGCGCTGCGCCCGGGGCTGCGGGTGATCGTCATGAGCGCGCAGAACACCCTTTCGACCGCGGTGCGGGCGACTGAGCAGGGCGCCTTCGACTATCTGCCGAAGCCTTTCGATCTCAATGAATTGATCCGTTCGGTTGCGGCAGCGTTGGAAGGCCGGGCGGAAACCGACACCGGCGAATTCGGCGGCGATGACACGCCGCTGATCGGCCGGTCACCGGCGATGCAGGAGGTCTATCGGCTGATCGCGCGCGTCGTGCCCAACGACCTGACCGTGGTCGTGCTCGGTGAATCGGGCACCGGCAAAGAGCTGGTGGCGCGGGCGATCCACGATATGGGGCCACGCGCGCGGAATCCGTTCATCGCGCTCAACATGGCGGCGATCCCGCGCGAGTTGATAGAAAGCGAGCTGTTCGGCCATGAGCGCGGCGCCTTTACCGGCGCCCAGTCGCGTGCCGCCGGCAAGTTCGAACAGGCCCAGGGCGGCACCCTGTTTCTCGACGAGATCGGCGACATGCCGCTCGAAGCCCAGACGCGCCTGCTGCGGGTGCTGCAAACCGGTGAATTCACGTCCGTCGGCGGCAATCGCAGCCAGCGCGCCAATGTCCGTATCGTATCGGCGACCAACCAGGACCTGCTGGCGCTGACCCGAGCCGGGCGCTTCCGCGAGGACCTTTACTACCGCCTCAACGTCGTGCCGTTGACGCTGCCGCCGCTGAGGGCGCGCAGCGAGGATGTGCCGGCGCTGGCCCGTCATTTCCTCGAGATGGCCGCAAATGAGGGCCTGCCGCGCAAGCAGCTCGACGCCCATGCCATCGAGGCGTTGCGCAGCCACAGCTGGCCCGGCAATGTTCGCGAGCTGGAGAATCTGATGCGGCGCCTGGCGGTGCTGGAGCGTGGCGACACGATCACGGCCACCGCCGTCGTCGCCGGGCTGGGGCAGGGCGCCGCTGCAGCGGCGCTGGTTCCTGTCGTCGAGGGGGAAGGCCTCGGCAACGCCGCCGCCGCGCACATCGCGCATTACTTTGCCGGGTTCGGCAACGGCCTGCCGCCAGAGGGGGTCTATGATCGCTTGCTGGCCGAAGTCGAACGTCCGTTGATCAGCGCCTGCCTCGATGCCACCGGCGGCAACCAGCTGAAGGCGGCGCGGCTGCTCGGTATCAACCGCAATACGCTTCGCAAGAAACTGACCGACCTGGGCCTCGACCCCATGGCGATACGCCGCACCTGACACTGCACTGTCTGTCGCAAACTCGACACGCCTGTGTTCCTTTGGCAACGCTTTTGCCGTAAGGGGTCATGCAGATGACACATTCGGTAGCATTTCCCGACCCCGGTGCCGCGCCATCGCGCTGGCGGCTGGTTCGGCGGCGCCTGCAGCGCTGGACCCGGCGTGTCGATTTCTATCCGCGGCTCGAGGTTGCCGCCGCTGTCCTGACCATCATCCTGGGCTGGTCGAGCTATGCCCTGCTGACCGGTGGGGCCGCGCCGGTGAACGGGGTTTCGCCGCGGCTGGTCACGCTGCTCGTGGTCGCCAATCTGTTGCCGCTGATGGTATTGGTCGTACTGATCGGACGGCGGGTGGCGATCCTGCTGGCCAATCGTCGCGCCGGGCTGGCGGGTGCGCAATTACATATTCGCATGGTTGCGCTGTTTGCCGGCATTGCGGCGGTGCCTACGATATTGGTGGTGATCTTCGCGTCGCTGCTGTTCCAGTTTGGCGTGCAGTTCTGGTTTTCCGACCGTGTGAAGACCATTCTCGACGGCTCGAACGAAGTCGCTCAAGCCTATGTCGAGGAAAATCGCCAGCGGGTGGCGACCGACATCGTGCCGATGGCGACCGATATCGAAAATTATGCTCGCGAGTTCGGCCTTGGCACGCAGCAGTTCAAGGAAGGGCTGGAATATCAGGTTCAGGGGCGAAACCTGACTGAAGCGGCCGTTTTCAGCCGTGGCCCAGCCGGCCGACTGACGACGATCGCCGCCAGTGGAATACCTGCCGCCGATATCAACCGGCGCCTGTCGGGCATCGATCTCAGCCAAGCCAAGGTCGGCATCGGCGTCGCGGTTGCCAAGGGCACCGATCGTATCGAGGCTGTGGTCGCGACCGATCCGACGTCGGACCGCTATCTCTACGTCACGCGCAAGGTCGATGCGAACGTGCTGGCGCGGGTGGCGCAGGCCGCCGATGCACGGGATGAATATCGCGCGCTGATCGAACGTTCGCGGGTTATGCAGTTGCGCTTCAACCTGGTGCTGATCGGTGTCTCGCTGCTGACGCTGGCCGTTGCCGTCTGGTTTGCCCTGTGGCTGGCAAACCGCATCGTCGCGCCGATCTCGCGCCTGGCGCTGGCGGCAGAGCGTGTCGGCGCCGGCGATCTAGACGCCCGGGTGCCGGTGCGGGGCTCGCCTGACGAGATCGGCACGCTGGCGCGGGCCTTCAACCGCATGACCGGCCAGCTGAAGACTCAGCAACAGGCGCTGATCGGCGCCAACCAGCAACTCGACGTCCGCCGCCAGTTCACCGAGGCGGTGCTGTCCGGCGTGTCCGCCGGCGTGCTGTCGATTTCGGCCAAGGGGGTCATCCGCGTGGCCAATCGCTCGGCCGCCGCGCTGCTGGAAATGTCGGAAATCCAGCTGACTGGCCAGCCGCTGAGCCGTGTCGTGCCCGAGCTGGCGACTTTGCTGGAGGAGGCCCAGACCAGCGGCGATGTCTCGGCCCAGGTTCGGATCGCCCGCGGTGCCGAACTCCAGACTCTGTCGGTTCGCATTGCTGCGGAAAACGAGACCGATGGCGGCTTCGTGCTGACGTTCGACGATATCTCGGCACAGCTGGCGGACCAGCGCCGTGCCGCCTGGGCGGATGTGGCGCGGCGGATCGCCCATGAGATCAAGAACCCGCTCACGCCGATCCAGCTCGCCGCGGAACGCCTGCAGAAGAAATTCGGCCGGCAGATCAGCGAGGACGCCGAGACCTTCGGCACCTTGACCGGCACGATCGTGCGCCAGGTCGGCGACCTGCGCCGCATGGTCGACGAGTTTTCGGATTTCGCGCGCCTGCCCAAGCCGGTGTTTGCCAACGAAAGCCTTGAGCGGATTGTCCGCCAGGCGCTGGTGCTGCAGGAGGTGGCCTATCCCGCAATCCGCTTTTCGGCGGAAGGGCAGGCGGCACCCTTGGTCTGCGACCGGCAGCAGCTGGCACGGGCCCTGACCAACCTCATAAAGAACGCGGCGGAATCGGTAACGGCGCGGATCGACCGTGAAACCGCCGAGGGCCTGCTGGCGCGCGAAGGCCTGATCGACATCATGATCGAGGACGATGAAAACCGCGTGACGCTGACGGTTATCGACAATGGTATCGGGCTGCCGGCTGAAGGCCGCGAGCGCTTGACCGAGCCCTATATGACGACGCGGGCGCGTGGCACCGGGCTGGGCCTCGCGATCGTCAAGAAGATCGTCGAGGACCATGGCGGCACCCTGGAACTGGGCGATGCCCCCGACGGCGGCGCCTTTGCGCGCGCTCGCCTGTCGCGCGGCATGACGGCAGACGCGATCGAACCCGGCGCGCTGAAGATGACAGCCTAGGATGAAGCATTAGATGGCACTCGACATTCTGATCGTTGACGACGAGGCCGATATCCGCGACCTGATCGCCGGCGTGCTCGGCGACGAGGGCTATGGCACGCGCACCGCCGGCGACAGCGACGGCGCGCTGGCCGCACTGGCCGAGCGGCGACCGTCGCTGATCGTTCTCGACGTCTGGCTGCAGGGGTCACGACTCGATGGCATCGAGCTTCTCGACGAGATCAAGCGGCGCGAGCCGACCCTGCCGGTGGTGGTGATTTCGGGCCATGGCAATATCGAGACGGCGGTCGCAGCGATCAAGCGCGGCGCTTATGATTTCATCGAAAAGCCTTTCCAGTCCGAACAGTTGCTGCTGGTCGTTCGCCGCGCGACTGAAACCGAGCGATTGAAACGGGAGTTCGAGGCGCTGAAGGAACGCGTCGGCTTCGACACCGAGCTGACCGGATCGAGCCCGCAGATCAATGCCGTGCGGGCCACGCTGAAGCGGGTCGCCGCCACGGGCAGCCGTGTCCTCATCACCGGTGCCGCCGGTTCGGGCAAGGAGGTCGCTGCGCGGTTGCTGCACCAGTGGAGTCCGCGCGACTCATCGCCGTTCGTCGTCGTCAGCGCGGCGCGGATGACTCCGGAGCGCGTCGAGGAGGCGCTGTTCGGCGTCGAGGAGAACGGCCATCTGGTGCGGTCCGGGCTGTTCGAGCAGGCCCATGGCGGCACGCTGTTCCTCGACGATGTCGCCGACATGCCGATGCCGACCCAGGCCAAGATCCTGCGCGTATTGACCGAACAGATTTTCCAGCGCGTCGGCGGTTCGCGCTGGGTGCGCGTCGATGTGCGGGTCATCAGCGCGACGTCGCGCGACCTGGTTGCCGAAATCGCCGCCGGCCGCTTCCGCGAGGACCTGTACTACCGCCTCAACGTCGTGCCGGTGCGGCTGCCGTCGCTGGCCGAGCGCCGGGAGGATGTCGCCGAGCTGGTCCAGTATTTTCTCACCCGTTATGCCGCCGAGCGGCGAGTGTCGCCGCCGACGCTGACCGACGACGCGATCGCGGCGCTGCAGACCTATGACTGGCCGGGCAATGTGCGGCAGCTGCGCAACGTCGTCGAACGCACGCTGATCCTGGCGCCGCCCGAGCGCATGGCCAGTCTCGACATCGACATGCTGCCATCCGAAGTCACCGCCGAGCCGGCCAAGCTGGTGCCGGGGCAGGCGGTTCGTTCGATCATGGGGACGCCGCTGCGCGAAGCCCGCGAAGCCTTTGAGCGCGAATATCTCCGTGCCCAGATTCGGCGGTTTTCGGGCAATATCTCCAAGACCGCGGCCTTCATCGGCATGGAACGGTCGGCGCTGCATCGCAAGTTGAAGGCGCTGGGCCTGTCGGACGGTCCGCTGGAGGAGAGCGAGGCGGATATCGAGTAAGCGACGGCCTTGGTCATTCGCCCCATTGAGAAGCAGCTGCCGGCACCCTATCCTCTTGTTTGCCGTGCCCTTCCGGTGCGGCAGCCGACGCCGGGCAACGAGGCGATCGCGGCGGGAAACCTGTCGCCAACAAGATTCGGAAAGGGGCTTACCATGGCCGACAAATCCAACAGCCTGCAGGACGTCTTTCTCAATGCCGTCCGCAAGACCAAGACGCCGGTGACCATGTTTCTCGTCAATGGCGTGAAACTTCAGGGCGTCATCACTTGGTTCGATAACTTTTCGGTGCTTTTGCGCCGCGATGGGCATTCACAGCTGGTGTACAAGCATGCCATCTCGACGGTGATGCCGGCGTCGCCGGTGCAGTTGTTCGATGCCGAAAAAGACGAAGGCGATACCGATTGACCTCATCACATCCTGCCGGGGGGCAGATCTGGGACGACAGCAAGGGCGTGCGCTTCGGTGCGCCCACCGTCGTCGTGTTGCCGGTGAGGGAAGCTAAGGGCGGCGTGCCGGCGATCCGTTCACCCGAAGCGCGTCTCGCCGAGGCCGAGGGGCTGGCGCAGGCCATCGCCCTCGATGTCGTGCATTCCGAGGTCGTCAAGTTGCGCGGCGCCAGTGCGTCGACGCTATTCGGCAAGGGCCAGATCGAGCGATTGGCGGCGGCCGTCGCGGCGCATGATGCGCAACTGGTGGTGATCGATGGCGCCGTGTCGCCGATCCAGCAGCGCAACCTCGAAAAGCATCTGAAAGCCAAAGTGATCGACCGCACCGGCCTGATCCTCGAGATCTTCGGCGAGCGGGCGAGCACGCGCGAAGGCACGTTGCAAGTCGAGCTGGCGCACCTCCAGTATCAGGCCAGCCGCCTGGTGCGGTCCTGGACCCACCTTGAACGCCAGCGCGGTGGCTTCGGGTTCATGGGCGGTCCGGGTGAAAGCCAGATCGAGACCGACAGGCGCCTGATCCGCGATCGGATCGTGCGACTGAAGACCGAACTGGAGGACGTCCGCCGCACCCGCGGCCTGCACCGCCGGCAGCGGCAGAAGGCGCCGTGGCCGGTCGTCGCGCTGGTGGGCTATACCAATGCCGGCAAGTCGACGCTGTTCAACCGCTTGACCGGCGCCGAGGTGCGCGCCGAGAATCTGCTGTTCGCCACGCTCGATCCGACGATGCGGGCGATCAAGCTGCCCGGCCATGACAAGGTCGTGGTGTCGGACACGGTCGGTTTTGTCTCCGACTTGCCGACGCAACTGGTCGCCGCCTTCCGCGCGACGCTGGAAGAAGTCACCGAGGCCGACCTGATCGTCCATGTCCGCGACATCTCGCACCCGGACAGCGATGCCCAGGCCGCCGATGTCGCCGGGGTACTGAGCGGGCTCGGCCTCGCCGACGAACTGAAGCGGGTGCCGTTGCTGACCGTCTGGAACAAGATCGATGCGATGAGCGACGCGGAGCGGGAGGCGCTGGCCGGGCGGGTCGGTGACGATGCGGTGATGGTATCGGCACTGACCGGCGAGGGCCTCGACGCGCTGCGGGAACGCATGGACATCCTGTTGCGCGCCGGCACCCATGTTCACGAATTCCAGCTCGGGGCCGGCGATGGCCGTCGGCTGGCCTGGCTGCACGAGCATGGCGAGGTTATCGGGCGCAGCAGCAATGACGATGGCATCGCCCTGCAGGTGCGATTGAGCGACGCCGATCGGGAGCGTTTTGCAGCATTGAGGTGATCCGGGCGCGCCGTTTGCCCATGCCGCCGGCGATCAGGCCGCCGCCATGAACCCGAGGATGGAGCGGACGACAGCTTCGGGCTGCTCCTGCTGGACCCAATGGCCGGCGCCTTCGACGAGCACTGTGCCGCGATAGTCGCTGCAGGCGCGCCCGGCCATGGCGGCAAGGGCGCCCGGGCGCTGGTGGACGCCCCAGTCCATCGCGCCGGCGATGAAGGTGCAAGGCACGTCGATCCTGCGCCCGGCGAACAGCCGCTCAACATGGTTGCCGCCGTCGATGGTGGCGCGATACCAGTTCAGCGCGCCCTGGAAGCCGGTGCGGCCGAACGCCCCGGCATAAACGGCCAGTTCGGCATCGGACAGCCAATGGCAAGCGGCAATCTCCGAAGCCGACGGCATGAGCGGGGCAACGGTTTCGGCCATGCCGGCGGCCGCGTCCATGATGTAGTAGGTCGGCATCCTGGCGAGTTCCGCCGCCGTCCAGGCCGCGAGCGGGAAGGGGGCATTGCCGGCCCAGTCGCCGCTCTTGCCGTGGTAATAGGCGCGCAGGAAGGCCGCCAAGCCCTGCGGCGCCCCGCGCATGTCGGCGTCGGCGTCGCGGGTGGCATAATAGCCGACATAATGTTTGCGCGGCCGCGGCAGCGCGGCGAGCTGCCGGTGGATGTCATCGGCAGCCGCGGCAGCACCGAGGCGCGGCGTGCCGGGGAAGGGCGCGCTCATCAACACGGCGGCGCGGAATACGTCGGGGCGGGCGATGGCGCACCAGGCAGCCACCGGCGAGCCGAAGTCATGGCCGACAACCGCTGCAACCTCACGGCCCCCGAGCGCATCGACCAGCGCCAGCGCGTCGGTGGCAAGGCCGATCATCCGAAACGGATCGAGATCGACATCATAGCCGGGCGTCCAGCCCGTCGTGCGGCCATAGCCACGCTGATCGGGCGCCACGACATGATAGCCCGCGGCGGCGAGCGCCGGCATCACATGCCGCCAGCTGAAGCCAAGTTCCGGAAAGCCATGCAAGAGCAGCAGCATCGGACGATCGCCAGCCTCATGGCCGGCTTCGAGGATGTGCATCGACAGGCCGTTGACGTTGTCGACCTGACGACCACGGATGCCGGGCGGAAGCACATCGGCGGGCAGGGGCATCATCATGACTTTTCGCTCGCCTTGACCTGCTGCCAGAGCGCCTCCTGCTCGTCGAGAACGAGTCTTGGGAAGCTGGTGCCGGCAAGTGCCTCCATGGCGCGAAACCGCCGCTCGAACTTGGCATTGCCGGCGCGCAGCGCATTTTCGGGGTCGATGCCGTGGCGGCGTAGCAGGTTGACGACAACGAACAGCAGGTCGCCGGCCTCCTCGTGGCGTTGATCGGCGTCGATGGCGGTGTCGAACTCGGCGAGTTCTTCGTCGACCTTGGCACGAACACTGCCCACGTCGGGCCAATCGAAGCCGACCCGTGCGGCCCGCGATTGCAGCTTTTCGGCGCGCATCAATGCGGGCAGGGCGACCGCCACGCCGTCGAGGGCCGAGACCGGCCGGTCTGCAGCGCCGGCGGCGGCACGCTCGGCCGCCTTAATGGCCTCCCATTCAAGCTTTTGCGCGCTGGCATCGCTGGCGGCGGTGCCTTTCCCAAAGATGTGCGGATGACGGCGCTCCATCTTGTCGCAAATGGCGGCGAGGACATCGCCCAGCGTGAAGTGGCCGGCTTCCTCCGCCATGCGGCTATGGAACACCACCTGGAACAACAGGTCACCGAGTTCCTTCTGCAGTTCGGGCATGTCGCCGCCGGCGATCGCCTCCGCAACTTCATAGGCTTCCTCGATCGTGTATGGGGCAATCGACGCAAAGTCCTGGGCCAGGTCCCAGGGACAGCCGGTGTCGGGATCACGCAGCCGCGCCATGATGACGGCGAGACGTTCGAGCGATAGGTTCACGGCCATGATGGGGATGTGCCGGAAGGTGGCGTCGAAGTCACCCCCTTGCTGATGACGTTATCCCGATAATATATATTATGTTAAATAATATCGACCTTGGCCAAAAGACGTTGGTGCCTTAACGACCTTTGGCAGATGTCGAACCGACCCACCCCCCAGGCCGCCGATCTCTTCGGCGACATCGAGGCGACGCCAAAGGTCGGGCTGACAGGCTATGTGCCGGGCCTGCTGGTTGCCGGGCTCGCCACCATGGCGGCGGCGACGCTGACCAGTCGCTACGGCGTGCCGCTGACACTGATGTCGCTGCTGATCGGCCTGGCGCTCAACTTCCTGTCAGCCGACAGCCGGCTGACCCCGGGCCTTACCCTTGCGGCGCGTGAACTGCTGCGTTGGGCAATCGTGCTCGTCGGCGCGCGCATCACTTTTGCCCAGATCATTGCGCTCGGCCCGGAAGCGCTGGTCATGGTTGTCATCACGATCGTTGCAACGATTGCCACCGGTGCGTTCGTCGCCCGGGCCATGGGCTTCACGACACCGTTCGGCGTGCTGTCGGGCGGCGCGGTCGCCATCTGTGGCGGCTCGGCGGCGATGGCGCTGTCGGCGACGCTCGGCGAAAGCCGGATCCGCCAGGCCGAACTCACGCTCGTTCTTGTCGGCATTTCGGCGATGAGCTCGCTGGCGATGGTGCTGTACCCCGCCGTTGCGCACGCACTGCATTTCAGCGACGCCCAGGCCGGCTTTTTTCTCGGTGGCTCGGTGCATGATGTCGCCCAGGCGCTGGGGTCCGGCTATGCCTTTTCGCCGGCCGCCGGCGAGACCACCACGATCGTCAAGCTGGCCCGGGTCGCTATGCTGGCGCCAGTGCTGGGCGTCATCGCCCTGCTGTTTCCCGCCAAGCTCGAGGTTACCGGCGGCGCCAAGAAGCCGCCGATGGTGCCGTGGTTCGTGCTCGGCTTCTTTGCCGTCGCAGGCGTCAATTCGACCGGCGTCATTCCGGCGCAAGTGTCGGGTTTCGCGGCAGAAACCGCGGCTGTGATGCTTGCTGTATCAGTGGCCGCCACCGCAATCCGTTCGCCATTGGCGGAGATCATGAAATCGGGCCCCCGCCCGCTTGTTGCCGTTGTCGCTGCCTCGGTTACGGCCTTTGCCCTGGCACTGCTCTACGCCTGGCTACGGATTGCCTGACCGCTCAATCGCGCGCCCAGAGGTACAGCGCGACGCCAGCGACAAACAGCAGCAGCAGGAAAATTCCGGCTAGGCCCGCCGCCGCCGAGGTCGCCGCCATCATCGCCATCAGCCGCCACCCATGCCGCCGCCATGCTCCAGCAAACGGGCCAGGCCGCGCAAAACAGCCGCAGCCACCGCCGTTGCCGCGCTGAAACCGAGGACAAGAATGGCGACCATCGCCAGCGTCGATCGCGGCAGCATTGCGTTGCCGCTGAAGGCTTGAAGCGCCGGCAGGAACAGTCCGACGGTCAGCACGCTCGCGGTGATACCGCCGAAAATGTTGGCGAGCTGCTCGAGCGCACCGAACGCAAAGCGCCGCCGAACGCGCTGCCGCAGCGTCTCGATCGTCATGAGTCCTGTTGGTCGTTCAGCATCAGCACCTGCCCGTCATAGCCAGGTTCGACGCCGGCGGGCAGTTCGTTACACAGGGTCGCGTAATCCATCGATTGGTCCATGTGGGTCAGCACCGATCGCTGCGGGCGGTAATGGGCGATCCAGTCGAGCGTCTGCGCCAGATGGCTGTGCGTCGGATGCGGATTGCGGCGGAGCGCATCGACGACCCACAGGTCGAGATCCGTCAAGGCTGCATCGGCGCGGGCATCCAGCGCCTTCACATCCGTCGAATAGGCGAGCGCCCTGCCCGCTGCCGCGATGCGATAGCCGGTCGAATCGATGTTGCCATGGTTCTGCTGGAACGGCGTGACTCGCATCGCACCAACGTCGACCGGGCCATCGAGGTCGGTTGCCATGCAGGTCGGCGGGTAGAATTTCGTGCCTTCGAAGACATAGCCGAAACGCGGTCGCAGCACGGCCCAGGTCGCCGGCGAAGCAAAGCAGGCAACCGGGCTGCCCATGGCGTGAAAGACCTGGCGCAAGTCGTCGATGCCATGAGCATGATCGGCGTGGTCATGGGTAAGAAATACCGCGTCGAGGTGCGCCACGCGCGCCGACAGCAGTTGTTCGCGCAAGTCCGGCCCGGTGTCGATCAGGACGGTTCGGCCGTCATGTTCGACGAGGATCGAGACGCGGCGGCGCCGATTTTTTGGATTGGCCGGATCGCAGGCACCCCAGTCGCCGGCGCCGTCGAAACCGCCGATGCGGGGCACGCCGCTCGATGTGCCAGACCCCAGGATCGTGACCTTCACGCGGCGGCCAGCGCCTTGGCAAACAGGCGGTGAAAATTTGCGCTGGTGCTGGCGGCGAGCGTTTCCACCCCCTCCCCGCGCAGGTCGGCGACGAAACGCGCGGTGTGGGCGACAAAGCCCGGTTCGCATGTCTTGCCGCGCATCGGTACCGGCGCGAGGAATGGAGCATCGGTCTCGACCAGCAACCTGTCACCGGGAATGGTCGCTGCCGTCGCCTGCAGGTCGCGCGCGTTCTTGAAGGTGACGATGCCTGACAGCGAGATATAGAAACCCAGCGCAAGTGCCTCATCGGCAAAGGCCTGACTGGCGGTGAAGCAATGGATGACGCCGCGAAGCGGGCCCTCCCCCGGCTCCCGCAGCAACGCCAGCGTATCGGCCTCGGCATCGCGGGTGTGGACGATCAACGGCAGGCCGGTGGCCCGCGCCGCAAGGATATGGGCGCGGAAACTGGCGCGCTGCCGATCGCGGTCGCTCTTATCGTAGAAATAATCGAGGCCGGTCTCGCCGATGCCGACAACCCGGGCATGGCGCGTTGCATCGATGAGGGTTGCGGCATCGGTGTCGGGGTGCATGTCGGCTTCGTGGGGATGGATGCCGACCGTCGCCCAGATGTCGGGCTCGGCGTCGGCCAGTGCGATGACCTCGTCCCACTCCCCGCGCTTTGTCGAAATGCCGAGAAAACCGCCGACGCCGGCCGCGCGGGCGCGCGCGAGCACGCCAGGCACGTCCTCGCGCAGACCGGGGTAATTGAGATGGCAATGGCTGTCGATGAGCATGGCCCTGCCCTATAATGCTTTTCCCATGCGGACCAGCGGCACCGGTACCGCACCGTTGCTGTCGATGATGCGTTCGATCGGCAGGAAACCCGCGGCAAGGTAAAGTGGTTGCCCGGCAAGTGTCGCTATCAGCTCGACGCGAGCAAAGCCGGCTTCGCGCGCGGCGGCCTCGCAAGCCTGGAGAACGGCGCGCCCGATGCCGCGGCGGGCAAACGCCGGGTCGGTGTACATCGCGCGGATTCGCGCCGGCTCGGTCGCCGGATCGAGCAGCCGCGCGTCGCGGCCGGCACTGTGATCGCCGCCATAAAGCGTCGCGCGCCGGCTCCAGCCACCACTGCCGGCCAACTGGCCGTCGACTTCGGCAAGCACATAGCAGCCGTCCTCGATGAGCTGGGTATCGAGGCCCATCATCGCCTTGCTCGCGTCGACCTCGGCCGGCGACAGGAAATCACGCTGCAGCTCGGCGATCGCCCGCGCCATCATCGCCCGCAGCGCCGGCAGGTCGGCAGGCGTCGCCCAGCGCAAAACCGGCTTGGCTGTCACGCTGCCTCGGACCAGCGCGGGAACACGCCGGTCGGCGCCGGAAGTTGTGTCCCAGCGGCAACAACGGTGTCCAGGGCACCGAAACAACGGGCTTCGGCAGCGACGCCAAGCTGATCGAGCAGCGCTGTCGCGGAATCGGGCATGAACGGTTGCACCAGCAGTACGATGCGCCGCGTGGCATCGAGCGTCACGGCCAGCACGCGTGCCATGGCGTCGGTGTCGGTCTTGGCAAGCTTCCAAGGCGCGGCTTCCGCAAAAAAGCCGTTGGTCGCGGAGACCATGCCCATCACCGCCTCGAGCCCGCGATGCAGTTGCAGGCCGTTCATGGCGGCAAAGTAAGCCTCGGTCAGTGCGGTGATGCTGTCGGACAGTGCCTCGACACCGTCGTAAGGACCCGGCGCCGGCAGCACGCCACCGAGGTTCTTGGCGACCATCGACAGCGCCCGCTGAGCCAGATTGCCGATGCCGTTGGCGAGATCGGCATTGGTCCGCTCGATGATGGCCTCGTCGCTATAGCTGCCGTCCTCGCCGAAAGCGACCTCGCGGAGCAGGAACCAGCGCAGGCGATCGACGCCGAAGCGGTCGGCCATGTCGCCCGGGTCGACGACGTTGCCGACGGATTTCGACATTTTCTCGCCGCGATTGAGCACAAAACCATGGCCGAAGACCTTTTTCGGCAGTGCGATGCCGGCCGACATCAGGAAGGCCGGCCAGTAGACGGCGTGGAAACGCACGACATCCTTGCCGATGACATGCAGGTCGGCAGGCCACCATTCGCCGTCGATGCCGCCGGCACCGGTGAGGTAATTCGCCAGCGCGTCGAGCCAGACATACATGACATGCCCCGGCGCATCGGGCACCGGCACGCCCCAGTCGAAACTGGTCCGCGATACCGACAAGTCCGAAAGTCCGCCGGCAACGAACGCCCGCATCTCGTTGAGACGACTGACAGGGGCGACGAAATCCGGGTTGGCGGCATAAAGATCGAGCAAGGGCTGGGCATAGGCCGAGAGCTTGAAGAACCAGCTTTCCTCGATGGTCCATTCGACGGGCGTGCCCTGCGGCGACAGCTTGACCGGCTGCCCCTGCGCATCCTCGGCGGCAACCAATTCGGCATCATCGTAATAGGCTTCGTCGCGGACGGAGTACCAGCCTTCGTAGCGGCCAAGATACATGTCGCCCTTGGCGGCGATGCGGCGCCACAATTCCTGGCACAGGGCCTTATGATCGTCGTCGGTGGTGCGAATGAAGCGATCGAAGCTGATGCCGAGCTGGCGATCGAGATCGATGAACGGCTGCGAGGTGCCGTTGACATAATCGCGAGGCTCGACGCCGGCGGCGCGCGCCGCCTGGGCGATCTTCAGGCCGTGCTCGTCGGTGCCGGTGAGGAAGCGCACATCATGGCCATCGAGCCGCTTGAACCGGGCGATTGCGTCGGTGGCGATCGCTTCATAGGCATGGCCCATGTGCGGCCGGCCGTTGGGATAGGCGATGGCTGTCGTGATGTAATAGCGCTTGGTCATGGCGCGATGGAATGCGGGAGAACGCGCTGCGGCGCAACAATTCAGTGCGCGTCGGCGAGCGCCGCCACCTTGCCGGCAATATCGAAGGCGACCGACTGCGGATCGAGCGAAAGCGCGATCGCGCTGGCCGCAAGTTTGCTGGCCGCTTCCCAGTCCGAAATCGCGCGGGCCAGCGCGGCACCCTGCCGATCGCGCGCGGCGCGGGCGATCATCGCAGGCGCCAGCTCCAGAAAGGCCTCGTAGCGCGGCGTGTTGGCCTTCCCCGCCAACCCGCGGGCGAGCGCCATCGCCCGGCCCGGCGCTGCAGCGGGCGGCGTCACTGCCAGTTCGGCGAGCTGCTCCTCGAGCGCGGCAATGCCACTTTCGGCAAAGCGCAGCGCCCGGCCCGGCGCCCCTTCGGCGATACGGACCAGCACGGCGCGATCGTCGTCGTCGAGACCTGGCGCAGCACCCAAGACGGCATCGACCTCGGCATCGGTCAACCGGCCGAACCGCAGCGTGCGGCAGCGCGAACGAATGGTGGGTAACAGCCGACCCGGGGTGTGGCTGATGAGGAAGAACAGGGTCTGCTGCGGTGGCTCCTCAAGATTCTTCAGCAAGGCATTGGCAGACTGCGTATTCATCTCGTCGGCGCTGTCGACGATGACGATCCGCCAGTCGGCGATCGACGGCGTCTGCCGGAACAACGGCTGCAGCGCCCGCACCTCGTCGACGCGGATGACAGAGCGCAGCTTGCCGGCCGGATCCTCGGTCCGCACCAGCCGGCGAAAATCGGGGTGGCTCCCAGCGGCGATCAGGTGTGCAGCACTGCTATCGGCGGCGGCCTCGAAGCCCGCGCCGTCCGGCCGCCCGGCAAGCAGCCAGATCGCCGCTGTTTCGGCGAACAGCGCCTTGCCCAGCCCCTGCAGACCGGTCAGCAGCCAGGCGTGATGCGGGCGCTGTCCAACAAAAGCCGCCTTGAAAGCTTCGACCTGGTCGTCATGCCCGATCATGTCGAGACCAAAGTCCGGATCACCGACGCGAGAGCTTTGATCGGCTGATCGGCATCGAGGCCATGGCAGCGATCGGGTTCCCGTGCCGGCAGTTCGGCAAAGAAGGCCGCGATGCGATCGTGGAAGGCCGCTTCATGACCTTCGAAGCGCCGTTCTTGATCGCCCCGGGCGCCGGCCCTCGCCAACCCCTGCCGCGGCGATACCTGCAAGACCAGCGTCAAGTCGGGCCACAGGTCGCCGCACGCCATGGCGTGCAGTCGGCACAAGTCGTCATCGGCGATGCCCTTGCCGGCGCCCTGATAGGCGCGGGTCGAATCGACGAAACGGTCGCAGATTACCCAATCACCGCGATCGAGCGCCGGCCGGATGACATGCGCCACATGGTCGGCGCGAGCGGCGTTCACGAGGCAGGCCTCGCTCCAACCTGTCCAGCGCTCGGCTGCTCCCGTCACCAGCAACGCCCTGATAGCCTCCGCCCCCGGCGTGCCGCCCGGTTCGCGGGTCAGCACAACAGTGTGCCCCCCGGCCCTCAGATCGTCCGCGAGCAACCGCGCCTGGGTCGACTTGCCGCTGCCTTCGCCGCCTTCGAACGTGATGAAGCGGCCGCTCACGCTCAGCCGAAGAACGACGTCAGCCAGTTCCAGAACTGGCGGAAGATGCCGGCCTTTTCGACCGGCTGCGCGGCCACCAGTGGCAGGCGCGTGTCGGGCAGGCCCTTTACCGAGACGATCAGGTCGGCGACTTTCTGGCCCTTGGCGATCGGCGCGGTGACATTGGCAACCGGCACGATCCGCTGCTTGCGATCGGAGGCGAAACCGCGCGGCATGGTGACGAACAGGTCGCGCGGCGCCACGGCCTGGACTTCGCGCTCGGCACCGCCCGCGATCGGCACCATCTGCGCCGCCTGCCCGGCCTTCAGCACCGGCACCGACTGCCAGGCGGCAAAGCCCCAATTCATGAAATCGACCGATGCCGCGACGCGCTCGTTGAACGACGACAAGCCGGCAACGACCATGACAAGGCGGCGACCGTCCTGCACGGCGGAGCCGGTGAAGCCATAGCCGGCTTCCTCGGTATGGCCGGTCTTGAGGCCGTCGGCGCCGGGGATGCGTCCGAGCAACGGGTTGCGGTTCGCCTGGGTAATCGCCTCACCCTTGCCCAAGGTTTTGCCCCAGGTAAATTTGTCCTTGGCATAGAAGCGCTTGTAGAGGTCCGGGAAGTCGCGGATCGTCGCTTCGGCGACAAGCGCGAGGTCGTGCGCCGTCACATATTCATTGGGGTCGGGCCAGCCGTTGGTGTTGGCGAAACGGGACTTCTTCATGCCCAGGCGCTGGGCCTCGCGGTTCATCAGCGCGACGTAATTGGCCTCGGTCCCGCCCAGCCCTTCGGCGAGGACGACGCAGGCGTCGTTGCCCGACAGGGTGACGATCCCGTGCAGCAGATTCTCCACGCTGACCTGTTCGTTGACCGACAGGAACATCGTCGAGCCCTGCGAATGCCACTTCGTCCAGGTTTCGGGCCGCACCATGATCTTCTGGTCGAGCTTGGCCTCGCCGTTCTTCAGCATTTTGAAGGCGACATAGACCGACATCATCTTGCCCATCGACGCCGGCGGCATCGGAGTGTCGGCATCCTTGGCATAGAGCACGGCGCCGTTCGACAGGTCCTTCATATAGGCATAGGCGGCCGGCGTATTGAACGTCGGCGCCTGGGCGGCGGCGGGGCTGACGGTGGCAAGCAAGGCAAGGAACAGCAAGGGACGCATCGATCGGTTACTTTCGGAGTGTCAGGGTGTGGCGGGGCGGG
>QBLU01000012.1 GCA_003241875.1 Alphaproteobacteria bacterium
CCCCCACCCCGCTCGGCTGGCGCCGAGTCGCCCTCCCCGCAAGGGGGAGGGAGTTTGCCTTGCGCTCTTCATCCGGCGGGGTGGGGGACGCTGCGGAGCAGCGCGGCGATGACGTCGTCGGCGGACTTGTTCTCGGCTTCGGCGGCGAAGGAGAGGAGCAGGCGGTGGCGCATGACCGGGGCGGCCAGCGCCATGATGTCGTCGCGGGTGGCGGCGAGGCGGCCCTGGAGCAGGGCGCGGGCCTTGGCGGCGAGGACGAGCGACTGGCCGGCGCGGGGGCCCGCGCCCCAGCGGACATAGCTGTTGACGACTTCGGGCGCACCGGGGCCGGGCCGGCTGGCGCGCACCAGCCGCGTGATCCAGCCGAGCAGGTCCTCGCCGAGATGGACGTCGCGGACCCAGCCCTGCAGCGCCAGCACATCCTCGGCGTGCATGACCTGCGGCACCACGGCGGCGCGGTTGCCGGTGGTTTGCGCCAATATGTCGTGTTCCTCCTGCTCGGTCGGATATTCGACGCGGATCAGCAGCAGGAAGCGATCGAGCTGCGCTTCGGGCAGCGGATAGGTGCCGGCCTGTTCGAGCGGATTCTGCGTCGCCAGCACGAAGAACGGCTTGGGCAGCACATGGGTGACGCCGCCATAGCTGACGGTCTTTTCCTGCATGGCCTCGAGCAGCGCCGCCTGGGTTTTCGGCGGGGTGCGGTTCAATTCGTCGGCGAGCAGCAGGTTGGTGAACACCGGGCCCGGCTGGAAGCGGAAGTGGCGCTTGCCGGTGCCATGGTCCTCCTCCAGCAGTTCGGTGCCGAGGATGTCGCTCGGCATCAGGTCGGGGGTGAACTGGACGCGGCGGAATTCGAGCTCCAGCGCCTGGCCGAGCGAGCGGACGAGGAGGGTCTTGCCGAGGCCGGGGACGCCTTCGAGCAGGCAGTGGCCGCCGGCGAGGAGCCCGATCAGCAGTTGTTCGACGACATCCTCCTGCCCGACGATGGCCTGGGCGATGGCGGCGCGCAGGTCGTCGAGCCGGGCGAGCCGGGCCTTGATCTGGGATTCGGTGACGGCGTCGGGCATCGGGGCTCCAGATCTCAGCTATTCAGGGCGTACATGACGATATTGACCGCAAATTTCGTATTGTCTTCGGCGAGGAAGCGCTTGTTGCGCCAATCGTAATCCCATTCGCAGCCGTAATCCTTGTTGCTGTAGAGCACGCCCAGCCGGCCATCGATGGTGATGCCCTTGAGGTAGTCGTGGACAAGGTCGTCGCCCCAGCCGTTCAGCTCGAAGCCGGTGGCGGGCGGCGCGTCGAACTTGAAGAAACTGGTCAGCAGCGGGTGACGGGGCGGCAGTTTCTTCAGCGCACTGGCGCCGAAGATGCGCGCCATCTCGGCCTCGAACGACTTGGCAAACAGGCCGTCGAGATCGTGGTTGCAGTCGTCGACGAAGACGAAGCCGCCGTTCCTGACATAGCGTTCGAAATTGCGGCGCTCGGCCGCGTCGAATTCGACCAGCTTGTGGCCGGCGAGGTAGCAGAAGGGCGCGGTCAGCACGGCGGGATCGGACAGGGCGACGACATGTTCGCGCGGGTCGACGCGCAGATTGGTATAGTCGATCAGCGCGGTGATGACGTTCGACGGCATGCGCTGATCGACGTCCCAGTCGCCCGAATTGTAGCGGAGCCGGGTGAAGCGGAAGTCGTAGGGGAGTGCGGGCGCCGCCGCCGGCAGCAATGCCGCGGCGACGGCGGCAGCGCCAAGACGCAGGAAACGGGCGCGGGAGATCATCACCGCGCCCGCAGCACCCTCAGACCGCGTCCGACAGCGAGGTGAAGGTGAAGTCGCGCAGCTTCATCGGCGGGATCATCATCACCATCTCGGCCTCGTCGTCGCCGACGCGGATCGGCTTGCCGAGCTCGTCGATGTTGTTGAGCATGATGATCGGCGATTCGTTGAAGCGGAAGTTCTTCAGCGGATATTTGATCTGGCCGTTCTCGATGAAGAAGGTGCCATCGCGGGTCAGCCCGGTCAGCAGCACGGTCTGCGGATCGACCATGCGGATGTACCAGGTGCGGGTGACGAGGATGCCGCGTTCCGTGCTGCGGACGAGATCGGCGGTGGAGCGGGTGCCGCCGGCCATCAGCAGATTGCCGGCCTGGCCGACCGGGCGCTTGCCCTGTTTCTGGGCCCAGAAGCGCGAATAGTTGAGGTTGGTGATCTTGCCGCCGTCGACCAGCGCCATTTTCTCGCGCGGCACGCCGTCCTCGTCCCACGGCATCACCGGGGCTTCGGGGTGCCAGGGGTCGGTGGTGAAGCTGACGCGCGGGTCATAGACCTGCTCGCCGATCTTGTTGCCGCCGCCCTTTTTCGACAGGAAGCTGCGGCCCTCGTCGGCCTGGCGGGCGTCGAAGAAGCGCATCATGAACGAGATCAGCCCGGCCGCCGCGGCGGGTTCGAGGATGACGGTGTACTTGCCGGGCTCGAGCGCGCGGGCCTCGGCGGAGGCGCTGGCCTTGCGCATCGCGGTGCGGATTTCGGTGCCGGCGTCGAAGCTGGTCGAATCCTGCAGGTTGCGCGCCACCCAGCCCGAGCCGCGGCCATCGGCGGTGCGGACGGTGCAGGTGTAGTCGAGCGTCGTGCCGGTCTGGTAGCCATAGTTGCCGCGGCTGTTGGCAAAGGCGACGAAGCGGTTGGTGTCGCTGAGGAAGCCGGCGGCGACGAGCTTTTCGGCCTTGCACGGCGCGATCGAGGCGTTGGCGACCTTGGCGCGATATTCGGGCGTGATCGCGGCGGTGGCGGCGCTGAAGGTCGGGCTGGCCCGGTAGGTCTGCTTGCCGACGGCGGGGACGAATTCCGGGTTTTCCGGCGCCAGCTTGGCGAGATCCTCGGCGCGGCGGACGACGCGTTCGAGCGCCGCATCGTCAAAGGCGTTGATCGTCGCGATGCCGACGCGCTTGCCATAGGCGACCTGCACCGACAGCTGGGTATCGGTGACGATGCCGCTGGTCGACACGTTGTTGAGGGCAAAGCGGATGTTGCCGGTGGTGGTGCCGGTGATCTGCGCCGTGCATTCGTCGGCTTTGGACATGGCGACGACCTTCAACAGGATCGCCTTCAGCTCGGCTTCGGTGGGAAAGCTCATGGGTCTGGTCTCCTGCGCCGCAATCAGCCGAGCGAGCGGGCGGTGTTGATGACGTTGATGCCGTTGAAACGGGCGGTCGACGAGCCGTGGCTGACCGCCGACGACTGCGAGGGCTGGCCCTTGCCGTCGAAGAACGAACCGCCGAGACGATAGTCGCTTTCGTCGCAGACGGCGCTGCAGGCGTTCCAGAATTCCGGGGTGCGGATCTGGTAGGCGACATCCTCGATCTGGGCGCCGAGCTTGCCGTTCTTGATTTCATAGAACAGCTGGCCGCCGAACTGGGCGTTGTAGCGCTGCTGGTCGATCGAGAACGAGCCGTCGCCGACGATGTAGATGCCGTTCTCGACGTCGGCGATCATGTCGGCGACGCTCAGCTTGGCCTTGCCCGGCAGCAGCGAGACATTGGCCATGCGCTGGAACTGCACGCTGGCCCAATTGTCGGCGTAGCAGCAGCCATCGGATTCGGTCTTGCCGAGGATATGCGCCTGGTCGCGGATCGACTGGTAATCGACGAGCTTGCCGTCCCTGATCAGGTCCCAGCGCTTGGTCTTCACGCCTTCGTCGTCATAGCCGACATAGCCGAGGCTGCCGACCTGGACCTTGTCGGCGACGATGTTGACCTTGTCGCTGCCGTACTGGAAATTGGCGGTGCGCTTGTCGAGCGTCGCAAAGCTGGTGCCGGCGTAGTTCGCCTCATAGCCGAGCACGCGATCGAGCTCGAGCGGGTGGCCGACCGATTCATGGATGGTCAGCCAGGTGTGCGACGGATCGAGGACGAGGTCGTACTTGCCGGGCTTGACCGACGGCGCCGTCAGCTTGGCGCGGGCCTGCTTGGCGGCGGCGATGGCGTCGGCCTTCATGTCATAGCTGTTGCCATAGTTGACGACGCCGTTCGGCGACACGAAACGGTCCGCCGGCTTGCCGTCGAGATATTCGAAGCCGCGGCCCATCGGCGCCGACAGCTCGGCGCGGGTGCGAAACTTGCCGCTGGCCTTGTCGATCGCGGTCACCGTCATCGGCGTCCAGATGCGGTGCACGTCCTGGTCGATGTACGACCCGTCGGTGCTGGCGAAATACTTCTGTTCGTTGACGAGGAACAGGATCGAATTGACGAAGTCGGCGCCGGCGGCCATCGCCGCGGCGTTGACCTGCAACAGCATGTCGACCTTGTCCTTGATCGGCACTTCCATCGAATTCTTGACGATCGGCGTCTTCCACGACACCTCGCCGACGCCCTTGACCGGGGCGAGCTGGACCGGCGCCGTCTGGCTGCCGGCATTGGCCTTGGCGATGGCGGTGGCCTGGCGGGCGGCGGCGGCGACGCCATCGCTGCTCATGTCGTTGGTGGCGGCAAAGCCCCAGGCGCCGTTGGCGACGACGCGGACGCCGACACCCGTCGATTCGGTGTTGACGACGTTCTGCACATTGGCTTCGCGGGTGACGACGAACTGGCGCAGGTAGCGGCCGATGCGGACGTCGCAATAGGTGGCACCGGCGCCGGTGGCGGCGGCAAGCGCGGCGTCGGCCAGACGCTTCTTGATGGCGACGTCCATCGTCGATTGCAGCGCTTCGGCGGCGATGACCTTGCCGAAGGCGGCGGGGACCACGAGGCCGCCGCCGACCAGGCCGGTGATTGCCAGGAAATCACGTCTCAACAAGGCATTTCTCCACCAGCACGAGCCCCGGAGCGGAGCCGGCTGCCCAAGGATTGCAGACAAGCGATGCCGGCGGCGGCGCGGGCCGACGACGATTTTCGTTGCTGGCGACAGTCATCGCCGACCGACCCGACCGCGTCAATCGCCAAGGGTCAGGACCTGCTAAATCCATGGCCCGGCACGCTTCGAGGCAGCCCGCCACGAGTGAGTGAGCGCAGTGGCGCACCTTTTGGGTGCGCCCAAGCGAAGCGAGCGCTGTGGCGGGCTGCCTCGAAGCGCCCTTCGGGTGAGGCAGAGCGGCAAAATGGCGTCGTCGAGCGCGCTTGCCGGGGGCGAAGCCCCGGCTGCGCACGCTCTCCTAGCCATTTTACCGCTCTGCCTCATGACGGGCCATGGATTTAGCAGGTCCTGACCCTCATACAGTTACCCGAGCGAACGTGCTGTATTTATGACATTGATGCCGTCGAAGCGCGCCGTGGCGGAGCCGTGGCTGACCGCCGAGGATTGCGACGGCTGGCCCTTGCCGTCGGAAAAGGTGCCGCCGAGACGATAGTCGCTGGCGTCGCAGATCGCGGTGCAGGCGTTCCAGAATTCGGGCGTCCGCATCTGGTAGGCGACGTCCTCGATCTGGGCGCCGAGTTTGCCGTTCTTGATCTCGTAGAACAGCTGGCCGCCGAACTGGGCATTGTAGCGCTGCTGGTCGATCGAATAGGAGCCGCGGCCGAGCATGTAGATGCCGTTTTCGACCTGGCCGATCATGTCGGCGACGCTCAGCTTGGCCGTGCCGGGTTCGAGGCTGACATTGGCCATGCGCTGGAACTGCACGCTCGACCAACTGTCGGCATAGCAGCAGCCGTCGGACGCGGTCTTGCCGAGGATATGGGCCTGGTCGCGGACCGACTGGTAGTCGACGAGCTTGCCGTTGCGAATGAGGTCCCACTTCTTGGTCTTCACGCCCTCGTCGTCATAGCCGACATGGCCCAGGCTGCCGACTTCGGTCTTGTCGGCGGTGAAATTGACCTTGGCGCTGCCGTACTGGAAACCGGCGTCGCGCTTGTCGATGGTGGCAAAGCTGGTGCCGGCGTAATTGGCCTCATAGCCGAGCACGCGATCGAGCTCGAGGGCGTGGCCGACCGATTCATGGATAGTCAAAAAGGTGTGCGAGGGGTCGAGCACCAGGTCGTACTTGCCGGGCTTGACCGATGGCGCGGTCAGCTTGGCGCGGGCCTGTTTCGCCGCGGCGATGGCGTCGGCCTTCATGTCGTAGCTGGTGCCATAGGCGACGACCCCGTTGGGCATCTCGTGGCGGCCGATGGCAGCGCCGTCGAGGAATTCATAGCCCATGCCCATCGGCGCCGCGAGGCTGTTCCGTGTGCGGAACTTGCCGCTGGCCTTGTCGATGGCGGTGGCGGTGAACGGCGCCCAGATGCGGTGGATGTCCTGGTCGATGTACGAGCCGTCGGTGCTGGCGAAATATTTCTGCTCGTTGATGAGGAACAGCGTCGAGTTGATGAAGTCGGCGCCCGCCGCCATCGCCGCGGCGTTGACCTGGAGCAGCATCTCGACCTTGTCCTTCACAGGCACGGCCATGCCGTTCTTGACGATCGGCGTCTGCCAGGCGACCTCGCCGACGCCCTTTTGCGGGGCGAGGCGGACGGGCTCGGTCTGGCTGGCGGCGTTGGCGCGGGCGATGGCGGTGGCCTGCCGCGCGGCGGTGGCGACGCCGTCGCTGCTCATGTCGTTGGTGGCGGCGAAACCCCAAGCGCCATCGGCGATGACGCGGATGCCGACGCCCGAGGATTCGGTGTTGACGACGTTTTCGACATTGGCTTCGCGGGTGACGACGAACTGGCGCAGGTAACGGCCGATGCGGACGTCGCAATAGCTGGCGCCGGCGCCGGTCGCGGCGGCGAGCGCGGCATCGGCCAGGCGCTTCTTGATGGCGACGTCCATCGTCGATTGCAGCGCCTCGGCGGCGATGACCTTGCCGAAGGCGGCGGGGACCACGAGGCCGCCGCCGAAAAGCCCGGCCACGCCCAGGAAATCACGTCGCAACACTCATCGTCTCCCATCGCTTGCGGTAGCGACAAGGGTCGCTTTCAGTTTCGTTGAACCACAAACCCGCTCAGGCTGAGCTTGTCGAAGCCGTGTCGCAGGGCGCCTGAGCTTGTCGAAGCCGTGTCGCAGGACGGTGCTCGCTGGGGCTTCGACAAGCTCAGCCTGAGCGGGTCAATGAGTGCAACCAATCCTAGCGGCACTTCGCCGGTCCCGCAAACGCGCAGATGCCGGCTGCCCGCGCGGGCAGCCGGCATCTGGCCGACATGGTGCCCGGGGACGGCAGGCCGTGCCCCGGGCAGCAGGATCAGAAGCGCATGATCGCCTGCACCGTGTAGCGGCGACCCAGCGCGTCATAGGTCGACGGGAAGGTGTTGCCGCTGTTGAACAGCGTGCTGCCGACCGACGCGCCGACGATCGGCGGCAAGCGGTTGAACAGATTGTTGACCGTGCCGATCAGCGTCAGGTTGGGCAGCACGTTCACCCGGCCGGTCAGGTCGAAATAGTGATAGGCCTTGATGCGGCGGAACCGCTCGTCGACGACGCAGCCATCGGGATCGGCACCCGTCGGATCGGCGCAACCGGAATCGATGGCGGCGGCGACATCCTCGTTGAACTGCTGCGGTTCGAAACGGACCGGATCGATGTAGCGCCACAGCACCGAGACATCGAAGCTGTCGAACCCGAAGGTGGTGCGCAGCGACGACTGGAACTTGGGCTGGATCGAGCCGGTGAACGAGCAGTTCGGCGAATAATAGCCGACGCAGTCGCGGCCAGGCGAGGACGGCGAGGCCTGGAACGATGAATCGAGGGTCAGGTTGGCGTTGCCGACGATCGCCAGCTTGGCAAAGCCGACGCTGGTCGAATAGCTGATCGAGCCGTCGATACCGCGGGTGAAGATGCGGCCGGCGTTGGTGGTCGGCAGCGGCAGGCCCGGCGTGGTGTCCGGCGGACCGTCGAGGCCGCCCGTCGCCGGGTTGCGCCGGATGGCAAGGCAGGCCGGATTGGTAACGCTGGCAGCGCTGAGGTTGTTGAAGCAGGCGCCGACGACGTCGCCCGGCAGGGCCGAGGTGATCGCTTCGTTGACCCGGATGTCGTAATAGTCGGCGGTGATGGCGAGGCCGGGCACGAAGCTCGGCTGCCAGACGACGCCGGCCGTCCACGTGTCGGCCTTTTCCGGACGCAGGTTGGTGTTGCCGCTGAACACGGCATTGGCTTGCGCCGCGGTCGGGTTCTCGATGCCGCCGATGCTCGCCACCGGCGCGCCCTGGGCGAGGCAGACGGCGCCGAGGGCGGCGTTCGTTGCCGGGCCGGAACCGGCGCAGGGATCGATGCCGAGGTTGGTCAGGCCGACGGTCGCCGGGGTGAACAGTTCACCGATGTTCGGCGCGCGGACGGCGCGGCTGTAGTTGCCGCGGACCTTGAGCCCGGCACCGATGCCCCAGCTGCCGCCGGCCTTCCAGGTGAAGGCGTCAAAGCTGGGATTGCCCGGCGCGTCGACATTGTACTGCGAGTAGCGGGCGCCGGCTTCGAGCGTCAGGTTCTCGAAGAACGGCCGGTCCTGCAGCAGCGGCGCGATGATTTCGCCATAGACTTCCTTGACGGTGTAGGCGCCGGTGATGTTGGGGGCAGCGCCGCCGGCACCGCCGAGTTCGCCCGGCGTCTGCGACAGCAGGTCGGAGTTCTGTTCGGCGGTGTACTTGCGATATTCACCACCGATGGCGAAGCCGATGGCGTCGGATGCGGTCGGCAGCGCAAAGCCGAGGTCGCCGCTGACCAGCCCGCGGACCTGGGCGAGGGTGGTGCGGACGGTCGAGGTGCTCTGCGCGGTCAGGAAGTTCGCGGCCTCGGGCGAGATCGAGCCGCCGGGGCCGAAGAAGTCGACCGGCACGCAGCCGTTGGTGGGATCGAGGCAGGTCGTCGGATCGGTCGTTAGCAGCGACTGGCGCACCCGCGACGTCAGCGCATAGCCGCTGATGGTCTGGATGTTCTCGCTTTCGCCATAGCTGCCCGACAGGTCCCAGTTGATGGAGTCGGTGACCTTGCCGCGCAGGCCGGCGCGGAAATCGAAGATGGTGGTGCGGAAGTCGCTCTGCCGCGGCCCAAGCTCGGTGGTGCGGCGCGCGAGGCCGGTTTCCACCGTGCGGTAGTTGGGATCGGTCGGATCAACGGCGGTGGCAGCCGCGGCGCATTCGCCGGGGGTGAACAGCGGCACGTAGGTGCCGGCGGCGCCGGTGTTGCGGGCGCAGAGCTGGCTGCGCAGGCCGGCGGGGAGGAACGGGTTCGACAGCGGGATCGTCACGTTGGAGCCGAACGAGCCCGACGGCGCGACGATCGTCGACACGGTGTTCCTGGAGAACAGGCCGCGGCTGTAGACCTCGACGGCGTCGCTGATTTCATAGCGGGCCTGGCCGAACATGTTGAAGCGTTCGAACGGGGTCTGGAAGGCATTGAAGGGGTTGAAGTTGAACGGCGCGTACAGGTTGCGGCCGAGACCGGTCGCGGGATCGATCTGCAAGTTGCCGTTGGGGACTGCGGGGTTGGTGGAGGGCAGGCCGGTTGCCGGATCGATCGGGCGCGCGCCGGTGAAGCGCGACGGGATCGCGGTGCCCGAGCCGCCGGTGACGCCAAGGTAGCTGTCGAGGTTCTCGGCGCTGAAGTCGCGGGCGCCCTGGAAGACTGCATCGCTGCGCTGATAGCCGATCGACAGGGTGGCATTGCCCTTGCCGTCCTCGAAATTGGCACCGATCGTCGCGTCGGCGCGGAAGCTCTGGCCGTCGCCGGCTTCGGTCAGGCCGTTCGACAGCTGCAGCTCGACGCCGGTGAAATCCTGGCGGGTGACGAAGTTGACGACACCCGAGATGGCGTCGGCACCATAGGTGGTCACGGCGGCACCGGTGAGCGCATCGACGCGCTGGATCAGCGCCAGCGGGATGTTGTTGAGATCGACGACGCCGCCGAGGCCGGCGGGCGTGATGCGGTTGCCGTCGAGCAGGACGAGGTTGCGGTTCGACCCGATGCCGCGAAGATCGACGAACGAGGCGCCGCCGTTGCCGTTGTTGACCGCCGAACCGATATTCGGAACGACACCCGGGATGTCGCGGAGGACTTCTTCGGCGACGTTGGAGGCGCGCAGCTGGATGGTCTCGGCCGTGGTCACGGTGACCGGCTGCGACGAGATGAGGTTCGGGTTGCGGATCAGCGAGCCGGTGACGACGATGGTGCCTTCGTCATCGGTGGCGCCGACGGCGGCGGCGGTCGTCGGCTGGGCGCCGGCGGTGGCCGGTACGTTTTCCTGCGGCGCGCCCTGGGCCAGGGCCGGGCCGGCGAGCAGCGCCAGCGCCAGCGTCGCGGCGCTGCACTTCAGCGTCGAACGGAGAGGGGGAGAGTACGCAACCACTGGCAATATCCTTTGCAAAGCAAACCGAAACGCGCACCGCCGGCAACGAAAGGGCCGACGCAGGAGCGCCGGACCAGGCCGTGAAGCTGGGCGCAAAATTCGTCCCAACGGCCACGAAGTAAAGTCCCTATTCAGTTTTGAGGAAATATGACGGGCAATGTTGCACGCAAGTCACAGTATTCATCGCGGATATGCAACAATTGCCTTAATGAAATGAACTATATTTGTCCTTCGACGACGGCGAGTTTTGCAGTTATTGTCGTTACGGGGTAAAAACACGGCAAGGACAGCGTTTCCCAGCATCGCCACGCCGGGATATAGGAATTTGTCTTCGCTGGAAGTCGCGGCGGAATTATATTGCCGCGCAGCCGATATCGTGACTGGGGCGCCCCCGAAAAACCTGCCGATCGATTGACAGTCGGCCGGGAATGGCGCCAGATCGCCTTATCCAACGATAGTTGAGGCAGGGGGTCGGCGATGGCACGCGGTGTGAAGTTCTGGCACGGCGACATGGTCGCCAACACGGTGTTCCCGCTCGAAAACAACTACAGCCAGGCCAACAAGGCCGACCAGGGCATCTGCACGGCCGCGGCGCTGGCCTGGTGTCGCGCCTCGCTGAAGCTCGGCCGCTTCGTGAACAGCTGGGCGGAGATCGGCACCACCGTCCACAACCTCAACATCGTCATGGCAACGCTGCGGCATCTCGATGCCAATCCGGTGGCGCAATGCGAGCTTGCCGGGGTCCGGGCGCTGGGGGGTGATCGCACCTGCGCCGGCATCGAGGAGGCGATGACCAACATCAAGCCGTCCGAATACGGGATCGGCCTGTTCTGGAACAGCTATCACACGATGGCGTTCGGCTACAGCCACCTGCAGAAGGACTTTTTCGACATGAACTATGGGCTGTTCAGGTCGAAATACACCGCCGGCATCAAGGCCAAGGTGCAGGAACTCTATGGCGACGACATCATCGGCTACCGCCTCATCGGCAAGCTGTAGCGCCGCCGGGCGTCTGCCGCCGGCGGCGCGACGCCCTACAGCTGCATCGCCTCCAGGCTGTCGAGCGGAATGAAACGCGGGGCCGCGGGCTCGGCGCCTTCCTGCGGGCGGAACAGCGGGTCGGCGGCGGCATAGGCCGAAAAATCATGGCCGGTGGCATCGGCGAGGTCGGTCACCGCGATCTGGAAGGTGCGATATTCGCCGAGCACGATGCCCTCCATCGCCTCGGTGCGGCTGCGGCGTTCAAGCAGGTCGCGGATCAGCTGGCCCTGGCTGAGCAGATAGGCGGTGGCGCGCAATCTGGTGCCGGTCTCGTCGAGCGTCGCCACCAGCTTCCAGTATTCGAGCGGCACGGTGGCGCCGTCGATGACCGGGTCGTCGGGGCCCAGGATCGGCCCGGTGAACACCGAGGCGAGGAAGCCGCCGGTGCGGGCATTGTCGAGGATGTAGTTTTCCAGCCCCTGCCACAGCAGCTTGCCCTGGTTGAGCTGCGAATGCTGCGGCGCGGCGTTGACGTAATGGAAGGTGTCGTCGTTGGCGAGCTGCGCCGATCCGCCCCAATTGGGGTCCTCGCGGCGCACCAGATGGCCGCGGTCGATCTCGGCATCGGCAAAGTTGGTCGACCCGAGCTGGATGGCGGCGGGGATGCGCAGGTCGGCGAACCACTTGTCGCGGCCGCGCTTGATGCGCACCGTCTTCTGGCCGTCGATGTTGACCGCGGTCATCAGCGGCACCTTGGCTTCGGCGGAATATTTGACGCCGAAATGGGTGTAGCGCAGCTCGCCCGGCTCCTTGGGCTTGTCGGACGGCCTGGCAAGGCCGGTGGCGAGCGCCGGCGCCAGTTTTGGCCACGGCGTCGCGACCTTGCCCTTGCCGAGGAACTTGGTTGCAAAGCCCTTGCGGCCTTTGAAGAAATCGGCGGCATGGCTGCCGTCGGCGAGGCTTTCGGTGGTCGCTTCAGCGCGGGCGCCACCGCCCGGCACCGCGACCGCCCTGCCCTTGAGCAACGCCTTCAGCGTCTCGACGCCGACGGCGCTGTTACCCTGGCCGAAGACGCCGGCGAAATGCAGGCCGACGACCTTGCCCGATTCCAGGCTGATCAGCGGCGATCCCGAATTGCCGCCGAGGCTCGTGCAATCGTGCATCAGCAGCGTCTGGCCGGTCAGCGCCTGGGTGACGCGGCCCGGCGCCAGGCGCTTCACGTCATACAGGTCGCGGAAATATTTCTCCTGGGCGCCGGGATCGTTGCGGGAGTCGCGCGCCGGATAGCCGATCAGCGTCACCAGCTCGTCGAAGCCTGCTTCCTTGTCGGCGAGCGGCAGCGGCGACGGCTTGACCGGCGCGGTCGTCGCGACGCGCAGCAGCGCGCAATCGGCGGCGAGGTCGTCGGCGAGATATTCGATGGCGACGATCTGCACGGTGTGGCTGGCACTGCCGCCGCTGCTGCCGTCTTCCTCGCGGAAATCGATGGCGATGCCTTGCCGGGCGCCGCCGGGGCTGCGCAGGAACACGCCGCTGCCGTTGGCGGCGCGCTGCGCGACCAGCTTGGCGACGTGGCGATTGGTGATGATGATGTCGCCGGTGGCGCGGCGATCGACGACCCAGCCGGTGCCGCCCCAGCGCATCGTCGAATTGACGAATTCGACGCGGCCGACCGACGGGATGTATTTCTGCACGCCGATGATCTTGGCATCGGCGCCGGGCAGGTCGGGCAGCGGCTCGAGCACGACCTGGTCGTTGCGGATCAGCAGCGGCGGCCGCCCGGTCAGCCGCACGATGGCTTCCAGCGCCGGCAGCGGCAGCAGGCTTTCGAGCTCGGCGGCGTCGCGTCCGGTGGTCGTCTCGATCTCGACCGGCAGCTCGGCGGCGACGGCGGGCGGCACGTTGCCGGCGGCGAGCCGGGCATTCACCGCCTCCACCATCTTGGGGGTCAACAGCCCGCGCAGGGTTTCGCGGCGTTCGGTGGTGTCGGCGGCGTCAGACATGGGACGTGACTCCTGTGAGGATGGCGAGCGGGGGGACAAAGGCCGAGGGAATGTCGTGGTCGAGCAGGGCGCCGGCGCGGGCGAGCGGGTCGGGCAGGGCGGCGACGATGCCGAGCACCCGGGTGTGGCGGCGTTGCAGCCGGGACAGCAGCCCGGGGCCGTCGCCGGCGGGATCCCACAGCGCCAGCTGCCGCATCGCCCAGTCGGCGGGATCGTCGAAATCGGCGAGTTTCTGGACGCGGCGCCGGATGATGCTGTCGGCGCCGCCGCCGCGCCCGTCCCCGCCCACATCCGGGCCGAGCCAGCCCGGCGGCGGCGTGTCGTACGACCAGCGGCCGGCGACGGTGCGGCGCCAGCGTTCGGCGGCGGCGGCGAGGGTGCCGAGATCGGGGTCGCGGTGGCGCCAGGCCTCGGCGCCGGCCCATTCGGCGAACAGGCCGAGCCCGGCGATGCCGGCGATGGGGTTGCCGGCGACCGGGCCGAGCCCGAGCGGCGAGCCCGAAAACAGCCCGCCGGCCTGGGCGAGCCGGGCGTCGGCGGCGCGCGCCGCGTCGATCAGCCGGTCGTTGCCGCGCAGCACGGCGAGGTTGGCGGCGATGATCGGATAGGGCGACAGCGCCACCAGCATCTGCGGGTCGTTCCATTCGATCGCCGCCGCGGATACCAGCCCGCGCGCGCCGAGCCGTTCGCGCACGACGCCAAAGGCATGGGCGGTCGCCGGCGCCTGGCTGCGGCGGCCGTCGGGCGCGGCGATCCAGGTGTCGAGCGCGGCCGCCACCGCGTCGCCGTCCTTCGACGACCACAGCGGCTCCTGGCGATGGCCATTAGCGGCGAGCACAAAGGCCAGCGCCCCCTGGCGGGCAAGCGGCCCGGCGTTGCGCATCGCCTCGGCGATCAGCCGGTCGATGCCAGGCAGGGCGAACATGCGCAGCAGCCGCGGCCGGGTGAATTCGGACCGGATCTCCAGCCGGGCGATGGCGAGCTGCAACGGGAGGCCGAAGACTTCGCCATCGTCGCGGACCAGCCGGTCACGCTCGGCGAACATGCGCCGGGCGCGGTGCCAGCGGCCCGAGCGCCAGTAGAAGGCGCGGATGGCCATCGCCGCCGGCTGGCGCGGATCGAGGCCGCCGGCGGCCGCCATCTGGTCGACGACGAACTGGCCCTCGGCCCAATCCTCGCGGTCGATGAGGGTGAGGACCTCGGCCGCCAGCGCGGCGTCGTCGACCGTTGGTGCGGCGGCTTCGAGGACGCTGTCGCCGCCCTTGCGCAGCTTCGACGACCGGCGCCCGGCGGCGCCGGCAACGAGATCCTGCGCCACCGGCGGCAGCTCGGCGAGCATTGCCGGCTCGAACTGCTGCGCCACTGCGGTGGGGATCGCCGGGCGGGCCGGGCGAAAGCGCATCAGCTGTAGCCGGTGATAGGCGGCATCGACGTCGGAGCGGGGGTCGCTTTGCCGCGCGAACCAGGCGGCGGCGGCGGCATCGACCCTTTCGCACAGCCTCGGCTGGTCGCGGTAGAGCAGGGGCAGCAGGATGGCGCGCATGTCGCTGCGATGGATGACGAAATCGCGGGCGACGGGATCGCGCTGGACGAGCCACAACTGGCCCGCCAGCGCGTTGAACAGCGCTTCGGCCCGGCCCGCGGCGAGGCGCGGCATGCCGAGCGCCGGCGCCAGCACATCGCCGAGGAAGCCGGCGCTGATCCGGCGTGCGAGCAGGCCGGGGTGGGCGAGCCGGCGCAATTCGGGGTCGTCGATCCGCGACAGCAGGATGCGGTAGAGGAACGCCGCCGCCACATCCTTGTCGATCGCGCCCTGCGGCAGTTCGCCGACGCCATGGTCGCGGACCACGGTGGCGGCGAGGCGCAGCACCAGCGGGTTGCCGTCGGCGAGGTTGGCGATGGTCGCATGCGCCGCCGCCGGCACCTCGAGCCGGGTCAGCAACGCCTCGGTCGCCGGCGCATCGAGGCCGTCGAGCGGCACCGCCAGCCCGACCCGGCCGGGAGCGCTGTCGAGCGCGGCGCCGCGACCGGCGGCGAGCACGGCGAGCGGCCGCAGCCCGGCCGACAGCAGCGTGTCGAGCCAGCGGAACAGCCGCTCGGGATGTTCCTCGCCGCGGGCGCGCAGCACTTCGACGGTGTCGAGCACCAGCAGCACCGGCCGCCCGGAGGCGCGCACCGCGTCGCCGATCGCCGCGGCGAATTCGGGCGGCACGCTGCCGCGGCTGCTGTTGCCATAGCTTTCCTCGCCGCGGGTGACGCTGGCGGCGCGCAGCCGGGCGTCGAGCACCGGCTTGCCGGCGTCGCCGAGCCGGTCGGCGACCTGGCGCGCCAGCTCCATCGTCAGCCCGAGCAGGTCGTTGACGTCGAGGCCGGCACGGTCGAAATCGAGCCGCACGACGATGCACCCGTTGGCATCGGCGACGCTCGCATTTCCGGCTTCCGCAACACCGGCATCGCCGACGCGGCCGGTGACTTCCTCCAGCAGCGTCGATTTGCCGATGCCGGGGTTGCCGGCGATGTAGGCGGCGCGCACCGGCAGCGCGACGAGCGGCTTTTCGAGCCAGGCGATCAGCGCCGCCGTCTCGCCTTCGCGCCCGAAGAAACCGCGCGCCTCGAATCCGCGGCGCCGCGCCTGGCGGTCATGGCGGGAGAGCGCCTGGCGGGCGTCGACGAGGCGGGCGCCGGCGGGGGCCGGCGGGCCGGCGCGGTCGAGCGCGGCGACGATGCGCTCGATGAGCGGGCGATCGGGCGTCGGCGCCGCGAGCGCCTGGGCGATGGCCGCGTCGGTGAAGGCGCCGTCCCCGGCCAGCGCCGCCAGCAGGTCGGCGGCGGGCAGGTCGGGGTCCTGGCTGCGGCGCTCGGCAACGGCGGCGAGCAGCTCGGCGCGGGTCGTCAGCTGCCGGTCGAGCACGAAGCGCCGTTCGCCGCTGCGGATCAGCCAGCGGGTGCCCCGGGGGCTGCCGGTGTCGAGATCGGTGTCGCAGGCGGCGGCGAGCGCCGAGGCGACCTGGGTGGTCAACCCCGCCCCACTGACAGCAGCCGCACGCAGCGCGGCGATCGGCTCGAACGGGCCGGACAGCGCCGCATAGCGTTTGGCGCGGATGACATAGGGGACGACATCTGGATCGAGCGGGCCGCTCATATGACGGCCTTGAACATGGCGCGGACGGCCGGGCGCAGGCGCTCGGCGACCTGGCGGGCGGCCCAGGGGCTGTAGATGCCGTTGACTTCGTCGAGGCCGGCGAGGCCCATCTGCACCAGCTCGGCGACGCGTTCGGCCGAGGGCGACTTGCCCGCCGCCGCCGCCGCATCGGCGAGGAACAGCCGCACGTCGCTTTCGCCGAAGCCGGTGACATAGTCGGTCATCAGGCCGGGCGCGCCGATGTCGGGCGGGTTGGGCGGCGTCTGGAATTCGAGGCCGGGGATGGCCACCGCCTCGAAGCCGGCGACGACGAGGCGCAAATTGGGCAGTTTCAGCGCCTGGTCGATGAAGCCTTCGAGTTCGGCGCGCATGGCATCGCCAAAGGCGATCGCCGGATGGTCGATGAACAGCCAGAGCTGGCGGCCGACCGCGGCGGCCGTGGCGTCGAGCGCGGCGGCGGCGCGGCGGCCGCGATCGGCGCCGACGGCTTCGGGTGCGCTCTGTCCGGCGGCGACGCCCGGGCGATCCTCGATGGCGGCGCATTCGAAGCCGACCGCGGCGGCGCGGCGCAGGATGTCGTTGGCCAGGTCGGGGATCAGCGTTTCGAAGCTGATGCGGCACTGCCGCGTGTCGGGGCTGCGCGCCGTCATGCGGTCGAGCATGGCGAAGGAAAAGGCGAGGCCGGCGAGATTGCCCGCCGCATCGGCGCGCTTGACGCGGATGCCGCGCACCCGGCCGTTGCCGCGGGCCAGCGCAAAGGCCTCGAAAAACGACTGGCGGCCGATGACGAACTCGCCATCGGGGGTGCCGTCGAGCGACCACATCCGCGGCGGTGCCAGGTCGGTGGTAACGACCGGCAGGATCCTGTCGTAGAATTTCGCCGTCGGCACCAGCCGCCCGCCGTCGCGCCAGCCCTTGCCCTGGTGGATGCCGGCAAGGGTCAGCGTCGCATCGAAGCAGCCGCCGCCCGACGAGCCGCCACGGGTTTCGACGCTGTGGCCCCAGCGGCTGGTCAGGCGCGGGATCTTGGCCAGGCTGCCGATGCCGATGCCCTTGTCCTCGCCGTCGGGATAATGGACGACGATGACGGCGGCGCGGCGGCTGTAGGCGCCGGGTTTTGTCGGCAGCGGTGCCGATCCCATCAGCGCGCCGGCGGGGCGGGCGAGCCGGATGATGGCATAGTCGTTGTTGTCGCCGAACAGCGTGTCGTCGCGCGGCAGCCGGCTGGCGGCCTCGTCGGCGGTGGTCGGCGAGGCGACCAGCGGCGGCATCACCGCGTCGATCGAGCGGCCGTCGGACAGCAGCACGGTGACCTTAGACCAGGGTTCGGCGACCATCGTCGGGGTCGCGGCGAGGACATGGAAGGCGGTCAGCACCGTCGTCGGGCCGACCAGCACGCCCGATCCCATGACGACGCCGTCGCGCAGGATGCGGCAGCGAAAGGCGGCGGCGCGGGCGAGGAAGGCGGCGGCCTTGACCGGATCGAGGTTCGATGCGGCGAGGTCCACCGCGCCGAACGCGGCGCCGCCGAAATCGATGGCGACACCGCGCACGCTGAGCGCCCGGGCAAAGGAATCGACGAGGTTGCGGCCCTGCAGCTGTTCGACCCAGAAGTCGCCGGGCGGCCGCCCGAACATCTGTGCCGCCGCGGTCAGCCCCGCCGCCTCCAGCCGCGGCCCGGTCGCATCGAGCATGACGGCGCCGAGCGCATCGGCGGCGACATCGGGGTGCGAATCGATCGCCGCGGCAATGTCGGCGGCCTCCCACATCGCCGGTCAGGCATTCCAAGCCAGCGGGAATCGTTCGGGAACGCCGCTGCGCAATTCGACCGGCGCGGTGGGATGCAGGCCGGGCAGCAGCAGCAGTTGCCGGACGATCTCGCCGAGCATCGGCCGGGCGATGGCGCGGCCGAGGCATTCGTGGATGCCCTGGCCGAAGGTGAAATTGTCGCCCTGCGCGCGGTGCGGGTCGAAACGGGTCGGATCGGGGAAGCTCGCCGGGTCGGACATGGCGCTGTGGGTCATCGCCAGCACGGTGGTGCCGGGCGGGATCATCTGCGCGTGCGGCGTACCGCCGGCGACCTGGGTGGCGCGGTGGCAGGTGCGGAAGAAATAGGGGAAGGCCGGGCGGAAGCGCAGCGCCTCCAGCGCGACGCCGTCGATGGCTTCGGGCGGGGCGGTGCGGGCGAGGTGCTGCGCCTCGGCGAGGGCTTCGGGGCGCGAGAACAGCTCCGCCATGACATTGTTGACGCAGTGGTTGGTCGTCTCGACGGCACCGATCAGCAGCCCGCCGGCGTTGAACAGCACCTTCTTGACGCCGAACTTGACGCCATCGGAAAAGGAAATCTGCAGCAGCCGCGTGATCGGATCGTCACCGCCGAGCCCCAGCTTCACCGCGATCGAGCGGCGCAGCACCAGCCGGCCGATGAACAGGCCAAGCCGGATGCTGCTGCGTTCGCGCCCGGCGGTGATCTCCGCCGATCGTGCCGCGCTCTGGCCGTCGAACGGCTGGTTGTGGAAGGCGTCCTGCTGGTTCCAGTAGGACCATTCGATAAGGTCGGCGGGGTCCTGGCCGTCGAGGCCGAAGAACTGCTGCACCATGTCGACCGGCACCTGGCGGCTGAGCGCGGCGGGCACGTCGATCTGGCCGTTGGCCGCCATCAGCAGATTGGCGGTGCGATCGGCGACCCAGCTGCGGATTTCGGGAATCTGCTCGAAATCGAGCACCGCCTTCATGATCGATTTTTCGCGCCAGTGGTTGGCGGTATCGTCCTGCGCCATGAAGTAATCGCCCTGCTTGGGCTTGTAGAGATCGACGCCGAAATCGGCGTGGCGGCGCAGCACCAGGGCGCAATCGGCGTGGCGGAAGACCAGGGTCAGCTCGGGCAGCACGATCACCGGCCGCTGTTCGCGGACCTCGGCAAAGAACGGGTGGGGTTCCTGCCGCATCCAGCCGCGCACCAGCGGCCAGCGTTGGGCCGCCGGCGTGGCGTCGAGCCGTTCGAGATAGCCTGTCATGTCCTGCCCCCGCAGCGTCTAGAGCGATTTCAGATATTCGAGCAGCGCCTGGCGCTGGGCTTCGGTGAGCTTGGCCACCCCGTATTCATGGCCTTCGCTGCCGTTGCCGGGGATCGCGAAGCCGTCGGCGGCCTGGGTGGCAAAGCGGAAGCTGTTGCCGGGCGCCGTGGCTTCCGTGCGATAGCCGACCTTGACGGGATCGTACTCGCGGGTGCCCATCATGAACGCCTTGGGCCGCTGCGCCGCCGGCAGCAGCAGGTCGTACAGCGTTGGCACCGAGCCGTTGTGGAGGAAGGGCGCCGTCGCCCAGATGCCGTCCAATGGCCGCGCCTTGTAGGCCATGTGCGGGCTGCCGGACTTGTAGCAGGCGTCGAGGACCAGCGGCCGCATGTCGGGCGCCTCCTCGATGACGACGCGCGGGGCACCGCCGCCGCCGAAGAACACCTTGGCGGTCTGGCCGATGATCTGGCCCTTCTTGCCGATCAGCGCGCCCTTGACGGTGGTTTCCAGCATCTCGGCGATCGGAGCTTCGGCGCCGAACTTTTCGCCGCTGCCGATATAGCCCTTGGTGGTGCCCTGCAGATTGCCGGTGGCGGATTTGTAGGTGATGGCGTTGCACGCCATCCATGGGTCGGTGGCGTTCGGCCCGGGTTTCAGCGGGATCATCGCCGCCTTCTGGAATTCGCCCGGGTCCTTCTTGTGGCAGCCCTCGCAATCGGCGGCGAACAGCGCCTTGCCGGCGGCGACCTTGGCCGGGTCGAGCGCGCCGAAGTTGGCCGGCCAGGCCGGCGACTTCAAGGAGACGAGCTGGGTTTCGAGGCGGATGAGATTGTCGGCCTGGACGCTGGATTTGTAGCCGCCGAGCCCGCCGCCCGGTGTCACCGTGATGTCGCCGAAGACGCCGATGACCTCGCCGGCGTTGCGGCCGAGCGCGCCGTAATCGAGGTAGCGGTTGCCGCCCAGCGACAGCCGCTGGTTCTGGGCGATGCCGTTCCACTGCAGCTTGTCGAAGCGGTGGATGTCCCAGATGTGCGGATAGCTGACCGGGGCGTCGGCGGGGTTGCGGGTCGGGCTGGCGGCACCGGTGAACAGCGCCACCTTGTTGAAGATGTGGCCAAAGGCGTCGACGCGGCCATAGCCATAGCGCAGCGGCGTCTTGTTCATGTCCTCGACGCGGTCTTCCCAGGCGAGCAGCCTGGCCAGCGCGGCGCGCAGCAGGGTGCGGTTGCCGGGCGCGTCCTTGCTGCCGAGCGCCGCCTTGGCGAAACGGTCCCATTTTTCGGAGCCGTCGGGGGCGTTGACGGTGGCGCGCACGGCAGCGTCGAGGTCCTCGACAAAGGTCTGATAATCGAACAGCGCCGGGCCGCCGTCGACGCGCATCGCCTTGCCCTGGTAGGTCAGCTCGGCGGTGTGGCAGGCCGAACAGTTCATCCCGACCCATTTTTCCTTCGGCCCCTGGCCGGCGAACCAGCGCAGTTTCGAATTGGCGAGATTGCTGTCGTCACTGTCATCGACGACGAGTCCGATCGGCAGCCGGTCGCTGTTGGGGCGCGGCAGCAGCCGCCACTGGGCGATGGTATCGGGGCCGAGGAAGGGCTTGGCCGCGTCAGGCTGTTCGAGCGCCAGCATCCAGGCCAGCGGCATCAGCCGGGAGCCCTGCGTCGCCGAATACCAGGCCGATTGCTGCTGCGGCGACCAGTTTTGCCAGCCGGCCTGCGGCGCCGCATTGGAATAGGAGGCACAGGCCGCGATGGTCGCAGCTGTCGATAATGTTGCCAAAGCCTTGAGTATCAAAACGCGGTCGACCATGACGCTCCCCCGGTGGTGGTTGCAATCTGTTGGCGCGACTCGATCTTGTTTTTCGGGGAGTTTACAGGCTTCGTTGCGCTGCGCAACGAGGTTGGCGAACTCCCTCCCCCTTGAGGGGAGGGCGACTCGGCGCCAGCCGAGCGGGGTGGGGGTTTACGAGCGACGACGTTGGGGACCCCCACCCCGCTCGCGCGAGCGCGAGTCGCCCTCCCCGCAGGGGGGGGGGAGGGGGTTACTTCTTCGCCTTCTCTGCCGCGATGAACGCCCGCATCTCGCTTTCCATTACCGGCAGCGGCACCGATCCCATCGCCAGCAGCGCGTCGTGGAACGGGCGCTGGTCGAAGCGCGGGCCGAGTTCGGCCTCGGCCTCGGCGCGCAGTTTGCGGATGCGCATCTCGCCGAGCTTGTAGGCCAGTGCCTGGCCGGGCCAGCTGATGTAGCGATCGACCTCGATCTCGACATCGCGCTGCGACAGGGCGGTGTGGCCGGCGAGATAGTCGATGGCGCGTTGGCGGCTCCAGCCCATTGAATGAATGCCGGTGTCGATGACCAGCCGCACGGCGCGCCACATCTCGAAGGTCTCGCGGCCGAACTCCTCGTAGGGCGTCTCGTACAGGCCGAGTTTGGTGCCGAGCCATTCGGTGTAGAGGCCCCAGCCTTCGCCATAGCCGGAAAAGTACGTCTCGCGGCGGAAGGCCGGGCGCGGCGGCGCCTCAAGGGCCAGCGCCGCCTGGAAGCTGTGGCCGGGCACGCATTCGTGCAGCGTCAGCGCGGTCAGCGCATAGAGCGGCCGCGACGGCAGGTCATAGGTGTTCATCAGGCACGCCTCGAGCCCGCCGCGGCCCGAGGTGTAGATCGGCGCGATGGCATCGGGGACGGGCAGGATGGTGAAGCGATAGCGGGGCAGGGTGCCGAACACGTCCTTCAGCTTGCCGTCCATGCGCTTGGTCACATAGGCCGAAAAGCCGAGCAGCTCGCGCGGCGTCTTGGCATAGAATTGCGGGTCCTGGCGCAGGAAGGCGAGGAATTCGGCGAAGCTGCCCTTGAAGCCGGCATCGGCCATGGTCTTGCGCATATCGGCGTCGATGCGGGCGACTTCCGACAGGCCGATCTGGTGGATCTGCTCGGACGTCAGGTCGAGCGTCGTGTATTCGCGGATCTGCGCCTGGTAGAAGGCCTTGCCGTCGGGCAGGTCATGGGCGGCGATCGTCGTCCGCGTTTTCGGCATGTATTCGGTGCGCATGAAGGCGAGCAGCCGGGCATAGGCGGGGGCGGCGATGCCGGCGATGACCTGGCGCGCCTCGGCGCGCAGCGCTGCCTGTTCGGCCGCCGGCATGGCGTCGGGCAGGCGCTTGAAGACGTCGTACAGCGGGTTGCTGTCATCGGTGGCGGTGAACGGCACGATGGTGGCGTCGCGGCCCTCCAGCCCGACGCGCGGCACCGAATAGCCGCGGGCGAGACCGGCGCGCATGTTGGCGACATTCTCGTCGAACCAGCGCGGCACTTCGCGCAGGCGGTTGAGATAGCGGCGATATTCGGCCGCGGTCGAATAGGCGGCATAGGGCTTCAACTCCCCCCAGAAGAAGGTGTCGCTGTTGAGCGGCGCCTCATAGGTGCGGAAGCGGATGTTGGCGGTTTCGGCCTGGAGGGCGGTGCGGAAGACGGCCAGGTTGATGCGGCCTTCGTTCGACAATTCGGCGGCCGGGATGGCATCGGCGTCGGCGAGCACCTTGCTCCAATAGGCCAGGCGCCGGGCGTAGGCGGCGGGCGTGGCGGCGGGCAGATGGTCGCCGGGGCGCGAGCGCGGACCCTCCTCGATCTCGGCGAACTCGGCCTTTCGCCATTTCCATTCGGCGGCGTAGAGCGCGTTGGCGCGGGCCTCCGCCGGTGACGTGGCGACGACGACGGGTGCGTCCGGGGCGGCGGCGGCGGGCGCCGCAATGGCCAGCAGTGCAGCGGCGATTGGCGACCATGCCGAATTTTTGGCCATGCGATGCGACTCCCCCGCCCGGCGGTGTGGCAGGCGCGGCGCCATCGGTATCCGCCGGCGGCGGCGCGTCAACCCGGCGACCGCTACGCACATGAAATTTCCGTGGCACACACCGCCGCGGCCTTGACCTTGTTCCTGCCCGGTTACATATGCCGCCTTACTGCTGGCACTCGCATCCGTTGAGTGCCAACAGTCAGATTCGCAACAAAAGTGAGGGCTACAATGACGTTCCGTCCGCTCCACGACCGCGTGCTCGTGCGCCGTGTCGAAGCCGAAGAAAAAACCGCCGGCGGGATCATCATCCCCGATACCGCGAAGGAAAAGCCGCAGGAAGGCGAAGTCGTCTCCGTCGGCACCGGTGCGCGCGGCGATGATGGCACCGTCCATCCGCTCGAGGTCAAGGCCGGCGACAAGATCCTGTTCGGCAAATGGTCGGGCACCGAGGTCAAGGTCGGCGGCGAAGACCTGATCATCATGAAGGAAAGCGACATTCTCGGCATCCTGGGCTGAAGCCCGAAGCCAAGAACGTCAGCAGATAATCAAAGGAAATCAACATGGCAGCCAAAGACGTCAAGTTCAGCCGCGACGCGCGTGAGCGCATCCTGCGCGGCGTCGACATCCTTGCCGATGCAGTCAAGGTCACGCTGGGTCCCAAGGGCCGCAACGTCGTCATCGAAAAGTCGTTCGGTGCCCCGCGCATCACCAAGGACGGCGTGACCGTCGCCAAGGAAATCGAACTCAAGGACAAGTTCGAGAACCTGGGCGCCCAGATGGTCCGCGAAGTCGCTTCGAAGACCAACGACATCGCCGGTGACGGCACCACCACCGCCACCGTGCTGGCCCAGGCCATCGTGCGCGAAGGCATGAAGTCGGTCGCCGCCGGCATGAACCCGATGGACCTGAAGCGCGGCATCGATCTCGCCGTCGGCAAGGTCGTCGCGGATCTCAAGGCCCGCTCCAAGCCGGTCGCCGGCACGTCCGAGATCGCCCAGGTCGGCACCATTTCGGCCAATGGCGAGTCGGAAATCGGCGAGATGATTGCCAAGGCCATGGAAAAGGTCGGCAAGGAAGGCGTCATCACCGTCGAAGAAGCCAAGGGCATGGAATCGGAGCTCGAAGTCGTCGAGGGCATGCAGTTCGACCGCGGCTATCTGAGCCCCTATTTCATCACCAACCCTGAAAAGATGCAGGTCGAGCTCGAGTCGCCCTACATCCTGATCCATGAAAAGAAGCTGTCGAACCTGCAGGCGCTGCTCCCCGTTCTGGAAGCCGTTGTCCAGTCGGGTCGCCCGCTGCTGATTATCGCCGAAGACGTCGAAGGCGAAGCCCTGGCCACGCTGGTGGTCAACAAGCTGCGCGGCGGCCTCAAGGTTGCCGCCGTCAAGGCGCCGGGCTTCGGCGATCGCCGCAAGGCCATGCTGGAAGACATCGCCGTCCTGACCAAGGGCGAGATGATTTCCGAAGACCTCGGCATCAAGCTTGAGAATGTCACCCTGCCGATGCTCGGTGTCGCCAAGCGCGTCACCATCGACAAGGACAACACGACGATCATCGATGGCGCCGGCGATGCCGACAGCATCAAGGGTCGTGTCGAGCAGATCCGCGCCCAGATCGAGATCACCACGTCGGACTATGACAAGGAGAAGCTCCAGGAGCGCCTTGCCAAGCTCGCCGGCGGTGTCGCGGTCATCAAGGTCGGCGGTTCGACGGAAGTCGAAGTCAAGGAGCGCAAGGATCGCGTCGACGACGCCCTGCACGCTACCCGCGCCGCTGTCGAAGAAGGCATCGTCCCGGGCGGTGGTACGGCGCTGCTGTACGCCACCAAGGCTCTCGATGGCCTGAAGGGTGCCAACGACGACCAGACCCGCGGTGTCGACATCATCCGTCGCGCGCTGTTCGCCCCGGTCCGCCAGATCGCGTCGAACGCCGGCCATGACGGTGCGGTCGTCTCGGGCAAGCTGCTCGATGGCGATGACGACAAGATCGGCTTCAATGCGCAGACCGACGTCTACGAGAACCTCGTGGCCGCCGGCGTGATCGACCCGACCAAGGTCGTTCGCACCGCGCTGCAGGATGCCGCTTCGGTCGCATCGCTGCTGATCACGACGGAAGCCGCGATCACCGAACTGCCGGCCGACGACAAGGGCGGCGGCGGCGGCATGCCCGGCGGCGGCATGGGCGGCATGGGCGGCATGGACTTCTAAAGGTCCACGCCGACCAGACGAAAAGAAGGGGCCGTGGCGGATGCCACGGCCCCTTTTTCGTTCGGCGTATCGAACCGCTTACTGCGGCATGGTCGACGACGTCGTCGACGTCGTGCCGTCCGTGCCCATCGTGTCGCTGGGCATGGTGCCATCGGCCGGCATCGTCGTGGTGTCGGTCGGCGCGGTCGACATCGTGTCCGACGTCATGCCGCCGGTCGCGGGGTCGCCCATCGTCGTGTCGCCGACGGTGCCGGTGCCGGTCATCGCATCGGTGGTCGTGCTCGTGGTCGTCGTCGTCGCGCTGTCGTCGCGCTTCTCACCGCAAGCGGCGAGCGGCAGGGCGGCGGCGGCGAACATCAGGGTGGCAATCTTGGCAGTGCGCATATCGGGGCTCCCGTTTCTCAGTTTGTATTGCAGCAACGAAGCCCCGACAGCGCAATCGGTTCCTTCGCGGCGCCCGGCAGCGCCATTCCGCCGCGCTATTGTTCGGCGTCGTTTGCAGGCTGTGATGCCGGCTCGGACACGGGTTCGGGTGCAGGCGCCGACGCTGACTCGGGCACGGCGGCCGGCGCTGCCGGGCGCCGCGAAGGAACCGATTGCGCGAGGCAGGACAGGAGGCAGAGAGCGGGGATGCGCATCATGCCGGTTCGATAGCGCAGGGTTGCGCCGCGGGATAGACACCGGCAGGCTGCGCCAATGGGGCTCTACAGCGAACGCATCTTTCCGTGGCTGCTCGACCGGGCGCTCGGCCATCCGCGCATCGAGGCGCGGCGCGCGGCGCTGGTCGGCCAGGCGCGCGGCGATGTGCTGGAGATCGGCTTCGGCACCGGGGCGACCTTGCCCTTCTACGATCCGGCCGGCGTCACCAGCCTGACCGTCGTCGAGCCATCGGAGGGCATGAACCGGCGCGCCGCGGCGCGCCTGGCCGCCGCCCGGGTGCCGGTGACCAGCGTGCCGGGCATGGGGGAGGGGCTGCCCTTTGCCGACGCCCGCTTCGATTGCGTCGTCACCTGCCTGACCTTGTGCAGCGTCACCGATGTGCCGCAGGTGCTCGCCGAGATCCGCCGCGTGCTGAAGCCTGGCGGGCAGTTCCTGTTCCTGGAACATGTGTTGAGCGACGATCCCGGCCGGGGCCGCTGGCAGCGCCGGCTGACGCCGCTGCAAAAGGTCGTCGGCGTCGGTTGCCATCTCGATCGCGACACCGCGGCAATGGTGCGGACGGCGGGCTTTGCGCTCGGCGCGGTGCCACAGGAGATCGAGCCGGCGTTCGGCGGGCTGGCGCCGCTGCTGCCGGTCATTGCGGCGGCGGCGGTGCGCTAGGGGCGGGCGTCCTTGTCACGCCAGTGCAGGCGGGGGCCCATGGCCCGCAAGTTTTGCCGCGGCGGTTGCACGCGTGCGGCGAAGTTCGTGGTTCATGGGCCCCGGCCTTCGCCGGGGTGACAGTTATTGGGGTGGCGGCGGTGCGACGGGCGCGGGCGTGGCTGCGGGCGCGTCCGCGGGTGCCGGCGCATCGGCCGGCAGTTCCTCGCTGCCGTCCTCCGACGGGTCATAGGGCGCGTTGCCGTCCCAGATGGCGTTCTTGCGGCTTTGCAGATAGGCTGATTTCACCAGCGTATACTCATCGAGGCTGCCGGCGAGCAGGGCGTCGCCGCCCTGGTCGCTGATGCGGGCGCGCAGGTTGACGAGGCGCAGCGAGATCTGGCCGGCGCGCCAGAAGATGCTGGGGCTGAACGCCGCGTCGCGCGCGAAATCCGCCGGGTTGAGCACGAAATCGAAGCCGAGGCCAAAGCTGTCGCGCAGCGTCGACGGGCCGAACAGCGGCAGCATGACATAGGGGCCGGACTTGATGCCCCAGTGCGCAAAGGTCTGGCCCCAGTCCTCGGGCTCTTCCGGGCGGCCGAGATCGGTGGCGTTGTCGGAAAGCCCGCCGACACCGATGGTGGCGTTGATGAGAAAGCGATCGACCGAGCGGAAGGCCTTGCTGATCTTGCCCTGCAGCAGGTCGTTGAGGAAGTTCAGCGGCTCGTTGTAGGTATTGTAGACATTGGTGACGCCGTGGCGTGCGGCGATCGGCACGACGGTGCGATAGGTTTTCGCCGCCGGCCGCAGCGCATATTTGTCGACGCGCTTGTTGAAGGCATAGACCTTGCGATTGGTCGCTTCCCAGCGGTCGGCCTCGGCAACCTCCAGCCCGCCGGCGCGGGGTGTCGCGCAGGCACCGAGCGGCAGCAGGGCGAGCAGCGGCAACGCGGCGGCAGGCGCCCGAAAACGGAGAAACATCAAGACCCTTTCGCACCCGCGTCATAGCGCTCGCACATTTTGGCGGTCCGGGGCAAGCGGCGCGGCCGCGCAGGCCGTCGCATATCGCGCCATGCGTTGCTTGACACATATAAAGATATCTTTATGTCCTTTTCGCAATGCAGGCGTTGCTTTCCATTTTCAGGGCGTTGGCGGATCCGAGCCGGGTCCGCATCCTGCTGCTCGTGCGCCGCATGGAGCTGTCCGTCGGCGAATTGGCCGCGGTGCTGGCGCAAAGCCAGCCGCGGGTGTCGCGCCATATCCGCATCCTCGCCGACGCCGGGCTGGTGCAGCGCGCCAAGGAAGGCGCCTGGGTGTTCGTTCGGCTCGGCGAGGCGGCGATCTGCGCGCCGGTGCTCGCCGGCATCGATGCACTGGCGGCGGACGCCGGGGAGGCCGACCAGGCGCGGCTGGCGGCGGTCCGCGCCGAACGCGCCGCCGCTGCCGATGCCTGGTTCGCCGCCCATGCCGCCGACTGGGATCGCGAACGCGCGCTGCACATCGCCGAATCGGATGTCGAGGCAGCGATCGCCGCCGCGCTGGCGCCGGGGGACCTCGGTGTTCTCGTCGATGTCGGCACCGGCACCGGCCGCATGATCGAACTGCTCGGCCCGCAGGCGCGGACGGCGCTGGGCATCGATCGCAGCCCCGAGATGCTGCGGCTGGCGCGCGGCCGCATCGAGGCATCGGGCCTGGCCCATGCCGAGGTGCGTCGCGGCGACATGTATGCGCTGCCGCGCGCCGCCGGCAGCGTCGACACCGTGGTGCTGCACCAGGTCCTGCATTTCGCCGATGATCCGGTCGCCGCCATCGCCGAATCGGCGCGGGTGCTGGCGCCCGGCGGGCGCTTGCTGGTGGTCGATTTCATGCCGCACGGCCGCGAGGAGCTGCGCGCCCAGCAGCGCCATGTCCGACTGGGCTTCGGCGATGACCAGGTCTGCGGCTGGATGACCGCGGCCGGGCTGGAGGCGCAGGTGGCACGGCGCCTGCCGCCGCCCGATGCCGACAATCTGCGGGCGCTGGGCGTCACGCTGTGGCTGGGCCGTCGGCCCGCTGCGACTTCGCTGGAAAGGAAGGCGGCATGACCGCAAATCTCGATACCGTCGCCGAGGCGGCGCGCGCGCTCAACCCGTCGCTCTATGCCGACCTGCCGGGCGACATCGCCGTCAGCTTCGAATTCTTCCCGCCCAAGACCGCGGCGATGGAGGCGACATTGTGGGAATCGGTGGAAACGCTGAAGCCGCTGGCGCCGCGCTTTGTCTCGGTGACCTATGGCGCCGGCGGATCGACCCGCGAACGCACCCATTCGACCGTCGCCCGCATCGCCCGCGAGACGCAGATCCCGGCCGCCGCGCACCTGACCTGCGTCGATGCCAGCCGCGCCGAGATCGATGCCGTCGCCGATGCCTATTGGCAGGCCGGGGTTCGCCATATCGTTGCGCTGCGCGGTGATCCGCCGGCCAAGGATGCGCGCTTTGCGCCGCACCCCGATGGCTATGCCACCGCCGCCGATCTCGTGGCCGGGCTGAAGCGCGTGCATGATTTCGAGGTTTCGGTCAGCGCCTATCCCGAGGTCCACCCGGAGGCGCGCGACGCCGCCGCCGATCTCGACGCCTTCAAGTCGAAGCTCGACGCCGGGGCGACGCGCGGCATCACGCAGTTCTTCTTCGAGCCGGAGACTTTCTTCCGCTTTCGCGATCGTGCCGCCGCCGCCGGCATTTCCGCCGAGATCGTGCCGGGCATCCTGCCGGTGACCAACTTTGCCAATCTGCAGCGCATGGCCGGGCCGTGCGGCACCGCGGTGCCGGCGTGGATGGCGAGGCTGTTCGAAGGGCTCGACGACAAGCCGGCGGCGCGGCAGCTGGTCGCCGCCAGCGTGGCGGCCGAACAATGCCGGCGGCTTTATGCCGGCGGTGTCCGCCATTTCCACTTCTACACGCTCAACCGGGCCGAACTGGCCTATGCCATCTGCCACATGCTCGGGGTGCGCCCCGTCGCAGCCCCGCTGGAAATCGCCGCATGACCATCGCCGAGCGCCTCCGCGCCGAAGCCGCCAAGCGGATCCTCGTCAAGGACGGGCCCTATGGCACCGCCATCCAGGCGCTCGGCCTGACCGAGGCCGACTACAAGGGTGAGCTGGCGTTGCCGATGGACCAGAAGGGCAACAACGACATGCTCAACCTGACCCGGCCCGACGACATCGCCGGCGTCTGCAACGCCTATATCGGTGCCGGTGCCGATGTGCTGGCGACCAACACCTTCAACGCCAACCGCATTTCGCAGGCCGATTACGGCGCCGAGCACCTGGTCGGCGACATCAACCGCGCCGCCGCCGGCATCATCCGGCGCTGCGCCGATGCGGCGACCGCCGCCGATGGCCGGCCGCGCTTTGTCGCCGGCGCGCTGGGGCCGACGAACAAGACGCTGTCGTTGAGCCCGCGGGTTTCCGACCCGGGCTTCCGCGAGGTCGATTTCGACGGCGTGAAGGCGGTGTACCGCGAGCAGATCGATGCGCTGGTCGAGGGCGGCGTCGACATCATCCTGATCGAGACGGTGTTCGACACGCTGAACGCCAAGGCCGCCGCCTTTGCCGCCGCCGAAGCCGCCGAGGCGCTGGGCCGCGAGCTGCCGGTCATGCTGTCGATGACGCTGACCGACCTGTCGGGCCGCAACCTGTCGGGGCAGACGGTCGAGGCCTTCTGGCATTCGATCCGCCACGTGAAGCCGCTGACCGTCGGCCTCAACTGCTCGTTCGGCGCCACCGAACTGCGCCCGCACGTCGTCGCGCTGGCCAAGGTCGCCGACACGCTGATCCAGGTCTATCCCAACGCCGGGCTGCCCAACGATCTCGGCGAATATGACGAAGAGCCGGCGACCACCGGGGGGCTTGTCGGTGACTGGGCCGCGACCGGCCTCGTCAATATCGTCGGCGGCTGCTGCGGCACCACGCCGGCGCATATCGCCGCGATGGCGCGCGAGGTGGCGAAATATCCGCCGCGCCAGGTTCCCGGTGCGTACCCGGCGCTGCGCCTGTCCGGCCTCGAAGCCTTTAGTTTCGCCGCATGACCGGTCCTATCGCCAATGCCGCGCTGCCGGTCGACGACGAAGTCCTCGCCTCGCTGTCGCCGCCGTACGAGCCATCGCCCGAGGACCGCCGCGAGGCCGCCCAGGTCGCGCAGTTCATCAACATCGGCGAGCGCACCAACGTCACCGGCTCGGCGGCGTTCAAGAAGCTGATCCTCAACGGCGATTATGCCGCCGCGGTCGAGGTGGCGCGCAGCCAGGTCGAGAACGGCGCCCAGATCATCGACGTCAACATGGACGAAGGGCTGCTCGACAGCGAATTCGCCATGGTGACCTTCCTCAAGCTGATCGCCGCCGAGCCCGATATCGCGCGGGTGCCGGTCATGGTCGACAGCTCGAAATGGACCGTCATCGAGGCCGGGCTGAAGTGCATCGCCGGCAAGGGCATCGTCAATTCGATCAGCCTGAAGGAAGGCGAGGGCCCGTTCCTCGAACACGCCCGCAAGGTCATGCGCTATGGCGCCGCCGCGGTCGTCATGGCCTTTGACGAAAAGGGCCAGGCCGATACGGCGCAGCGCAAGGTCGAGATCTGCGAGCGCGCCTATCGCCTGCTGGTCGGCATCGGCTTCGAGCCCGCCGACATCATCTTCGACCCCAACATCTTTGCGGTAGCGACGGGCATCGAGGAGCACAACAACTACGGCAACGACTTCATCGCCGCGACCGCCGAGATCCGGCGCCGCTGCCCGCACGCCCATATCTCGGGCGGCGTGTCGAACCTGTCGTTCAGCTTCCGCGGCAACGAACCGGTGCGCCGCGCCATGCATTCGGTGTTCCTGCTCCACGCCATCCGCGCCGGCATGGACATGGGCATCGTCAACGCCGGGCAGCTCGACGTCTATGATGCGATTCCGGAGGAACTGCGCGAGGCCTGCGAGGATGTCGTCCTCAACCGCCGCGACGACAGTACCGACCGGTTGCTGGCCATTGCCGACAAGTACAAGGGCGACGGCAAGGTCGCCGAAAAGGCCACCGACGAATGGCGCCTGCTGCCGGTCGCCAAGCGGCTCGAGCATGCGCTGGTCAAGGGCCTCGACGCGTTCGTCGTCGAGGATACCGAGGAAGCCCGGCTGCTCGCCTTCAACAGTGGCGGTCGCCCGATCGATGTCATCGAAGGGCCGTTGATGGACGGCATGAACGTCGTCGGCGACCTGTTCGGCAGCGGCAAGATGTTCCTGCCCCAGGTGGTGAAATCGGCCCGCGTGATGAAGAAGGCGGTGGCGCACCTGCTGCCGTACATCGAGGCCGAAAAGCTCGCCGGGCCCGAGGGCGCATCGTCGTCGAAGGGCAAGATCGTCATGGCGACGGTCAAGGGCGACGTCCATGATATCGGCAAGAACATCGTCGGCGTCGTGCTCCAGTGCAACAATTTCGAGGTCATCGACCTCGGCGTCATGGTGCCGTTCCAGACGATATTGCAGGCCGCCAACGACGAAGGCGCCGACATGATCGGCCTGTCGGGACTGATCACGCCGTCACTCGACGAGATGGTCACCGTCGCTGCCGAGATGCAGCGCGCCGGCATGACCATGCCGCTGCTGATCGGCGGCGCCACCACCAGCCGCGTCCACACCGCGCTGCGCATCGCGCCGGCGTACAAGGGCCCGGTCATCCATGTCCTCGACGCCAGCCGCGCCGTCGGCGTCGCCGGCACGATGGTCAGCGACACGCTGAAGGACGAGCTCGTCACTGCCACGGCGCGCGAGTACGAGGATATCCGCGTCAAGCGCGCTGCCGGCGGGCAATCGGCGCTGGTCACGATCGACGCGGCGCGGGCCAATGGCTATCGCCCCGATTTCGCCACCCGGCCGCCGGTGCGCCCGGCATGGACCGGGGTGCGGACCGTCGATGACGTGACGATCGAGGAGCTGATCCCCTATATCGACTGGACGCCGTTCTTCCAGGCGTGGGAGCTGGCGGGCAATTTCCCGGCGATCCTGACCGATGACGTGGTCGGGGCCAGCGCGACGGCGCTGTACGACGACGCCCAGGCGATGCTGGCGCAGATCGTCGGCGAAGCCTGGCTGCGGCCGCGCGGCGTGGTGGCGATCTGGCCGGCCCGGCGTGATGGTGACGATGTCGTGGTCTTCGAAGGCGACAACAGGGCCGAGGAACTTGGCCGTTTCCCCTTCCTGCGGCAGCAGATCGCCAAGCGCGAAGGCCGGCCGAACTCGTGCCTCGCCGATTTCGTCTCGCCCGATGGCGACTGGCTCGGCGGCTTTGCAGTGACGGTCGGGGAGGGCATCGACACCCATTCGGCGCGGTTCAAGGCGGCGCACGACGATTACCAGGACATCTTGCTGAAGGCGCTGGCCGACCGGCTGGCGGAAGCCTTTGCGGAGCGGCTGCATGAGCGGGTGCGGCGCGAATTCTGGGCCTATGAGACGGGGCCGCAGCAGTCCAACGAGGACCTGATCAAGGAGAAATACAGCGGGATCCGGCCCGCCCCGGGCTATCCGGCGTGCCCCGAGCACAGCCTGAAGCGGACACTTTTCGAGCTGATGGCGACCACCGAGCGCACCGGCATCACGCTGACCGACAGCTTCGCCATGCTGCCGACGGCGGCGGTGTCGGGCTTTTACTTCGCCCACCCCGAAGCCAGCTATTTCGGCGTGGCGCGCATCGGCAAGGACCAGCTCGGCGATTATGCCGAGCGGCGCGGGATCGACCTGGACACGGCGGAGCGCTGGCTGCGGCCTAACCTGGATTAGGGGTGGGGCGGGCCCCGTGCGCCGGAGCTTCTGGGCCATGGGCCCCGGCCTGCGCCGGGGTGACTGCCAAGGTCTCAGCCCCCTGTCATCGTCGCGCTCACCCGGGCACTGTCGATCAGCCGGATCGTCGAGATGCCCTTGGCGAGTACCTTGCCGGCGGCATCGAGCAGCCGGCCTTCGGCGAACAGCGTCCGGCTGCCGCCGCTTTCGATCCAGCCTTCGGCGATGACGAGGCCGGGGTTGGTCGGCGCGAAATAGCTGATCTTCAGGTCGAGCGAGATCGGCACCCGGTCCATGCCGTGCTTGGCCATGACCGCGTGCGCCATGGCGGCATCGATCCAGCCGGCGACGAAGCCGCCCTGGGCGACGCCGCCGCTGTGGCACATGTGCAGGCCGCACAGATATTCGATCGCGGCGTCGCCGGGCTCGAAGCGGATGATGCGCTGCTGGCCGAGCGTATCGGGCAGGCTGCCGGAAACCGGTTCGGCGATGTTGATCACGAAGCGGGGGCCAGCTTGTCCTGGGTCTTCGTGTCGAAATCGCTGGCGTCGTGGCGTTCGTGGAGCTGGCTCGACGGCTCGCCCTGGACGCGGTTGACCATGCGGCCGCGCTTCACCGCCGGGCGGGCGGCGATCTGGTCGGTCCAGCGCAGCACGTTGGTGTATTCGTGGACGGCAAGGAACTCGGCGGCGTCATAGATCACCCCCTTCACCAGCGCGCCATACCAGGGCCAGATGCCCATGTCGGCGATGCTGTATTCGCTGCCGGCCATATATTCGTTCTCGGCCAGGTGGCGGTCGAGCACGTCCAGTTGCCGCTTTACCTCCATCGCATAGCGGTCGATCGGATATTCCATCTTCGACGGGGCGTAGGCGTAGAAATGCCCGAAGCCGCCGCCGAGGAAGGGCGCCGCGCCCATGTGCCAGAACAGCCACGACAGGGCGGCGGTGCGGCTCGCCGGATCGGTCGGCAGGAAGGCGCCGAACTTTTCCGACAGGTAAAGCAGGATCGCGCCCGATTCGAAGACGCGTTGTGGCGGCGAGACGCTGTGGTCGACCAGCACCGGGATCTTGCTATTGGGATTGGCGGCGACATAGCCGCTGCCGAACTGGTCGCCATTGCCGATGTTGATCAGCCAGGCGTCGTACTCGGCGCCGGTATGGCCGGCGGCGAGCAGCTCCTCGAGCATGACCGTCACCTTCACGCCGTTGGGGGTGCCGAGCGAATAGAGCTGCAGCGGGTGCTTGCCGACCGGCAGTTCCTTGTCATGGGTGGCGCCGGCGACGGGGCGGTTGATGTTGGCGAAGCGGCCGCCGTTCTCCTTGTTCCAGCTCCAGACCTTGGGGGGGACATATTGGGCCATCGGGAAAACCTTTCGCGCATGAACGGGGATATGCCCCTTGCTAGCGCGGCACCCGGCGCCGCGACAGCATGTTATTCTTGGGAGGCCGCAAGCAACCAGTTGCGCACCGCAGGGTCGCTGGCGAGGCCGGCGGCGGTGCGGGCGGCGTCGCGCGCGCCTGCGGTATCGCCGGCGCGGCGCAGCACATGGGCGCGGGCCGCCCACCACGGCTGGTAGCCGGTGCAGCGGGCCGCCAGCGCATCGAGGTCGGCGAGCGCCGCCGCCACGTCGAGCGCCGCCAGCGCCACGGCGCGGCCGACGCGGGCGCCGGTCGATGGCGCGGTCGCCAGCAGCAGGTCGTAGAGCGCCAGCAGCGGCCCCGGATTGGCGGTGCCGGTCAGCACGGTCTCGGTGTGGAGCGACTGGATCGCCGCCTCGATCTGGAAGCGGCCGGGGGTGCGGAACCGCGCCGCCGCGCGCAGCAGCGCCTCGGCCTCGGCCAGCATCGCCGCGTCCCAGCGGCGCGCGTCCTGCGCCAGCAGCGGCACGAAGCCGCCGGCGGCATCGCGCCGGGCCGGGCGACGGGCCTCGCAGAACAGCATGAGCGCAAGCAGGCCGAGCGCTTCGGGATCGTCGGGCATCAGCTCGCCGAGCAACCGTGCCAGCCAGATCGCCTCCCCGGCGAGGCCCTGCGCCTCGGCCACCGCCGGCACATCGTCGTGGGCGGTGCCATAGGCGGCATAGATGGCGGCGAGCACGGCGGCGCGGCGCGGGGCGAGCTGATCGGGCGCAGGGATGGCAAAGGCGATCCCGGCGTCGCGGATGCGGGTCTTGGCGCGGACCAGCCGCTGGCTCATCGTCGCCGGCGCGACGAGGAAGCTGGCGGCGATGCGCGCGGCGTCGAGGCCCAGCACCGTCTGCAGCATCAGCGGCGCCTGCACGCCGGCGTCGATGGCGGGGTGGGCGCAGACGAACAGCAGCTGCAGCCGGGCGTCGCCCAGCGGCATCGGGGCTGTGCTGTCGCGTTCGTCCTGGAGCATGGCCATGGTTTCGGCTCCCGCAGAGGCAGTGGCGCCGCGGGCGCGGGCGTGCCCCAGGTTGCGGCGCGCCGCGGTCAGCAGCCAGGCGTCGGGATTGTCGGGGACGCCGCGTTCCGGCCAGGTAGCGAGCGCCGCCGCCAGCGCCTCGGCGAGCGCATCCTCGGCGGCGGCAATGTCGCGGCTGCGGCTGGCGAGCAGCGCCAGCAGCCGGCCATAGGAGGTGCGCGCCGCCTGTTCCGCCGCCTGCCGCGCCAATGGCGCGGCAGGCGTTTCGGCAGGGCGGCGCGCCGCCCCGGTCATGGCCCCGGCGGGTTCGGCATGACCGGGCGGATCTCCACCGAGCCGGCGGTGGCGCAAGGCGCGCGCGCCGCCCATTCCAGCGCCGCGTCGAGGTCAGGCACGTCGATGATGACATAGCCGCCGAGCTGTTCCTTGGTGTCGGCGAACGGGCCATCCTCGACCGCCCATTTGCCGTCGGTGATCCGCAGCGTCGTCGCCGTCGCCGGCGGCATCAGCGCATTGCCGCCGCGCATCACGCCAGCTGCCGCCATGGCACCCATATAGGCGGTCCAGGCGCCCCAATAGGCAGGCGCATCGGCGGTTTCGCCGCGCGCCATCTCGGCCGGGGTTTCGAGGAAGAGCAGTGTATATTCCATCGGTCGCATCCTTTCGGGTTCGCAAGGGGCTGGCAATCCCCTTCCGGCGCGCGGAAAATGCCGGCGCCTGACAGGATGAGCGGCGGATTTGGCGGATTTCGACAATCCGGGCGGCTGTTTTTCGAATAGGCGCGGAAGCATGCCGGCATTGAACGCCGGCCGCGGCTGCGTTAAGCTTTCGGCAACCAGGGAGTGGCGAGCATGGCGACCATCCTCGACAATCGTGGCGTCGATCATCGGGGCTTTACCGGGCGGGGCGACGACGGCTTTTTCCTGCGTGCGGCCTTCGGCATGGCCGCCGTCATCGCCGCCGGCTTTTCGCTGCAGCTGGCGATGGGGCGATCGAGCTTTGCCTCGCCGCCGCTGGTCCATGCCCATGCCATCGTCTTCATGGGCTGGGTGGCGCTCTACCTCGCGCAGAACTGGTTCGTCGCGACCGGCAACCGCGCCATGCACCGCCGACTCGGCTGGCTGGCGACCGGCTGGGTCGTCGCCATGGTGGTGCTCGGCTTTGCGGTGACGCTGGCGATCGTCCGGCGCGGGCAGGTGCCGTTCTTTTTCCAGCCGGTGCAGTTCCTCGTCTTCGATCCGCTGTCGGTGCTGACCTTTGCCGGGCTGACGGCGGCGGCGGTGGCGCTGCGCCGGCAGACCGACTGGCACCGGCGGCTGCATTTCTGCGGCATGTCGATGCTGCTCGGGCCGGGCTTTGGCCGGCTGCTGCCGATGCCCCTGATCGCGCCCTGGGCGTTCGAGGCGACGTTCGTGGCGACGCTGATCTTCCCGATCATCGGCGTCGTTGCCGACCGGCGCCGCCGCGGGCGCGTCCATCCGGCCTGGGGCTGGGGCATCGGCACGATGGTGGCGACGCTGCTGCTGGTGGAGGTTATCAGCTACAGCCCGGCGGGGACGGCAATCTATGACCGGGTGACTGCCGGGACGCCGGGCGCCGCGGTGTCGCCGCTGGCGTTTCCGCCGCCGCCGGGGAACGGGCGCGTAACCGGGAGAACATGAGCCGATTGACTCCCTCCCCGCAAGGGGGAGGGAGGATGTGTCAGCCGCTAATCGTCGAGCGCTGCATAGACCATGGTGCGGACCTCGCGGCGGACCGGATAGGTGCTGCTCGGGATCAGCTGGGTCATGAACAGGCCGACGAGGTCCTCGGCGGGGTCGACCCAGAAGAAGGTGCTGGCGGCGCCGCCCCAGAAGGCATCGCCTTCGCTGCCCGGCATCAGCGTGGCGGCGGCATTCATCGTCGTCGCAAAGCCGAGGCCGAAGCCGATGCCGTCGTACGCGGCCTCGGAAAACAGCGATTTCGACATAGCGGCGATGCTGCTGTTGCCGGGCAGGTGGTTGGCGGTCATCAGGTCGAGCGTCTTGCGGCCGATGTAACGGTGGCCGTCGGCGGTGCCGCCGTTGAGCAGCATCTGGGCGAACTTCATGTAATCGCCGGCGGTCGAAACGAGGCCGCCGCCGCCCGAGATGAAGCCGGGAGGCGCGAGGTAGCTACTGCCCTGGCAATCGTCCTGCAGGTCCATGGTGCCGGCGCGGTTGGGCTGGTAGCAGCTGGCGAGGCGATGGCCCTGGCCGTCGCGGACGTGAAAGCCGGTGTCGACCATGCCCAATGGCTTGAACAGGCGATCGGACAGGAAATCCTCGAACTTCTGGCCCGACACGACCTCCACCAGCCAGCCGCAGACATCGGTCGCGACCGAATAATTCCAGCTGTCGCCGGGCGAGAATTCCAGCGGAATCTTGGCCAGCGCGGCGATCATGTCGGGCAGGGTGCCGGCCTTTTCGATCTCGCCGATCTTTTCGCGGCGATAGGCTTCGTCGACATTGGTGCGCAGCTGGAAACCATAGGTCAGTCCGGCGGTGTGGCGGAGCAAGTCGACGACCTGCATCGGCCGCTTCACCGGGGTGGTCTGGAAGCCCATGCGCTGGGTGCCGGCGGCGAACACGGCGAGGTTCTTCCATTCCGGAATGTAGCGGTGGACGGGGTCTTCGAGCGCGATCTTCGCCTCTTCGACGAGCATCATCAGCGCCACCGAGGTGATCGGCTTGGTCATCGAATAGATGCGGAAGATGGTGTCCTCGGCGATGGCGGTGCCGCGCTCGACATCGGCGTGGCCGGTCATCCCCAGATGGGCGATGTCGCCGTGGCGGGCGAACATGGTCAGCGTGCCGGGCAGCTTGCCGGTAGCGACGTATTTGTCGTTGAGGAAGCGATCGATGCGCGCCAGGCGCTCCGGCGAGAAGCCGAGTTCATCGGGCATGGGGCGGGGTCCTTACAGGGTCGGCTGGTCGAAACGGCGCGGGCTGATCTCGCCGTGCAGTTTCAGGATGGCGTCGCTGCCGGCGGTCTTGCACAGGCCGGGCACCAGGCCGTGGACGATGCATTTCGCCGCCGCGACCGCCAGCCGCCCGGCGACGCCGAAGGCCGCGCCCATGTGTTCGAAATAGCTTTCGTTCACGGCGCGGGGGTGATCGACGAACAGGCGGGCGAACATCGCTGGCAGCCTCCAAGACTTTGCTGCCGCCTTATTCCCCAGAAATCACGCCGCCGCCAGCCCGGCAAAGCGCGCCCGGCCGCCCATCAGGCGATTGAGCAGCAGCGCGACGGCGATGCAGGCGATGAGGGTCACCAGCATCAGGTGGATGTAATGGACGGGCGTCCACACCCAGGTGAAGACGGCGTAAAGCCCGACGCCGAAGCCTAGCGCGGCCATCACGGCACCGGCCTTGACGCCGCGGAACACCAGCCCGACGATGAAGGCCGACAGGATCGGCATCGACAGTAGGCCGTTGAGTTGCTGGACGAGGTTGATGATCGACACGGTGCCGGCATAGACCGGGACGAGCGCGATCGAGACGATGACGAAACCCACCGAAATCAGCGTGTTCAGCCGCCGCACATCGGGGTTGGCGTCGATATAGCTTTCGTGGATGTCGCAGACATACAGCGTCGTCGTCGAATTCAGGATCGACGTATAGTGGGTCAGCACCGCCGCGCACATGAAGGCGGCAAAGGCGCCCGACGCCCAGGCCGGCATGACCGCGGCGACGACCCGCCCATAGGTGGCATCGCCGGTGACGCCGAACAATTTATAGGCGGCGACACCCGGCAGCACGACGATGGCCGGCACGATCAGGATGCGGATGATGCCGGCGGCGAACACGCCCTTTTGGCCTTCGCGCAGATTGGGTGCCGCCATGGCGCGCTGGGTGATGGTCTGGTTGGTCGACCAGTAAAACATCTGGATGAAGATCATGCCGGTCAGCAGCGTCGGCCAGGGGATGGGGGAGTCTGGCCCGCCGGCCATGCTCAGGCGCTCGGCGGGGATGCCGTCGAACGACCAGCCGATCGCCGACATGGCGAGGAACACCACCGCCAGCGCGCTGCCGAGCACGCCGACGCCGGCGATCGTGTCGTAGACGGCAACGGCGCGCAGGCCGCCCAATATGGCGTAGAGCGAGCCGACGATGCCGAGCGCCGCGGCCAACGGCAGCAGCGGCAGGTCGACCCCCGAGACGGTGCGCAGGAACAGCGCGCCGGTATAAAGCGCGATCGGCAGGTAGATGAGGATGTTGCCGGCGAGGAACAGGGCAGAGACCAGCGCGCGCAGATGCTTGGAGCCGTATTTCTTCTGCAGCAGCTCGGTCGTCGTCGTGCAGTTGTTGCGATAATAGATCGGCAGGAAGATCAGCGCCAGCATGGCGAGCCCCGCCACCGCTGACAGCTCCCACCAGGCCAGCAGCAGCATCTGGTTGCCGTTCATGCCGACCAGTTGCTCGGTCGACAGGTTGGTGAGCGTGATCGAGCCGGCGATGAACGGCCAGGTCAGGCCGCCGCCGGCGAGGAAGAATTCGCGATTGCTGTTGGTGCCGCGGCCGCCGGTCTCGCCCGCCGCGCGCGCCATACGGCGGGTCTGCCACCAAGTCGCCGCCGCCATCAGCACGGTCAGCGCTGCGAACACACCGATCTGCACGCTATTCAACTGGCGCCCCCCTGAATTTTGCCCGCCGGCTTTGCCTGCAAAGTTGCACGCCGGCGGCGGTCGCGCTAGGTGCGGCGACGGCTGGTCGGGGCGATTAGCTCAGTTGGTAGAGCGCTTCCTTTACACGGAAGATGTCGGCGGTTCGAGCCCGTCATCGCCCACCAGGCGTCCGACCAGAGCGTCGAGGGCCTGTCCGAGAGCCTGTCCCAGAGCCTGTCATAGTGTTGCTGCAGCGCAACAACGGCCGACCAATTGCAGCCGAAAATGCGCTGCCGCCACCAATGTCACAATCGCATTATGGCGCTGCAACAAATCCGTCATATAGCGCGCCCAAAGGGACCATAACGAGTCGGGGCAGACGAGTCCGGTCCAGTTTGCTCGTCACATTTGCTTGTCATCTTGCCATCTTCGAACAGGGGTTTTCCGTCCATGCGTCATCTTCGTATCGGTTGTGCCATCGCGGCACTGGTCGCCCCGGTTGCAATTCACGCCCAGGAAACCGCCTCGGCGATTCGCGGCCAGGTCAACACCAGCGCCGGCGCGCCGGTCGCCAATGCGACGGTCGTCATCACCCACACCCCGTCGGGCACCCGCACCACGCAGACGACCGATGCCAGCGGCGGCTTCAATGCCACCGGCCTGCGTCTCGGCGGCCCGTACAGCGTCGCCGTCACGGCCGATGGCTTTGACCCCGCCGACGAAACCGTGGCCAACCTCGCCGCCGGCACGCCGCAGCGCCTCGAAGTCATCCTCGCCAACGTCGGTGAGACACTGGTCGTTTCCGCTAGCCGCCAGCGCTCGTCGATCACCATTGCCAGCGGTCCTGCCACGGTGCTGACGGCGGAGGACATTCGCGGCATTTCCACCGTCAATCGCGATATCCGCAACCTGGCCGTGCGCAATCCGCTGGTCTCGCTGGATCCCAGCAACGGCGGCGCCATCTCGATTGCCGGCCAGAACAACCGTTTCAACCGCATCACCGTCGATGGCATCCAGTTCGGCGACCCGTTCGGCCTCGAAGCCGGCGGCCTGGCTTCGGCCCGCGGCCCGGTACCGCTCGATGCCATTGCCGAGTTTTCGGTCGAAGTCGCACCGGTCGATATCCAGCAGGGCGGCTTCCAGGGCGGCGCCATCAATACCCAGCTGAAATCGGGCGGCAATGATTTCACCGCGCAGGGCTTCTTCACCTATTCGTCGGACAGCCTCGCCGGCTCCAAGACCCGCGGGATCGATCGCCCGCGCGACTTTGAATCGAAGATCTTCGGTGCCCAGCTGACCGGTCCGATCATCAAGGACAAGCTATTCTTCGCGGTCACCTGGGAACGGCTGCGTGACGCGACGCCGTCAGCGGTGCAGGCTATCGACTTGGGTATCAGCCAGACCGAAATCGACCAGATCAACTCGATCGCCGACAGCCGCTATAACTTCGATGCTGGCCAGGTCGCGGACAATGTCGAAGAGCGCGACGACAAGGTCGTCGCCAAGATCGACTGGAACATCGCCGACGGCCACCGCGCCGCCTTCACCTATATCTACAACGAGGGCAATCTGCTCGCCGGCCAGACCGGCACGAATGAAATCAGCAACCCTAACCCGACCTTGGCGCTCTTCTCCAACAACTATAACCAGGGCTCCGTCAACCATTACGGCGTCTTCCAGCTCAACGACCAGTGGAGCGACAGTTTCTCGACCCAGCTGCGCGTTAGCTACAATGACTACGTCCGTCTGCAGGAGCCGTTCGGCCAGAAGGATTTCGGCCAGTTCCAGGTCTGCCTGCGTCCGGGGTTGACCACCGGTTCGGCCAACCCGGCCTGCCCGCAGAGCGGCACGGGTGTTGCTGCGGTTCGTCGCATCCAGTTCGGCCCTGATGCTTCACGCCAAGCCAACGAGCTTTCGGCGCAGACGCTGGGCATCGAGTTTCAGGCGCAGCTGAAGATGAACAATCATACCGTCAAGTTCATCGCGGAACGCCGCGGCCAGGATTTCAACAACCTGTTCGCGCAGAACGTCTCGGGGAGCTTCCGCTTCGACTCTATCGACGACCTTGCAGCCGGTCGCGCCAACCAGTTGGTGTACTCGGCACCGCTGCGTGGTGATATCGACACCGTGCGCGCGCTGTTCTCCAACAATGTTTACACTTTCGGCCTGCAGGATGTGTGGGATGCGACCGACACGCTGACCCTGACCGCCGGCTTCCGCTGGGACCTGTACCAGACTCCCGACCGGCCGCTGTTCAACGCCAATTTCCTGGCGCGCCAGGGCTTTGCCAACAATGCTTCGCTGAACGGCCGCCAGGTCTTCCAGCCGCGGGTTGCGGCATCCTGGAAAGCCAGCGACAGGCTGCGCGTCCGTGGTACCGCCGGCCTGTTTGCCGGTGGCAACCCCAACGTCTGGATATCGAACAATTATTCGAATCCTGGCCCAACACTGGGCACGGCCACGGTGGCGCGCGCCCTCAACGGCACCTTTGCAATCACCGGCGTCAACACCGCCGGCCTGACCCCAGCGCAGATTCAAGCCCTTGGCGCGGCGACGCTGAACGGTGTCAGCGGTGGCACCGGCGTTCCCGAGGCGCTGCGTGCCCTCATCACCGGCGCCGGCTCGGCGGCGGCGACGACCAACTCGCTCGACCCCAATTTCCAGATCCCGTCGCAGTGGCGCGTGTCGGGTACCGTCGATTATGCCGCGAACCTCGGCTTCCTTGGTGACGACTGGAACTTCGGTGCCGATGTCGTCTGGTCGCGGGTCAAGAATGCATTGACTTATACCGACCTGCGCTCGGTACCGAACACGGTGCAGGGCACGACGCCCGACGGCCGGGCGCGCTACCAGGCCTTCGACATCAGCGCCGGCTCCAACACCGACCTGTTCCTGACCAACACCGACCGGGGCTACAGCTGGAATATTGTCGCGCGCGTCGACAAGAGCTGGGAAAACGGCTTCTTCATGGGCGCTGCCTATACCTTCCAGCGTTCCAAGGACGTGAACTCGGGCACCTCGTCGACGGCGGGCTCCAACTATGGGAACGCCGCGTCAGGCTTCGATCCCAACAACGGGGCTTATGGCACGTCCAACTATCAGGTTGATGACGCCTATCGCCTGAACGTCGGTTTCGACAAGGAGCTGTTCGGCGACAACAAGACTCGGATCGAGCTGTTCTTCAACAGCCGCGCCGGTCAGCGCTTCAGCTACACTTTTGCCGACAACACCACCAACCCTGCCACGAGCAATCGCTCGGCAGTGTTCGGAACACAGTCGTTCAACAATCGCTACCTCATCTATGTGCCCAATGTGTCATCACCGACCGCCGATCCGCTGGTTCAGTACCAGGGCGAAATTCGCAATGCGCAAGGCGTCGTCACCACGCCTGCGTTCGACTTCGCCAGCTTCCAGCAGATTGTCCAGAACGGTCCGCTTGCCAAATACCAAGGGCAGATCGCGCCGAAGAACATTGGCCGTGCGCCGCGGTTCAACAAGCTTGACCTTTCGATCAAGCAGGAGCTGCCTTTCATCATCGGTGGCAAGATGGAAGTTTTCGCCGACATGGAAAACGTGCTGAACTTTATCGACAGCAACTGGGGCTCGCTGCGTCAGGTAGCGTTCCCCTATTATGGCACGCTGGTGAACGTCGGCTGCGTGCCGACTGGTGCACTCAACACGGCACCGGTGAACACGGCGCCGAGCCAGGCTTGCGGCCAATATCGGTACAGCAATCGTTCGGGTTCGACGGTGACCGAGCCTGCGCAAGCGTTGATCCAGAACCCGTCGCTCTGGGGTATCCGGGTCGGCGCTCGGGTGCGGTTCTAAGCCGAAGCGCGGCCACGCGTAGCGAGACGATTGCGCAGCAATCGCCTGCTACGCGCGGACTCGCGCAAGGCCGGACGGCGAGCGAAAGAGGGCGCCCCAGCAGGGGCGCCCTTTTTTGACTCGTCCGACGGCGCGGCCTGGCCGCGTTCTTTCTGGCTTTGTTCACTGAGGCGCCGCGGACTCGGCGGCTCGGCCGCCGGCCGCATCCCCAGCGCTATTTGGAAGTCACGAAGGCAGGAAGTCACGAAGGCAGGAAGCGCATGGGCAAAGCCCATGCTGGCGTCGGACGGGTTCGGTCGGGGTACCCGACCGCCCCGCCGGCCGGTCTTGCGCGAGTCCGCGCGCAGCAGCGAATTGCTGCGCAATTCTGCCGCTGCGCGTGGCCGCGCTGCGCCTTAATCCACCGGCACCCCCGGCCGGCTCAGCGCCGTCCTGATCACGAAACTCGTCTTGACGCTCTCGACATTCGGCGCCGGGGTCAGCGCGCTGGTCAGGAACTTTTGGAACTCCTGCAGGTCATGCGCGACGACCTTGAGGATGAAATCAATCTCGCCGTTGAGCATGTGGCATTCGCGGACCTGGGGCAGGGCGGCGACATGGTCCTCGAAGGCCTTGAGGTCGGCCTCGGCCTGGCTGCGCAGCGACACCATCGCGAACACGGTGATGCCATAGCCCAGCGCCTGGGCGTCGAGATCGGCGTGATAGCCGTGGATGGTGCCGTTTTCCTCCAGCGCCCGCACGCGGCGCAGGCAGGGCGGCGCGGTCAGCCCGGCGCGTTCGGCGAGCTCGACATTGGTGATGCGTCCCTCGGCTTGCAGATGGCGGAGAATGACACGGTCGATATCGTCGATTGGCAACCTTGAACGGTGCATCCGTGAAACTCCACGTCTCTGTAATGACCTTGCTCAATAACAATATTACCGAAACGCGCAAGTCTGCTTGTCCAATATAAGCTGGGATGCGACCGTCGCGGGGGGTGCAAAATGTTGCGCCAGCGACTAACTACAGGGCTGTCCAACGCAGGAAAATCGACCGTGCCCGAAACCCGTCATGTCCGTGTCTTGATCATCGGCTCCGGCCCCGCCGGCTATACCGCCGCGGTCTATGCCGCCCGTGCGGCGCTTAACCCGGTGCTCATCCAGGGGTTGCAGCCCGGCGGCCAGCTGACCATCACCACCGAGGTCGAGAACTGGCCCGGCGACACCAGCGTGCAGGGCCCCAACCTGATGGTGCGTATGGCCGAACAGGCGGCGCATGTCGGCACCGAACTGGTCAGCGACATCGTCACCCGCGTCGACACCAGCCGGCGGCCGTTCAGCGTCGAGACCGATTCGGGCCAGACCTGGCTTGCCGACACGCTGATCATCTGCACCGGCGCCCAGGCGCGCTGGCTCGGCATTCCTTCGGAAACGCGGTTTCGCGGCTTCGGCGTGTCGGCCTGCGCGACCTGCGACGGTTTCTTCTTCCGCAATCGCACCGTGGTCGTCGTCGGCGGCGGCAACACCGCGGTCGAGGAGGCGATGTTCCTGACCAATTTCGCGTCGAAGGTGCATCTCGTCCATCGCCGCGACGAACTGCGCGCCGACAAGACCAACCAGGCGCGGCTGTTCGCCAACCCCAAGATCGAGATGCACTGGAACGCCGAGATCGCCGAGGTCGAGGGCAGCGCCGATCCGCTGACCGTGACGGGCGTCGTGCTGCGCGATACCGGCACCGGCGCCACCCGGCCGCTGGCGGCGGACGGCCTGTTCATCGCCATCGGTCATGTCCCGGCGACCGAGCTGTTCGTCGGCCAGCTGGCGATGGACGACGAGGGCTATCTGATCACCGCGCCCGATTCGACCGCGACATCGGTGCCCGGCGTGTTTGCCGCCGGCGATGTGAAGGACAAGATCTACCGCCAGGCGGTGACGGCGGCGGGCATGGGCTGCATGGCGGCGCTGGAGGCGGAACGCTTCATGGCGCACGGGCTGCACGGTGCCAACGGCGTCGACGAGGAGGCGCTGGACGCAGCCGATGTGGACGCAGCGGCGGCGTGAACCTCGACTGGGAAAAGCTGCGCCTGTTCGAGCTGGTCGCCGAGGCCGGCAGCTTTACCGAGGCGGCGCGGCGCCTGCACATGAGCCAGCCGGCGCTGAGCCGCCAGATCGGCGCGCTCGAGGACCAGATCGGCGCCAAGCTGTTCCATCGCCACGCCCGCGGCCTCGCCATGACCCACGAGGGCGAGCAGCTGCGCGCCGCCACCCACGACATGCAGGACCGGCTGGAGCGGACGCGCCAGGCCATCGATGCCTCGCGCGACCGGCCGACGGGCGAGATCCGGCTGACCACCACGGTCAGTTTCGGCTCCACATGGCTGGCGCGGCAGCTCGGCGATTTTCTCGACCTTTATCCCGACATCAACGTCAGCCTGCACCTGACCGATCTCGACGTCGACCTGGCCAAGCGCGAGGCCGATGTGGCGATCCGGTTCCACCTGCCGTTCCAGGCCGAGCTGGTGCAGAAGCCGCTGCTGCCGATCCGGCATTTCCTGTGCGCGTCGCCGGACTATCTCTCCCGCCATGGCGTGCCCAAGACCGTTGCCGACCTCGATGCCCATCGCCTGATCGCCTATGGCGACACCGCGCCCGAGTTTCTGAAGGGCATCAACTGGGCGCTGCAGCTTGGCCATGAAGGCGCCCCGCGCACCGCGGCGCTGACCATCAACAACAGCCATGGCGTGCTGCAGGCGGTGGAGGCAGGCGCCGGGATCGCCGCGCTGCCGAGCTATCTCATCCGCTTTTCAGGCAGGGTGAAGGTCGTGCTGCCGGAAATCGAAGGCGCGGTGTTCCGCACCTATTTCACCTATCCGGTCGAGCTGCGGCGATCGCTGCGCGTCGCGGCGCTGCGCGATTTCCTCGTCGAGCGGATGACGCCCGCGAATCTCGATATCGATGGTCACGCGCTGGGCGCATGAGCACGCCATGCGGCCGCGAGCCCCATGCGCTGGACGGCCGTTATGCGCTGGGCGCATGGCTGGGCTGCATTATTGTGCGGTGCACAATCATGAACCGAAAGCCTAATTAAACCGTGTGGCCGTCACCGACGGCGCTACATCCGGCAATGTCCTCCCCGACATGCGGATGCATGGTTACCGCGGCCGCCCTCCCCTGATTGGCCCCGGTGACCGACCCGCGCGCCGGCACCCCTTCCCCCCTCGGGTCAGGCGCCGCGGGTCACATATTCGGGCCGGGCCTGCCATGCGCAGGCCCGGCCCTTTTTTGTGTCCGGCCCCGATCGGGGTGATCGGTCGAAAGCTATGGTTGCCCCGTCACCGCTTGATGCGCTACGCCGTCGCGGCCGGGCCGGGCCTGTAGCTCAACGGTAGAGCCGGCCGCTCATAACGGCTAGGTTGGGGGTTCGAATCCCTCCGGGCCCACCGGTTGTTGCTGAAGGAGTGGCCCCTGTCCGACCTGCCGCCAACTGCCCCGCCGGTGGCCGATGCCCTGCGCGGTGATGCGGCGCCGCCGCGGGCCAATCTGAAGCAATGGCTGGGGGCGCTGCTCGGCCTGGTCGTGCTCGGCCTGGCGATCTGGGGCCTCAACATGATCGCCGGGCAGGTGACGCTCGAGGAGATCATGGCCGATGTCCGCGCGACGCCGAGCCACCTGATCGTCGCCGCGGCGCTGTCGGCGGCGGCGTCCTATGTCGTCCTCGTCGGCTATGACTGGCTGGCGACGCGGCATCTCGGCTATGAACTGCCCTGGTCGACGCTGGCGGCGGCGAGTTTCGCCAGCTTCACGATGAGCCACACGCTGGGGGTGACGGTGCTGACCGGCGGCACCGTCCGCTATCGCATCTATACCCGCGCCGGGGTGCGCGCCGCCGATATCGCCATGATCATCCTGTTGTGCGGCTGGACCTTCTGGCTCGGCATCGTCGCCGTCGCCGGGCTGGGGCTGGTCATCTCGCCCGACCTGGCGACGCCGTTCAAGGACCTGGCGCCGAGCGCCGAGCGCTGGGCGGGCGCCATCCTGCTCGCCGGCACGCTCGGCTACCTGGCGCTGGCGGCGCTGTGGCGGCGCGAATTCCGGGTGTGGCGGTACACATTCTATATCCCCGATGGCCGCGAGACGGTGCTGCAGATCGTCGTCGGCGCCATCGACCTGGCCTTTGCCGGCGGTGCGCTCTATCTCCTGCTGCCCGACACCGGGGCGCCGGGGCTGCTGACCTTCCTGACCATCTATGCCGTCGCCATGGTCGTCGGCGCGCTCAGCCACTCGCCGGGCGGGCTCGGCGTGTTCGAAGGCGTCATCCTGCTGCTGATGCCCGAGGCACCCAAGGCCGGAGTGCTGGCGGCGCTGGTGATGTTCCGGCTGATCTACACCTATATCCCGTTCCTGCTCGGCCTGCTGGTTATTGCCGTCACCGAATGGCAGGCGCTGCGGGCGCGTCGCCGAAATGCGATGACCTGAGTGAAGCCTATCTATTCATTGGGTTAGTACGGGTATAAGCGGATGCCGGCATGTCGCGGGGGCGGCGACGTGGTGGGGGCGACCATGGGCATGAAGCTGAAGCTGGACGACGAGCATGGCCGCCTGGCGGCGCTCGGCCGCTATGACATTCTCGACACCGCGATCGAGGAGGAATTCGAACAGATCGTCCAGCTGGTGCAGCAGGTATTCGGCATGCCGATGGCCGCGGTGACGCTGGTCGATGCCGACCGGCAATGGTTCAAGGCGCGGCGCGGGCTCGGCGTGGCCGAAACGCCGCGCAGCATGGCATTTTGCCACCACACCATCGCGGCGGCCGATGGCCTGGCCGTCGAGGATGCGGCGAACGACCCGCGCTTTGCCGATTCGCCGCTGGTCGTCGGCGACCCCAATATCCGCAGCTATCTCGGTGCACCGCTGCGCACCCCCGACGGCTATCAGGTCGGCGCGCTGTGCATCATCGGCAAGGAAAGCCGGCGGTTCTCGATCACCGACCGCGAGATCTTGCAGCGTTTCTCGGATGTCGTCGTTTCGCAGATGGAACTGCGGCAGATGGCGAGCACCGACAGCCTGACCGGGCTGTTGACGCGCCGCGCCTTTGACCAGGCGATGTTCGATGCGCTGGCGCGCGGCACCAGTTCCGCCGTGCTGCTGATCGACATCGACCATTTCAAGCAGATCAACGACCGCCTTGGCCATGCCGTCGGCGACGAGGTGCTGCGGGCGGTGACGGCGACGATCGAGGCGGCGGGGCCGTTCGGCGCCGTCGGCCGGGTCGGCGGCGAGGAATTCGGCGTGCTGCTGCCCGGTGGCGACGGCGCGCCGGCGATTGCCGAGGCGGTCCGCCAGGCGGTGGCGGCGATGGCGGTGCCGGGGCAGCCGGGGCTGGCGGTCACCGTCAGCATCGGGCTGTCGATGGCCGGCGCCGGCGAGACGACGGAATGCTGGATGAAGCGCGCCGACGATGCGCTGTATGCGGCAAAGCGTGGTGGCCGGGATCGCGTCTGCGCAGGCTAGCCGGGGCGGCTGCGTTGAATCGTGGATCCCGCTCAGGCTGAGCTTGTCGAAGCCGTGACGCAGGGCGCCTGAGCTTGTCGAAGCCGTGTCGCAGGGCGGCGCTCGCCGGGGCTTCGACATGCTCGGCCTGAGCGGATCAGTTCGAATGCAGTCAACGCTAGAGCAGCCGCGCCTGCTGCGTCGCCAGGGCATTGGCGGCGTGTGCCTGCCACGCCGGGGTCAGGCCCGGCAGCGTGACCAGTTCGGCGAGCGCCTCGGCGGCTTCGGCCTTGCCGCCGATGACGTGAACGAAGCGGGCCACCGTCCAGCCGGGATTGTGCCGTTCGACGACATCGTGGGAATCGCCGGCGGCGACGATGCCGGGTTCGAGCACGCGATAATACCAGCCGCAGCGCGCCGACCGGGTCATCGCCCGCGCCAGCTTTGCCGTGCCGTGGACGGCGGTGAAGGTCGCGCAGGGTTCACGATGCTGGGCGACCTGCAGCAGCGCCGTGCCGGCCCGAATCATGTCACCGATGCAGACGCTGGCTTCGTCGAGGCCGAGGATCACCAGGTTCTCGCCCATGGCGCCCGGGACGAACTGTTCGGCACGATCGGCAAATTCGGCGCGCCAGCCGTCATAGCCCGACGCCGGATAGCCATAGACTGCCTTTTCAAGGCCGCCGTGCCAGCGCCGGTTGACCTGGGTGTCACCATCGAGCCCGAGCGGACGCACCGCCACCGGGCCATCGACCGGCGTCTTGAAATAGGCGGTGACGAGATCGGCGCCGCGGCGACCGGCGCCGGGCAGCGGGGCGGGGCGGCCGACACGGACGGCGGCGATGGTGCCGGATGCGATCATCTTGCCTCTTGCATTTCCCGGCGACGTCTCTGACATTGCTGGCTGTGTTCAACAATACGAAAGGAGGTGATCGGATGTCTCATTGTCACACGTTACGGTCCGGTGCGTTGGTGGTTGCGGTGGGAATCGCAACGGTCTGAACTCAGCGCCATCTCCGGTTCGTAAACCGGCAATGTGAAGGCCGTCGGGGCAACCCGGCGGCCTTCTTGCATGGTCGGTCCGGCGTGGTCCGAACGAGGCTATCGCCCCTTCCACTCGGGCTTGCGCTTCTGGGCAAAGGCCAGTGGGCCTTCCTTCAGATCCTCGCTGCGCCACAGCGCGGCCACCGCCGGGTGCTTCATCTGGCCCTCATAGGCTTCCTGCAGCGATGCGGTGTCGAGGCTGCGGGCGACGACCTGTTTCGAGGCGCGAATCGACATCGGCGACAGCGCGCAGATCTGCGCCGCCAGTGCCCGTGCCGCATCGAGCAATTCCGCCTGCGGCACCACGGCATGGACGAAGCCGAGCGCGACGCCTTCCTCCGCGGGGACGCTGCGCCCGGTCAGGATCATGCCCATGGCGCGCTTGACGCCGATGGTGCGTGGCAACCGGTGCAGGCCGCCGGCCAGCGCAGCCAGGCCGACCTTGGGCTCGGGCAGGGCAAAGGTCGCGTTGTCGGACGCGATGATGATGTCGCAGGCCAGCGCGATTTCGAAGCCGCCGCCCATCGCGACGCCGTTGACCGCGGCGATCACCGGCTTGTCGAGGTCCCAGCGCGAGGTCAGCCCGGCAAAGCCCGTCGGCGGCACCGTCACGGCATTGCCCTCCGCCTGCCAGCGCAGGTCGTTGCCGGCGGAAAAGGCCCGCTCGCCGGCGCCGGTGATGATCGCCACCCAGAGCTCGGGATCGGCGGCGAAATCGTCGAAGATCTGCGCCAGCTCGGCATTGGCCGGCGGGTGCAGCGCGTTCATGCGATCCGGGCGGTTGATGGTGACGATCAGCGTGTGACCCTCACGCGTGGCGGTGGCATGTTCCATGGCGATGTTCCCCGTTGCTGTGCCGGCCGTGTCTGGCAGCGGCGGCGGGGCGGCGCCATGCACGAAAAGGCGAGGGGGCGGGCAGCACACCGGCACCAGACGCGAAAATGCCCGGGTGCGGCAGCGCACCCGGGCATTCCCGTGACGAGACCTCTTATCCTGGAAACCACTTCACCGGAGTGGACAAAGCCCCCAATCCCCATCCGGCGAGCGCTACCCCTTGCGGGGCGCAGCATGGTTTCAGGCCGTAAGGCCGTTCTCCGTGAAGACCGGCTTTCGCCTTGTCTTGGTGATTCTGTTAGGCCGTTCCGCGTCCCAAGTCACTGACTTACGGCAGTGAACGTGTCGCTTCATTGCACTTCCCTGCCGACTGTGGCGGCGTTGCAACAGCCCCTGCGGTGGCGCCGCTGATTGCACCGGGCCGTGGCCATGCTACACGCGCCCGGCAGCGGCCGCTTGCCGCCATCGAAAGACCAGACATTGCGCCTCTCCCGCTATTTCCTGCCGGTCCTCAAGGAAACCCCCGGCGACGCCCAGGTCGTCTCGCACCAGTTGATGCTGCGCGCCGGCATGATTCGGCAGACCGCCGCCGGCATCTATGCCTGGCTGCCGCTCGGGCTGCGCGTGCTGAAAAAGATCGAGCAGATCGTCCGCGAGGAGCAGGATCGCGCCGGCGCCATCGAGGTGCTGATGCCGACGATCCAGTCCGCCGAGCTGTGGAAGCAGTCGGGCCGGTATGAAGCCTATGGCCCCGAGATGCTGCGTATCATCGACCGACACGACCGCGAGATGCTGTTCAGCCCGACCGCCGAGGAGCTGTTCACCGTCATTTTCCAGAATGGCGCCAAAAGCTATCGCGACCTGCCGCGCAACCTCTACCAGATCCAGTGGAAATTCCGCGACGAGGTCCGCCCGCGCTTTGGCGTGCTGCGCGGCCGCGAGTTCCTGATGAAGGACGCCTATAGCTTCGATGCGGATTTCGCCGGGGCGCGGCACAGCTATAATCGCATGTTCATCGCCTATATGCGTACGTTCGCCCGCATGGGCCTTCACGCCATCCCGATGCAGGCGGACACCGGCCCGATCGGCGGCGACCTGAGCCACGAGTTCATCGTGCTGGCACCGACCGGCGAGAGCGATGTGTTCTACCACGAAAATTGGGAAAAGGGCCGCGATACCGACCATATCGATGCCGACGATGCCGGCGCGCTCGAGGCCTATATCGATGGCCTCAACGCCGATTATGCCGCCACCGATGAAAAGCGCGATGCCGCCGCCGAGGCTGTGGCCGGGGCGGCACTGAAGCAGTCGAAGGGCATCGAGGTCGGCCAGGTCTTCTATTTCGGCGACAAGTACACCAAGGCCATGGGCGTGACGGTGCAGGGCCCCGACGGCCAGCCGGTGACGCCGCTGATGGGCAGCTATGGCATCGGCGTGTCCCGCCTGATGGGCGCCATCATCGAGGCCTGCCACGACAAGGACGGCATCATCTGGCCCGAGGCCGTGGCGCCGTACAAGGTCGCGCTGATCAACCTGCGCGCCGATGATGCCGCCTGTGCGGCGGCGGCCGATGGCCTGTATGCCCGGCTGACCGCGGCGGGTGTCGAGGTGCTCTATGACGATCGCGACGAGCGTGGCGGCGCCAAGTTCGCCACCGCCGACCTGATCGGGCTCCCATGGCAGCTGGTCGTCGGGCCCAAGGGCATCGCCAATGGCGTCGTCGAGCTGAAGCGCCGCGGCGGCGACAAGACCGAAGTCGGCATCGACGCGGCGGTGGAGCAGCTGACCGCGTGATCACCCGCTATGAACGCATGATCGCGCGGCGGTATCTGCTGCCCGGGCGCGGCGAGGGGTTCATCTTCCTCGTCGCGTCGATCAGCCTGATCGCCGTGGCGCTGGGCGTCGCGGCGCTGATCGCGGTCATGTCGGTGATGAACGGTTTTCGCGCCGAATTGTTCGATCGCATCCTGGGGCTCAACGGCCATGCCGTCGTCCAGGGCTATGGCGGGCGCATCGAGGCGTGGCAGCCGCTGCAGGCGCGGTTGAAGGCGCTGCCCGGCGTCACCAGCGCGACGCCGCTGATCGAACAGCCGCTGATGGGCAGTTTCGGCGGCCGCGTCGAGGGTGTGCTGGTGCGCGGCATGACGCTTGCCGACATCAACGGCACGCCCGTCATTGCCGACAATGTCGTCGCCGGCACGTTGCGGAACCTGCAGCCCGGCAGCAACACCGTCGCCATCGGCGCGCGGCTGGCGGAAGCGCTCGGCGCCCGCATCGGCGACCAGATATCGCTGATCAATCCGCAGGGCGAGTCGACGCCGTTCGGCACCGTGCCGCGCATCGTCGCCTATCGCATCGTCGCGGTCTTCGAGGTCGGCATCTTCGATTATGACAAGGCCTTTGTCGTCATGCCGATGAGCGACGCGCAGACGCTGCTAAGGCTCGGCGACGCCGTCGGCATGGTCGAGGTGATGACCGTCGATCCCGACCGCGTCGGGCAGATCCTGGCGCCGATCGGGCCGAGCATCGCCGGCCAGGCCATCGTCAGCGACTGGAAATCGACCAATTCGGCGTTGTTCTCGGCGCTGGTCGTCGAGCGCACGGTGATGTTCTGGGTGCTGTCGATCATCATCCTCGTCGCCGTCTTCAATATCTTGTCGTCGCTGATCATGCTGGTCCGCGCCAAGACCCGCGACATCGCCATCCTGCGCACCATGGGCGCCAGCCGCATTGCGCTGATGCGGGTGTTCATGACCGTCGGCACGCTGATCGGCGGGCTCGGCATCGCGCTCGGCTGCGTGCTCGGCTTTGCACTGCTGGCGTTCCGCGGCCCGATCGTGTCGGGGGTGTCGGCGATGACCGGCACCAATATCTGGGACCCGTCGGTCCGCTATTTGACCGAGCTGCCGGCCAAGACCGACCCGATCGAGGTTGTCGGCATCGTCCTGCTGGCGCTGCTGCTGTCGTTCCTGGCGACGCTGTATCCGGCGTGGAAGGCGGCGAGCACCGATCCCGTGCAGGTGCTGCGCTATGAATAGCCCGGTGCTGCAGGTCGAGGGCCTGCGCCGCAGCTTCACGCAAGGCTCGACGACGATCGAAGTGCTGAAGGGCGTCGACCTTGGCGTCAACGCCGGCGAGATCGTCGCGCTGCTGGGGCCGTCGGGATCGGGCAAGTCGACGATGCTGCAAGCGGTGGGACTGCTCGAGGGCGGCTTCCAGGGCGCCATCAGCATCGCCGGGGAGCGGGTCGAGGCGCTCGACAATGCGGGCCGCACGCGGGTGCGGCGCGACCGGCTGGGGTTTGTCTACCAGTTTCACCACCTGCTGCCGGATTTCAGCGCCCGCGAGAATGTCATGCTGGCGGGGCTGGTCGCCGGGCGGTCCGAAGTGGCCGCGTCGGCGCGTGCCGACGAGCTGCTGACCGCGCTCGGCCTCGGTGACCGGCTGAGCCATCGGCCGTCGCAGCTGTCGGGTGGCGAGCAGCAGCGCGTCGCCGTGGCGCGGGCGCTGGCCAACAAGCCGGTGCTGGTGCTCGCCGACGAACCGACCGGCAACCTCGACGAGGCGACCGCGGCCAAGGTGCTGGCGGAGTTCCTGGCGCTGGTGCGCGGGCAGGGCAGCGCCGCGCTGGTGGCGACCCACAATCTCGCGCTGGCGAAGCAGATGGACCGGGTGGTGACGTTGCACGAGGGGCGGCTGGCGACCATTTGACTTTGCCGTGGATAACTCCGCCGCCGGGCCTTCCCGGAATCGCCCGAAAGCCCCATCATCCGACCATGCGATCGCCGAAGCCTTTTTCGACCAGCGCCCATGCCGGCTTTGTCCATCTGCGCCTGCAATCGGCCTATTCGATGCTGGAGGGCGCGATCCAGCCCGAGGACCTGGCGAAGGCGTGCCGGCGCGGATTGTTCCCGGCGGCGGGGCTGGCCGATCGCGGCAACATGTTCGCGGCGATGGATTTTTCCTATGCCGCCAAGGATGCCGGGGTCCAGCCGATCATCGGCGCCATGGTCGCTGTCGAGCGGCCGGGATCGCGGACCGCGCTGACCCGGCCGGTCAACGACTGGCTGGTGCTGCATGCCCAGGACAGCACCGGCTATGACAATCTGATTTCGCTGGTCAGCCAGGCGCATCTTGGCGTCGATCCGACCGAGGAGCCGCATCTGCTGCTGGCCGACCTCGAAGGGCGGACCGACGGCCTGATCTGCCTGACCGGCGGTGCCGATGGCGCGCTGGCGCGATTGCTCGCCGATGGGCAGCCGCATGAGGACTATGCCGCGGCGCTGATGCGGCTGTTTCCGGGGCGGCTGTATGTCGAGATCAGCCGTTCGGGCGAGCCGATCGAGCAGCGGTCGGAGGCCGGGTTGCTGCGGCTGGCGACGGCGCACGACCTGCCGATCGTTGCCACCAACCCGGTAAAATTCCTCGATGAACGCGTCCATATCGCGCATGACGCGCTGCTCTGCATCGCCGATTCGGCCTATGTCGAGGCCGAGGAGCGGCGCCGGTCCAACCCGCAGCACCGGCTGAAATCCGCCGACGAGATGCGCAAGGCCTTTGCCGACTTGCCCGAGGCCATCGCCAACACCGTCGTCGTCGCCCAGCGCTGCGCGGTCGCGGCGCCGTCGCGCAAGCCCATCCTGCCGCGCATGGCCACCGATGGCATGAGCGAGGACCCGGCGCTGGTCGCCGCCGCCGAGGCCGGGCTGGCCAAGCGGCTGGCGACGCTCGGGATCGATGGCGAGGCGGCGACACCCTATCGCGAGCGGCTGGCGTTCGAGCTCGGCGTCATCAACGCCATGGGCTTTCCGGGCTATTTCCTCATCGTTGCCGACTTCATCGCCTGGGCCAAGGAACATGGCATCCCGGTCGGGCCGGGCCGTGGTTCGGGTGCCGGCTCGGTCGTCGCCTGGGCGCTGACCATCACAGACCTCGATCCGCTCGAACACGGCCTACTGTTCGAACGCTTCCTCAATCCCGACCGCGTGTCGATGCCCGACTTCGATATCGATTTCTGCGAAACGCGGCGCGTCGAGGTAATCAAATACGTCCAGCAGCGCTATGGCCGCGACCAGGTCGCGCAGATCATCACCTTCGGGAAGATGAAGGCGCGCGCCGTGCTCAAGGACGTCGGCCGCGTGCTGCAGATGCCCTATGGCCAGATCGACCGGCTGGCCAAGATGGTGCCGAGCCACCCGACCGACCCGTGGACGCTGGCGCGGACGTTGGGGCAGGGCAAGGACAAGGACGGCAAGCGCTATCCTGGCCTGCCCGAGTTCATCGCCGAGCGCGACCGCGATCCCAAGGTCAAGCGGCTGATCGAGATCGCATTGCAGCTGGAAGGCTTGCCGCGGCACAGTTCCACCCATGCCGCCGGCGTCGTCATCGGCGACCGGCCGCTCAGCCAGCTGGTGCCGCTGTACCGCGATCCGCGATCGGACATGCCGGTCACCCAGTTCGAAATGAAGGCGGTCGAAAAGGCCGGGCTGGTCAAGTTCGACTTCCTCGGGCTGAAGACGCTGTCGGTGCTCGACCGCGCCGCCAAGCTGCTGGCCAACCGCGGCATCACCGTCGACTGGAACACGCTGCCGCTCGATGATCCCGCGGTGTTCGCGCTGCTGGCGCGGGCCGATACGGTCGGGGTGTTCCAGTTCGAATCGGAAGGCATGCGACGGGCGCTCGGCCAGGTCCGGCCCGATTGCTTCGGCGACATCGTCGCGCTCGGCGCGCTCTACCGGCCGGGCCCGATGGACAATATCCCGAGCTTTGCGGCGCGCAAGCATCGCCGCGAGGCGGTGGCGCTGCTGCATCCGTTGATGGAGCCGATCCTGCGCGAGACCTACGGCATCATCGTCTACCAAGAGCAGGTGATGCAGATCGCCAGGACGCTGGCCGGCTACAGCCTCGGTGAAGCCGATCTGCTGCGCCGCGCCATGGGCAAGAAGATCCACGCCGAGATGGTGGCGCAGAAGGAGCGCTTTGCCGAAGGCGCCGCCACCAACGGCATCGAGAAGGACACCGCGTCGGCGATCTTCGACCTGGTGCTGAAGTTCGCCAACTATGGCTTCAACAAGTCGCACGCCGCCGCCTATGCGCTGGTCAGCTACCAGACCGCTTGGTTGAAGGCGCATTACCCCCAGGAATTCTATGCCGCGTCGATGGCCTATGACATCGACAATACCGACCGGCTGGCGGCATTTTCGGAGGATGCGCGGCGCAGCGGCGTGACCGTCCTGCCGCCATGCATCAACGCCTCGCAGGCCGATTTCACCGTGGAGCAGCAGGGCGAGAAATTCGTCGTCCGCTATGCGCTGGCGGCGCTGAAGAATGTCGGCGAGCGGGCGATGGAGGTCGTCGTCACCGGGCGCGGTCCCGGCTATGCCTCGCTGCCCGAATTCTCGAAGCGGGTGGACCCCAAGCTGCTCAACAAGCGGCAGCTGGAGAGCCTGATCGCCGCCGGCTGCTTCGACGGGATCGAGCCCAATCGCGCCGGGGTGCACATGCTGGCGGAGGCGATCCTCGGCACCGCGCAGGCGGCGGCGGCGGCGCGCGAATCGGCACAGACGGCGCTGTTCGGGGAGAGCACGGACCAGGGGCTGGCGATGCTGGTGCCCAACGCAAGCTGGACGCTGGCCGAGACGATGGCGCAGGAAAAGGAGGCGTTCGGCTTCTACTTCTCCGGCCATCCGGTCGAGGCGTGGCGGCCGGTGCTCGATGCGCAGGGCGCGCTGAGCTTTGCCGAGGTGGCGGCGCTGCCGACCCTCGGCGGCGGCGGCAAGCGCGGCGTCGTCATGGCCGGGCTGATCGAGGAGATCCGCTGGCGGACGCCGCAGAACGGCGGCTCCGGGCGGGGCAGCAACCGCTATCTGCTGATCACCCTGTCGGACCGGTCGGGCCAATATGTCGCCAGCTGTTTCGACGAGGACACCCAGGCGCGGCTGGAGGCGGTGGCCGGGGATTCGCCATCGGTGCTGGTCCAGGCCGAACTGATGTGGCGGGAGGGCGAGGACGTGCCGCGGGTGACGCTGCGCGGTCTTACCTTGCTCTCGGACATGGCGAAACGCGCCCGCGGGCGGCTGGTCGTCGGCATCGGCGACGCCGGCGAGGTGCCGCAGCTGGCGGCGCTGGTGACCGATGCGCGCGGCAAGGGTCGCGGCGAACTGGTTGCCGAAGTGCCGACGGCGGCCGGGGTGGCGCGGGTCTGGCTGGGCCGCGACTATCTGCTCGATGCCGAATTGATGGCGCGGGTGGCACGGGCGTTCGGCGCGGAGCGGGTGGCTTCGGAGGTGCTCGATCCGCCGCGACTGGCGCTGGTCGGCTAGCGCCATTGCAAGGATCGGACCGCTGAGGCTGAGCTTGTCGAAGCCCGGCCGTGATGCGTCCCCCGAACCGTCCCCCGAACCGGCTTCGACAAGCTCAGCCTGAGCGGGTTCCTGGTGCCTTCACGGCATTTGTACCTGCAACTGCGGTTCGCTGCGCAGGATCTTCGCCATCGGCCTTTGGCGAGTTCGTCGACTTCGGCGCGGCAGCGGCCTTTCTTCCCGGCCTTCGCGACACAGGCGGGGTACACGGCGGCGACGCTCAAGGCGTAGATGCGGCGGCTGGGCATGAGGGCGCTCCCGGTTGGTGGGGCATCATGGCATGTGGCGGCAGTGCCGAAATCCATCAAAAGTCGCGAAAGTCACCGTGTCAGGATGGCGTGCAGCCAAGATATATCTTGGGCCGCGAGGGGTTGTCGTTGCTGGCAATGTCAAAGAGCGGATTGCTATCCCGCATAACCAAATGGGAGATAATGTCAACGTGGGTTTGCCTCTGTCAACCCGGCGCAGGCCGGGGCCCATGGCCCACACTCTTCGGCGCGGGCGGTGCTTAACTCCCGCAGCCTGTGGTTCATGGGCCCCGGCCTGCGCCGGGGTGACAGGGAGGGGTGCGCTGCCGGTTCAGCGATACGGTGACAGGGTGGGGTGCGCTGCTGGTTCAGCGATACGGCGCCAGCAGGGCTGCCATGTCGATGTTGGCCTGCAGGCGGTTGCCGAGCAGGTAGATGCCGCCGAACTTCCTCTGCAGGAACAGCGTGTCGATCGGCGGGATGTGCCAGAAATCCCGGTCTTTCGCGATATCGAGGCCGCGGTCGCGCATGTCGCCGAGCATGTCGCCCATGACGAAATCGAAGCGGCCGGTGGCGCGCAGCGGCTGCATGCCCTGTTCGAACATGGTGATGATGCTGTCCTGGTGGCGTGCCGGCGTGTCGGGGCCGAAGAAGCCGATGTCCTGCATCGCCGCCTGCAGCATAGGCCGGGCGGTGGCCTGGTCCGCGGCGAGGCCGGCGATCATCAGCCGGCGATAGCGGTCGGCGATCTCCGGACCGAAGCGGCGGGTGGCGCCGAAATCGAGCAGCACCAGCCGGTCGGCCTCGTGATCGTAGCGGTAGTTGGCGAAATTCGGGTCGGTCTGCATGACCTGCCAGTCGAACAATTCGCGCAGCAGCAGCCCGATCAGCAGCGTCATGATGCGGTCGCGGGTGGCCTGCGGGGCGTCGTCGAGGCTCTCCACCGCGACACCGCGGACATAGGACATCGCCAGCACGTCGCGGGTCGTCAGGTCGGCGTGCAGCGCCGGCACGGTGAAATCGGCGGAATCGGCGAGCAGCGCGCCGAATTCGGCGAGGCAGCCGGCCTCGCGCTGGTAATCGGCTTCCTCGTGAAGCTGGCGCTTGGCCTCCGACAACATCGGCGCCAGGTCGATGGCGGCGGGGACGAGGCCCGACAGGCGGATCAGCGTGGCGACATTGTCGACGTCGCTGTCGATGCTCTGCCGCACGCCGGGATACTGGATCTTGATGGCGAGGTCGCGGCCGTCGCGGGTCTGGGCGCGGTGGACCTGGCCGATCGAGGCGGCGGCGATCGGCCGGACGTCGAAGCGGGCGAAGCGTGCCCGCCAGCCCCGGCCCCAACTGGCATCGAGCACCGATTCGAGCTGTTTCGGCGGCATGTGCTGGGCATCGGCGCGCAGCCGGCCGAGGATGTCGCCGAGTTCGGGCGGCAGGAACTCGGCGCCGCCCATCGACATCAGCTGGCCCATCTTCATCGCGGCACCGCGCAGATTGGCGAGCTGGCTGGTGATGCGGGTGGCGTTGGCGGGGGTGAGCAGCAGGCCGGCGACCGTCGGGCGCTTGCCCTGCGCCAGTTGGCGGGCACCGCCGCTGATCAGGCTGCCGGCGACACCGGCGCCCATGCTGCCGAAGGCGGCGAGGCGTGACAGCCGGCCACGGGGGACGGCGCGACCCCGGGACTTGGCAGGGTTGGGGGGCAGGGGAGGCGCCATTGGTCGCACTTAGGCCATCGCGGCGCGGCGGCAATGTGTCACGATGACCGCCGGCGTTCAGACATCGGGGTTGAACACGCTCCAGCCCATCGCCTGGGCGAGGTGCTCGAGCGCCTCGGTGCCGCGCAGGCTGTTGCCCTGTGGCGACAGGCCGGGCGACCAGACGGCGATGCTGGCGCGGCCCGGGGCAATGGCGAGGATGCCGCCGCCGACGCCGGATTTGGCCGGCAGCCCGACGCGAAAGGCGAATTCGCCCGAGGCGTCATAGTGGCCGCAGGTCAGCATCAGGGCATTGATGCGGCGGGCGCGTTCCGGCGGGACGATGGTCTGGCCGCTCGCCGGATCGACGCCGCCATGGGCGAGGAAGCGCCCGGCGCGGGCCAGTTGCCGGCACGACATGGCGATGGCGCATTGGTGGAAATAGACGTCGAGCGTCGCCGCCACCGGGCCGGTGATGGTGCCGAAGGCGCGCATGTAGTTGGCGAGCGCGGCGTTGCGGAAACCGGTGGCGGCCTCCGAACCGGCGACGGCGCCGTCGACGGCGATGTTGTCGTCGCCGGCGAGGCGGCGGACCAGCCGCAGGATGTCGCCGATCCCGGCGCCGTCGCTGTCGGCGCGATTGGCGATGAGATCGGTGACGGCGAGGGCGCCGGCGTTGATGAACGGGTTGCGCGGCCGGCCCTGTTCGAGCTCGAGCTGGATGATCGAATTGAAGGCGCTGCCCGATGGCTCGCGACCGACGCGATCCCAGACCCGGTTGCCGCAGCTGCCGAGTGCCTCCACCAGTGCGAAGACCTTGCTGACCGACTGGATCGAAAAACACTGGTCGGCATCGCCGGCGACATGTTCGGTTCCATCGGCCGTTATCACCGCCAGGCCGAAGTGATCGGCGGAGACCTTGGCGAGTTCCGGAATATAGTCGGCGACGCGGCCGCGTTCGGGCTGCGCCGCCATGCGGGCGGCGATTTCGACGACCAAGGCTCCGATGTCGGTCATTCTGCGCCCCCTGTCGCCCTACCATGCCGCATCGGCGGGGCACTCGACAATCGCCGTCCTTTCGGCAAAATATGAGTGGCACTTGAAACGTGCGTAGTGTAGGACCGCACTTAAGAAGCGCCGAGGGCGTCAGTGGGAGAGTGATATGGCGAGCCAGCATACCCTGTCGCGTGAAGAAGCGCCGCCGCAGTGGCCGCTGCCGCCGCGGATCCGCCCGGCGCTCGCCGATCACCAGCCGGGCACGCTGACCGCCTATCTGCAGGCGGCGCCGCTGGACGAAGTCGATATCGCCGATCCGCTGTGGTGGGAAACCGATACGCACTGGACGTTCTTCAAGCGGCTGCGCGACGAGGCGCCGATCCATTTCACGGCGCTCAACAAGGAACGCCACCGCGGCTATTGGTCGGTGACGCGCTGGGCCGACATCATGGCGGTCGACACCAACCACCAGGTGTTTTCGTCGGATGCGCATCTGGGCGGCATCACGCTGTTCGACATGGACAGCGATTTCATCATGCCGATGTTCATCGCCATGGACCAGCCGAAGCATGACGTGCAGAGGAAGGCCGTCAACCCGATCGTATCGGGCCAGAATCTCGCCGATTTCGAGGGGCTGATCCGCAGCCGCACGCAGGAGGTCCTCGACGGCCTGCCGCGCGGCGAGGTGTTCGACTGGGTCGACAAGGTTTCGATCGAGCTGACCAGCCGGATGCTGGCGACGCTGTTCGATTTCCCGCAGGAACATCGCCGCAAGCTGACCTATTGGTCCGACATTGCCACCGCCGATCCCGAAGTGCCCGGCAATCTGCAGAAGGAGGAGCGCCAGGCGGTGCTGCTCGGCATGCTGCAGGAATTCATGGGCCTGTGGAACGAACGGGTGAACGATCCGGAGCCCAAGGGCGACTTGATCTCCATGCTCGCGCACAATCCGGCGACGCGGAACATGCCGCCGATGGAGTTCATGGGCAATCTCGTGCTGCTGATCGTCGGCGGCAACGACACGACCCGCAACTCGATCACCGGCGGGCTGTATTTCCTCAACAAGAACCCGGCCGAATACGCCAAGCTGCGCGCCAATCCCGAGCTGATCGAGCCGATGGTGTCGGAGATCATCCGCTACCAGACGCCGCTGGCGCACATGCGGCGCACGGCGCTGGAGGACACCATCCTCGGCGGCCAGCACATCCGCAAAGGCGACAAGGTCATCATGTGGTACGTCTCGGGCAACCGCGACGAACGGGCGATCGAGAACCCCGATGCCTTCATCATCGACCGGCCGCGCGCCCGCCAGCATATGTCGTTCGGTTTCGGCATCCACCGCTGCGTCGGCAATCGCCTGGCCGAGCTGCAGCTGAAGATCCTGTGGGAAGAGATCGTCAAGCGCTTCGACACGATCGAGGTGGTGGCGGAGCCGGAACGGGTGCCGTCGGCTTTCGTCAAGGGCTACAAGTCGCTGATGGTCCGTATCCCGGCCTGATTTCAACGCATTATCTGCAGGACCAGCAATGGCAACGATCACCTATGTCGAATTCAACGGCACCGAGCACGCCGTGCAGGTCGCCGACGGCGTCTCGCTGATGGAGGGCGCGCTGGGCAATGGCGTGCCCGGCATCGACGGCGATTGCGGCGGCAATGCCGCCTGCGCGACCTGCCACGTCTATATCGACCCGGCGTGGGAAGCGAAGACCGGCGAAAAGTCGGAGCTGGAATGCGACATGCTCGACCTGGCGGACGGGCTGCAGGACAACAGCCGGCTGGCGTGCCAGATCAAGGCTTCGGCGGATCTCGACGGGTTGATCGTGCGGATGCCGGCGACGCAGCACTAGCGCAGCGCCGCGCGCGCGCGGGCCGCGCGCCGACAGGCGCAAGCTCGGCCAGCGGGGCGGGTGGCTGGGCCGCCCGACCCCGTCTGACGTCACGGCGCGGTTTTGCCGCGACGCTTTTCCCCTGTCGGCGCGCTGCATTGCACGCCGGGCGCTCGCGGCAGGGCACCGCGACCGATTGTCGTTGTTCATCCGAATGGACAGTTCATGCGTTGCGACATTAACTCGTTGTCATCTGCAAAAGGAACACGTCGCGTGCGCACCCTGTTTTTTGCCCTGCTAACCTCCGCATCCCTGATCTCCACCTCCGCCTGTGCCGCGCCGGTGGCGCAGGGCGCGCCCAATGTTCCGGACTTCAAGCCGGCCTTTGCCGGGCAGACCCGCGCGACCAAGGTCGCCAGCAGGACGGCGCCGGCGGTAACGGAGATCGCGACGGGGCTGAACAAGCCCTGGGGGCTGGCGTTCCTGCCCGACGGGCGCATGCTGGTCAGTGAAAAGGCGGCGGGCTCGCTGCTGATCATCGACAAGGACGGCAAGAAGTCAGCACCGGTTTCGGGCCTGCCGCCGGTCGTGGCGCGCGACCAGGTCGGCATGATGGGCGTCGCGGTACCGGGCGACGGCCATGTCTATTGGACCTATGCCGAGCCGCGCGGCGACGGCCTGGGCCTGGCGGTGGCGCGCGGCAAGCTCGGCGGCAGCGCCGCGGCGCCGGCGATGACCGATATCCAGGTGCTGTTCCGCATGCAGCCGACGATCACCTCGACGAAGCATATCGGCGGCCGGCTGGTGTTCCCCGCCGATGGCACGATGTTCGTGACGCTGGGTGAGCGGTCGGTGATGGAAGGCCGCGTGCAGGCGCAGAACCTCGACAGCCATTTCGGCAAGATCGTGCGGATCAATCGCGACGGCTCGTTGCCCAAGGACAACCCCTGGGCGGGCGACAAGACGGCACAGCCCGGCATCTGGTCCAAGGGGCATCGCAACATCCTGTCGGCGGCGCTCGATGGCCAGGGCCGGCTGTGGGAGGTCGAGATGGGGCCGCAGGGCGGTGACGAGCTCAACCTCGTCAAGCGCGGCGCCGATTATGGCTGGCCGACGATCAGCTATGGCGAGGAATATTCGGGCAAGCCGATCGGCCAGGCAATCACCGCGAAGCCCGGGCTGGAGCAGCCGGTCTATTATTGGGATCCGGTTATCTCGCCATCGGGAATGACGATCTATTCGGGGTCGCTGTTCCCCGAATGGCGCGGCAATGTCTTCATCGGCGGGCTGTCGTCGAAGGCGTTGGTGCGGCTGGTGCTGAAGAACGACCGCGTCGTTGGCGAGGAACGGCTGCTGACCGATCGCGCCGAACGCATTCGCGACGTGGTGCAGGGGCCGGACGGCGCGCTGTACCTGCTGACCGACGACAGCAACGGCAAGCTGCTGCGGGTGGCGCCGCGGTAAGGGGCTCGGTTAGCGGCGAGCTCGGGTGGCTGCATGCGGACCACCCCCCCCCGCCGCGCTGGTGCGCGAGTCGCCTCCCCCCTGAGGGGGAGGCGGGTCAGCTTTGGGTGAGGCTGAGCACGTTGCCGTCGGGGTCGTTGAACCACGCGACCTTGGCCTTGCCATCAGGCGCGGTCCAGATGCCGAGGTCGTCCTGGCCGAAACCTTCGTAGATGGTGAAGGTGACCCCCTTGTCGGTGAGCGCCCGGGCGGTGGCGGCGATGTCGGCGACGTGCCATCCCAGCGCCGGGTGCGGGCTGCCCGCCCAGCCGGCAATTTCGGTCACCCGCAGCGTCGCGCCGCCGAGGTCGTAGACGGTGGCGAAATCGTCCTGCGGGCCGAGCGGCAGTGCCAGCGTGCCGGCGTAAAAGGCGCGCGAGCGGTCGGCGTCGGCGGTCATGATGAAGGTGACGGGGCGGGCGCCGGACAGTGACGTCATGGTCGCGGAACTCCCTTGCCCGTCGCGCGATACTATCATCGCGCTGCCGCAACGGCAACGACGCGGCTTGACCCGAACGGCCCCCGCCGCTATGGGCGCGCTTCCGGCAATCGTGTCGGTAACCACATGCAGGGGCAACCCATCCGGTGCCGGCTTTATCGCCGGGCATCTCCTGCAGCGGACCAACCGGATAGAGGAGAGAATATTATGGCGGCACCCGTCGTCTCGATGGCGCAGCTTTTGGAAGCCGGCGCCCACTTCGGCCACCAGACCCACCGCTGGAACCCGAAGATGAAGCCCTACATCTTTGGCGACCGCAACGGCGTCCACATCATCGACCTGTCGCAGAGCGTGCCGCTGTTCGCCCGCGCCCTCGATTTCGTCCGCGGCACGGTCCAGGCCGGCGGCAAGGTGCTTTTCGTCGGTACCAAGCGCCAGGCGCAGGACCCGATCGCCGAGGCCGCGCGTCGCTGCGGCCAGCATTACGTCAACCATCGCTGGCTCGGCGGCATGCTGACCAACTGGAAGACGATTTCGGGCTCGATCAAGAAGTTCAAGACCCTCGAGGAGCAGCTTTCGGGTGACACCCAGGGCCTGACCAAGAAGGAAGTGCTGAAGCTGACCCGCGAGCGCGACAAGTTCGAGCTGTCGCTCGGCGGCATCCGCGACATGGGCGGGCTGCCCGATGTCATCTTCATCATCGACGTCAACAAGGAAGAGCTGGCGGTCAAGGAAGCCAATGTCCTCGGCATCCCGGTCGTCGCCATCCTCGACACCAACACCGATCCTTCGGGCATCGCCTTCCCGGTGCCGGGCAATGACGACGCCAGCCGCGCCATTCTGCTTTACGTCAACGCCATCGCCGACACGGTGATCGAGGCCCGCCAGGGCCGCGCCGCCGACCAGGGCATGGACCTTGGCGCCCAGGACGTCGCACCGGTCGAATTCGCCATGGCGGAACCGGTCGCTGCCGAGCCTGTCGCTGCCGAGCCGGAAGCTGTTGTCGAAGCCGCACCGGTGACGACGATGGAAGCTGCCGTCGAGGATGTCGCCGCGGAAACGCCGACCGCCTGAATTTGACTGTCACCCCGGCGCAGGCCGGGGCCCATGAACCACGAACGTGGCTGCACATGTGCGCCCGTTGCCGCGAGGCCGGTGGTTCATGGGTCCCGGCCTTCGCCGGGATGACATTGTAGAGACGGCCGGTGCCCCCGGCTGCACAGACACGCAAGAAAAGGGAGCCACGACATGGCCGATATCACCGCAGCGATGGTCAAGGACCTGCGCGACCGTACCGGCGCCGGCATGATGGACTGCAAGAAGGCGCTCAACGAGACGTCGGGTGACATGGAAGCCGCGGTCGACTGGCTGCGCACCAAGGGCCTCGCCGCCGCCGCCAAAAAGGCCGGCCGCACCGCCGCCGAGGGCCTGATCGGCGTCACCGTCGCCGGCAAGCGCGGCGCGATGGTCGAAGTCAATTCGGAAACCGATTTCGTCGCCAAGAACGAAACCTTCCAGGGCTTCGTGCGCACCGTGACCGACATTGCCTCGCAGCTCGGCAGCGATGTCGCGACCCTGCTCGCCGCATCGTACCCCGAGAGCGACGGCAGCGTGCACGACAAGCTGACCCACAATGTCGCGACCATCGGCGAGCACCAGTCGCTGCGCCGCGCCGCCATCGTCGAAGTCAGCGAAGGCGTCGTCACGTCCTACGTCCACAACGCGACCGCATCGGGCCTCGGCAAGATCGGCGTGCTCGTCGGCCTTGAATCGTCGGCACCCGCCGATGTGCTCGAGCCGCTCGGCAAGCAGATCGCCATGCACATCGCCGCTGCCAATCCCCTGGCACTCGATGAGACCGGCCTCGACCAGGCGCTGGTCGAGCGCGAGCGCGCCATCGCCCGTGAAAAGGCCGCGACCTCGGGCAAGCCTGCCGAGATCATCGAGAAGATGATCGAGGGCGGCGTGCGCAAATACGCCCAGGAGAACTCGCTGCTTACGCAGGTTTTCGTCATCGACGGCAAGTCCAAGGTCGCCGATATCGTCGCCAATGCCGCCAAGGCAGCGGGCACGCCGATCACGATCAGCAGCTTTGTCCGGCTCCAGCTCGGTGAAGGCATCGAGCGCGAGGAAAAGGATTTCGCCGCCGAAGTCGCAGCCGCGGCCGGCGTCTGAGCCTATCGGGTGCCGGCGGCAGCAGCCGGCGGCACCCAACTTGGCTCGGCACTGGCGCCCGGCGCCAAGTTGCTTGGCACTGGCGCCCGGCGCCACTAGGGTGCCGCGCAAATCCATCCGGACCTTCAGGAGTATCGACACAGCCATGCCACGGTCCGGCTTCAAGCGAATCCTGCTCAAGCTCTCCGGCGAAGCGCTGATGGGCTCGGGCCAATATGGCATCGACCCGGCCGAGACGGCGCGCATCGCCGGCGAAGTGAAATCCGCCCATGACGCGGGCTATGAGCTGTGCCTCGTCGTCGGCGGCGGCAACATCTTTCGCGGGCTGGCGGCGGCGGCCAAGGGTTTCGATCGCGGCAGCGCCGATTACATGGGCATGCTGGCGACGGTGATGAACGCGCTCGCCGTGCAGAATGCGCTGGAAAATGTCGGCATCGAGACGCGGGTGCAATCGGCGATCCCGATGCCATCGGTGTGCGAGCCCTACATCCGCCGCCGCGCCGAGCGCCATATCGAGAAGGGCCGGGTGGTGATCTTTGCCGCCGGCACCGGCAACCCGTTCTTCACCACCGATACCGGCGCCGCGCTGCGGGCGGCCGAGATGAATTGCGACGCGCTGTTCAAGGGCACCTCGGTCGATGGCGTCTATGACGCCGACCCCAAGCTGGTGCCGACGGCCAAGCGCTATGAAACCTTGAGCTTTTCCAAGGTTCTGGCGGACAATCTGAAGGTGATGGATGCAAGCGCGGTGTCCATGTGCCGCGACAACGACATCCCGATCGTCGTGTTCAACATCCGCGAGGCCGGCACGCTGGCGGCGGTGCTGGCGGGCGAGGGCACCTCAACCATCGTGACCAACGAGGATATGGCCAATGGCTGAATTCGAAGCAGGCCCGTTCAAGGCCGACCTGGAGCGCCGCAGCACCGGCGCCATCGACGCGCTGAAGCATGATCTCGCCGGCCTCAGGACCGGCCGTGCCAACACCAGCCTGCTCGATCCGGTGACGGTCGAGGTCTATGGCTCGGCGATGCCGATTTCGCAGGTGGCGACGGTGACGGCGCCGGAGCCGCGGATGCTGAGCGTCCAGGTCTGGGACAAGTCCAACGTGACGCCGGTCGACAAGGCGATCCGGTCGGCGGGGCTGGGGCTCAACCCGATCGTCGACGGCCAGACGCTGCGCCTGCCGATCCCCGACATGACCGAGGAACGCCGCAAGGAAATGGCCAAGCTCGCCTCGACATATGCCGAAAAGGCCAAGATCGCCGCGCGCAACGTCCGCCGCGATGGCATGGAAGTGCTGAAAGCTGCTGAAAAGAAAGGCAAGATCAGCCAGGACGAACAGAAGAAGTTCGAAGCCGAAGTCCAGAAGATCACCGACAAGGCGATCATCGACATCGATGCCGCGGCCAACGCCAAGGAAAAGGAAATCCTCGGCAAGTGAGCCTGGCGATCGCCTCTCCGCGCGGCGGTGGCGAGGCGCATGTGCTGCGCCACCTCGCCATCATCATGGACGGCAATGGCCGCTGGGCGAAGGCGCGCCGGTTGCCGCGCGTCGCCGGCCATCGCGCCGGCGTCGAGGCGGTGCGGCGTGTCGTCGAGGCGGCGCCCGATCTCGGTATCGAGGTGCTGACGCTGTACGCCTTTTCGTCCGAAAACTGGAAGCGCCCGGCCGACGAGGTGTCGGACCTGATGGGGCTGCTCAACCATTATATCCGGTCCGAAGTGAAGGACCTGCACAAGAACGGCGTGCGGCTGGATTTCATCGGAGACTGGAAGGCCTTGAAGCCCGATCTTGTGAAGTTGCTCGAAGACGCGCGGACGCTGACTGCGGGCAATGACAAGCTGGTGCTGATCATGGCGCTGAATTACGGCGGCCAGGACGAGATGGTCCGCGCCGCACGCGCGCTCGCCGCCGATGCCGCGGCCGGCGTCATCGATCCTTCGGCGATCACCATCGACACGCTGGCCGGCCGGCTCGACACCGCGGGGCTGCCGCCGCCCGACCTGGTGCTGCGCACGTCCGGCGAGATGCGGCTGTCGAATTTCCTGCTATGGCAATCGGCCTATGCCGAGTTCGTCGCGACCGACACGCTGTGGCCCGATTTCGATCGCGCCGCGCTGGCCGAGGCCGTGGCCGAATTCGCCACCCGCGAGCGGCGTTTTGGCGGGCGCTAGCGCGAAGCCCCTGATGCTGCGGGTCGTGACCGGGCTGGTGCTGGTTGCGGTGGCACTGGCGGCAGTCTGGTTTGGCGGCACCGTCTTTACCGCGCTGGTCTCCGCCGGGGCGCTGGTCATGTTCATGGAATGGTCGGTGATGCACCGGCTGCCGCGCACCGTGCGGCTGGCGGGGCTGGCGCTGCTCGCCGGCGCCATCCTGGTGATGACGCTGGAACCTGTCGGCGAGGCGGTGCTGCTGCTCGCCGGCGGTGCCGCGGCGCTCGGCATCTTCACGCGCGGGGTCGAGCCCGGCCGCGGTGCATCGGCGGCGCTGGGCGTGCTCTATGCCGGGCTGCCGGCGATCGCGATGATCTGGCTGCGCGGCCTGCCGCTCGGGTTGGTGGTCACCATCTATGTCCTGGTTTGCGTCTGGGCGGCCGATATCGTCGCCTATTTCACCGGCCGGTCGCTGGGCGGGCCGAAGCTGGCACCGGCGATCAGCCCCAACAAGACCTGGTCGGGCGCGATCGGCGGCATCGTCGGCGCCATGGCTGTCGCCGGCGGGCTGGCAAGCTGGTACCTGGCGCAGCGCGGCGGCATCATGGCGGGCACGTTCATCGGGCTAGCCGGCGGGCTGGCGGTGCTGTCGGTGCTCGGCGACCTGTTCGAAAGCTGGCTGAAGCGCCGCGCCGGCGTGAAGGATTCGGGGACTTTGCTGCCGGGCCATGGCGGGGTCATGGACCGGCTCGACGGGCTGGTGCCGGTGGCGGTTGCCGCGGCGGCGGTGTTCTGGGCGACAGGCTGGGCCGGATGACACGGACATTGACGATATTGGGCGCGACCGGTTCGGTCGGCAGCCAGGCGCTCGACCTCGTCGCGCGCAATCCCGGGCGCTGGCAGGTGGAGGCGCTGACCGCCAACAGCGACGTCGCCGGGCTGGCGGCGGCGGCACGGGCGTCGGGCGCGCGGTTTGCCGCCATCGGTGACGCGGCGCTGCATGGCGATTTGCAGGCGGCGCTGTCCGGCACCGGCATCGAAACCGGTGCCGGCCCGGCGGCGCTGTGCGAGGCGGCGCAGCGGCCGGGCGACATCGTGCTGACTGCAATCGTCGGCGCGGCGGGGCTGGGCCCGACGATGGCGGCTGTGACCCGCGGCGCGACCATCGCCATCGCCAACAAGGAAACGCTGGTTTGCGCCGGGCCGGTGGTCAAGGCGGCGGCGAAAGCGTCGGGCGCCGTGCTGCTGCCGGTCGACAGCGAGCACAACGCCGTGTTCCAGGTCTTCGACCATGACCGCCCGGATCGGGTGGCAAAGATCATCCTGACCTGCAGCGGCGGCCCGTTCCGCACGCGCAGCCGCGCCGAACTGGCGCAAGTGACGGTCAAGGATGCCTGCAACCACCCGGTCTGGTCGATGGGCGCCAAGATCTCGATCGATTCGGCGACGCTGATGAACAAGGGGCTGGAGCTCATCGAGGCCCATCACCTGTTCCCGGTCGGGCTCGATCGGCTCGATGTCATCATCCACCCGCAATCGGTGGTGCATTCGATGGTCGAATATGTCGACGGATCGGTGTTGGCCCAGCTTGGGTCACCCGACATGCGAATTCCGATCGCCTATGCGATGGCCTGGCCCGACCGGATCGCGACGCCCGCCACACGCCTCGACCTCGCGCAGATCGGCAACTTGTCGTTCGAAGCACCTGATCTTGAGCGCTTTCCCTGCCTGCAGCTCGCGTGGGACGCGATGCGCGCCGAAGGCTCGGCACCGTGCATCCTCAACGCCGCCAACGAGATCGCCGTCGCGGCGTTCATCGCGGGGCAAGTCGGCTTCCTCGATATCGACACAATCGTGGCTGAAACACTCGGCCGTGTGGCGTCCGGACCGGTCGGGTCCATCGATGAAGTCGTCGAGATCGACCGGGCGGCACGCGCGGAAGCGACGACCCAGGTGGAGAAGCGTACGCGATGACCGAACTGCTGCCCCAGCCGAGCCTGGTCTTCACGCTCGCCAGCTATGTGCTGATGGTGGCGGTGCTGGTCGTCGTGCACGAGGGCGGCCATTATCTCGCCGGCCGGCTGTTCAACACGAAGATCGATGCCTTTGCCGTCGGTTTCGGGCGCGAACTGTTCGGTTTCAATGATCGCCGCGGCACCCGCTGGAAGGTCAATGCCATCCCGCTCGGCGGCTATGTGAAATTCACCGGCGACATGAACGAGGCGAGCCAGCCCAGTCCGGAGATCATGGCGCTGCCGGCGCATGAGCGCGAGGGCCTGTTCGTGTTCAAGCCGCTGTGGCAGCGTGCGATCATCGTCGCCGCCGGGCCGGCGATCAATTTCGTCTTCGCCATCCTGATCCTCGCCGGCTTCTATGTCGCGCTCGGCCATCCGTTCACCCCGCCGGTCGTGTCACAGGTGATGCCGGGCAGCGCGGCCGCCGCGGCGGGCATCGTCAAGGGCGATCGCATTACCAGCATCGATGGCGTCGCTGTCGATCGCTTCGAGGATGTCGTCAACCAGGTGATGACCGGCACCGGCGAGCCGCTGGTGCTGGCCATCGAGCGCGGCGGCGCGGAGATCGCGTTGACGGTGACGCCGCGCATGGTCGAGATGAAGGACCGCTTCGGGAATGTCTCGAAGATCGGCCGGCTCGGCATCGCACGGTCGGCACAGGTCGTCGAAAAGGTCGGGCCGTTCCGGGCGCTTGCCTATGGCGTGACCGACACCTGGGACATCGTCGGCAGCATCGCGCGCACGATCCGCCAGGTCGTGCTGGGCGAACGCCAGCTGTCTGATCTCGGCGGGCCGATCAAGACCGGGCAGGTCACCGGGCAGCAGGCGTCGCTGGGCGTGCTGGCCTTCATCGCCTTCATGGCCTTCTTTTCGATCAACCTCGGCTTCATCAACCTGATCCCCATCCCCATGCTGGACGGCGGCCATCTGTTGCTTTACGCGATCGAAGCCGTCAGGCGGCAGCCGATCGGCGCGAAGGTGCAGGAATGGGCTTTCATGTCGGGGTTCGCCGCACTGATGTCGCTCATGGTGGTTCTGACCTGGAATGATCTTGCGTCGGTCGGGTTCTGGGACCGGCTGGCAGGGTGGCTGGGTTGAGCGTCGTGTTACGAAAATTGGACGTTAGTGGTGGCAGCAAGGACGGTTGCAGCGTGAATCATTGCCCGGCAGGGGCCCGTCGCGGCGTATCGCGCGCCGCGTCTGCGCTGCTCATTTCGACCATGCTGGCCTCGCCGGCGTGGGCCCAGCCGCGGCCAAGGCCCGAGGCACCGCCGGCGCCGCCGTCGGCCGAGGCCGAGACGCGCGCTGCCGAGGCGGCGCAGCAGCAGGCGCTGCCGGCGACCCCGGCCAATGCCGGCGTCGTGCGCGCCGTGCTGATCCGCGGCACCGAGCGGCTGGAGCCCGAAACGGTCCGGTCGTACCTCAACCTCAACATCGGCGATCGCTATGACCGCGATCGTACCGACCAGGCGCTGAAGGCGCTGTTCGCGTCGGAACTGTTCGCCGATGCCACGATCCGCGACGACAATGGCGCGCTGACGGTCGAGGTGAAGGAAAATCCGGTGATCAACCGGATCATCATCGAGGGTGCCAAGCGGGTCAAGGAAGACAAGGTCCGCGAGGAAATCCGCCTTGCGCCGCGCCAGATCTTCACGCGATCCAAGGCGCGCGCCGATGTCGGGCGCATCCTTGAGTTGTATCGCCGGTCGGGGCGTTTTGCAGCGTCGGTCGAGCCCAAGATCGTCCAGCTCGAACAGAACCGCGTCGACGTGGTGTTCGAGATGAACGAGGGGCCGAAGTCCAAGGTCCGCCAGATCAACATCCTCGGCAACAGCAAGTTCGACGAGGGCAAGATCCGCGGCGCCATGGCGACCCGCCAGTCGCGCGCCTGGAAATTCTTTGCGTCGAACGACACCTATGATCCCGATCGACTGGCGTATGATCAGCAGAAGCTGCGGCAGTTCTACCTGACCAACGGCTATGCCGATTTCCGCGTCGTGTCGTCGGTCGCCGAGCTGACCCCGGACGGCCGGGATTTCATTGTCACCTATGTGCTCGATGAAGGCGAACGCTACAAATTCGGCAAGGTCGAGCTGGAATCGCAGATCCGCGACATCAAGCCCAAGGAATTCCGCCCGCTGATCCGCATCCAGCCGGGTGACTGGTACGACGCGCAGAAGATCGAGAACACCGTCGAGGGGCTGACCGAGACCGCCGGCCTGCTCGGCTATGCCTTTGCCGATGTGCGGCCGCAGTTCGATCGCGACAAGGAAAAGCGCGAGATGAACATCACCTTCCAGATCGGGGAGGCGCCGCGGGTTTATGTCGAGCGGGTGCAGGTCAACGGCAACACCGTCACCATCGATCCGGTGATCCGCCGCGAATTCCGGCTGGCCGAAGGCGATGCGTTCAACAGCATCAAGGTCAAGCGGTCGCGCGACCGCCTGCTCGGGCTCGGCTATTTCCAGGACAAGCTCGAGATCGAGCAGAAGCCCGGGTCGTCGCCCGACAAGGTCATCCTCGAAGCCAATGTGCAGGAAAAGCCGACCGGCGAGCTGCAGGTTTCGGCGGGTTTTTCGAGCCTTGAACGCTTCATCCTGTCGCTGTCAATCCGCCAGCGCAATTTCCGTGGCCGCGGCCAGGAATTGCGCGCGTCGGCCAACATCTCGAGCTTTTCGAAGTCGATCGAGGCCGGCTTTACCGAGCCTTATCTGTTCGGCAAGAACCTGGCGCTGGGCTTCGACGTGTTCCGCCGCGATTTCCGGTCGTTCAACCAGATCGGCACGACCCGCAACACGACGTACAACCAGACGTCGACCGGTTTCCAGGTCCGCACCGGCTTCCCTATCACGGAATTCTGGGCGGCCTCGTTCCGCTATGGCCTGTCGTTCGAAGACGTCAGCCTCGACCGGAACGTGTTCTTCAGCCCGCTCCCGATCACCGATGCGTCGACCTGCGACCCTCTGAAGGCCGGTCGTTACCTGTGCGATGCGCTCGGCAAGCGCACAGTCTCGTCCATCGGCTATTCGGTCATCTACAACACCGTTAACAACCCGCGCCGGCCGTCGGCAGGCCAGCGCTTTTCGCTCAGCCAGGATCTCGCCGGCATCCCGACCGGCGTCAAATATGTGCGGACCCGGGTCAACTACGACTGGTATCACGCGCTGTTCGGCTCGGGCTTCGTGCTCAACCTGGGCGGCGAGGGCGGCGCGATCTTCGGCTATGGCGGCAGCGACGTGCTGCTGACCGATCGCTTCTTCCTCGGTCAGCCGCAGATGCGCGGCTTCAACATCCGCGGCGTCGGGCCGCGCGTGCTGCGCCAGCCGTTCAACGCCGACGGCACGCTGATCACCGACCGCAACAACATCCAGGACGATGCGCTGGGCGGCAAGGCCTATTACCTGGCTCGGGCCGAGGTGCAGATTCCGCTGGGCGCCAGCGGCGCGGAACTGGGGCTGCGGCCGTCGATCTTTGCCGACATGGGCGCGGTCTGGAACGTCAGGCGCCCGATCCTGTCGTGCCAGAACGGCCCGACGCTGGTGGTCGGCCCGAACTGTGTTCCCGCCGGTACCAATGCCCAGTTCCCGAACGGTTTCCAGGAAGTCTTCCTCGGCGATTCGCCCAGCCCGCGCCTTGCGGTCGGCGTCGGCGTGTCGTGGAATTCCCCGTTCGGGCCGTTCCGGTTCGATCTTGCCAAGGCCTTGCTGAAGCAGGAAGGCGATTTCACCCAAACATTCCAATTCAACGTAGGGACTCAATTCTGATGAAGACGCTTCTTGTTGCACTGGCGCTCGGCACCGCTGCCGTTGTCGCCCCGATCGCTGCCCCGGTTGCCGCGCAGACGCTGCCGCCGGCGGTGATCATCATCGTCGACATGGACCAGGTGTTCCAGACCTCGGCCGCCGGCAAGATCGCCCAGGGCGAGCTGAAGACCCGCCTCGATGGCATCCAGTCGCGCGTCCAGTCGCTGCGCACCTCGTTCGGTGCCGAAGAGCAGACGCTCGGCCAGACCCGCCCGACCGCGCCCGGCGCCGCCGCCACCGCGTGGGAAGCCAAGGTCAAGGATTTCACCACCCGCAAGCAGCAGGCCGAAGCCGAGCTGACCAAGCGGAACGAGGATTTCCAGGCCAGCCGCCAGTATGTGCTGAAGCAGATCAATGACGGCGCCCAGCCGATCATCACCGCGATCATGAAGGAGCGCGGTGCCAGCATCGCCCTCGCAGAAGGCGCGACCCTGCAGCATAGCGCGTCGGTCGACGTGACCAACGATGTCGTCGCGCGTCTCGACAAGTCGCTGCCGCGCGTGTCGTCGACCGCACCGGCGGCACCTGCCGCGCCCCGGTGAGCGAAGCGAACGACAAAGCCGCTGTGAGCGAAGCGAACGATAAAGCTGCGGTGAGCGAAGCGAACGGCGTGACGCCGGGGGAAGACGGCGCGGCGGTCAAGGTCGCCGACGCCGACATCCTCGCCGTGATGGCGCTGCTGCCGCACCGCTTTCCGATGCTGCTCGTCGACCGGGTCGTGGACATTGTCCCCGGCCGTTCGGCGACCGGCATCAAGGCGGTGACGATCAACGAGCCGTTCTTTGCCGGGCATTTTCCCGGCCGGCCGATCATGCCCGGCGTGCTGATCGTGGAGGCGCTGGCGCAGACCGCCGGCGTGCTCGCGCTGACGACGCTGGGCGACGCCGGCAAGGGCAAGCTCGTCTATTTCATGGCGATCGAGAATGCCAAGTTCCGGGTGCCGGTCGAACCAGGCTGCATCCTCGAGCTGAAAGTCGAATTCGCCCAGAACCGCGGCCGCATCAGCAAGTTCACCGGCCGCGCCGAAGTCAACGGCAAGCTGGCCGCCGAGGCGAGCTTCACCGCGATGATCGCCGACCCGCCGGCGTGATTTCCTCCCCCTCGAGGGGGGAGGAGAGTGTCAGGTTGCGGTGGCCGGGGTCCGCTCCGGCCGCGACGCCCACACGCAGGCGGCGAGGATAATCGCCGCGCCGGCCCAGACCTGCGGCCGAACCGGTTCCTGGAAGAAGACCCAGCCGAACAGCGCGGCCCAGGGCAGCGCGGTGAACTCGACCACGGCCAACGCCTGGGCCTCGAGCCGAACATAGGCCTTGGCGAGCAGCTGGATGCCGATGTTGCCGACGAGGCCGAGGCCGATGAACCACAGGATCGTCGACAGGTCAGGCGCCGGCGCGCCGATGGCGACGGGGCTGAGCAGCAGCATTGGTACCGCGGCGCCCATCAGCGTGATGACGGTCGCGCCGTCGGCAGCGGCGCGAGCGCGCAGCAACACCGAACAGGCGGCATAGGCGACCGCGGCATAGAGCACGGCGACGAGCCCGAGCAGCCGGTCGCCGCTGAAGCTGGGGGCGCCCTGGGCGGTGACCAGCACGCCGACAAAGCCAAGCGCCCCGGCCGCGACATAGCGCGGCTGCATGCGTTCGCCGAGCACCAGGCTGGCGAACAGCGGCACCAGCAGCGGCGCAATGAACGACAGGGTGATCGTCTCGGCGAGCGGCAGCTGGGTCAGGCTCCAGTAGAACGCCAGCGCCATCGTCGTCAGCAGGACGCCGCGCAGCAGGTGGACGGGCAGCATCGCGCGGGTCAGCGCCGGTCGGCCCTGAAACTGCCAGACGGCCAGCGCGATCGTGGTGCCGGTGACGTAGCGGCCGAGTGTCAGGACCGGGACCGTATGGTCAGCGGTCAGATATTTGACCATCGCGTCCATCACGCACAGTGTGCCGACGCCGGCGGCATATTGGGTAAAGGCGATAGGGCGGCTCACCGGCCGGGGATAGCTTGGCGCGGACGCGCCCGCCACCCCCGGCATGTGAGGGGCCGATCAGGCGACCTTGAAGCCTTCGCGGTTCATGCGCCCGGTCAGCAGTTTGGCCTGTTCGGCGTCGAGGCTGGACTGGAGGCGCGGGAAGATGTCGTCTTCCTCCTCACGGACATGCTCCTCGAAGGCGGCGCGGGCTTCGGCGAGACGGTCGAGGAAGCCGGTCTGCTGGCGCTTGCCGATCATCTCGAGATCGAACAGCGCCTGCTTCAACTCGCCATGCTCGGCGTGGAGTTCATCGGCGTCGTCGGTCTGGCCGTGCTCGCGCAGCACGCAATAGACGACATATTCCTCCTGGACATTGTGCTTGCCGATGGCGTGCTGCAGCTGGAGCAGCAGCGTGGCGCGCTTGGCCTTGTCGTCGTCGGTGGTTTCGGCGAGCTTTTCGAACAGGGTGCGGGCCATCTTGTGCTCGGCCTTCAGGCCTTCGAACCAGTCGCCGGCGGCGGCGGTCACGGCCTGGACGGCGGCTCGGCGGCCGGCAGCGGCGAGCAGGCCGAGACCGAAGCCGGCGGCGCCGGCGACAAGCGCCGAGGTGCCGTTGCTGCTGTTGTCGGTCTGTCCGTTACGGTAGGGTTTGTAAGTGGTTGTTGTCATTGGGGCGACTCCGTCGGGGGCGGGAGTGCCTTCAATGTCTGCGGCGGCACGGTGGTTCCGCGCCGTGTGGCCAGAGGGCGCCGAGATCGGCCGGGGTGTTGATGTTCGGCAAGGGCCCCAGATCGACGGCGCGTGCGCCGCAACGGGCGGCCCAGCCGTGCAGCGAACGGCCGCCGCCGGCGATATGGGCATCGAGTTCGGCGGCGAGCGCGACCGGCCACAGGCCGATGGTGGGCTGGCCGAGGGCGTGAGCGGGGCCGGGGGCATCGG
>QBLU01000013.1 GCA_003241875.1 Alphaproteobacteria bacterium
CTGCAAAAGGAACGCCAGCCGACGCTCGACCTCGGCGACAGCGCCATCCTGCCCAGCCTGTCGCTGCTGCGGCCGCCGCCGTCCGGCCCGACCCGGCGCATCGATACCGCCAGCCTGGAGCAGAACGCCCGCCTTCTCGAAGGCGTGCTGGAGGATTTCGGCGTCCGCGGCCGCATCGGAGAGGTCCGCCCCGGCCCCGTCGTGACCATGTACGAGCTCGAACCCGCCCCCGGCATCAAGGCGTCGCGGGTCATCGGCCTCGCCGACGACATCGCCCGCTCGATGTCGGCGCTGTCGGCGCGCGTCGCGGTCGTCCCCGGCAAGAACGTCATCGGCATCGAATTGCCCAACCAGACCCGCGAGATGGTCAGCCTGTCGGAGCTGCTGGGCTCTCAGGCCTTCGAGGACCGCGGCGCCGTGCTGCCACTGATCCTCGGCAAGGACATCGCCGGCGAACCCGTCATCGCCGACCTCGCGCCGATGCCGCACCTGCTGATCGCCGGCACCACCGGTTCGGGCAAGTCGGTCGGCCTCAACGCCATGATCCTGTCCTTGCTCTACCGGCTCGGCCCGGCCGACTGCCGGATGATCATGATCGATCCCAAGATGCTGGAATTGAAGACCTATGATGGTATTCCGCATCTGCTGGCGCCGGTCGTCACCGATCCGCCCAAGGCCATTCGCGCGCTGAAATGGGCGGTCGAGCAGATGGAGGACCGCTATCGCCAGATGTCGGCGATCAACGTCCGCAGCCTCGCCAATTTCAACCAGAAGGTCGCCGAGGCCAAGGCCAGCGGCAAGCCTTTCGTCCGCCGTGTCCAGACCGGCTGGGACCCCGACACCCAGGAACCGATCATCGAGGAGGAACTGCTCGATTTCGACAAGCTGCCGCTGATCGTGGTGGTCGTCGACGAGCTCGCCGACCTGATGATGACGGCCGGCAAGGAGGTCGAATTCCTGATCCAGCGGCTGGCGCAAAAGGCCCGCGCCGCCGGCATCCACCTGATCATGGCGACGCAGCGCCCCTCCGTCGACGTCATCACCGGCGTCATCAAGGCCAATCTGCCGACGCGCATCAGCTTCCAGGTCACCTCCAAAATCGACAGCCGCACCATCCTCGGCGAACAGGGCGCCGAACAACTGCTCGGCAAGGGCGACATGCTGTGGATGTCGGGCGGCAAGCAGCTGATCCGCGTCCACGGCCCCTTCGTCACCGATGACGAGGTGGAGGCCGTCGCCGACCATTGGCGCCGCCAGGGCATGCCCGCCTATGTCGAGGCGGTCACCGAGGACCCGACCGACATCGACGGCCAATGGGGGCTTGAAAACGGCATGGGCGGCGGTGGCCGCGCCCCCACCGGCGACGACGAGGCCGACAGCTATGCCCGCGCCATCGAGATCATCGCGGCGGCGCAAAAGGCCTCGACCAGCTATCTCCAGCGCCAGCTGCGCGTCGGCTACAACAACGCCGCACGCCTCATCGAGCGCATGGAAGCCGATGGATTCGTTTCGAAACCCGACCATGTCGGGCGCCGCGAGGTGCTGATCGACGAGAGCGGCGCCCGGCGATAGGAGAGCGCGCGCCATGATCGACAAGCTCCGATTGCTGCTCCGAAGCCCCCGCGGCCTCGGGATCGTGGCGGCGACATTGGCGACCGGGCTGGGCATGGCGGCCATGGCGGCGGCGGGCGCCCCCCGCGCCTACCTCGTGATCAACGGCGCCGCGCTGCTGATCGGCATGGCGCTGCTGGCAATCGTGGTGCGCAGCCGCGGCGATGCCGTGTCCGGACTTGCCATGCTGGCGGCCGCGGCGGCGCTGCTGGCAACGGCGCTGTTCGGCACGACGATCGACGACACGGCGCGCTGGGCCCGGGTCGGGGCGGTGTCGCTGCAGCCGAGCCTGATCCTGCTGCCGCTGATGGTCCTGGCGTTCGTGCGGAGCCGCGACAGCGCGGCGACGGCGGCTATGCTGGTGGCGGCGCTGGCGCTGGCGCTGCAGCCCGACCGGGCCATGGCGGCGGCGCTGGTGGCCGGTCTTGCCGCCGCGCTGCTGCGCCATCGCGAGCGCCGGGTGGGGCTGGCGCTGGGCGCTGCCGTGGCGGCGTTCTTGGTGACGCTGGCGCGGCCCGACACGCTGCCGCCGACGCCCTTTGTCGAACAGGTTGTTGCCCAGGCGCTGGCCTTCTCGCCGCTGGCCGGCGTTGCGGTCATCGCCGGGGCGGCGCTGCTGCTGCTGCCGATGCTGGCGCGCGGGGATGCTACAGCGCCGGTCTTCGCCGCGGTCTGGCTGGCGATCCTCGGCGCGGCGATGATCGGCAATTATCCGACGTCGGTGCTCGGCTATGGCGGCAGCGGCATCATCGGCTACCTGCTGTGCCTCGCGGCGCTGCCCGCGGGCGTGGCGGCGGGCAGCAGCCACAGGGCGCTGCCGGGCGCGCGCCGCGGCGACGGCAGCGGCGATCTGCTGGTGGCAGCCCGCTGACGACCCCCAGGGAAGCTGACGCGCAGCTAATGCTGTTCACAGCTTGCTGGGGCGGGCCGGCACTGCAATCCGTTGAGCCGCAATGATGATCGGGGCGTGACATGCACTATGCTGAGCTCCTGAAGGCCAGGGACGAACTGACCGGCCCGGGCGGCGCCTTCGAGATCGTCGAGGCCGAGGTGCTCGGCCGCCGCATCCGCACCTTCCGCAACGCGCCGCCGACGGTGCGCGACGTCTGGCTGTCGACCGTGCAGTTCGCCGACCGCCCCTACCTCGTCTATGGCGACGAGCGCCTGAGCTATGCCGAGGCACACGCCCGGGTGAACACCGTCGCCGCCTGGCTGGCGGCGCAGGGTGTGAAGCCCGGCGACCGGGTGGCGATCGCCATGCGCAACTATCCCGAATGGATGCTGATCTACTGGGCGTGCGTCGCCTGTGGCATCGCCGTCGTCGGCATGAACGCCTGGTGGACCAGCGCGGAGATGGCCTATGCGCTGGCGGATTCGGCACCGAAAATGCTGTTCCTCGATGCCGAGCGGCTGGAGCGGCTCCACGCCATGCCCGATCGCGACCCCGCCATGCAGGTCGTCGGCGTGCGCCTGCCGGCCGCTGCGGACGGCGTCATCCCCTGGTCGGACGTGATCGCCGGTGGCGGCGCCATGCCCGAAACCGCCGTCGATCCCGACGCCGACGCCTGTATTTTCTACACCTCGGGCACCACCGGCCACCCCAAGGGCGCGCAGCTGACCCATCGCGGCTGTGTGTCGAACCTCTACAACATGCTCTACGCCGCCACGTCGTCGGCGCTCGCCACCCAGCGCGCGACCGGCGTCGCCCCGCCGGCACAGGCGCCGGTCCCCGTCACGCTGATCACGACGCCGCTGTTCCACGTCACCGCCAACAACTGCGGCGCCTATGCCACCACCGCGGTCGGCGGCACCATGGTGCTGATGTACCGCTGGGACGCCGGCGAGGCGCTGCGCCTGATCGTGCGCGAGCGCGTGACGGGGATGAGCGGCGTGCCGGTGATGGCCCGCGAACTGATCAACCACCCCGATTTCGCCACGTCCGATACATCGAGCCTGACGTCACTGGCCGGCGGCGGCGCCCAGGTGCCGCCCGATCTTGTCGAAAAGATCGAGGCCCGGGTGGCGACGGCACGGCCCGGCACCGGTTATGGCATGACCGAAACCTGCGGGATCATCACTTCGGTCGCGGCCGATTTCTTCGTCGACAAGCCCGACAGCGCCGGCCCGGCAATGCCGACATTCGAGGCGAAATGCGTCGATGACGACGGTAACACGGTGCCGCCGGGCGCCGTCGGCGAGCTGTGGGTCAAGGGGTCATCGGTCATCAAGGGCTATATCAACCGCCCCGAAGCCACCGCCGCCTCGATCACCGACGGCTGGCTGCACACCGGCGACATCGCCCGCATCGACGCCGACGGCTTCATCTTCATCGTCGATCGCAAGAAGGACATGGTGCTGCGCGGCGGCGAGAACGTCTATTGCGCCGAGGTCGAGGCCATCGTCTATCGCCACGCCGCGGTTGCCGAATGCTGCGTCTTCGGCGTGCCCGACGAACGGCTGGGCGAGGAAGTCGGCATCGCTGTGGTGCTGAAGGCCGGCACGACCCTCGCCGACACCGAATTGCGCGACCATTGCGCCGCGCTGATCGCTCGCCACAAGGTGCCGCGCCACGTCTGGTTCCTCGACGACCCGCTGCCGCGCAACGCCAGCGGCAAGTTCCTGAAACGCGAGCTGCGCGACCGGCTGAGCCCCGCGGTCGCCGCCTAGGCGCGGAGGAACAGGCCGATCGTCAGCGCCACGCCGATGACGATGATGCCGATCTTCAACAGCCGTTCGGGCAGCACCTTGAGCGCCCGCGCCCCCAGATAGCCGCCGATGATCGAGCCCACGCCGATGGCCACCGCCTCGCGCCAGGCGACCGCCCCCGAGACGGCGAAGACCGCGGCAGCCGAGAGGTTCGACAGCGCCACCAGCACGTTCTTGGTGCCGCCGGCGTTGCGCACCGGCAGGCGCGCAAAGGTCAGCGAGGCGAGCGTCAGGATACCGGCGCCGCCGCCGAAAAAGCCGCTGTACAGGGCGATGCTGCTTTGGGTCAGCACCGTCGCCCAGGCCGGCGGCGGCGCGCTGCCCGGCCTTGGTCCACGGCCGAAGGTGCTCCAGGCGAACAGCGCGGTGGCGGCAAGCACCAGCCAGGGCACCATGACGGCAAAGACCTTGCTCGGTGTCGCGATGAGCAGAAAGGCGCCACCGATGCCGCCGAACAGGCTGATGATTGCCAGCGAGCGGAACGACAGGCGATCGACGCCCGACACCAGCGATCGCCCGGCCCAGCCGGTGGTGATCTGGCCGGGGAACAGCGCGATCGTCGAGGTAATGTTGGCCAGTTTTGGATCGAGGCCCGCCGCGATCAGCGCCGGCAAGGTGATGAACGACCCGCCGCCGGCAAGGGCATTCTGGACGCCGGCCCATAGCCCGGCGGCGAACAGCAGAAGGAAAATCGTCATCCCGCCAGCGTTTCGACGCTGCAGCGCGGGATGGCAAGTGTTCTGCTCGATCCTGTCATCCCGGCACAGGCCGGGACCCATCAACCAGTATTTCACCCACGCGGCACCGCCTGCGGCAAAGATTGGGGTTCATGGGTCCCGGCCTGCGCCGGGATGACAAGCTTACTCGGCCGCCACCACCTCCGCCACCGCACGCACCGTCACCGGGATGGCGCTCTGCCGCGACTGGCCGGTGATCGGATCATAGTCGCTGGTCTCATCGACGAGCCGGTTGGTGCTGTTGCCATGCGCCCGCACGCCGCCCAGCCCGGTATCGAAATCGCCGAACGCATGCGCCATCGATATCACCCCGGTCCGCACCTCCGGCGACGCCTTGGCAATGCCGAACAGGCTGCCGCGCGCGCCGGCAATCTCGATGGCGCCCTCGTCGGCGATGCCCAGCCGCGCCATGTCGTCGGGGTTCATATGGGCAAAGTTGGTGCTGCCCTTCTTCGCCAGCGCCGCATATTGATGGCCCGAGGAATTGAACACATGCTTGGTGCGCCGCGACACCAGCCGGAAACCGGCGTCGTTGTCGGGCGCCTGCGCCAGCCGATGCCGCAACTGGGCGATGACATCGTCCGGGGTCAGCGTGAACCGCGCCGCGGCCTCCGCCGGCGCCGGCTGCACCACCGGGGCAAGGTGATCATAGACGATCGCACGGCCATCGGGGGTATCGTCGCGCACCTGTGACGGCGGCACCAAGCCCCCGGCGGCGATCAGGTCGAGGATCGTCGCCTTGTCGGGCCTGGCCGCAAGGTCCGCCTCGCCACCGGCAAAGCGCAGCGGCACGTTCATCCGGTGCGCCAGTTCCCAGAACATTTCCCATTCGTCGAGCGTGTCGCCCGGCGCCGGCACCAGCGCCCGGGCATAACGCGCATAGGGTGTTTCGTGCCACCATTCGGACAGGTTGGTGATGTCGTCGCGTTCGAGGCACATCGCCGGCGCCAGCACATAATCGGCATGCCGCGTCGTCGCCGATTCCCGGATGTCGATGCAGACCAGCAGGTCGAGCGCCTGCATCGCCGCGACCATCTTGTCCTGGTTGGGGAACGCCACCACCGGGTTGCCGCCGATGACGATCAGCGCCTTGATCTGGCCGTCGCCGGGGGTGAGGATCTCGTCGGCCAGCACGTTGCACGGCATTTCCTCGCCCAATTGCGTCAGCCCCCGGAAACGCGAGGCGGGAAAGCCCTCCCCCCACAGCTTCATCGGCGGATTGACCGCGGCATGGCGCGGCGTCTGGGCGGTAAACACCCGCGGCGGCGATGCCGGCTCGCCCTCGCGCACGAACCGCCCACAGACGATATTAAGGCTGGCCAGCAGATATTCGATGATGGTGCCGTCGCCCGACATTTCCGGCCCGGTTCCCGACGAGGCGACGCCGCGCTTCGCATCGGCAAACATCCGCGCCGCGGCGACGATCGCATCGGCCGACACACCGGCGCGCGCCGCGGCAATCTCCGGCGTCATGCCGCGCACGGCCTCGCGCAGTTCATCGAGGCCATCGACATGCTGCTGGCAGAATGCCTGGTCGAACCGCGCTTCGGACAGGATGACGTTGAGGATGGCCGACAGCAGCGCGACATCCTCGCCCGGCTTCACTGCCAGATGGACATCGGCGTGGCGGGCGACGTCGCTGACCCGGGGATCGATGACGACCAGCTTCAGGCCCCGCGCCCGGGCGTCCTGCAGGCTGCGCGAAGGTGAAAAGGGCGACACGGCGCCGACCGGGCCATAATGCGAGGTGATGGCATTATTGCCGACGACGAGCAGCACATCGGCGGTGCTGAACGGCTGCGCGCCGCCGCTCCAATGCCCCATGCGCAGCGTCGTATAAACCTTGGCCGGCTGGTCGAGCGTCACGCTGGTGTAATAGTTGCGGGTGCCCAGCCCCTTGGCAAAGGCCTGGCCGGCGAACATCGCGGCGCTGTTCTGAAAGGCATAGGTGCCCGAATAGACGGCCACGGCATGCGGTCCATGCTGCGCAACAAGGTCCTGCAACCGTGCAGCAATCTCGTCGAAGACCTGGGTCGTGGCGATCGGTTGCAGCCCTGCCGGCGTGCGTTTCAGATGGCGCAGCAGCCGCGTCTCGTGGTTGTGCGCATCGGCGAGCTGGCGGCCCTTGATACAGGTATAGCCATGGTATTTGGCGTCGTCGGGATCGCCGCGCACAGCGATGACGCGATTATCCTCGATATCGGCAAGCATGGCGCAGTTGGCGTGACAGAACCGGCAGAATGTCGGGTGCGTGGTGATTGCCATGATGCCTGCCCCGCTGTTGCAATGCTGCAACATGCATAATCGTTCTGCACAGCGGTGCCCGCGACTGTCAGTTTTGGCGGCTTCCCGCGTGGCATGAAGCCGCGGTTAATCGCGAACAGATCGGGTCCACCCGGCAACGGCACGGCACGGGCATTCCCGGCGGTCCGCAAGCGCAGGCTTTACGGGGAGGTCACGGCATGACGTTTCGCACCATGTTGCTGCAGGGTTCGACGATACTGTTCGCGCTGGGCGCCGTACCGGCCGCGGCGGGCCAGGACCAGCCGGCGGTTGCCGACGACAGTGCGCTGCGGGAAATCGTCGTCACCGCCCAGCGCCGCCAGGATTCGGTGCAGAGCATCCCGGTTGCGGTCACCGCGCTCGACCAGCGCACGCTCGATGCCGCCACGGTCGAGGATCTGCGCGACTTCGGTGGCCGCGTGCCCAGCCTGGTTGTCGACAATGTCGCCGCCGGGCCCAGCGCCGCGGCCATCTCGATCCGCGGCATCTCGTTCGAGGACATCGAGAAGAGCTTCGATCCCGCCGTCGGTGTCGTCGTCGATGGCGTCTTCATCGGCACCAATACCGGGCAGTTGCTCGACAGTTTCGACATGGAACGGCTCGAGGTCCTGCGCGGGCCGCAGGGCACGTTGTTCGGCCGCAACACCATCGGCGGCGTCATCAGCGTTACCCGCACCCGGCCGACCGAGGACTTCGGCGTCAAGGGCCAGTTCGCCTATTCGAACTTCGATACCAAACGCGGGCGCCTCGTCGTCAACAGCGGCACGCTCGGCGGCATCATCGCGCTGAAGGCCTTTGGTTTCTACGACAAGACCGATGGTTTTTACCAGAACGTCACCAAGGGCCGCCGCGAAGGCGAATATGAGGTGCTGACCGGCGGCGTCACCGCGCTGATCACGCCGACCGACGGCATCAAGGCCCAGATCACCTATGAACACATGCGCGAACGCGGCGAAACCATCGTCGGCTCGCTGTCCGAAACCGGTCGCGACGTCATCTGCGCCGCGCCCGGCGCCCCGGGCTTTCCCCCCCGGGGCCAGTGCGACCGCAACGGCCTGCCGGGCCGCGGCCTCTACACGACCTTTTCCCAGATCGAAACGCCGGTCACCAACGACACCGATGCCATCAGCGGCAACATCGACATCGAATTGGGCAGCGGCTGGTCGCTGGCGTCGATTACCGGCTGGCGGCAGAACCGCGAATCGGTCACCCAGGATTTCGATGCTACCTCCGCGGCGTTCTTCGAAACCCTGCGCCAGCAGAAATATCGCCAGTTCAGCCAGGAACTGCGCCTCGTCGGCGACCTAACCGACACGCTCAACATCCTAGTCGGCGGCTTCTATTTCGACAGCAACTACAAGCTCGACCAGCGCACCACCCTCGGCGCGGTCCTCGCCGGCGGCGCCCCGGCGCAACTGCGCCAATATGTCGATCATTCAACCAAATCCTATGCCGGGTTCGGCGACATCCGCTGGAAGGCGACCGACCGGCTGACGATCGGCGCCGGCGCCCGCTACACCCATGACGACAAGAGGATCTTTAACAACTACGGCCGCATCGGTGCGCTGGTCGGCATCACCCTGCCCGGCTTCGACGGCCAGAGCTGCGTCGATGTCATCGGCACCATCTCGCCGCTGCCGGGCGTCGTGCTGCCGGCCTATGGTGCCGCCAACAACTGTTCCGGGCAGCAGGGTTTCGGCCAGTTCACCTGGCGCGCCAGTGTCGACTACGAGATCGCCGACGCGAAACGCGTCTATGCCTCGTACAACAAGGGCTTCCGCTCCGGCGGGTTCAACGGCCGCGCCTCCAGCCCGACCTCGCTGGGGCCCTATGATCCCGAAACCGTCGATGCCTATGAAATCGGCCTGAAGGCGGACTGGCTCGACAGGACCCTGCGCACCAACATCGCCGCCTATTACAGCAAGTACAACAACAAGCAGGAAGAGAATGTGCAGCCGGCGCCTCCGGGATCGTCCAGCCCGCAGGAAACCGTCGTCAAGAACGCGTCGTCGGCGACGATCAAGGGCGTCGAGATCGAACTGATCGCCGAGCCGATCCGCGAACTGACCTTCAGCACCGCGCTGACCTATACCGACGCCAAGTTCGACAATTTCCTCAACGACGTGAACGGCGACAACATTCCGGACGATGTTTCGACGCTCACGCTGCGGCGGGCGCCCAAATATCAGGCGTCGATCACGATGGATTACAGCCGGCCGCTCGGCAACGGCACCTTCGACTTCAACACCACGCTGCGCTTCATCAGCAAATACCAGACCTGCATCGTGCCCAACCGGCCGATCGTCATCGGCGCCGTCCGCAACGACGATCGCTGCCAGACCCGCGACCGCGAGGATCTCGCCGCCCAGGTCTCCTATACCTTCAACATCGCCCCCGGCCGCGAGGTGCGCGTCGCGGTCTTTGGCCGCAACCTGACCGACTTCCGCGACATCGGCGCGACGCTTCCGGTGGCGGGGCTGTTCACCTTTGCCGGCGCCCGGCCGCCGCGCACCTATGGCGCCGAGATCGGCTTCAAGTTCTGACGCCGGGTCGTTAAACCCGGGCAATCCAACCGATTTTGCGGCATCCGGCCCGACTTGCCCTTGGCAAGCCGGGCCGCTTCGCGGTAGTTTGTCCGCTTCCATGCAAAGTCCGGGCCAAGTGGCGGGGCGTGCAGGCGGGAGTGATGGATGGCCGACGTCGAAACAGTAGAGGCGCCCCGCGACACGGCCGATCCGCGCGCTGCGGAACGCGCCGCTGCCCATGCCGGGGTCGCGCGCGGCCTGTCGGTCGACGGCATCGGCAAGCGTTATGACAAGCGCGTCGTGCTGCGCGACGTGTCGCTGTCGGTGCGCCGCGGCGAGGTCGTCGGGCTGCTCGGGCCGAACGGCGCCGGCAAGACCACCTGCTTCTATTCGATCATGGGCCTGGCGATGCCCGACAACGGCCGCATCCTTCTCGATGGCCACGACATTACCGGCCTGCCGATGTATCGCCGCGCCGCCCTCGGCCTTGGCTATCTGCCGCAGGAGACCTCCATCTTTCGCGGCATGACCGTCGAACAGAACATCCTGGCCGTCCTTGAAGTCGCCGAACCCGACAAGGTCGCGCGGGCCGCCCGGCTCGAATCGCTGCTCGGCGAGTTCAACATCACCCGCCTGCGCGCCGCCCCGGCGATGGCGCTGTCAGGCGGCGAACGCCGGCGTTGCGAGATCGCCAGGGCGCTGGCCGCCAGCCCGTCGATCATGCTGCTCGACGAGCCGTTTGCCGGCATCGACCCGATCTCCATCGCCGACATCCGCGCGCTCGTCGTCCAGCTCCGCGACCGCGACATCGGCGTGTTGATCACCGACCATAATGTCCGCGAGACGCTCGAGATCGTCGATCGCGCCTGCATCATCTATGATGGCCGGGTGCTGTTCGAGGGCACGCCGCAGGCGCTGGTCGCCGACGAGACGGTGCGCCGGGTGTACCTGGGCGAGGACTTCGCGCTGTGATGGGCGCGGGCTGGCACCGCGAGTATAACGTCATGGGCCTGGGTCCGCGCCTCGAACTGCGGCAATCGCAACAGCTGGTTATGACCCCCCAGCTGCAGCTGGCGATCAAGCTGCTGACGCTGACCAATGTCGAGCTCGAGGCCTATATCGGCGAGGAGCTCGACAAGAACCCGCTGCTCAGCACCAGCGACGGCGCCGACGCCGCCGAGGCGCCGGCCGCGCTGGAGCTCGCGGCCGATCCCAGCGCCAGCGGTCTCGACCAGCTTATGGGCGGCGGTGACGGCAGTGCCAGCGCCACGGAATCGCCGCTCGACATCGACTATACTGGCGAAAGCTTCCAGCACGACACCGCCGGCGACAGCGCCGACTGGGGTGCCGCCGCCGCCGGCAGCGATGCCGAGGATACCGATTTCGACCGCTTCGCCGCCGCCGAGGCCTCATTGGCCGAGGTGCTGGTGACCCAGGCCAGCGCGGCGTTCAGCGGCGCCGACCTGATCATCGCCCGCCATATCATCGATCTCATCGACGAATCGGGCTATCTGACCGAACCGCTGGAGGACATCGCCGACCGGCTCGGCGTCGACGTCGGGGTGGTAGCGACAGTGCTCGCCGGCATCCAGCGCTTCGAGCCGACCGGCGTCGGCGCCCGCAACCTGGCCGAGTGCATCGCCCTCCAAGCCCGCGAGGCCGACCGCTACGACCCGGCGATGGCGTGCCTCATCGAGCATCTCGACCTCGTCGCGCGCGGCGATGTCGCGGCGCTGGTGCGGCTGTGCCGCGTCGACCGCGAGGACGTCGGCGACATGATCCGCGAGCTGCGCCGCTATGACCCCAAGCCGGGACTGCGCTATGGCGGCGAGCGTTCGGCACCGGTGGTCGCCGATGTCTTCATAACCAAGGGCGCCGACGGCGAATGGCATATCGAGCTCAACCAGGGCACCCTGCCCCGGCTGCTCATCGATCGCGACTATCACGCCGTGCTCGAACATGGCGCCGACAAGGCGACCGCCAACTTCCTCAGCGAATGCGTGCACAGCGCCAACTGGCTGCTGAAGGCGCTCGACCAGCGTGCGCGGACCATCGTCAAGGTGGCGAGCGAGCTGGTCAAGCACCAGCGCGGCTTTTTCGATCACGGCGTCGGCCAGTTGAAGCCGCTGACCCTGCGCACCATCGCCGACGCCATCGAGATGCATGAATCGACCGTCAGCCGCGTCACCTCCAACAAATACATCCAGTGCGAGCGCGGCCTGTTCGAGCTGCGCTATTTCTTCACCAGCGGCATCGGCTCGTCGGACGGCGGCGAAGCCTCGTCGGCGCTGGCGGTCAAGGACCGCATCGCCCGGCTGATCGCCGCCGAGACCGACGACACGCTGTCAGATGACAAGCTCGTCGAGATCCTGCAGCGCGAAGGTTTCGATATCGCCCGGCGCACCGTGGCGAAATACCGCGAGGCGCTCGGGCTCGGCAGCAGCGTCGCGCGGCGCCGGGCAAGGCTGCTCAAGGCGGCCTGACTCCTTTCTCCCCTCCCTGGAAGGCAGGGGTCGGGGTGTGGGTGTCTCAGCAAACACCGACCTGACCAACCGAGCCTGCCGCCCGCAGGGGAGCGCAAGATGCCCCGCTTCACCACGCATTCACCTGTGCTAGGACACGGCAGTGCCGATGCGTTCCCTCCAAAAATTTGCCGCCGCATTCGCCGTGCTGGCGCTCGCTGTCCCCGCCTCGGCGCAATCGATCCTGCGCGATGCCGAGACCGAGGCGTTCTTCCGCGATATCTCTCGCGACATGATTATCGCCGCTGGGCTCGAACCCAAATCGGTGCAGATCATCCTGGTCGGGGACTCCAGCATCAACGCATTCGTCACCGGCGGGCAGAACATCTTCATCCATTCGGGGCTGATCAGCCGCGCCGAAAGCGTCAACGACCTGCAGGGCGTCATCGCGCACGAGATCGGGCACATCTCCGGCGGCCATATCGTGCGGTTCAACGAAGGCGCCGGGCCAGCGACCAACATCTCGCTGCTGTCGCTGGTCGGCGCCGCCGCCGCCATCGCGGTCGGTGCGGGCGAGGCCGGCATGGCGATCCTGGGGTTGGGCACCGCCGTGGCTCAGGGCAAGTTCCTCAGCTTCACCCGCGACCAGGAAAGCCGCGCCGACCAGGCCGGCGCCGTCTATCTGTCGAAGGCGCATCTGTCGGGGCGCGGCTCGATCGCGTTCTTCAAGCGGTTGCAGGGCGAGGAATATCGCTACGCCGTGCCGCAGGACAATGAATACAACCGCACCCACCCGCTCTCCAGCACCCGCATCGCCAATTTGGAATCGGTGTACCAGGCCGATCCCGCCTGGGATGCCAAGCCCGACCCGACGCTGGAGGCCCGTTTCAAGCGGGTGAAGGCCAAGCTGATCGGCTTTGTCGACGAACCCCAGCAGGTGCTGCGGCTCTATCCCGAAAGCGACCAGTCCGTCCCCGGCCGCTATGCCCGGGCCTATGCCTGGCATCGCAGTGCCTATCCCGAGCAGGCGGTCGGCGAGGTCGACAAGCTGCTGAAGACCGCGCCGGGCGATCCCTATTATCTCGAGCTCAAGGGCCAGATCCTGCTCGAATCGGGCAAGCCGCAGGAGGCGGTGCCAGTGCTGCGCGCCGCCGTCCGCGCCAAGCCCGACGAACCGTTGATCATGACATTGCTCGGTCATGCGCTGATTTCCGACGAGAACAAGGTGGATCTCGCCGAGGCCGAGCCGTTGCTGAAGCGCGCCATCGCCCGCGACCGCGAAAATCCCTTTGCCTGGTATCAATTGGGCGTCATCTATGACCGCAAGGGTGACGAACCCCGCGCCGCGCTGGCCGCGGCGGAACGGTTCAACCTCGAGGGCAATGCCACGGGCGCCGCCGCCAATGCGCGGATTGCGCTGAACGGCCTGCCGCGCGGCACGCCCGACTGGATCCGCGCCGACGACATCGCGCTGCTGGCAGCCGATGAACTGGGCAAGAAGAAGAGGCGTCGATGACGATGGCGGACGCCCGGGCGACACTGGCAAAGATCATGGAGACACGCGTGCGGGCAATCTGGTTGGCGGCAGCGGTGGCACTGGCCGGGGTCGGCGGCGCCGTGCTGGCGGCGCCCGGCGCCGGGGTCCCCGCCGACAAGGCGGCGATCGAAAAGATCGTCCGCGATTATATCCTCGCCCACCCCGAGATCATTCCCGAGGCGATGAGCCGGCTGCAGAACCGCGAGGTCTCCGCGCTGCTGAAAAGCAATCGTGCCGCCATCGAGACGCCATTCGCCGGCGCCGTTGCCGGCAACCCGCAAGGCGATGTGTCGGTCGTCGTGTTCTTCGATTATGCCTGCCCCTATTGCCGCCAGGGCCATGCCGACACGGTGAAGCTCGCCGCCGCCGACAGAGGCGTCCGCATCGTCTACCGCGACTTTCCGGTGCTGTCGCCGGCCAGCGACGAGGCCGCGATGGCCAGCCTGTCGGCCGCGCAGCAGGGCAAGTACAGCCGCTTTCACAACGCCATGTTCGAAAATGCCGGCAAGGTCAGCCACGAGCGCACCGTCGCCATGGTGCGCACGGCGGGCCTCGACGAGGTGCGCACCGCGAAGGACCTGAACGCTCCGTCGCTCAAGGCCGAGATCAAGCGCAACCTCGAACTCGGCCGGGCGCTCGGGCTGACCGGCACGCCGAGCTATGTCGTCGGCGACCGCATCCTGTCGGGCGCTGTCGGGTTCGACGCGTTGCAGGCGGCGGTCGTGGAGGCGCGGCAGGCTCGGAAGGAAGGCGCAGCGGGATGAGCGGGACCGAGGGCACACAACCGCTCGACGTGGCGCTGGCGATCCGGCGCACCTGCCGGGTGTTCGCCAGCGATTTCGCCGGCGTCGTGCTCGCCGGCCTTGCGCTCGTTACCCTGCCCGGCCTGGTCAGCCACGGCATCGCCGGCGGTGATAGCGGCACGCTGCTGATCACGCTGCGCAGCGTCTGCGCCTTGCTGTATGTCGCGCTGGTCAGTTGGGGTGTCGTCGCCCGGCTGCGCGGCCGTGCGCTGCCGCCGCGGCTGTTCCTGCGGGAGGGGCTGGTCCGCGCTACACCCGGCCTGCGCGTGGCGCTGCTCGCCGGTGCTGCGGTGGTCTTCGGCCTGATCATTCAGCTGTTCGCACAGCACGGGACGCTTGCCGGCTGGCTGCTTGATGTGTCGCTGCTGGCGCTCGGGCTGTGGGCGATCGCCGCAATGATGCCGCTGGTGCCGGTTGCCGTGGTCGAACGGCTGGGGCCGATCGCGGCCATGCGGCGGGCCCTGGCGCTGACCGAGGGCAACCGCAACCGCACGCTGGCGCTGGCGCTGCTGGTCGGGCTGACGCTGGCGCCATCCGCGGCGCTGGTGGCGGGCGTCGCCGGCCCGGGTGGCGGCGGCCTGCTGCTGCGATCGCTGTTCGAATTGCTCGCGTGGAGCCTGGTCGCGACGGTCCCCGCCGTTGTCTATGCCGGGCTAAAGGCGACGCCATGATCGATGTCACCGGCGGCTGCGCCTGCGGCCAGGTCCGCTATCGCGCTCGCGTCGAGCCCGACGGTTACTGGTGTCACTGCCGCATGTGCCAGCGCGCGGTTGGCAACGTCGCGGCGGCGTTCGTCAATGCGCTGCAGGCCGATGTCGAATGGACCGCCGGGGCACCCGCCGAGTGGCGATCCTCACCTATCGCCCTGCGTGGCCATTGCGGCACCTGCGGCACGCCGTTGACCTTTCGCTACCATGACGGCGACCGCATGGACTTGACCGTCGGCAGCCTCGATGACCCCGCGGCGGCCCGGCTGACCAGCCATTTCGCTGTCGAGAGCAAGGTGCCGGGCTGGATTCACGACGATGCGCTGCCGACGCTGCGCAGCCAGGACCATCAACCGCTCCAGGATCGCTGGGCCAAGGCCAAGGACGCCCCCGAATGACACTGGTGACCGACGAGTTCATGTCGTTCGACGCGACGCGCATCGCCTGGGCGGAACTGGGCAGCGGCCCCCCGGTCGTACTGCTGCACGGCCTGTTCAGCAGCGGCGACATGAACTGGCGCCGCTATGGCGCCGCCACCGAAATCGCCGGCGCCGGCTTTCGCGTCATCATGCCCGATTTCCGCGCCCATGGCGCCAGCGCCGCGCCGCACGATCCGGCGCATTACCCGGCCGATGTGCTGGCGATGGATATCGAGGCGCTGGTCAAGCATCTGGAATTGGGCAAATTCGACCTTGGCGGCTATTCGCTGGGCGCGCGCACCTGCGTGCGGCTGCTGGCGCGGGGCATGCGGCCGCGGCGCGCCGTTCTGGGCGGCATGGGCCTGATGGGCCTTACCGGTGGTGCCGAGCGCGCCGCCTGGTTCCTCAACGTCATTGCCAATCCCGATAGCTTTGCCGCCGGCACGGCCGAAGCGAACGCGGCGGCCTTCATGAAGCAGAACAAGATCGACGGCGAAGCGGTGGCCCATGTGCTGCGGTCGCAGCAGGCGACGCCGCTCGACGTGCTGCGCACGCTGGAAACCCCGACGCTGGTGGTGTGCGGCGTCGCCGACCAGGACAATGGCTCGGCCGCCGATCTCGCGATGGAGCTGCCCCGCGCCAGCTATGTCGAGATCCCAGGCAATCACATGAGCGCAGTCACCAAGCCCGATTTCGGCACCGCCATCGCGGCGTGGCTGCAGCACGCGATCTAGGACGTGCTGGCAACTTGACGGCTACGCCTGTCGGGGCGCATTCCCCGCGGCATAAACGCCCCCGGGAGGTCATAATGAAAACCGCCGTTTCCGCGCTGGCGCTGGCCGCCGCGCTGCTGCTCGCCCCCGCTGCCGAGGCCGCCACGCCGGCGGAGGCCGACGCTTTTGTCGCCAGCGCCGAACAGCAACTGTCGAGCTACAGCGACTATGCCGCCCGCGTCGCCTGGGTGAATGCCACCTACATCACCGACGATACCGATGCGCTCAACGCCCGCGCCGGTGCCGAGGGCACCTTGCTGTCGGTCAAGCTCGCCAAGGAAGCCGCGACGTTCAACGACACGGCGGGGTTGAGCTTCGATACTCGCCGCAAGCTCGGTTTCCTGAAGCAGGGCCTCGTCCTCCCCGCCCCCGACAGCCCGGGGGCCGCCGACGAACTCAACACTATCGCGACCCGGCTGCAATCGACCTATGGCAAGGGCAAGGGCAGCTTCAAGGGCAAGGAGACCGCCGGCACCGACCTCGAGGCCCTGATGGGCACCACCCGCGACCCGGAATTGACCAAGGAGATGTGGGCCAGCTGGCACAAGGTCGGCCAGCCGATGCGCGCCGACTATGCCCGCATGGTGGAGATCGCCAACGCCGGTGCCAAGGAGCTGGGCTTTGCCGACACCGGCGCCATGTGGCGGTCGGGCTATGACATGCCGGCGGACGATTTCGCCAAGTTGATCGACACGCTGCTGGCGGAGGTCAACCCGCTCTTTACCGACCTTCATTGCTACACGCGCACCAAGCTGAACCAGAAATACGGCGATGCGGTGCAGCCGAGGACCGGGCCCATCCGCGCCGACCTGCTCGGCAACATGTGGGCGCAGGACTGGAGCGACATCTATGACGTCGTTGCCCCCGCCGGCGCCGGCGATATCGGTTATGACGTCGGCGCGCTGTTGAAGGCCAAGGGCTATGACGCGGTGAAGATGGTCCGCGCCGGCGAGGGCTTTTACTCGTCGCTCGGCTTCGCGCCGCTGCCCGAAACCTTCTGGCAACGCTCGATGATCACCAAGCCGGCCGATCGCGAGGTCGTCTGCCACGCCAGCGCCTGGAATCTCGACAACAAGGACGATCTGCGCATCAAGATGTGCACCAAGGTCAACGCCTCGGACTTCGTGACTGTCCACCACGAACTGGGCCACAACTACTACCAGCGCGCCTATAACAAGCAGCCGCTGCTCTACATGAACAGCGCCAACGACGGCTTTCACGAGGCCATCGGCGATTTCGTGGCGCTGAACGTGACGCCGGATTATCTGGGCAAGATCAACCTGCTCGATGCCGGCAAGGTGCCCGACCCGTCGAAGGACATCGGGTTGCTGCTGCGCCAGGCCATGGAGAAGGTGCCCGGCATGCCGTGGACCGCGCTGGTCGACAAGTGGCGCTGGGGCGTGTTTTCGGGCGCGACGCCGCCGACCGGGTACAACAAGGCCTGGACCGACCTGCGCCTGCAATACCAGGGCATCATCCCGCCGGTGGCGCGCACCGAGGCCGATTTCGACCCCGGCGCCAAGTTCCATATTCCCGGCAACACGCCCTATGCGCGCTATTTCCTCGCCCGCATCCTGCAGTTCCAGTTCTACCATGCGGCGTGCCAGCAGGCCGGCTGGAAGGGCCCGCTGCACCGCTGCTCGATCTATGGCGACAAGGCTGTCGGCGAGAAGCTGAACGCGATGCTCGCGATGGGCGCGTCGAAGCCCTGGCCGGAGGCACTGCAGGCGTTCACCGGCACGAAGCAGATGAGCGGCAAGGCGATGCTGGCTTACTTCGCGCCGTTGCAGGCGTGGTTGAAGGTGCAGAACAAGGGGCAGCAATGCGGGTGGGCCGCAGCGCGGCCGTAAGCAAGGCAACGATTGCGCAGCAATCGTCACTTGCGCGCGGACTCGGCGCCAGGCCGGCCAGCGAGGCGGACAGCTTTGCTGACCGAACTCGTCTGACGTCAGCGCGGGCTTTGCCCGCGCCCCTGCCTTCGAGCGTCAGCCAGCCTTCGCCAGCATCTCCCCCATCATCTGGTGCAGCATGTTCACCGCCTTCAGCGGCCGCACCATCACCTTGAAGTGCGTGATCTGTCCCGCGTCATTCCAGGTGATCATGTCGATGCCGTCGACGGCGATGCCATTGATGACGTTGGTGAACTCCAGCACCACAGAATTCGGCGCTTCCCATTCCCCGACATAGGCGAAGCCCGCCCCGCCGAGCACCTTGTCGGCGCTGGCGAGATATTTGTGGACGATGTCGCGCCCGCGCTGCGGCGTGTGGACCACCGGGCTTTCGAACACCGCATCGGGGTGCAACATGTCCCAAAGCACCTTGTGGTCGGGCGCCTTGATATAGCTGTGCCAGCGCTCGAGGCCGGGGTTGCTCATGCTGTCGCTCCTCGCCAATTGTTCAAGATGCCGCTCCGCGCCGGTTGCTTAAGATGGCGCTCCGCGCCAGTGGCAGTGAAATCCGCCCGGGACCCGCGCCGGCATGCGCACCGTTGCCACCGGGCCATCGGCGAGGTGCCCGGCGTCCATGACCAGCAGCGCGCTTTCGTTCCTGACCGAATCCCATTTCAGCGCCAGCAGCCAGCCGTCGGTCTCGCCGGGCCCGTTGGCCACGAACACCGGCTCCCCGAAATAGGCGCCGTCGCCGCCGTCATAGCTGTCGCGGGCACCGCCGTTCATGTCGATGCGCGCCAGCGATTCAAAGCCGTCGAGCCGCCCCGCCGTCGGCCGCGTCGTGCAGTTGATGTAGGTGCTGCCATAGGCCTTGCCCTGGCGGCGGTCGTCGATGCGCGGGAACTGCATGTCGAGGTCGTCGATGACTTCCTCGCGCACGCCCCCCGGCGACACGATCCAGCGCTTCATCGTGAAGCGCGTGTCCTCGTGGCGCGGCAGGTTGCCGTCGGCATCGGGCATCAGCGGCGCCCGCGCGCTGCCGGCGACATCGATAACGATGTCGTCGCCGACTTCATAACTGTTCGACGAATGGAACATGAAACGCGGGTCGCTTTCGACCCAGCGCAGGTCCTGCGCTGTGCCGCCCTTGGGCATGATGCCAAAGGCCGTGGCGCGCCCGGCCTCCCACGCCGCCATCGGCTTGCCCGACATCGCCCGCGCCATGTCGAGCACCACCGGCATGACCGGGAACACGACGTGCCGGTCGGTCATCAGGAAATCGTGCATCATGCTGGGATAGGGCTGGTCGATGAAGGTCGTGTGCTTCGGCCGCCCCTGCGCATCGATGATGTTGTAGCGCACTGCCGTCGATCCCGGCCCCTTCGCCGAATAGCCGAAGGCGTGGAGGTCGCCATTGTCGGGGTCGGTCTTCGGATGCGCGGTAAAGGGCCCGCTGACAGCGCCGCCAAAGGTCTCGCTTCCCAGCGTCGCCAGGCTGTCGGGATCGAGCTCGACCGGCGGGCAGCCCTCCATCAGCGCGAACAGCCGGCCGGCGTGCGGCCAGATATGCGTGTTGGCGATGTTGTAGTCGGTGAAATTGACCGACGGATCGGTGAAGCGCGGATTGCCGAACACGCCGAACAGCCGCTTGCCGGCGGCCCGCTCGGCCTTCAGCTTTTCGGTCTGCACCCAGCGGTTCTTCATGGTGGCGCGACCGCCGCCGAGCGTGATCGCATAGATCATGCCGTCGCCATCGAAGACGTGGTAGCGATCGCCGTCGCGGATCGGGAAGGCCGGGTTGGGGCCGTTCCGGTAAAAGGTGCCGGCCAGAGCCGCCGGCAGCGTCCCCTCGATCACCAGGTCGGGCGCATCGAGTTCGGCGAGGAACGGCGCATAATAGCCGTTCATGTACGGATCAGGACCAAAGGGGGCGACCATCAGCAGCTCCTGCGCAGAAAGCGGGAATGGTAGCGACTTTGTGCGGGTCGCGCGCCTGTCGCAAATGGCAAGCCGGGACCCTAAAATGGCTGTGGCGGGGCGCGTTTTCCGCTGCCTCCGCCACATCCTCCCCTCAGCTGTCACGCTGTTGTCATCGCTCTGCGCCTGCGCTAGGCGCACGTCAATCGACGCGGTCAAACATTCGTGTCGAAATGTCGTGCTTTCGCTTGCCCCGTCGGTCATATTGTAAAAATCTTGACAATCCAGCCCGCCAACGATCCGCCACAGCGCGACAGCAACGGCCACAAGCTGTTTGCCGGCGCGCGTATACGGCGGCTGCGCATCGCGCGCGGGTTGACCCAGACCCGGATGGCGTCGGACCTCGGCGTTTCGATTTCCTATCTCAACCTCATCGAGCGCGACCAGCGGCCGCTTTCCGCCGCGTTCCTGCTCAAGCTCGCGAGCAGCTATGATCTCGACCTGAAAAGCCTGACCGGCGACGATGGCAATGCCGTCGCCGACGAGCTGGTGCGCGCCTTTGGCGACCCGCGGCTCGCCGGGATCGACGTGTCGCGCGCCGAACTGCGCGACCTCGCCGCCCGCTCGCCCGGCATCGCCCAGGCGCTGCTGAGGCTGCACCAGTCGGCGCCGGCGGGCCCGGCCGAGGCGCCGCCGCCGGGACCGCTCGATACCGTCATCCGGATGATCGACACGGCCGGCAATTATTTTCACGACCTCGACATTGCCGCCGAAACGCTTTCCGACGACCTGCGGCTGTCGGGTCCGGACCTCAACGCCGCGGTTGTCGAGCGACTGCGCGCCCGCCACGCCATCACCGTCGTCGCGATGCCTGCCGATGTGCTGTCGAACGCCCTGCGCCGGCTCAACCTTCATGGCCGCCAGCTGCAATTGTCGGAAAGCCTCGACGCCGCCTCGCGCGGTTTCGCCGCCGCCGTCCAGCTGGCGCTGATCGAGCTGAAGCCGGCGATCGAGGCGACCATCACCGCCGCCGGCATCGACGACCCGCAGCACCGCCAGGCCGCGACAGTCCATCTCGGCAAATACGCCGCCGGCGCGCTGATGATGCCCTATGGTCGCTTCCTCGCCGCCTGCGAGGCCACCGGCTATGATGTCGAGCTGCTGCAAGCGCGTTTCGGCCGCGGGCTGGAGCAGGTCGCGCACCGCATGGCGACGCTGGCGCGGCCGGGCGCGCGCGGCGTGCCGTTCTTCTTCCTCCGGGTCGATCGCGCCGGCGTCATCTCCAAATCCTTTGCGCCGGGCCCGTCGCCGATTCCGGCGACGCCGATCGGTGGCGGCGGCTGCGCGCTCTGGTCGCTGCACGCCGCCTTCGATCGCCCCGGCGACGTGCGCCGCCAGCTCGTCGAGATGGAGGACGGCAGCCGGTTCCTGACCATCGCCCGCACCGTCCGGCCGGTCGCGACCTTCTGGGGCTCCCCGCGCGCCGAATTCGCCATCGGCCTCGGCTGCGACGCCCGCCATGCCGCGCAACTGGCCTGGGCCGCGGGCCTCGACCTCGGCCGGCCGGCGACACCGATCGGCCCCGGCTGCGCCGCCTGTCATCGCGCCTCTTGCCGTCAGCGCGGTTTGCCGCCAGCAGGGGCGCGTCTGACCTTTGACGAGCGCCAGCGCGGGCTGGTGCCGTTCCGTTTCACCGAAGATTGAAGGAAATCGCATGGCCGACAACGGCATTCAGATCACCGGCGAGATGCGCACCGGCTACGACACGATCCTGACCGAAGCCGCGCTGCACTTCGTTGCGCATCTCCACCGCATGTACGAGCCGACGCGCCGGGCGCTGCTGACGGCGCGCGAATCGCACCAGGGCTGGGCCGACGCCGGCAACGGCATCGATTTTGCCGCCGAGACATCGGCGGTGCGCGACGACCCGACCTGGCAGGTCCGCCCCGCCCCGCACGACCTGACCGACCGGCGTGTCGAAATCACCGGGCCATGCGACCGCAAGATGGTCATCAACGCGCTCAATTCCGGCGCGCAGTGCTTCATGGCCTGCCTGGAGGACGCCTCGGCGCCGACCTGGCAGGTGATGATGGACGGCCAAGTCAATCTGCGCGACGCCGCCGCCGGCACGATCAGCCTGGAAGACAAAGGCAAAAGCTACAGCCTCAACGACAAGACCGCGACGCTGATCGCCCGGCCGCGCGGCTGGCATCTCGACGAAGCGCACATGATCGTCGATGGCGAGCGCGTCTGCGGGCCGATCTTCGATTTCGGGCTATATTTCTTCCATAATGCCAAAGCGCTGATCGCCCGCGGCTCGGGGCCCTATTTCTACCTGCCCAAGATGGAGCATTATCTCGAGGCGCGGTTGTGGAACAACATCTTCACCACCGCCCAGTCGATCATGGGCCTGCCGCTCGGCACCATCCGTGCCACCGTGCTCATCGAAACGCTGCCCGGCGCGTTCATGGCCGACGAGATCCTGTATGAACTGCGGGATCACATCACCGCGCTCAACTGCGGCCGCTGGGATTACATCTTCAGCTACATCAAGACCTTCCGCAACGACCCGAGCAAGGTACTGCCCGATCGCGCCGCCGTCACCATGACGGTGCCGTTCATGGCGAAATATGCCGCCCATGTCGTCCGCACCTGCCACCGCCGCGGCGCCCATGCGATGGGCGGCATGTCGGCGTTCATCCCGGTCAAGGACGACGAGGCCGCCAACGAGCGCGCCTTTGCCGCCGTCCGCGCCGACAAGGAGCGCGAGGCCGGCATCGGTCATGACGGTACCTGGGTCGCGCACCCGGGCCTCGTCGGCATCGCGCGGGAGGTTTTCGATCGCCTGATGCCCGGCCCTAACCAGCTGTTGGTGATCCCCGAAGGCACCGCGACCGCCGCGGACCTGACGACGCCGCCGCCGGGGCCGAAGACGCTCGCCGGGCTGACCAACAACATCAACGTCGGCATCGGTTATATCGCCGCCTGGCTGCGCGGCCAGGGCGCCGTGCCGCTGCACAATCTGATGGAGGACGCCGCCACCGCCGAGATCAGCCGCACGCAATTGTGGCAATGGCGCAAGGCCGGCGTGACGCTCGACGGCGGCGAGGCGGTCGACGCGGCGCTCGTCACCAGGGTGACCGACGAGCAGCTGGGGGTATGGCGGGACCAGGTCGGCGACAATTTCTTCGCTGCCGGCAAATACACGGAGGCCGCCGACGTGTTCCGCACGCTGGTGCTGTCTGACCGGCTGGAAAACTTCCTGACCGTGCCGGCCTATGAGCATTATTTCGCCCGCTAGACCGGGGACCGACGACCGTGCCCGGCACGGCCGCCGCACATGATATCGAAAAGGGTTTGCCATGCATCGCCGCCAGTTCCTGAAATCCACGGCGCTGGTCGGCGCCACGGCCGCGGTGCCCCAGGCGGTCTGGGCCGCGACCGCCGAGGATGCGAAGCTGAGTGTGCTGTTCGATGCGTTCTTCAACGAAGGCGTCGATGAAAGCCCGCAGCAGGCCTCGTCGCTGGGCCTCGACAAGGGGGCCCGCGCCGGGCTGAAGTCCCGGCTCAACGACTATTCGGCGGCCGGCAAGGCGCAACGACTGGTGCGGGTCAAGGATCGCCTGGCGCGGTTGCACGGCATCGGTCGCGCGGCGCTGTCGCCCAAGGCGGCGCTAGATTACGACATCGTCGATTACGACCTGTCGCGCTCGGTGGCGTCGGAAACCCGCTTCAGCTTCGGATCGGCGCGGGGCAATTTCCAGCCCTATGTCATTACCCAGCAGCAGGGCCCCTATCGCGACATTCCCGACTTTCTCGATTCGACGCACAAGATCGTTACCGCCGACGATGCCGAGGCCTATCTTGCCCGGCTGTCGGCGTTCCCCAAGGCGCTCGACGACAGCCTCGATCGCCAGATGGCCGATGCGGCGCGCGGTATCTTCGCGCCGGATTTCGCGCTCGACATCACGTTGCAGCAGCTGGCGGCGCTGCGAAACCAGCCGGCCGACCGGACCGTGCTGGCCGAATCCATCGTCCGCCGCGCCAAGGCCGCCGGCCTGACCGCCGATTACGGCCCACGCGCCGTCGCCATTGTCGACACCCAGGTGTTCCCGGCGCTCGATCGCCACGTCGCCGCGATCACGGCGCTGCGTGCCAAGGCCAGCAGCGAGGCCGGCGTGTGGCGCCTGCCCGACGGCGACGCCTATTACGCCGCCGGCGTCAAAAGCTCGACGACCACCGAACTGACGCCCGACGAGGTCCACCGCCTCGGCCTCGCCCAGGTGGCGGAGATCAGCGGACGGCTCGATGTCATGCTGAAGGCACAGGGGCTGACCAAGGGCACCGTCGGCGAACGGCTGACGGCGCTCAACAACCGCGCCGACCAGGTGTTCCCCAATACCGATGCCGGCCGCACGGCGCTGATCGCCCAGCTCAATGCGCAGATCAAGGACGCCTATCCGCGCCTGCCCCAACTGTTCAACACGCTGCCCAAGGCAATCGTCGAGGTCCGCCGCGTGCCGGCGTTCATCCAGGATGGCGCCGCCAACGGCTATTACCAGTCCGCCGCCACCGACGGCTCGCGCCCCGCGGCCTTCTACATCAACCTCAAGGACACGGCCGAATGGCCGAAATACGGCCTGGCGAGCCTGACCTATCACGAGGCCGTGCCCGGCCATCACATGCAGGTCAGCATCGCGCAGGAATCGACCGACATTCCGATGCTGCGCCGGCGCGGCGGCTATTCGGCCTATAGCGAGGGCTGGGCGCTGTATGCCGAACAGGTTGCCGACGAGCTCGGCGTCTATGACCAGGATCCGCTCGGACGCATCGGCTATCTGCAAAGCTTCCTGTTCCGCGCCGCGCGGCTCGTCTGCGATACCGGCATCCATTACAAGCGCTGGGGCCGCGACAAGGCGACGGACTATCTGGTCGGCGCCACCGGCTTTCCGCGCGGCCGTTCGCAACGCGAGGTCGAGCGCTATTGCGTCGGCCCGGCCCAGGCGCTCAGCTACAAGGTCGGCCATACGCAATGGGCAAAGCTGCGCGATGCGGTGCGGGCCAAGCAGGGCGCCGCCTTCGATCCGCGCCAGTTCCACGAGGTGCTGCGACAGGGGGCGATGCCGCTCGTCATCCTGGAGCGCGTGGTGATGGCGCGGGCATAGCCGCCATGTGGCCGCTGATCGGCATCGTCGTCATCGTCATCGGCTTTGCGCTGCGGTTCAATCCGCTGCTGGTGGTGGTTGTGGCGGCGCTGGCCAGCGGCATCGCGGCGGGGATGGATCCGCTGTCGGTGGTCGCGACGTTCGGCAAGGCGTTCAATACCAATCGCTATGTCAGCGCACCGTGGATCATTTTGCCGGTCATCGGCATGCTCGAACGTGCCGGCCTGCGCGAGCGGGCGCGTGACCTGATCGCCGCCACCGCGGCGGCGACCATCGGGCGCATCCTCATCGCCTATCTGCTGCTGCGCCAGGCGACATCGGCGCTGGGGCTGACGGCGATTGCCGGCCACGCCCAGACGGTGCGCCCGCTGCTGGCACCGATGGCCGAGGCCGCCGCCGAACGCGCCGACCCGGCGATCACCGATGCCGGCCGGCAGAAGATCCGCGCCATGGCCGCCGCCACCGACAATGTCGGCATGTTCTTTGGCGAGGACATCTTTCTCGCCGTCGCCTCGATCCTGCTGATCAAGGGCTTCCTCGAAGCCAACGGCATCGTCGTCGCGCCGCTGCAGCTTTCAGTCTGGGCGATCCCCACCGCTGTCGCGGCCTTTGTCGTCCATGGCGCCCGGCTGTGGCGAATGGACCGCCGGCTGGCGCGGCGATGATCGGGCTGCCGTTCCTCTACACGATCGCCGGCGTGCTGTTCGCCGGCTGGGCGGCGTTGACGCTGGCCGATCGAACCCACCCCAAGCGCCTCGGCAGTGCCGCCTTCTGGGGGCTGCTGGCGTTGAGCTTTCTCGCCGGCGACATGCTCGGCGACCTCGGCAACGGCGTCCTCGTTCTGGCGCTGGTCGCCATCGCCGGCACCGGCAACCTGGCGCGGGGCAGCGTGCCGACGAGCAGCGTGGCGGAGCGCGAGGCCAGCGCGACGCGGCATCGCAACCGGCTGTTCCTGCCGGCGCTGGTGGTGCCGGCGGTGGCATTGATCGGCACCTTCTTGTTCAAATATGTGACACTGGCGGGCGCGCCGCTGGTCGACCCGAAACAGGTGACGCTGGTCAGCCTCGGCTTCGGCATGATCATCGCCGTGGTCCTGCTCATCGCCTGGCTGCGGCCGCCGGCGGCGGCCCCCTTCCACGAAGGTCGCCGACTGGCCGAAGCGATCGGCTGGCCGATCATCCTGCCGCAGATGCTGGCCAGCCTCGGCGCGGTGTTCGCTGCCGCCGGGGTCGGGCAGATCGTCGGCGGGCTCGCCGGGCAGGTCATCCCCGATGGCTCGGTGTTCCTCGCCGTGCTGGTGTTCACGCTGGGCATGGCGGGGTTCACGATGATCATGGGCAATGCCTTTGCCGCCTTTCCGGTGATGATGGCGGCGGTCGGCCTGCCGGTGCTGATCGGCACGCTGCACGGCAACCCGGTCATCGTCGCCGCCGTCGGCATGCTGTCGGGCTTTTGCGGCACGTTGCTGACGCCGATGGCGGCCAACTTCAACATCGTGCCGGCGGTGCTGCTCGAGCTCGATGACCGTAACGCCGTCATCCGGGCGCAGGTGGCGACCGCCATCTCGCTGTTCGTCTTCAACACGCTACTGATCTGGGGATTTGCCTTTTGATGCTCGATGAAGCGCTCGCCGGCCGCATGGCGCGCATCGCGCTCGGGCATGTGACTCGCGAATATCCGCACAAGCTCGACCATGTGCTCGATGGCCCCGCCGACGCCCGCACCCCGCGCGACCTGCACCCGATCTTCTTCGGCAGTTTCGACTGGCACAGCTGCGTCCATGGCTGGTGGCTGCTGCTGCGGCTGCTGCGCCGCTTTCCGGGCCATGCCGCCGCCGCCGACGCCCGGCGGCTGGCGGAGACGCTGTTCACCCCCGGCAATGTCGCCGCCGAATGCGCCTATCTCGACCGGCCGTCGTCGCGCGGCTTTGAACGGCCTTATGGCTGGGCCTGGTTGCTGGCACTTCATGACGAAGCGTCGCAGCACGACGATGCCACCCTCGAACAGGTGCTGGCGCCGCTGGCCCAGGCCTTTGCCGCGCGCTTCCACGCCTTCCTGCCGCTGCAGACCTATCCGATCCGCACCGGCGCCCATGGCAATTCGGCATTCGCGCTGGCGCTGCTTGCCGGCTGGGCACGGCGCCACGATCCGGCGCTGCTGGCGCTGGCGACGGCCCGCGCGCGGGACTGGTTCGGCACCGATTCCGACGCCCAGGCGTGGGAGCCCGATGGCGACGCGTTCCTGTCACCGACACTGGTCGAGGCCCTGGCGATGGCGCGGTTGCTGCCGGCGGCGGCGTTTTGCGACTGGTTCGCCGCGTTCCTGCCCGACGCGGCAGACGGTCGGCCGGCGAGCCTGTTCACACCCGCGACCGTGACCGATCGCAGCGACGGCAAGATCGCCCATCTCGACGGCCTCAACCTCAGCCGCGCCTGGTGCTGGCGGATCATCGCGGCGACGCTGGGTGGGCCGGTCGCGCCGGCTCTGCGGGAGGCCGCGGCGACCCATCTCCAGGCCGGCCTGCCGCACATTGCCGGCGACTATGCCGGTGAACACTGGCTGGCGAGCTTTGCATTGCTGGCGCTCGACGACGCCTGATATACTCGGTCGGTCGAGAGTGATGGCCGCACCGGCTCCGGCACTATGTCCCCCGCCCCCCGACAAAGGCGGCCTGGTAGCCGGTGCGACCATTAGCGTGCGAAAGTTCCGGCGAACGCTATAATCTTCGATAGCATAACGATTTACCGAAAATTGCACCTTGTGATGCAAACTCAAGGAGAAAGGACAATATTTTGCACTCGGGTCCGGCGACGAAAAGCGAGATCGAAGCGGCCAATGCCCGCATGTTCGCGGACAGCTGGATCAGTGCCTCGCCCCCGGAATTTCGTCATGCCCTGCTCGCCCGCTGCCAATGGCGCCGCCACGAGGCCGGCGCGATCCTGTCCCACATCGGCACCGAGCAGAGCACGGTCTATGGCCTTGCATCGGGAACGATGGCCTTTGCCACGCCGCACGCCGGCGCCGAACTGCGCTTGTCGCACATCATGCACAGCGGCGATTGGGTCGGCGTCGGGCCGGCACTGACCGGGCGCCAGCGCACCGGGCAGATCAGCGTCCGGGCGCCGAGCCTGGTGGCGCATCTGTCCGCCAGCGCCATCGATGCCATTGTGGCGATCGAGCCATCATGGTGGCGGGAATTCGGCCGCCTGGGGGTCATCTATGGCGATATCGCCTCCATCATCGTCGGCGACCTGATGATCGCCGACAATCGCCAGCGCTGTGCCGCGACGCTGTTGCGGCTGGCCGGCATCCGCCACCGCAACCGCGACGATCTACCCGCCGTGGTGCAGGTCGGCCAGGATGAGCTCGGCGCCATCGCCAACCTGTCGCGCAATTCGGTCAACCGCATCCTCGGGTTTCTGGAGGCGCGGGACCTCGTGCGCGTCGGCTACCGCACCATCACCCTGCCCGATCCGGCCGCGCTGCGTCGGCTGATCGACAGCTAGGCTAGGGTCTTCCCAGCTTGACCAGCGCGGTGTCGAGCGCCTGCAGGAAGCGGGAGCGATCGGCCTTCACAAATCCTGCCGGCCCGCCGACGACATCGCCGCCGGCGCGCAGGTCGGCCATGATGGCGCGGGTGGCGATCGCGGCGCCGATCGAGCTGGTCGTGAACGGCTTGCCGGTATGCGACAGCACTGTCGCCCCGGCCTTCAGACACCGATCGGCGAGCAGGATATCGCCGGTGACCACCAGGGTGGCCGCGTCGGAATTCGCCGCGATCCAGTCATCGGCGGCGTCGAAGGCATCGCTGACGACCGTCTGTGTCACCAGCGGGTGGCCCGGCAGCCGCATGCCGCTGTTCGACACCACGACGACCGGCACGCCGTGGCGGATGGCGACTCGATAGATATCGTCCTTCACCGGGCAGGCGTCGGCATCGACAAGGATGCGCGTCACGGCTCAGCCCTGGCGAAACTTGCCCCGCTGCTGCGGGTTGGCAGGGCCGGGCCGGGGCCCGCGCGGGCCGCTCGGCGGCCCCTTGCGCTCATAGCCGCCGCCCGGTGCCACCGGGCGGACCAGCACCGGCCGGTTGGGTCGGCCGCCGGGGCCGCCAGGACGCGGTCCACTCCGCTGCGGCGGCGGTGGGCCATCGGCGGGGATGATGCGGATGCCGCCCTCGGGGGAACGGTCCTCGCCTTCGGTCCGGTGCAGCGCGTCGGCGAACCGGTGCGCGATGGCCCGCGGGATCTCGAACATCGTCTCTTCGGGCATGATGCGGATCGCGCCGATTTCGGTCTTGGTGACGTGGCCGCGGCGGCAGATCAGCGGCAGCAGCCAGCGCGGATCGGCGTTCAGGCGGCGGCCGACATCCATGCGGAACCACACGGTGTCTTCAAAACCGTCGCGCGGACCGTCATTGGACGGGCGCTCGGCGCGTGGTGCCGGGCCGTTGTTGTCGATCAGTTCCTCGACGCCGGGCATCTTTGACCGGTGCATGCGGACCAGCGCCGCGGCAATGTCCTGCGGCGAACGCTCGAGCAGCAGCCGATCGGCCAGGGCGCGATCCTCCTCGTCGATCTCGACCGGCACTTCCATCAGCGCCGTCAGCAGCCGCTCATGGTCGTTGCGGCGAATATCGGCGGGGCCGGGAACGTTCATCCATTCGGCGTTGATGCGGGCACCACGTAGCATGCCCTCCACCCGCCGCCGGGCCGGATAGGGCACGACGAGCACGGCGGTACCCTTTTTGCCGGCGCGGCCGGTGCGGCCCGACCGGTGCTGGAGCGTTTCGGCATCGCGTGGCAGCTCGACATGGATGACCAGCGACAGCGTCGGCAGATCGATGCCGCGCGAGGCGACATCGGTGGCGACGCAGATGCGGGCGCGGCGATCCCGCAGCGCCTGCAGCGCCTGGTTGCGCTCGTTCTGGCTGTGCTCGCCCGACAGCGCCACGGCATCGAAGCCGCGCTCGATCAGGCTGGCGTGGAGATGGCGGACATTGTCGCGCGTGGCGCAGAACAGCATCGCCGTCGGCGCCTCGTGGAAACGCAGCAGGTTGACGACGGCATTCTCGATGTCGGCCGGCGCGACGGTGACGGCCTGGTAGGCGATGTCGCCATGGCCGCGATCCTCGCCGACGGTCGAGATGCGCAGCGCGTCCTTCTGGTACCGCTTGGCCAGCGCGACGATCGGCTTGGGCATCGTCGCCGAGAACATGAAGGTGCGCCGCGCCTCGGGCGTCGCGTCGAGGATCTGCTCGAGGTCGTCGCGGAAGCCCATGTCGAGCATCTCGTCGGCTTCGTCGAGGATGGCGACCTTGATCTGCGCGAGATTGAGGGCGCCGCGCTCGAGGTGGTCACGCAGGCGGCCGGGCGTGCCGACGACGATATGCGCGCCCTGGTTGAGCAGCTTGCGTTCCTTCGACGCATCCATGCCGCCGACGCAGGTGGCGATGCGGGCGCCGGTCTTGCCGTACAGCCAGACGAGTTCGCGGCTGACCTGCAGCGCCAGCTCGCGGGTCGGGGCGATGACCAGCGCCAATGGCGCGCCGGCGCGATCGGCGCGGCCGTCCTCGTTCAGCAGCTGCGGCGCCATGGCGACCCCGAACGCCACGGTCTTGCCCGAACCGGTCTGGGCGGAAACGATAAGGTCCCGGCCTTCGGCATCGGGCTGCAGGACGGCGGCCTGCACAGGGGTGGGCGCGGCATAGCCACGAGCGGATAGCGCTTCGGCGAGAAGCGGCGGCAGGGATGTAAATGACATGTTGGGCTCTCCATGCCCGATATTGCGGCAAATGGCCAATCCTCAGGTGCAGTGCAACAAAAGCATGGATATTCGCGCGGCCATGCGGCAGGGGTTCGGGCGGCCCGCGATCGGGGCAGGCGGGGATCCGGGCGACACATGCTGGCAGACATCGTGGAGACAGTGCAGCAGTCGCGCCTGCGCGGCATCTACCTGATGCTGATGCTGATGACCGTCGCCTTCATGGTCATCAACGGCGGCATCTCGCATTTCGGCGTGGTCGGCAAACCCACGGCTTCCGACTTCGATGCCTTCTACATGGCGTCGCGGCTGGCGCTGCGCGGCGACATCGTCGCCTCCTATGATTATGCCCAATATGTCCAGCAGCAGATCGAGCTGATGGGCAAGAACTACCGGCTGACCTGGAGCTACCCGCCGCCCTATGACCTGGTCGTCGCGCCGCTGGCGTTGCTGCCGCGCGGGCTGTCGTTCGGCGTCTTCTTCGCGGTCACCGCCGGCGCCTATCTGCTGATGCTGCGCCGCGCCGCCGGAAACCAGTTCCTCACCATGCTGCTGCTGATGCTCGGGCCGATCTGCGCCAACATGTTCTTTGGCCAGAACGGATTGCTCACCGGCACGCTGATCGGGCTGACGGTCATCGGCCTGCGCGATCGTCGCGGCTGGGCCGGCATTCCGCTCGGGCTGATGATCATCAAGCCGCACCTGGCGCTGGCGCTGGCGCTCTATGTCGTCATCGACCGGCGCTGGCAGGTGTTCTTCGTCGCCGCACTCACCGTCGGCATCGCGTCGCTGCTGCCGCTGCTGCTGCTGTCACCCGACATCTGGGACGCGTTCCTCGCCGGCATCCGTAACACCGCGGGGTTCCTGCAGGGCCGATTTTACCCGTTCTGCCGCATGGTGTCGGCCTATGCGTCGCTGCGGTCGGCAGGGCTGCCGGCTGATGTCGCGCTGGCCGGGCAAGGCGTCGTCGCGGTGACCGCGCTGGCGGCGATCGTCCTCGCCCAGCGGCGCCTGCCGACGGTCCAGGCGCTGGGCTTTGCCGCCTGTGCGTCGCTGGTCCTCAGTCCCTATGCCTATGACTATGACATGCCGGTGATCGGTGCCGGGCTGGCGCTGCTGCTGCCGACGCTGCTGGCCAACGGCGGTCGTTGGGAACGCTCGCTGCTTTATGCCAATTTCTTCGTCATCTGCGGCTGGGGGGCGTTCCACACCCGCTATTACGGCCCGTCCCAGGTCGGGCGGACGGCGGCCGGTTTGCTGCTGGTACTGCTGCTGGTGCAGCTGTGGGTGATCATCAACCGGCCCGCGCAGGGCGAAGCGGCGGACGTCCCGGCGACGTCGTGACGCCGATCCCGAGCGGCTGCCAGCGCGCGCGGCGCCCACAACCAGGCTGTCACCCCGGCGAAGGCTGGGGCCCATGGACCACCGGCCATCGCCACTGCAGACGAAACTTCGCACGTCCGCGCCCAAGGCTGGTGATTTATGGGCCCCGGCCTTCGCCGGGGTGACAGCGGTTACGGCCTCTGCCGCGCGGCCGCGCTCAGTAGACCTCGAACAGCCCCGCCGCGCCCATGCCGCCGCCGACGCACATCGTCACCACGACATACTTCGCCCCGCGACGCTTGCCCTCGATCAGCGCGTGGCCGGTGCAGCGGGCGCCGGTCATGCCATAGGGATGCCCGATCGAGATCGCGCCGCCGTTGACGTTGAGCAGTTCGGGATCGATGCCGAGCACATCGGCGCAGTGAATGACCTGCACCGCAAACGCCTCGTTGAGCTCCCACAGGCCGATGTCGTTCATCGTCAGCCCGTTGGCCTTGAGCAGCTTGGGCACGGCATAGATCGGCCCGATGCCCATTTCGTCGGGTTCCAGGCCCGCCACCGCCATGCCGCGATAGGCCCCCAGCGGCGTCAGCCCGCGCCGTGCCGCCTCGCCGGCTTCCATCAGCACGCTGGCCGAGGCGCCGTCCGAAAGCTGCGACGCGTTGCCGGCGGTGATGACGCCGCCCTCGATGACCGGCTTCAGGCCCTTCAGGCTCTCCAGCGTCGTTTCCGGCCGGTTGCCCTCGTCCTTCGACAACGTCACCTCGTGGCTGGTGACCTCCTTGGTCTCCTTGTTGACCATCTGCATCGTCGTGGTCATCGCCACGATCTCGTCGTCGAACTTGCCGGCCTGCTGGGCGGCCGCCGTCCGCATCTGCGACTGATAACCATATTCGTCCTGGCGATCGCGGCTGACGTTGTAACGCTTGGCAACGATCTCGGCGGTCTGCAGCATCGGCATATAGATGGCGGGGTGCATGGCGACGAGGCTGGGGTCGGCACCGACCCGCATCTTGTCGTTCTGCACCATCGAGATCGAATCGATGCCGGCGCCCACGGCGATCTGCATGCCGTCGACGATGATCTGCTTGGCGGCGGTGGCGATGGCCATCACGCCCGACGAGCACTGGCGGTCCATCGACTGGCCCGAGACGGTGACCGGAAGACCGGCGCGGAGCAGCGCGGTGCGGGCGATGTTGCCGCCTTGGACACCCTGCTGCAGCGCCGCGCCCATGACGACGTCGTCGATTTCGCCGCCTTCCAGCTTGGCGCGGGCGACGGCGTGCTTGATGGCATGGCCGCCCAGCGTCGGCGACGGCGTGGCGTTGAAGGCGCCGCGATAGGCCTTGCCGATGGGGGTACGGGCAGTCGAAACGATGACGGCTTCACGCATGGGAATGTCCTTTTTTGCAGCTGTGGCTCAGGCGGTCGGAAACCGCCCCATGCCGGGTTCGGATGGCAGGTCGATGGCGCCGGTGATCAGGGCGACGCCGTGGTAAAAAGCGATGAGCTGGATGATCTCCAGGATCGCGGCGGTGTCGAAATGCGCCGCCAGCCGCGCGAACTCGGCATCGGTCAGTTTCTTGTTGGCGAGCAGTGCATCGACGCTGGCGATGACCGCGGCGTCCGCGGCCTCCCAATTGCCGTCGTCGGCATGGCCGTCGAAGGTCGACCGCACCTGGGCGTCGGACAATCCGGCCTTGGCGGCGAACAGCTTCGAATGGATGCCCCATTCATATTCGCAGCCGGTCTGCGCGGTGGTGCGCTGGATGACGATCTCGCGGGTATGGAAATCGATGGCACCCTTGCCGGCGACGGCACCGCCGAGAAAGCGATCGAGCGCCTTCTGGCTTTGCCCGACCGAGGTGAACAGCGCCAGGGGCTCGGTGCCCGCCGGCACGATCTTCTCGATCGTCGCGGCAAAGGCTTCGGGCCAGGGTTTCTGCAACAGTCCGATACGGCTCATCGCTTGCTCCTCAAACGTAGGTCAGCGTGATCCACTCGGCGGCGAGCGCGGGCTTGGTCTCGCCCTCGACCTCGACCGTCACGTTGCTCGTCGTCTGCCAGGCACCGTCGGGGCGCTGGGTGACATCGACCAGCGCAAAGCGGCCGCGGACCCGGCTGCCGGACTTTACCGGCGCCATGAAGCGCACCTTGTTAAGGCCGTAGTTCACGCCCATCCGCGCGCCGGCGATGCCCGGCATGGCGCCATAGGCAAAGACCGAGCACAGGCTGAGCGTCAGGTAACCATGGGCGATGGTGGTGCCGAACGGCGTCTGCTTGGCCAGCTCGGGATTGACGTGGATGAACTGGTGGTCGCCGGTCACTTCGGCAAAGGCATCGATCTTGGCCTGGTCGACCAGGATCCAGTCGCTGACACCGACTTCCGTCCCCACCAGCGCCCGATAATCGTCGAGCGGAACTGCTTTCGCCATTGCGGATACCCCAAGGTTGTTTTGCGGCAACCTAGGCGCGGGGTGACGTAAGCGTCAACCGCATTGCGGCGCTCAGCCGATCGGCGCCGCCAGTTCGCGGTCGCTTTCGGCAATCGCCTCGTCGAGCCCTTGCAGTGCCTCGCGGCGGGCCTCGTCGGCGAGGCCATGGCTGGCGGCAACGCTGATCCGGGCGGCCTGCAGCGAATGTCGGACCGTCTCCCGGATGTGGCTGCGGAACTGGGCATCGCAGGTGGCCGGATCGGTGTCGCGGGTGGCGGCGATCCCGGCGGCGGCGCAGCGCGAGACCATGCCGACCCGCGCCGCGGCGAGCGCACGGCGGACGGTGCCTTCGATATCCATGGCGCGCACCGCGGCCTCGGCGTGGCGCCCGGCTTCGCGGCCGGCGCGGCCGGCGGCCTCCCCGGCGCGACGGGCTTCCACGCCGGCCCGCCGGGCCTCGCGCTCGGCAGCGCGCAGTTCGCGGCGATCGGCGGCCGACAGGTCGCTGCGATGGATGACGATCGCCTGGCTGCGGGGCGCCACGGGCGCGGGCGCCGAAACGGGCGCCACGGGCGCCGGCGGGACGACCGGCGTGACCGCAGGCACCGGAGCAACAGGCGCGACCGGCGCATCGGGCGAAGTCGGCGGCATCGGGGCGACCGGCGGCATGTCATCGGGGCCATAGGCGCTGCCGGATGCCGACAACAGCAGACCGCCGGCGATGGCGACGACGGCGAACAGGCCGCCGGACACGGCGCGCGCGGCGCCTTCGTGGCTCGATTTCATCATGGCGATCCTCTGCTTGAGATGGCTCTTGTGGTTCATGGCGCAGGCGGCGGCGGGGGTGCGGCTGCACGCCGACTTGATCACGGCCCGGCCATAGGCGACCCGGGTATCGGCGTTGCTGCCGGCCAGCACGGTGGCGTCGCAGGCGAGTTCCTGGTCGCGGCGAAAGGCGCGATAGGCGAGGTGCGCGACCGGGTTCCACCAGTGCACGGCGACGACAGCCAGCCCGGCAAGGTTGGCAACCAGGTCACCGCGATCATGGTGGGCGCCTTCGTGGAGCAGCGCCAGCCGGCGTTCGTCGGCGGTGTAGCGGCTGGTGAAATCGGCGGGCAGCAGGATGCGGCGATGGCGGATGCCGGCGGCCATCGGTCCGGCGACGGCGGGGGTCATCAGCACCTCGACCCCGCCGACCCGCGTCAACGGTTCGGCAGTTGCCAGCGCGTCGGCCAGAAACCGGCGATAGCGCAACATCTGCCAGCCGAACCAGGCAACCGCGCCGACCGCCCACAACGTGACGACGAGGGTCAAGGCCAGGCCCGCGTCGAAGCTGAATATGGACGACGCGGCCGCCACGGCCGGCAACGGCACGGCGGTATCGGCAAGCAGCTGGGCCGCGGTGGCTCGATCGACGAACCCCAGTGTCAGCGGATGGGCCGGGCTGTGATGGGCGACCGGCACGTACAGCGTTGTCCAACCCGGCAGCGGCGGCAGCAGCAGCCGCAGTGCCGGCAGCGCCCATAGCGCATAGGCGGTGCGCGCACCCAGCAGCCGCGCCACCGGTCGGCGCATGGCAAGCACCAGCAGCATCAGCGCCGTCGACGACGCCAGCGTTTCGATGACCCAGCTGTTCATGACTTCAGCTCCCGGACCAAGGCTTCGAGTTCGGCGATGTCGCCGGCGGACAACTGCCCCGATTCGGCGAGATGGGCGACCAGCGGCGCCGCGCGGCCGCCGAACAGCCGATCGACCAGCCGCCCCGATTCATGCGCGACATAGGCCGCGCGCTCGACGAGCGGCCGGTAGAGATAACGGCGGCCATCCTCGACATGGGCGAGCACGCCCTTGGCCAGCAGCCGGCCGAGCAAGGTCTTCACGGTGCGGTCGCTCCAGGCCCGGCCGCCATCGATGCGCGCCACGACATCGGCGGCGCTGAGCGGCGCCTCGCGCCACAGCACCTCCATCACCACCAGTTCGGCCTCGCTGATTCGCTCGCTCACGCCCATCTCCGATTACGGGTGTAATCAATATAGATTACGCGTGTAGTCGTCAAGCGCGGTTTCACCAGCGGGAGCGGCGCCATGACCGCTGGAGGTCGGCGCGCTATCGTATCGAACTGCTAGAGTACGGCACGGCGACCCTGGAAACCGCAGCCGCGGCGATCTGTGCCTGGCTTGCAGACGCGTACCCCGGCGCCGTGCCCGGCGCGGCCGTTGTTCACGCCCTAAGCGGGGCGCTGCGAGGCGCGGCCGGCGCGCCATCGAAATCGACCATACGCCGATCGCCGACGCCGGCTGAGGCGTCGATTCGCTTTCCCCGACGCGGCACCATCGCTAAAGGCCGGACATGACCAGCCTTGCCACCGCACGCGCCACCATGCGCACCCTCCACCGCGCGCCGGAGCCCGAGGTGCTGGCCGGCCTGTTGCCCACCGCGACGCTGCCGCCGGCGACGCGCGAGGCCGTCGTCGGCCGCGCGCTCGGGCTATTGGCGGACCTGCGCGCCGCGCAGACGGAGGGCTGGGTCAATCGCTTCCTCCAGCAATATCGCCTTAACACCGCCGAGGGCGTGGCGCTGCTCAGCCTTGCCGAGGCGTTCCTGCGGGTCCCCGATACCGAGACCGCCGACGCGCTGATCCGCGACAAGATCGGCACCGCCGACTGGTCGGCACACGCTGGCGAATCGGATTCGGCACTGGTCAATTCGGCGACCTGGGGGCTGGTGATGACCCGGGCGCTGCTGGGCGATGAGGGCAAGGCGTCGGTGCTCAAGCGCCTCGTCGCCCGCGCCGGGGAGCCGTTCGTCCGCCAGGCCGTCGGCGCCGCGATGCGCATGATGGGCCAGGTGTTCGTCATGGGCCGCACCATCGACGAGGCGCTGGTCCGCGCCGGGGACAAGGACAATCGCGGCTTCACCGCCAGCTTCGACATGCTCGGCGAGGCGGCGCGGACGTATGAGGACGGCGCGCGCTATTTCGCCAGCTATCAGGCCGCTATCCGCGACACCGCCAAGGCGGCAAAGGCCAATCACATCACCGATCGGCACTCCGTCTCGGTCAAGCTCTCCGCCCTCCACCCGCGCTATGAAACCGCCCATGCCGCCACTGCCGTCCCGGCGCTGACCGAGATGGTTCGGCAATTGGCGCACGAGGCCGCCGCCAGCGGCATCGGGCTGACCGTCGACGCCGAGGAGTCCGAACGCCTGATGATGAGCCTCGACATCATCGAGGCCGTCGCTCGCGACCCGCAGCTGAAGGGCTGGGACGGCTTCGGCATGGCGGCGCAGGGCTATGGCAAGCGCGCCCGCGCTGTTATCGCCTGGGCCCAGGCGCTCGGCGCCGACACCGGCCAGCGGCTGACCGTGCGGCTGGTCAAGGGCGCCTATTGGGACAGCGAGATCAAGCGCACGCAGGAGGGTGGCCTGACGGGCTACCCGCTGTTCACCCGCAAGGCGGCGACCGACGTCTCCTACCTCGCCTGCGCCCACGACATGCTGGCGGCGCCCAACATCTACCCGGCCTTTGCCAGCCACAATGCGCTGACCGTGGCGACCATCCTCGAATGGGCCGGCGAGAACCGCGACTTCGAATTCCAGCGGCTGCACGGCATGGGCGAAGGCCTGTTCGAGCGGCTGGTGCGCGAGGACGGCTATAAATGCCGGACCTATGCCCCCGTCGGCGGCCATCGCGACCTGCTCGCCTATCTGGTCCGGCGACTGCTCGAAAACGGCGCCAATTCGAGTTTTGTCCACCAGCTTGCCGATGCCAGCATCAGCGACGAGACGCTGCTCGCCGACCCGGCGGCCAGGATCGCCGGCGTCGGCGGCACGCCGCACCCGTCGATCCCGCTGCCGGTCCGGCTCTATGGCGACAGCCGCGACAACAGCGCCGGCATCGACCTCGCCGACGAGATCGTGCTGGCGCGCGTGGCCAAGGACATCCTGCTGTTCGACGAGGCCGACGCGCTGTTCGGCAAGCGCGGCGACATCCAGGACGCGCACGACCGCCACGCCGTCGCCGAGGCTGTCGATGCCGCCGATCGCGCCTTTCCGGCCTGGTCGGGCACGCCGGTTGCCGTACGCGCCGCGGCCCTCGACCGGCTCGCCGATCTCCTTGAGCGTGACCGCGAAAAGCTGATGGCGATCTGCGTCCATGAAGCGCGCAAGACCATCCCCGACGCCCTTGCCGAGGTTCGCGAGGCGGTCGATTTCTGCCGCTATTACGCCGCCGAAGCGCGCGCCAAATTCGTGCCGCAACTTCTGCCCGGCCCCACCGGCGAGCGCAACGAACTGCGGCTCGAAGGTCGCGGCGTCTTTGCCTGCATCGCGCCGTGGAACTTCCCGCTCGCCATCTTCCTCGGCCAGGTCAGCGCCGCGCTGGTCGCCGGCAACACCGTCGTCGCCAAGCCGGCGCCGCAGACCCCGGCCATCGCCGCCGCCGCGGTCAGGCTGGCGCACGAGGCCGGCATTCCCAGGGACGCGCTGCGCCTCATCACGGGCGGCGGCGAGACCGGCGATGCGCTGGTTCGCCACCCGCGCGTCATGGGCGTCGCCTTCACCGGCAGCACCGCCACCGCGCGCCGCATTGCCCGGGCGCTGCTCGACGACGACAACCGCCCACTGGTGCCGCTGATCGCCGAAACCGGCGGCATCAACGCGATGATCGTCGATTCGACTGCGCTCACCGAACAGGTCGTGCAGGACGTCATCACCAGCGCCTTCCGCAGCGCCGGGCAGCGCTGTTCCGCACTGCGCCTGCTGCTGGTGCAGGACGACGTCGCCGAGCGCACGCTCGATATGCTGAAGGGCGCCATGGACACGCTGGTCATCGGCGCGCCCGTCGACCCGGCGACCGACGTCGGCCCGGTGATCGACACGGCGTCGTACGACCGGCTGGAGACCTATCGCCAGTCGCAGCGCAGCCGCTGGGTGCATGCCCTCGACGCGCCCGCCACAGGCGACTTCATCGCACCGACGGTGATCCGCCTAGACCGCATCGCCGAGCTGACCCAGGAATGGTTCGGGCCGATCCTGCACGTCGTGACCTGGCAGGCCGGCACCCTGCCCGAAACCATCGGCGCGGTGAACGCGCTGGGCTATGGCCTGACCATGGGGCTGCACAGCCGCATCGCCTCGGTGGCGGCGGCGGTGGCGGAGACCGCCCATGTCGGCAACCTCTATATCAACCGCTCGATGATCGGCGCCGTCGTCGGCAGCCAGCCGTTTGGCGGCGAAGGCCGCTCGGGCACCGGCTTCAAGGCCGGCGGACCGCATTACCTGCTGCGCTTCGTCCACGAACGCACGGTGAGCACGGACACCACGAGCGCCGGCGGCAATGCCAGTTTACTGAGCATCGAGGACGTCGTGGGGGTCTGAAATTCGCCTATGTAATCAATGTTGTAGCCTTAAGGCTACACTAAGGCTACACCATTGACGGGATGAGAACGGCTATCCACCTCTGCCTGCAGGAGAGGCACGATCAGCCCAGTGTCTTCTCGAACAACGCCAGCATCTCCCGCCATCCCCGCTCCGCCGCCGCTTCGTCGTAGACAGGAAAATCCGGCATCATCCAGCCGTGCGCCGCACCTTCGTATACCTCGGCGCGATAGGTCACCCCCGCCGCGTCCAGCGCCGCTTCGAACCGCGCCGCCATCTCGGGCGGGTAGCTGTTGTCGTTGTCGGCGGCCGCGACATAGACCTCGGCCTGCAGGCGCGGCGCACAGCCGTGCGGGCTGTCGGGCGCGTTGGTGGCAAGGTTGCCGCCGTGGAAGCTGGCAGCAGCGGCGATGCGATCGGGCCGGGTGCCGGCGGCGGCGATGGCCATGCCGGCGCCCATGCAGAAGCCGACGGTGCCGACCTTACGGCCGACGACATCGTCGCGGCTGTCGAGATAGCCCAGGAACGCATCGGTATCCGCCGCCGCCCTGGCATTGTCGGTCGTCGCCATCAACGGCCCGAGGATGGCACGAAAATCGCCCTTGAAGACCTCGACCGGATCGAACGGGCCATAGGCGCCATAGCGGTAGAACGGATCGGGCAGCAGCACGACATGACCGGCGTCCGCCAGGCGTTCGGCCATCGCCAGCGCGCCCGGCCGGATGCCGCCGGCGTCCATGTACATGATGACAGCGGGGCCGCTGCCGGTCGGGGGCGTGAATACATGCGCCGGGCAATCGCCGTCGCTGGCGGCGATTGCCAGTTGCTCGTGCGGCATGGTCATGTCTCCCGAAAACGATCGCGACTAATTAACCGATTGGGTTCTTTTTGTCAAGCTGCGCGATGGCCAAGGGCGGGACAGGCTAGCTGTTCGGGGCCCCCTTGGCCACGGCTGTGCGACGGCGCAACGTCGTCCCGACGATGCCGAAGCCGGCGATGAACATCGCCCATGTTGCCGCCTCGGGAACCGCCGCGCCGACCAGTGAGACGTTGGTGAAATACTGCTGCGGTGTATTACTGGCGAGGAACGGGCGGACCGCGCGCAATTCGATGGTGTTGGTCCCGACGAGCAGGGCATCGGTAAACGACAGCGTCGAGCGGACGATCGCGTTCACGTTGATCAAACCCACCGTGAAACTGTCTTTCTCGACCCCGTTCAGCAGGACGCTGAAGATGCCGCCCTGAATGTTGTTGTCGCTGCCCCCCAGTGCGGCGATCGACGCGCTGAACACGCCCGGACCGCCAGTCGAGGTGAAACTCTGCAGAAAGCCGCCGCCCGCGGGCGGAACGTCAAAGTTGAAGTCGACCACGCCCACCTTGAGTTCGCCTGCGCTCTGCACACCCGAGCCGGTGACATCGAAGGTCGCGGCGGCGTGATTCGCCACACCATTTGCGGTCGTTGTCAGCGTCCAGCCGGCCAATCCGGCGGCAAAGTCGCCGTTGGTGAGCAATTGCGCCGCCTGTACCGGCGTTGAAACGACCATGGCAGCCGCAAAAGCCGCAAGCATGAACCTTGAAGTGTTTCCGATACCCATGATTTTGCCCCCTTGACGCCCGGTGCCGAAAACAAACCCGACGCGAAGTCGGAGTCAAATACAAAGTTGTTCCTGCGTTGGTAAGTGCAGTAAAACGTGGTTGCCATCCCCGCCTGAACATCTCTAGTGTCGGCCCTGCAACAGACTGCAAAGGCTGCCGTAAATGATCAGGACAGGCGCGCTGGTACTTCTGCTCGGCCTCGGCGGCTGTGCCTATGATCATTATGCCGGCAACCAGCAGTGCGCCCAGCAGGCCGGCTGCGTCTCCAGCTTTCCCGACAGCGGCTATGGCCCGATCCAGGCCCAGGCGGTGGCGCCCGACAATTCGGCGATGAGCGTGCCGCGAGACTGAAGCGGGGCCGACACGCCAGTCCACATGGCACGACCTTGACTTTGCTGTGTTGGTGAACTAACTCACCAATACAGCAGCCACGGATCATGCCCGATGATTTTTCATGTTTCGATTGCCGCCGGTGAACCGCAGCGTGTCGCTGGGGTCATCGCCGAACTGTGGCGCGGTGCCGCCCTGCCCGTCCCCCCGCTTGCCGATGGCTCGTGGATCGCCATGGCCGGCGACGCCCGCAACAGCGCCATCGAGGTCTATCCCTTCGGATCGGTGCTGGTGCCGGCCGATGGCGATGATGGCGATGGCGATGCGCGGGCGGTGCTCGACCCGGTGCCGAGCGCCCGCACCGCCACCCATGTCGCGATCGCCACCGACCTCAGCGCCGAGGAGGTGTACGCCATCGGCCGCCGTGAAGGCTGGCTGACCCGCTATCGCCTGCGCGGCGCGCTGTTCGGCGTCATCGAATTCTGGCTCGAAAACGCCGTGATGATCGAGGTGCTGACACCCTCGATGCAGCGCGAATATCTGACGGGCGTGTCGATCGAGCAGTGGCGCGACCTGGTTGCCGCGGCGCCGGAACAAGCCGATCCCGAATAGCAGGCGTTTACTTCCCGGCAGTTTTGCGTACAGCTACTCCGCATGAATGCCCAGACCGCCATCATCGCCGAACCCCGGCACCTGCCTGTCCCCAAAAAGGAATGGGGCGCCGCCTTTCGCGCCCTGCAGCGCCTGCTGCATGACAAGGACGACACCCGTGAGGTGTTCGAGATCATGCGCGCCCTCAACGGCGATTCGACCCGCGAGGGCTATCATCGACTGCTCGCCACCGCCGAGGGCGGGCGCCTCGCCTACCAGCGCGAGGAACTGGCGGAAAAACTGTCCGATCGCGCCTGGCTGGCGACGCTGCCGCCGGGCAGCCTGGGCGCCGTCTATCGCGATTTCACCGATACCGGCGGCGTTACCCCGCAGGGCCTCGTCGAGGTGTCGAACCAGACGATGATCGGCCTCGAGCACCCGGTCGCCTGGTTCGGCCGTCGCATCCGCGATTCGCACGACCTGTGGCACGTCACCACCGGCTATGGCCTCGATTCGCTCGGCGAAGCCTGCCTTGTCGCCTTTTCCTATGCCCAGACGCGCGCACTCGGCTGGGCGTTCATCGCCGTCGGCGCGGCCTTTAAGAGCCGCAAGGCGCCGACCCGCCAGCCCTATGTCGCCGCTATCCGCGAAGGCTATGCCCGCGGCCGCGCCGCACGCTGGCTGCCGGCACAGGACTGGGTGGCGCTGCTGCCGCTGCCGATCGAGGATGTCCGCGCCCGGCTGGGCCTTGGCCCCGCGCCGATCTATGGATCGATCCCGGTGGCGCTGCGCGGCGAGGCCGTGCCCAAGGGCTGATCGACGGCGTGCGATCCTGTCACCCCGGCGCAGGCCGGGGCCCATGAGCCACGATCGTCGGCGCCCTGGTGCGCTATGTCCGTCATCCCCGCGATGAACGGAAGGACGACAAGCGTCCATAGCCGTCCCCAGGCATGTGGTTCATGGGCCCCGGCCTACGCCGGGGTGACAGTTTCATCGCCCGCCCCACCCGCGGGGGCCGGCAGCTCCATCACCGGGCGCGGGTCGATCATCGTGCCGTCGGGCGCGGCGGTGAATGTCGTCTGCGTCGGATAGGCGAATTCGACCTTCAATTCGGCGAGGCGCTGCATGATGCCGAGGCAGATCGCCTGCCGCCGATCCATCATCATGTTGTAATCCGGCTCGGTGACGAAGAACACGAACTCGAAATCCAGCGACGACGCGCCGAAATTGAAGAAATGCGCCCGGTCGAAACGCACGTTGGCCTGCGCCTTGATGATTGCCTCGATCTCGCCGGGCAGCCTTGCCACGACGTCGGGCGGGGTCTGGTAGATGATGCCGATCTGCATGACGATGCGGCGTTCCTCGATGCGCCGCATGTTCGACACCTGCTGTTCGAGCAGCTTGGTATTGGCCATCACCAGCTGCTCGCCCGATAGCGCGCGGATGCGGGTGGTCTTCAGCCCGATCGCCTCCACCTTGCCGGTGTTGCCGGCATAGGAGATGACGTCGCCGACGCGGAACGGCCGGTCGAACAGGATCGCCAGCGCGGCGAACAGGTCGCTGAAGATGCCCTGGGCGGCAAGGCCGATGGCGATGCCGCCGACGCCGAGCCCCGCGACCAGCGCCGTCACGTTGACGCCGATATTGTCGAGAATGAGGATCAGCGCGAGGATCCAGACGATGACGTTCACCAGCACGGTGATGACGTTCATCGCGTCCTTCAGCGATTCGCTTTCTTCGGCGCTGGTGCGGCGCTCGACCAGCGACAGCACGATCTCGCGCACCCAGATGGCACCCTGTACGGCAAAGGCGATGGTGAAGACGAAGCCGATGGCACGCAGCAGCGGCGCCGGCGCATCGCTGAGGTTGCCGACGGCCTGCATGGCCAGCACGGCCAGGAACGGGCTGCGCGTCTTCCTGACGATACGACGGACAAAGCCGCGCCAGGTGGTGACGTCATGGCCTTCGCCGAGGACCCGGCAGATCCCCCAGCGCAGCGTCCAGAACACGGCATAGAGCGCGGCGCCGACGGCGAGCGCCAGCAGCGCCTGGCGGCTGTCGTAGCGCAGCCAGTTGAAGGTATCGAGAGTGACCGCGCCAACATGATCGGGCAGGTTGCCCAGCGGCCCCGCATCGGGCTTTGCGGTCGGGGCTGCAGCCATCATGCGCCGGCCACCGCGGCGGCCAGGGCCGGTTCCAGCCACGCCGGGCGCCCTACGGTGAGCGCGGCGCCGCCTGCGGTGAGCGGGCCTGCGGCCGCCTCCAGCCGCAGATGGGCGATGCCAAGGCCGCCGGCATGGCTGCGCAGCGTGCCGGCGGTGCGGCCGGCGGCATCGCGGACCACGCCGTCGCCGGGGTCGCCGGCGATGCTGACGGGCACCAGGCGGCGGCGGACCTTGTCACGATGGTGCATGCGGGCGGTGTTTTCCTGGCCGACGTAGCAGCCCTTGGTGAAGCTGACGCCGCCGAGCAGGTCGGCCCCGGTTTCGAGCCACAACAATTCGTCCTCGCCGATGTCGGCGCTGTCGGGCACGCCGACCTGGAGGCGGTGGGCGTCATAGGCCGCGGACCCGGGGGTAGCGCCGTCGGCAAGCCAGCGCGCGCCGAGCGCGGCAAAGCGCGGATCGGCGGGGTGGCCGGCCTCGGCGCCGTTCCAGCCGGCCAGCACCCGCAGCGGGCTGGGCGCGATCGTCACCGCCTTGCGCAGCCGGTACATCGACAGCCGCCGCGCCAGCGCCGGGCCGCGGGCGGCAGCGACGTCGACCAGCACGCCATCGGGATCGGCAAACAGGATCATGTCGAACAGGGCCTTGCCCTGGGGTGACAGCAGGCCGGCATAGAGCGGGCAGTCGACGGCGAGCTGGTCGAGGTCGTTGGTCAGCAACCCCTGAAGGAAGCTGCGCGCATCGGCACCGGTGACGGCAAGCACGGCACGGTCGTCGAGTTCGACGATGGTCGGGGACGGGTTCATGCGCCACAATTAGGGGCTTGGCGCCCGTCTGCCAAATCGGGACCGATCCGCAGGCGCGGCTTGACTTTTGCCGGGCGTCCCGCCATTGGACGCCGCTTCTCGTGCCCGGCCTGCCGCGCGCGTCCAATCGCATTACTTCGGGACCTGTCATGGCCAAGCCGACAACCATCAAGATCAAGCTCGTGTCGACCGCGGACACCGGTTATTATTATGTGACCAAGAAGAACCCGCGCACGCAGACCGAGAAGCTGAACTTCCGCAAGTACGACCCGGTCGCGCGCAAGCACGTCGAGTTCAAGGAAGCGAAGATCAAGTGAAGCGCCGCGCGCGCGCAGCCTAGCTGCGCGCCGACAGGCGCGAACTCGGACGGCGAGGCGGTCGGCCTCGAGCCGGCCGAACTCGACCGACGTCAGCCGCGGCTTTGCCGCGGCTTTTTCTTTGCCGACCGAATCACCCCGCTAAGCCGCCTCCGCCACCCGGTTCCGCCCGGCGCGCTTGGCATCGTACAGCGCCGCATCGGCGCGCATCAGCAGCGTTTCGGCACTGCTGTCGCCATCGTTCATGACCGCCAGCCCGATGCTGATCGTGACATGGATCGGGCCATCGACGGCCCTGCCGATCGGCGTTCGCGCGACGGCATGCACCAGCCGGCCGGCGACCGCGCCGGCGATCGCGTGATCGGTATCGGGCATCACGACGACAATCTCGTCGCCGCCGAAGCGGGCGATGGTGTCGGTCGGTCGCAGCCCCGCCTGCAACGCCTCTGCCACGCTGCGCAGCACGCGGTCGCCGGCGGCATGGCCCCAGCGATCGTTGAACGGCTTCAGCGCATCGAGATCGATCATCAGCAGCGCCAGCGAGCGGCGACCGCTGCGCGCCGAATCGAACGCAGCCGGCAGGGTCGCATCGAGATGGTTGCGGTTGAACAGCCCGGTCACCGGGTCGATCACCGCCAGTCGCCAGACCGCGCGGGTTTCGGCGGCACGCGCCATCGCCACCTGGCGGCGCCGGACCAGGGCGGCGATCCGGGCGCGGATTTCATGAGGGTCGATCGGCAGCCCGGCGACATCGGCAACACGCAGGTCGAACGCCTTGACCAGCGCCGCCGGGTCGTCGCGCGGCACCAGCGCGAATACCGGCAGCGGAAACTGTTCGGCGGCCGGCTGCAATTCGAGCAACCGCGCCAACGCATCGGGTGACGACGGCCCGTCTAGGGCGACGATCAGCACCGTCAGCGCGCGTTCGGCGATGAGTTCGATGGCGCCGGCGATGGTCAGCACCTCGAGCGTGCCCTCGGCGGGGATCAGCGGCAGCAGCGCCTCGGCGAGGTCGCCGGCGCTGTCGCTTCCCACAAAACCGATTCGCACGGTCATTGGAATCCCTTGTCCCCCGGCACCCGGTACGGCTGCGGGCGGCATTCTGCCCGCTGACGCCCTTCGTGTCCCTGGCTGGCGTAGCGTGATTGTGCCATCGCAGCCAGTAACGATTGCCGCATCGCGGGCGGCAACGCTTGGCAAGGCACCATCATGCCCCGTAGGGAAGCATGGTCTCCAGCCGATCGGTCCTTACGCTTGTTGCACGAACGAAAGACTAACAGCGGCGATTCGCCGGCGGTCATCGGCCTGATGGCGCTGGCGCATGTTGCCGGCGATGCCGATCTGGGGCCGCGCTTCCTGGCGCTGTCGGGCCTCGACGCGGCGACACTGCGGACGCGCGCCGGCGACCCGGTGGTGCTGGCGGCGGTCGTCGATTTCCTGACCGGCCGCGAGTCCGACCTGGTCGCCTGTGCCGAGGCCATCGGCGTCAAGCCCGCGGCGCTGGTCGCGGCCGGCGCGGCGCTGGCGGAGGGCCGGGCATGAACCGGCCGCTGATCATTTCGGACTGCGATGGCGTGCTCCTCGAGTTCATCGACCCGTTCATTGCCTATCTGAAGGCTGAACACGCGCTGACTTTGCGGCTCGACAGCTTTGCGCTGACCGGTAATGTCCGCGACGCGAGCGGCAACGCGATCGCCGCCGAGGCGTTTCCGCCGCTGCTCGACGGGTTTTTCACCACCCACATGCCGACGCAGATCCCGGTGGCCGGCGCGGTCGATGCCCTGGCGCGGCTGGCGACGAGCTGCGACGTCGTCGTGCTGACCAACATCGCCGACCATCACGCCGTTGCCCGCACCGCCGAGCTGGCCCGCATGGGGATGCCGTACCGCGTCATCGGCAACAACGGCCCCAAGGGGGCGCCGATCCGCGCCCTGCTCGACGAGTTCCAGCCGTCGACGGCGGTGTTCATCGACGACCTGCCGCCGCACCACAGCTCGGCGAAAAAGCATGTGCCGCACGTCCACCGCCTGCACATGGTCGCCGAGGCACCGCTGCGCGCCCTGATCCCGGCCGCCCCCGATGCCGACGCGCGCATCGACGACTGGGCCGAGGCGATCGAGCATATCATCAGCATCCTGGAGACCGAACGATGACCGATACCCCCGCCGACCGGCTCGCCGCGCTCGGGATCACGCTGCCGACCGCGGCAGCACCCGCCGCCAATTATGTGCCGGGGGTCATCATCGACGGCCTGCTGCACATTTCGGGGCAGATCCCGTTCGACGAGGCCGGCGCGCTGATCAAGGGCCGGCTCGGCGATAGCGTCGAAGTCGCCGGCGGCCAGGTCGCGGCGCGGCGCTGCGCGGTGGGGCTGATCGCCCAGATGCAGGCGGCGCTGGGGGATCTCGGCCGCGTCCGCCGCATCGTCAAGCTGGGCGTCTTCGTCGCCTCCCACCCCGATTTCACCGACCAGCCCGAGGTCGGCAATGGCGCATCGGACCTGATGGTCGCGGTGTTCGGCGATGCCGGGCGCCATGCCCGGTCGGCGGTCGGCGTCGCCGTGCTGCCGCGCGGCGTCGCGGTGGAGATCGACGCGATCGTCGCCATCCGGGATTGATGGCGGAGGTACGCGCCCGGGTGCTGACCGCCGCCACCGACGTATCCGCGGCGGATTGGAACGCCTGCGCCGGGCCCGACAATCCGTTCGTCCAGCACGCGTTCTTCACCAGCCTCGAAAGCTCGGGCAGCGCCTGCGCGCGCACCGGCTGGCAACCGGCGCATATCGTCGTCGATGATGTGGACGGGCGCCCGGCGGGCATCATGCCGGCCTATCTGAAGACCCATAGCCAGGGCGAATATGTCTTCGACCATGGCTGGGCCGATGCCTGGGAACGCGCCGGCGGGCGCTATTATCCCAAGCTGCAATGCGCGGTGCCGTTCACGCCCGCCACCGGGCCAAGGTTGCTGCTGCGCGACCCGGCGGCGGCGCCGGTGCTGCTGGCGGCGGCCGAGACGCTGGCGGTGCAGAACAAGCTGTCTTCGGTGCACGCCACCTTCATCACACCCCAACAACAGCCCTTGTTCGAGGCGCAAGGCTGGCTGATGCGGGTCGGCGAGCAGTTCCATTGGTCGAACGACGGCTATGCCGATTTCGGCGATTTTCTAGCGGCGCTGTCGTCGCGCAAGCGGAAGGCGATCCGCAAGGAGCGCGAGGGGGCACTGGCCAGCGGTGTCGAGATCGTCCACCTGACTGGGGTGGAGATCACCGAGGCGCATTGGGATGCGTTCTGGACCTTCTACCAGGACACCGGCATGCGGAAATGGGGCCGGCCGTACCTGACACGGTCGTTCTTCTCGATGCTGGGGGAGAGCATGGGCGATCGGGTGCTGCTGATGCTGGCGCTGCGCAATGGCCGGCCGGTGGCGGGGGCGCTGAACCTGATCGGCGGCGACTGCCTCTATGGCCGCTACTGGGGGTCGACCGAGGACATTCCCTTCCTGCATTTCGAGCTCTGCTATTACCAGGCGATCGACTGGGCCATCACGCACGGCCTGGCGCGGGTCGAGGCCGGGGCACAGGGGTCGCACAAGCTCGCGCGCGGCTATCGCCCGGTGGCGACGGTGTCGGCGCATTACATCCCCAATGCGGCGTTCCGCGAGGCGGTCGGCGATTTCGTGGCGCGCGAGGGCGAGATGGTTGCTGCCGATATCGAGGCGATGGACATGGCAACCCCGTTCAGGCGCAGCTAAGGTTGCATGGCGCCCCAGTGGGGCGGAAGGACGAATTCTCGATGATGTTGCGCGCCCTGACCATCGCCGCCCTGCTCGCCGGCACCGCTGCCGCCGCCGAACCGCAGGTCTATCGCCTGTCGCCGGCGGAGCGCGATGCCGCGATCGCGGCGGGCGCCCGGCGCACCGACACCGACACGCCGGCGCTGCTGCCGTCGCGGCTGTCGGCGGGCAGCATCACCGACCTCAACGGCCCGTCGCTCTATGCCGACGAGGAGGGCAAGCGCGACAAGAAGATCCATGGCGAGGTCGGCATGTTCGTCGGCACCGGCGGTGCCCGCGGGCTGTTCGGCACCGCGGTGGTGCCGCTCGGCGACCAGGCCACGGCCGTGTTGTCGTTCAGCCAGGCGGAAGGCCGCGGCTTCGGCTATGGGCCGTATGGCGGTTTCGGGGGCGGTTTTGGTGGCGGTTTCGGTGGCGGCTTCGGCGGCGGTTTCGGTGGGCCTGGCTATGGCTATGGCTCGCCGTACGATTACCCGTTTGCCGGCTCTTCGTCCGGGCGGCGCCCGGTCCGCTAGCAGTTTACGCGAACCACAAAGCCCGCTCAGGCTGAGCTTGTCGAAGCCGGTTCGCAATGCGGTGCTGGCGGGGGCTTCAACAAGCTCAGCCTGAGCCGACAAATTTGGGGGAGGAAACTCACACCGCCAGATTGTCGATCAATCGCGTCGTCCCCATCACCGCCGCCGCCATCAGCCGCGCCCCCGGTGTCACCGCGCGCAGCGGGGTCAGCCGCTCGCCGTCGACCAGTTCGAAATAATCGATCCGGGCAAAGCCGGCGCCGGCGATCTTGCGCTCGGCCGCCGCCAGTGCCGGGGCGACGTCACCGCCGGCGAGCAGCGCCTCGCGGGCCCGCGACAGCGCCTGCGGCAGCGCCACGGCGCGGGCGCGTTCCTCGGCGGTCAGGTAGAGATTGCGCGACGACAGCGCGAGGCCGTCGTCGTCGCGAACGATGTGGCAGCCGATGATCTCGGTGCCGAGGTCGAGGTCCTCCGCCATGCGCCGCACGATCGCCAGCTGCTGCCAGTCCTTTTCGCCGAACACCGCGACATCGGCACGCGCCGCCGCCAGCAGTTTCGACACCACCGTCGCGACACCGTCGAAATGCCCCGGCCGGGCAGCGCCGCACAACAGGTCCGGCAGCGCGGCGACGCGTACGTAGGATGCAAACCCCGGCGGGTACATCGTCGCCACTGTCGGCGCGTAAAGCAGCTCGCAACCCGCGGCGCGCAGCTTGGCGCCGTCGCCGGCCTCGTCGCGCGGATAGCGCTCGAGATCCTCCGTCGGCCCGAACTGCTTTGGGTTGACGAAGATCGACGCCGTCACCTTGTCGGCGTGCTTCAGTCCTTCGGCGACCAGCGCCAGGTGCCCGGCGTGGAGCGCGCCCATCGTCGGCACAAAGGCGACGCGGTGGCCGGCGCGCTTCCACGCCTCCATCGCAGCGGTGAGCTCGAGGGGGGTGCGGACGATGCGCAGCGGTCCCGTCATGGGCGGCCTTTCGGTTGCGTCACCATTGACTCTGGCTTGACACTGTCGCGCGGCTGTGTGCGAAACCGACGCGATTGGCAAGGTTCGGGGCAACGATGGCGGGGGCAGATTTGGCGGCAGGAAAATCCGCGCACATCATCGTGCTCGGCAACGAAAAGGGCGGGTCCGGAAAATCGACGACCGCCGTCCACATCGGCGTCGCCCTGGCCCATGCCGGCTTCAAGGTGGCCATGATCGATCTCGATTCGCGGCAGCGCACCGTCGCCCGCTATCTCGAAAATCGCGCCGCCTTTGCCGCATCGCGCGACCTGGCGCTGCCAACCCCAGATGTCGCGGTGATCGCCGACGGGCCGGAGGCCGCGGCGGAACTGGAGCTGCGGCTCGACCAAGCCCGGGGGCTCGACTTCATCGTCATCGACACGCCGGGCCGTGACAGCGAGCTCGCCCGGGCGGCGCTGGCCCGCGCCGACACCATCGTCACCCCGATCAACGACAGCTTCGTCGATTTCGACCTGATCGGCCAGGTCGATCCCGAGACCTTCGCCGTCAAGCGGCCGAGCTTCTATGCCGAGCTGATCTGGGACGCCCGCCGCGCCCGCGCCAAGGTCGATGGCGTCCAGGTCGACTGGGTCGTGCTGCGCAACCGCCTGTCGACGCTGGAGGCGCGCAACCGCAAGCGCGTCGGCGCGGCGCTGGATGCCCTCGCGAAGCGCGTCGGCTTTCGCGTCGTCGGCGGGCTGGCCGAGCGCGTCATCTTCCGCGAATTCTTCCCGCGCGGGCTGACCCTGCTCGACCGTTCGGCGCTGGAGGATTTCAGCCTCAGCCATGTCGGTGCCCGGGCCGAGCTGCGGGCGCTGCTCGCCGGCCTCAACCTGCCGGGCTGGGACCCGGCGATGCTGGCCTAGCTTGGGTATCGCGCTCATCCTGGCGGCAGCGCTGGCCTGGTGGCTGCACAAGCGCGGCGAGCTGGTGCCCAATCTGGTCCGGCTCGGCGGCAGCGGCGTTGCGGCGCTGTTCGCCATCCGCATGCTGGAGACCGGGCATCTGCTGATGGCAGCGATCGCGGCGGCGTTTGGCTGGTACTGGTGGAAATCGCAGGCGCCCAAGGCGGCGGCCGGCGATGCCAGAAAGGCCCGGGCGCTGCTCGGCGTGCCTCCTAATGCCGATGCCGAGGCCATTCAGGCGGCCTGGCGCCAGCGTATCGCCGCCGCCCACCCCGATGCCGGCGGCAGCGACGCCGCGGCCAGCGCGGTCACGGCGGCGCGCGACCTGCTGCTGGCCGAGCTGCGGCAACGAAACTAGACAGTGCACGTAATGAGTTGTTGAGGATTGGCGGCTAGAGCGCGCCAAAGTTACGGAGTTTGCCGGTGTCCCATCAGTTCCATGCCACGTCCCTGCGCGAATACGACATTCGCGGCCTTGTCGGAGATACGCTGACCGAGGCCGACGCCCATGCCATCGGCCGCAGCTTCGGCACGGTCATCCGGCGCGCCGGCGGCAGCAAGGTAGCCGTCGGCTATGACGGCCGCACATCGTCGCCGGTGTTCGAGACGGCACTGGTGCGCGGCCTCAACGAGGCCGGGGTCGAGGCCTGGCGGGTCGGCCTGGGGCCGACGCCGATGCTCTATTATTCGGTCTACGAGCTCGGGTGCGACGGCGGCATCATGATTACCGGCAGCCATAATCCGCCGGCGTACAACGGTTTCAAGATGATGCTGAAGGACCGGCCGTTCTTTGGCGCCGACATCCGCGCGCTGGGCGAAATGGCGGCGGCCGGCGACTGGGAAACCGGGACCGCCGGGGAACGCAGCATTGAGATCATGGATCGTTATGTCGACAGGCTGGCGCAGGGCTTCGACGGCCAGGCCTTCACCATCGCCTGGGATTGCGGCAACGGCGTCGCCGGGCCGGTGGTCGAAAAGCTGGTGAAAAAGCTGCCCGGCACCCATTACCTGCTGTTCACCGAGGTCGACGGCAATTTCCCCAACCACCACCCCGATCCGACCGAGGAAAAGAACCTCGTCGACCTGAAGCGCGCCGTGGCCGAGCATGGCTGCGATTTCGGCGTGGCCTTCGATGGCGATGCCGACCGGCTGGGGGCTGTCGACGGCCAGGGCCGGGTCGTCTGGGGCGACCAGCTGCTCGGCATCCTCGCCGAACCGGTGCTGAAGGCGCTGCCCGGCGCCACCATCATCGCCGATGTGAAGGCCAGCCAGGCGCTGTACGACCGCATCGCCGAACTGGGCGGCAAGCCGCTGATGTGGAAGACCGGCCACAGCCTGATCAAGGCCAAGATGAAGGAAGTCGATTCGCCGCTCGCCGGGGAAATGAGCGGCCACATCTTTTTCAAGCACGAATGGTATGGCTTCGACGACGGCATCTACGCCGCGGTGCGCCTGATCCGCGCCGTGTCGGCGCTCGGCGGCTCGCTGACCGCGCTGAAGGACGCCATGCCGGCGATGGTCAACACGCCGGAGTTGCGCTTCCAATCGTCGGAGGATCGCAAGTTCGTGGTCGTCAGCGAAGTCCTGGGGCGCCTGAAAGCGGCCGGGGCGACGGTCGACGAGACCGACGGTGCGCGGGTGACGACGCCCGACGGCTGGTGGCTGCTGCGCGCTTCCAACACCCAGGATGTGCTGGTGGCGCGCGTCGAGGCGCGCAGCACGGCGGCGCTGGAGCGCCTGCAGGGCGATCTCAATGCCGCGCTCGCCGAGTCGGGCGTGGCGCCGGTGGTCGTCGGGCATTAAGATGTTGCGGTAACAGCAGTTTCACGGCGATGTTGCAGCGCAACATGAGGCCTTGAAAGTCGTTGTGGTTTCGACTATGTTGCACCGCAGCATGAACGTGGAGCCAGCAATGCCTGCCAAGACGAACACCGCATCGAAGAAGCCCGCAGCGCGTCGCGGCGAGGCCAAGGTTGCGCCTGTTGCGTCGAAGCCTGTTGCCAAGGCGGCCGCGCCGGCCACCAAGCCGGTGGCGTCCGCCGCCGCAAAGCCGACCCCGCGTCCGGTCTCGGCAAAGCCGGCGCCCAAGCCCGTCAAGGCTGCGGTGCCGGCCAAGGCTGCGGTGCCTGCAAAGGCTGCTGCGCCCAAGGTCACGGCCGCGCCGGTCGCTGCGCCGAAGGCCGTGGCGCCCCAGCCGGCAGCGCCGAAGCCCGATGCGCCGAAACCTGCCGCACCGAAGCTCGTGGCATCAGCCCCGCCAGCCGCAGAGGTCGTCGCCCCCGTCGCGCCGGAAGCCCCCGTCGCGCCGGCGGCCCCTGTTGCAGCGCCCGTAGCGCCGGCCGCAGTGGCCGTGCCGCCCGTTGCCCCGGCCGCCCCGCGTCCGCCGCTCTACGTCGTCCCCACCCCGTTCAACCTGCCCACCTCCCTCAACCTCAAGGAAACTCCCATGGCTGCTGCCTTTGAAACTACCCAGGAAAACGTCAAGAACACCGTCAGCCAGATGAACAAGTCGGCTGAAGACGCGATGACCACCGGCAAGGCCGCGATGGAACAGATCACCGCCAAGTCGAAGGAAGCCGTCGAGCAGAGCATGAAGTCGCTCGACGAAATCACCGACATGGCCCGTGGCAATGTCGAAGCGCTGCTGGCCTCGGCCCGCGCCGCCACCGCCGGCATCGAGCAGATCGCCACCCACGTCGCCGAAGTGTCGCGCAAGAGCTTTGAAGAAGCCTCGACGGCGATGAAGGCGATCACGGCCGCCAAGACGCCGAACGAGCTGATGCAGCTGCAGAGCGACTATGCCAAGGGCCAGTTCGACCATGCCGTTTCGGAATTCTCGAAGCTTTCGGAAATGATGGTCAAGCTCGCCGGTGAAGTGTTCGAGCCGGTCCAGAACCGCGCCGCGATCGCCACCGACAAGATGAAGTCGACCTTCAACAAGTAAGGTCGATTGCGATCGAACGCCAGAAGGGGCGGGTGCGGCGACGCGCCCGCCCTTTTCTGTGCGCGCATTCCGCCCTATATTGGCCGTTCGCCCCTGCCCGCCGGAGCCGACCCCTTTGATGAACCTCGTGCCGTTGCTTAGCGATGACGATTCCCAGGACGGCAAGCCGGGCGGCCCCGGCGGCGGCACCGGCGTCGGCGTCGCCACCAAGACCCGCACCCGCACCGCTAAGCCGGCGCTGTACAAGGTGTTGATGTTGAACGACGATTACACGCCGATGGAATTCGTCGTGCTGACGTTGCAGCGTTTCTTCAAGATGACCATCGAGGACGCCACCCGCGTCATGCTGCATGTCCACCAGCGCGGCGTGGGCGTCTGCGGCATCTTCACCTATGAAGTCGCCGAGACCAAGGTCAACCAGGTCATCGATTTCGCCCGCGAGCACCAGCATCCGCTGCAATGCACGATGGAAAAGGACTAGGCGGTCCAACCCGTCACCCCGGCGAAGGCCGGGGCCCATGAACGTCTGGCTGGGGCAACCGAAGGACCCGTCGTCTCGGTGAGCGGCCTTTAACGAATGGCCGACGATCGGATAGGGTGCCCGAACGCGCCAGAGATTGTGGTTCATGGGCCCCGGCCTTCGCCGGGGTGACGGGTTTTATTCGTCACAACGTCGTATTGGCCCGCCCGCTGCGCCACCGCGTCCACTGGCGCGCGACCGCCATCGCGGTTAGCCGGGCGGCATGACCCGCCTCCCCTCGTTCACCCCTGCGGCCCATGCCGTCGTCATCGGCGCCAGTGGCGGCATCGGCGCCGCGCTGGCCGACCTGTTCGACGCCGACCCGCAGTTCCGCCATGTGACACGACTGTCGCGCGCCACCGGCCTCGATCTTACCGATCCTGCCAGCATCATTGCCGCGGCCACGGCGCTGCCATCGCCGCCCGACCTCGTCATCTGCGCGACCGGCTTGCTCCACGCCGACGGCATCGCTCCCGAACGCGACCTGCGCATGGTGTCGGCCGACGCCTTCGCCCGCGCCTTCGCCGTCAACGCCACCGGTCCGGCGCTGGTCGCGCAGGCGTTCCTGCCGCTGCTGCCCAAGGGGCGCAAGACGCTGTTCGCGGCGCTGTCGGCGCGGGTCGGCTCGATCGGCGACAATCGGCTCGGCGGCTGGCACGCCTATCGCGCGTCCAAGGCCGCGCTCAACCAGATCCTGCGCACCATGGCGATCGAGCAGGCCCGCAAGAACCCCGACAGCATCGTCATCGGCCTGCACCCCGGCACCGTCGATACCGACCTGTCAAAGCCGTTCCAGCGCAATGTCCGGACGCTGTTCACCCCAGCGCAATCGGCCGCCCACCTGATCGACGTCATCGAGAGGATGACGCCGGCGGTGAGCGGCCGGGTGTACGACTGGCAGGGTGCCGAGATTACGCCTTAGATCGACGGCACCGCATTCGGGATGGTGTTTTCGTCGGCAATGCCGGCGCCGTATGACAGCGACGCGTCACGGCCGTCGGGCGTATGCGCGCCGCCGCGGTTGTTCGAGCTGTCCTGGCCCATGCCGAGTTCGTTCTTGATGCCGCCGGCGGCGCGGTTGCCGAGCCAGACGGCGAGGCCAGCGAGGCCGAGGCCGATGATGATGGATTTCATGGTGTTTCTCCTTTGCCTGACCAACCCTGCAACGCCGCCGGGGTTCCGCCAAAAGCGGCGAGTGGACAGGCCGGAGGCGGTGTCCTAGCGTCGCCACCCATGGCCGTCACGATCCGCCACGCCCGCACCCTGATCGCCGCCTGACGGTCGCCGTGACCCGCCGCGACGCCGGCCTGGTGGCGAGCATCGGTCTTGGCGGCCTTGTCGGCAATTTCCTCGGGCTCATCATCGGCGCCGGCATCTTTGCCGTGCCGCGCGACATCGCCGCCGCCATGGGCCCCTGGGGGCCGCTGAGCTATGTCGCCGGTGCGATCACCATGGGCGCCATCATGCTGTGCTTTGCGGAAGCCGCGGCGCGGGTGCCGACCAGCGGCGGCATCTATGGCATCGCGACCACCGCCTTCGGCCCCTATTGGGGGTGGCTGAGCGGCATCCTGCTGTGGGCGGGCAACACCCTGTCGAGCGCCGCCGGCGCCGTCGCGGCGGTTGCCGCGGCAAGCCTGTTCGTGCCGGCACTGGGTGCCGGCCTGGCCCAGTCGCTGGCCATCGTCGCGCTCTATGTTGCGCTGGTGCTGATGAACATCCGCAGCGTTGCCACCGCATCGCGGCTCATCTCGGCGGCGACGCTGCTGAAGCTGATCCCGATCGTGTTGTTCCTCGCCATCGGCGCGGCCTATGTCTCGCCGGTCAACCTGCAGGCGGCGCTGCCCGCCGGCGGCAGCCCCGATATCGGCCGCGCCGCCATCCTCGGCCTGTTCATGTTCACCGGTATCGAGGTCGGGCTGGGGGTCGCCGGCGAAGTGCGCGACCCGGCGCGCACCATCCCGCGCGCCATCGCCATCGCCCTGTCGGCGGCAGCGCTGCTCTACATCGGCATCCAGGTCGTCGCCCAGGGACTGATTGGCAACGCCCTCGCCGACGCCCCGGCACCGCTCGCCGCCGCGCTCGGCAGCGTGTCGCCGGCGCTGGGGGCGATGATGGCGATCGGGGCGATGGTGTCGATTATCGGTTATCTGGCCGGCGACATGATGAGCTCACCACGGACGCTGTTCGCGGCGGCGCGCGACGGCTATCTGCCGGCGCTGTTCGGGCGGGTCGATACCCGCTACCACGCGCCGCAACTGGCGATCATCGTCCATGCCGCCGTGGCCGGGGCGCTGGCCCTGTCGGGCAGTTTCCAGGCGCTGGTCATCGCGTCGACGCTGATCACGCTGATCGTCTATGTCATCGGCTGCGCGGCGGCGCTGCGGCTGCGCGCCCGCGACGTGGCTCTGGCCGGGCCGGTGGCGCGTGTCTGGGGGCTGTGGCCGGCGGCGATCATGGCCTTTGCCGCCAGCGCCTGGCTGGCGGCGCAATCGACACGGGCGGAGGCGGTGGCGATCGCGGCGCTGATCGGCGTGGCGACGCTGCTGCACGTCCTGCGCCGCAAGGCGGTTCCCTAGCCCCGCGCCGCCGCATAGGCCGCCAGCGCCCGCGCCCGGCCCTCGGCATGATCGATGATCGGGCGCGGATAGGTTCGGCCCAGCGTCACCCCGGCGGCGCGCAGCAGCATCGGCTCCGCCGCCGCGGGGTCGTGGATCACCGAATCGGGCAGCTGCGCCAGTTCGGGCACCCAGCGCCGAATATAGCCCGCGGCGTCGAACTTGGCGCTTTGCGACAGCGGCGCGAACACCCGGTTGAACGGCGATGAATCGACGCCCGAGCCCATCACCCATTGCCAGCCCAGCGAATTGGCATTGAGATCGGCATCGACGAGGCAATCCCAGAACCAGCGCTGGCCGACCCGCCAGTCGACCAGCAAATGCTTCACCAGGAACGAGGCGGCGATCATGCGGACGCGATTGTGCATCCAGCCGGTCGTCCACAACTGGCGCATGCCGGCATCGACGATCGGATAGCCGGTGCGCCCACGCTGCCAGGCCTCGAGATCGTCGGGCGCGCTGCGAAAGCCCATGTCGTCGAACTGCGCACGTCCCGGCACATCGGCGTGATCGGGGAATTGGTCGAGGATGTTGGCGGCGAAGTCGCGCCAGCCGAGCTCGCGCAGATAAGGCTCCGCCTGCGCGGCCGGGATGGCGTCGGCAACGGCGTGCCAGATGCTGCGCACCGAAATTTCGCCGAGCGCCAGGTGCGGCGACAGCCGGGAGGAGCCCTCCTGCGACGGCAGGTTGCGCGCCGTGTCATAGCCGGTGGCGACGTCGAGGAAGGTGGCCAGCCGCGCCGCGGCCCCGGCCTCGCCCGGCGTCCAGATGTCGAAACCGCCCGACCAGTCGGGCCTGGTCGGCAGCAGGTTCCAATCGGCCAGGTTGTCGCCGGCCGGCGCCGCGGCGAACGTCATCTCCGGCACCGGCTGCGGCTCCGGCGGCGGCAGTTGCTCCTGCAATTTCTTCCACCATGGCGTGAAGATGCGGTAGCGCCCGCCGCCGCCGGCGAGCACGCTCGCCGGCGGGGCGAGCAGCGCGCCGTGATAGCGTTTCAGCGTAACCGCGCGCGCCACCTCGGCGTCCTGCGCCTTGGCCCAGGGCTCGTAATGGGTCAGCGTATGGACCGCGGCGGCGCCGATCGCCTGGGCGAACTCGGGCACGACGCTGCCGGCACGGCCACGCCGCAGCACCAGCCCGCCACCGCGCGTGGCCAGGTCACGACCCAGCACGGCCAGGCTGTGATGCAGCCACCAGCGTTGCGCCGCGCCCATCCGCCAATGGCCCGGCGTGTCGTCGTCGAGAACGTAGAGCGCCACCAGCGGGCCTTGACGGGCGGCGCCGATCAGGGCGGCATGGTCGGCAAGGCGCAGGTCGTTGCGGAACCAGATGAGATGCGGTGCTGACATGGGGCCCCCTATGCCGCTAAAGGCCGATCATGTCGCGGCCTTCGCCGCCGGAGGGGACGCGCCCGAATGCCGCAACTGGCCTATGTCGACGGCAGGATGGTGCCGCTCCGCGATGCGATGATCCATGTCGAGGATCGAGGGCTGCAATTCGCCGATTCCTTGTACGAAGTCTGCGCCATACTGAACGGCCGGCTGCTCGACTGGCCGGGCCATCTGGCGCGGCTGCGGCGCGGGCTGGCGGCGCTGTTCATCGATTTTCCGATGAGCGACGCGGCGCTCGGCATCGTCGCGCGGCGGCTGTTGGCGGTGAACGGCCAGCGCGAGGGGCTGCTCTATCTCCAGCTGACCCGCGGCAGCGCCCGCCGCGACCATGGCTTTCCAACGACACCGTCGCCGAGCCTGATCATGACCGTCCGCCGCTTCGATTTCGCCCAGCGCGTGCGCCAGCAGGCGACCGGTGTCAGCGTCGTCACCGTCAACGACATGCGCTGGCGCCGCGTCGACCTGAAGACCACCGGCCTCCTCGCCAACGTCCTCGCCAAGCAGGATGCTCGCGCCGCCGGCGCCTTCGAAGCCTGGCTGGTCGCCGAGGACGGCACCCTGCGCGAAGGCAGCTCGACGAATGCCTGGATCGTCAAGGACGGCCGGCTGCTCACCCACCCCCTGTCGGAATCGATCCTGCCCGGCATCGCCCGCAGCGCGCTGATCGACCTCGCCCGCGGCGCCCAGATCGCCGTCGACGAGCGGCCGTTCAGCCTTGCCGAGGCGCTCGCCGCCGACGAGGCGCTGCTGACATCGACCACCGCGCCGCTGCTCCCGGTCGTGCGCATCGACGGCCAGGCCATCGGCACCGGCACGCCGGGGCCGGTCGCCGCCCGCCTCGCGCCGCTGGTCTGGGACGAGATCGAGCGCCAGACCGGCTGGCGCGCCTGACACGAAAAAGGGCGACGCCGCAGCGCCGCCCTCCTGCGTTTGGCTGCAGTCCTTAAAGGCTCGACGGCGGCGTCGGCACTTCGCCGTCACGGCCACCCATCCCGCGCATCGGACGCTTGCTGCGCCATTGCTGCATCCGCGCTTCCATGCGGCTCTTCATCGCCCGGCTGTCGGCGACAAAGGCCTTACGATCGGCGACCGACAGCTTGCCGAAAGCGGTCAGCATGGCGGCTTGATGGCGTTCACGGCTGACGGTGGCGGCATTGCGCTCGTCATCCATCGCACGCTTCAGCGCGTTGGTGTCGAGCCGGTCGGCGTCGAGGATCGTCAGCATCCGGTCGCGCGCGGCCTTTACCGCCTGGCGATTTTCCTTGCGGTCCTCGTTACCGCGCATCGCTTCCCACATCGTCTTGCGGCCGGCTTCGCTCATCGATGCAAAGGCCTTGCCATGGCCCATGCGACCCCGACCGCGAAACTCGGGACCGGCCATCATGCCGGCACCCGGGGCGGGCGGCGGCGGGGGCGCCGCCTGGGCCAGGACCGGGGCAGCGGTCAGCAGCACCGCGCCCAGCGCGGCAGCGCGCAGTGAAAACTTGATCATATCAGTTCGTCCTCATCGGCAGTCGGCGTGAACACATAGGCAAAGGCTTCGGCATCGCTGCCGTCGCCCGTTGCCGCCACCGTGGCCGACGGCACGGCGGTATTGGAAAGGCCGGCAACCCGGCTTGTGGTATCGTTGCGGAACGGCGCGAGCGCGATGATGCCGGCCAAGGCCGCCGCCATGGCGCCGCCCATGATCCAGCCGCGGTTGCGCGGGCGAAGCGACGCCGCCGATGCCTGCGGCGGAGCCTGCTGCGGCAGCCGGGCAATGGCGGCGAGATCGATGCGGCCGGCGACCGGTGTGGCGGCCCAATCGTCCAGCAACGCATCGACCTCGCGCGCCGTCGCCAGCGCGGCGGCGACCCGGGGATCGGCCGTCAGCGCCTGCACGGCGGCCCGGTCACCGGCCGGCCAGCGGTGCGCATCGGCCCCGTGGCTTTCGATGATTTCGATGGCGCGCTCGACGTTCACGGCTGTTTGTCCATTCCCAAAAGGTTTCGTAACTCCATACGAGCCCGGCCGAGCAATCCCTCGACAGCCTTGGGCGTCGCGTCGATCAGCAGGGCGATTTCGGCCATGCTCATCCCCTCCCCGTGGAACATCGCCAGCGCTGCGCGCTGCCGCGGCGCCAGGTGCGCCATCGCGGCATCGAGCCGCCGGCGCTGGTCGCTGGCGACCGCGACCTGATAGGGATCGGGCTCGCTGCTTGCGACATGCTCGGCGGCCTCCAGCGGCACCACCAGCTTCAGCGAACGCCGCCGATCGAGGCACAGGTTGACGACGATGCGCCGGAACCAGCCCTCCACCGATCCCCGCGCGGGGTCATAGCGCTCGGCGAGCGTCCACAGCCGGGTCAGCGCGACCTGGACGACATCCTCCGCCGCGGCGCGATCGTTGAGGGTGCGATCGGCGAGGCGCAGCCCGGGGCCTTGCAACGCGCGAGCGAGCTGGTTGAAGGCGACGACATCGCCCGCCGTCACCTGCACCATCAGCGGCGACAGCCCGCCGGCGGGCGCGATCGCGCCGTCTTCAGCGACCGGTGGCGGAACGGGCTTGCTGCTCATCTACGGCGATCATACGCCGGTACGCTGGAAATCCCTCGCCGCCTGCCACTGCGCCACCAGCCCGGCGGCGTGGCGGCGCGCCACCGCCATGCGATCGACAGCATAGCCGCCGCCCAGGGTCGAGGCGATGGCGATGCCGCGCGCCCGGGTTTCGCGCACGACATAGGCGTCGCGCGCCACCAGCCCGGCGTCGCTCAGCGCCAGCCGGCCGAGCCGATCATCGGTGTGCGGATCGACCCCGGCCTGGAACAGCACCAGATCGGGACGGAGGTCGAGCAGCGCCGGCAGCTCGGTCGCCAGCAGCGCCAGATACGCGGCGTCGTCGGTGCCGTCGGGCAGCTCGACATCGCGAAAGCTGCGCGCCTTGCGCACCGGAAAGTTCCTGGCGGCGTGCATCGAAAAGGTCAGCACATCGTCGCGCCCGGCAAAGATCACCGCCGTGCCGTCGCCCTGATGGACATCGAGATCGACGACGAGCACGCGTCGCGCCGCGCCTTCGGCGACCAGCCGGTTGGCGGCGATGGCGAGATCATTGGTGACGCAATAGCCGGCGCCGCCATCGGGCAGCGCATGGTGACTGCCACCGGCGCCGTTGGCGGCATAGCCGTGGCGGAGGGCGTGGAGAGCGGCGCCATGGGTGCCGCCGGCGACCGCGAGGGTCCGCCGCGCGACCTCGAGCGTGACCGGGAAGCCGATGCGGCGCTCGCGGTCGGGCGCCACCTGGGCCGACAGCACGGCATCGACGTAATCGGGGTCGTGGACCGCCTCCAGCCATTCCCGCGGCATCGGCGGCGCGGCGGTGACGGCAACAGGCTGGTCGGCCTCGGCCAAGGCATCGAGCAGCAGCGCGTATTTCGACATCGGGAAGCTGTGGCCGACGGGCAGCGCGGCGACATAGTCGGTATGGTGGAAGAGCGGGAGCGGCATGTCACCTGTCATCCCGGCGCAGGCCGGGGCCCATGGCCCACCGGCTGTCGGCACACGGGTGCTCATGTGGCCAAGGCCGGTGGTTCATGGGTCCCGGCCTGCGCCGGGATGACAGACTCCTGCTCACGCCAGCGCGCGCGACGCCATTTCCAGCACGTCCTTGCTGACCCCCGGCGCCGCCACGATGCGTTCGAGCTGGCGGCGCATCAGCGCGCCGCGCGCGGTGTCGAAGCGGCGCCAGCGGCCGAGCGGCACCGCCAGTCGCGCCGCCGATTGCGGATTGACGCGATCGACCGCCAGCAGTTGGTCGGCGAGCAGCGCATAGCCGGCGCCATCGCCCGAATGGAAATGCCGCTGATTGGCGCCGAACGCCCCGACCAGCGAGCGCAGGCGATTGGGGTTGGTCAGGCTGAAGTCCTTGTGGTCGAGCAACGCCTGCACGCGCGCGATGGTGTCCGCCCGCGTCGCCAGCGCCTGCACGGTAAACCATTTGTCGATGACATCGTTGTTGCCGGCAAACCGCGCGTGGAAATCGGCCAGGCAGGCGTCGCGATCGGGCGTGTCGGTGTTGATCAGCGCCTGCAGCGCCCCCATCCGGTCGGTCATCGTTGCCGCCTCGTCATACTGCCGGCGCGCCGCCGCCACCGCCTCGGCCGACCCGGCGGTGACCAGATAGGCCAGCGCGACATTGGCCAGCCGGCGATCGCCCTTGGCTTCGGGCGTCAGCGCGGTGCCGCTGCCGCTGTGCCGGCGATAGGCCGCCCACCACTGGTCCTGCAGGCCCATGGCGATCGCCAGCCGGGCCGCCTCGCGCCGGCGATGGATATTCTCGACCTCGACCACCTTGGCCTGGTCGCCGATGAAGCTTTCGGTTGGCAGCAGCACCGCCTCGCCGACAAAGGCGGCATCGAGCCGCCCGGCGGCACCATCGGCGAGCGTCGCGGCGACGGCGGCGACCAGCTCGGCGGGGTCGTCGTCGGTCGCGAGCACGTCGAGCGCCAGCCGCTGCATCGCTTCCCAGCGCGCGAACGGGTCATCGTCATGGCCGGCGAGAAAGGCCAGATCGCCGCGCCCCGTCGGGGCCTCGACGGTGACCGGCGCCGAAAAGCCGCGGTTGAGCGAGAGCAGCACCGGCTCCGGCACGGCCTCGAATGCCACCACCGTCACCTTGTCGCGGATCTCGACGATGCGCTCATCGCAGACACGGCGGCCACTGTCGGCACCGATCAGCGCCATGCGGAACGGCATATGGACCGGCTGCTTGCTCGACTGGCCCGGCGTCGGCCCCTGCGCCTGGGTAAGCTCGACGACGACGGTGCTGCCGGTCTGGCGGCTGCGCACCGATAGCTTCGGCGTGCCGGCCTGGTCGTACCAGCGGCGGAACTGGGCGAGATCGCGGCCATTGGCGTCCTCCATCGCGCTCAGCCAGTCCTCGCAGGTCACCGCCTGGCCGTCGTGGCGATCGAAATACAGGTCGGCACCGGCGCGTAAACCGTCGGCACCGAGCAATGTGTGCAGCATCCGGATGACTTCGGCGCCCTTGTTGTAGATCGTCGCCGTGTAGAAATTGGCGATCTCGATATAGTGATCGGGCCGGATCGGATGGGCGAGCGGGCCGGCATCTTCCGGAAACTGCACCGCCCGCAGGCCGCGGACATCGTCGATGCGGCGCACCGCAGCGCTGCCCTGGTCGGCGGAAAACTGCTGGTCGCGAAAGACCGTCAGCCCTTCCTTGAGGCTCAACTGGAACCAGTCGCGGCAGGTGACGCGATTGCCGGTCCAGTTGTGGAAATATTCATGGGCGACGACCCCGGCGACGCTGTCGAAATCGGCGTCGGTGGCGGTTTCGGCATCGGCCAGGATGAACTTCGAATTGAAGATGTTGAGGCCCTTGTTCTCCATCGCGCCGGCGTTGAAATCGCTGACGGCGACGATGTTGAACTGATCGAGATCATATTCGCGGCCATAGACGCGTTCGTCCCACGCCATCGACGCCTGCAGCGACGCCATCGCATGGGCGCAGCGCGACACATCGGCGGGCGTCGTCCAGATCGCCAACTCGACGCGGCGGCCCGACATCGTGGTGAAGCTGTCGGTCAGCGCCGCCAGGTCGCCGGCCACCAGCGCGAACAGGTAGCCGGGTTTCGGCCAGGGATCGGTCCAGGTCAGCGCGTGCCGCCCATCGGGCAGTGCCTCGGCCGCACCGCGATCGCCGTTCGACAGCAGGATGGGATAGCGCGCCGCATCGGCCTCCATGCGAACCGTATAGGTCGACAGCACGTCCGGCCGATCGGGGAACCAGGTGATGGCGCGAAAACCCTCTGCCTCGCACTGCGTCACCAGCTTGTTCTCGCTGGCGTACAGCCCCATCAGCCGGGTGTTGCGCGCCGGCTGGATGGCGACGGCGATTTCCACCGTGGCGGCATCGGCAGGGATGGTTAGCACCAGTTCCTCGCCGCTGGGAGCGGTGTTGACCGGCACGCCATCGATACTGATCGACAATGTCTCCAGCCCCTGCCCGTCGAGCACCAGCGGTCGCGCATGGTCGCCGTTGCGGCGCACGCTGAGCCGCGAGCGGACGATGGTGCGATCGGGGTCCAGGGTGAAATCCAGCGCCACCTCGGGCACCAGCCAGTCGGGCGGCCGATAGTCGGCGAGCCGGACGGCATTGGGAAGCTGGGGAATTGCCTGGGCATCGAGCATGGTCATGTCCCCCATAATGCCCATCGGACCGGATGTTGTCGAAGCACAATGTCGGCGTGGGCAATCGGCCGCGCGGCTGTCGTCGCGGCACCAGGCGCCCGACATGACAACGGCGCCGGATCCCGCGGGACCCGGCGCCGTGCCGTCGGGACGGTGCCCCGGCTTACTTGGCTTCGGTGGTCGTCGTCTCGGTCGTCGTCGCGGCGGTGGTCTTGCCGTCCTCGATCGCATCGGCCTTGGCTTCGCCCTTGTCCTCGACGGCATCGGCCTGCGCGCGCATCGAATCAGCGGTGGCTTCGGCGCCGACCTGGGCAGCATCGCTGCTGTTGCTGGCGGAATCTTCTGCGGCATCGGCAGCGTTGTTCATGCTGTCGGCCGTGGCTTCGGTGGAGTCACGAACGGCATCGGCCTGCTGTTCAGCGGGCGACTTGTTGCAGGCGGCAAGCGTGAGGCCAGCGGCAAGCAGCAGCGCCATCGGGGTAAGGGCAGATTTCATTGCGAGTAACTCCTGTTGGTTCGCAGCGTGTCAACGTTGCGTCGGCGCGATGGTTCCGCTGCCGACGCCGTGTAACGATTTGCGGGTTGAATAGGCCGATATCATGGGGCCCGAAAACGATTGAACCCGGTCGCGTACGGGGGGCGAGCGCGACCGGGTTCTTTGTTCGGCAACGAAAGCGGGGGGACTGATCTCGCTGCCGACCAACCAAACGCCGGGGTTCCGGCAAGGTTGCATCAAAAAGCGATCGCCGAAAATGATATCCCAAGGCGTCACGAATTGGCGCTCGGGAGGGAACCGCGCGCCGGTCCAGCCGGTTGATTCGGCTCCTGCTCCAGTCGCCGGCGGCGACCGGAAGAACGGATGAAATCTACCGGGAAGGACGAACCATGGACAGCAATACCCTCTTTGATCGCGACGACACCAGCGCCCGCCAGGGCAACCGCGACCTGATCGCCTCCGATCGGGTGCGCGGTACCGAAGTCTATAATCGGGGCGGTGAAAAACTCGGCAGCATCGATTCGATCCTGATCGACAAGGTCAGCGGCCAGGTCTCCTATGTCGTCATGTCGTTCGGCGGTTTCCTCGGCATCGGCGAAAAATTCCACCCGCTGCCTTGGGATGTGCTGACTTATGACACCCAGGTCGGCGGCTATAGCGTCGATCTCGACCGCGGGCAGCTCGAAGGCGCGCCGAGCTATGGCCGCGAAGATGTCGATAACTTCGACTATGGCAGCCAGGGCAGCAGCATCGACAACTATTACGGCCGGGAGGGCAATAGCCGGCAGGGCAATAGCCGGCAGGGTGATAGCCAACTGGGCCATGGTCAGCAGAGCCTGGACCAGCAGGGTGTCGGCAACCGCGGTGGCCGGTCGCCCGACTATGACAACAGCGAATCGGGCCGCCCCGCCGATCGTGAGCCGCCCAAGGGCTTCTACAGCCCCGAAGCCCAGTCCGAGCGTACCAGCGACCAGGGCGTGAAGACCCACCACGAGGGTACGGAGACGGCCGACGGCGGTTTCTACAGCCCCGAACAGCAGGCCGCGCGCAACCAGCACGAGCAGGATCGCAGCGGCCTTGCCGGCGATCCCCGCGACGACCTCGGCGAACCCAACACCGGCCGTGGCAAATCGGACCGCAGCTGGGACGATCCCGACCGCGCCATCTGACGGCCGCTGATCTGACCTCTTGACTTGGCAGCCCCGCGAATGTGTATGAAGTAACTAATACACATCAGCGGGGCTGCCATGACCTTCGATCCCGAACTCGCCACGCAAGCGTACATGGCGACATTGAGCGGGGCAGCCCGGGCCAGGTCCGACGCCTATTTCGAGGGCGGATACTGGCTGATCCTGTGGAACGCGCTGGCGGCCCTCGTCGCCAACCTCATCGTCCTGCGCACCGGCATCGCCGCGGCGATCTCGCGCTGGGCCGGGCGGACCACGCGCCTGCGCTGGTTGCGGTCGTTCCTCTTCGCCCTCCCCTATCTGCTGGTCGTCACCCTGATCACCCTGCCGCTCGACATCTGGTCGCGCTTTGTCCGCGAACACGACTATGGACTGTCGAACCAGAGCTTCGGCGCCTGGGCCGGCGAAGCGGCGATCGACATCACCCTCTCGACGATCCTGCTTTCGCTGCTGTTCATCGGGATCCACGCCGCCATCCGCCGAGCGCCACGCAGTTGGTGGGCGATCGGCACCGGGCTGACGGCCGCATCGCTGACGGTGATGATCATGCTGGCGCCGCTGTTCATCGATCCCCTTTTCAACAAATACGTGCCGCTGCCGGCCAGCCCGGTGCGCGACGCGGTGCTGTCGATGGCGCGGGCGAATGGCGTGCCCGCGACCAACGTCTATCTCGTCGATGCATCGAAACAGTCGAAGCGGATTTCGGCCAATGTCGCTGGGCTCGGCGGTACGACGAGGATCGCGCTCAACGACAATCTGATGCGCCAGCCCGCCGACGAGGTCCGCGCCGTGCTGGGCCATGAGATCGGCCATTACGTGCTGAATCATGTCGTCAAGCTGATCGTCACGCTGACCATCATCCTCGCCATCGGCTTTTTCATCGCCAGCCGAGTCCTGCCCGCCCTGCTCGCCCGCTTCGGTGCGCGCTGGGGCGTGACCGATGTCGCCGACCCGGCGATCCTGCCGGCGCTGCTGCTGGTGGCGACCGTCCTTGGGGTGCTGCTGACCCCGGTGATGAACACGCTGATCCGCACCAACGAGATGGAGGCCGATCGCTTTGGCCTCAACGCGGCGCGTGCGCCGGATGCTTTTGCCCGCACCGCGATAAAGCTGTCGCAATATCGCAAGATCGAGCCGTCACCGCTGGAAGAGGCGGTGTTCTTCGATCACCCGTCGGGGCATACCCGCGTGCTGACCGCCATGGAGTGGAAGGCCGAGCATCTGGGCGAACCCGACATCCGCTAGGCTTGCTATCGGCTTGGTAGAATCACAAAACCCGCTCAGGCTGAGCCTGTCCAAGCCGTGTCGCAGGGCGGTGCTCGCGGGGGCTTCGACAAGCTCAGCCTGAGCGGGCTTTGTGGTTCGATCAGATTGAAAGCAACTTCAGGCGCGTTCCACCGCGGCGGTGATCGACGCCAGCAGGCCGGTATCGCCCATCGACATCGTGCCATCGGCGCCGTCGAGCGCATATTTCGGCGACACGATTTCCGGCCCCTGCCCCGGCGGTAGCGGCGGCGTGTAATAGCCGAGCGCATAGCTGCCCATCGCATAGCCGATCACCGCCTGCAGATCGGCTGGCAGCGTGCGGGCGACATCGGGCGGGCAGGCCAAATACTGGTTCTCCTCCTGCCGCAGCCAGCCGAGCGTATAGGTCAGGTTGAGGCCGATCCGGTCGTCGTCGCTGCTGTTGGCGCCGCCGCCGTGGAAGACGCCGCCCGAATAGACCAGCACCGACCCGGCGCGCATCTCGGCATAGCCGATCTCGTGCGGCTCCGGACGCCGGGCATCGGGCCAGTCGAGCGAGCCGGGCACGACCTGGGTGGCGCCATTGGCGCGGGTGAAGTCGGTCACCGCCCAGATGGTGTTGAGCTGGGGCTCGAGATGGCCGAGGTGCGTGCCCCAGGCCCAGCGGTCGCGGTGGATATATTGCGCCGGCTGGCCGGGGCGGATGCGGATGAGCTGCGTCAGGTGCAGCTGCCAGCGCTCGCAGAACGGCAGCAGCAGGGCATCGGCGGCGGCACGGATCAGCGGGTGCATGACCAGCGCGCGCGTGGCCGGCGAACGCGCCACCAGCGCGCCGGTGCGGGTCGTCTGGCGGCCGGTGAAATCGTCGCTGCCGGGCGGCGTCGCGGCGATATAGGGATCGACCTCGGCACGCAGCGCGGCGATCGTCGCAGTGTCGAGCACGGCATCGACGATCACCGCGCCATCGCGGCGCAGCACGGTCATCAGCGTGTCGATATCGGTGTCCGCCGGCAGATGGGTCAGTTGCGGGATCGTGGCGGTGGCTTGCGCGGCAGCCGGTTCGGTCATGGCATCACCTCGTCTGGGTCAGGAAACAGCACGGGCATGGCGCGCGCCAGCGTCGCGGTGACGCGGTCCGGCGGCCAATCGCCCGGTTCAAGGAGCATCCGGGTGCCGAGCCCGTCGAGGATCGCGACGACCAGGTCGGCGACAGCCTTGCCATCGTCGCTGCCGCGGGCGAATTCGGCGGCGAGGCCGGCGGTGATGCGGGCATAATAGCTGCGGTGCCGCTGCTGCATGCCGGGATCGACGATGGCCCGGGCCGAAAACGCCAGCCACACGCGCCAGTCGCGCACACCGGCGGCGTCGCCGGGCAGTACCGCGGCAAGCTGGGCGACGACCGCTTCGGGCGTCACGCCGCCCGGCAGCTGTTCGGCCTGGCGATCGAGCAGCCGGTCCATCACCGCATCATAGGCCGCGTCGATCAACGCCGCCTTGCTGGTGAAATAATGCGTCACCGCACCGGTCGTCAGGTCCGACGCGCGCGCCACCTCGCGCAGCCCCGTGGCATCGAGCCCCTGGCCCGCGATGACATCGGCAGCGGCCTCGGCAAGGCGGCTGCGGCGGTCATCATGGTCGACAAGCTTTGGCATAACCAGCGTTATATAACATCGGTTCTGCCGTGGCAAGAGTGCTCGCCAGCCGGGCGCCGCTCGGCCATAACACCGCGATGCATCTCCTTGTTCTCGGCCTCGGCTACACCGCGGCCCGCTTCGCCGCCGCCTTTCCCGGCACCGTCACGTCGGTGCGCAGCCGCCCCGGCCCCGGCGTGCTGACGCTGGACAGCCCGGAACTGCCGGCCGCCATCGCCGCCGCGACGCACATCCTGTCCTCGGTTCCGCCCGCGGCAACCGGCGAGGACCCGGTGCTCGTCGCGCACGGCACCGCCCTCGCCGCGGCGCCGGCGCGCTGGGTCGGCTATCTGTCGTCGACCGGCGTCTATGGCGATGCCGGCGGCGCTTGGGTCGACGAGGCCTCGCCGCTGAGGGGCCGGCGCTCCGGCCGGCTCGCCGCCGACGAAGCCTGGACAGCGCTGCACCCCGCCGCCCGCGTCTTCCGCCTGCCCGGCATCTATGGTCCCGGGCGCTCGGCGCTCGATCGGCTGCGCGCCGGGCCTGTCGCTCGGATCGACCTCCCCGGCCATGTCTTTTCGCGCATCCATGTCGACGACATCGTCGGTGCGCTCATCGCCAGCCTGACCAAGGGCGCCCCCGGCCTCTACAACCTCGCCGACGACGAACCGGCACCGGGGGAGGAGGTCACCGCCCACGCCGCCCGGCTGCTCGGCCAGGCCCCGGGCCCGCTGCAGAGCCTCGCCGAGGCGCAATTGTCACCGATGGGCCGGGCTTTTTATGCCGAGTGCCGCCGCGTCGCCAACGGCAAGATGACGCGGGATTTGGATTATGAATTGCGCTATCCAGATTATCGCACAGGCCTTGCCGCCTGTTTTCGGGAGAGCCAATCATGAAGTTCGGTGCCGGCCAGTCGGTCAAGCGTGTCGAGGATGTCCGGTTGCTCACCGGCAAGGGTAATTTCACCGACGACCTGCAACGCGACGGCATGCTTTACGGCGTGACGCTGCGCTCGCCCTATGGCCATGCCGAAATCACTGCGATCGACACCAGCGCGGCGCTTGCCCTGCCCGGCGTCGTCGCTGTCTACACCCATGACGACGTCGCCGATTACGGCCCGATTCCCTGCCTCGTGCCACTGTCCGCCCCCGTCGAGACGCCGCGCATCCTGCTCGCCAAAGACCGGGTCCGCTTCGTCGGCGATGCGGTTGCCTTCGTCGTCGCCGAAAGCCGCGAAGCCGCCCGCGCCGGTGCCGAGGCGATCGAGGTCGATTACAGCGAACTGCCCGTCGTCGCCTCGATCGACGCCGCCATCGCCCCCGGCGCGCCGAAGATCTGGGATGCCGCTGCCTCCAACAGCCTGTTCGACTGGGCGGTCGGCGACGCGGAACAGAATGCCGCCGCGCTGGCCGCCTCCACCCATGTCACCCGGCTGCGCATCGTCCAGAACCGCGTCGCGCCGACATCGATGGAAGTGCGCGCTGCATTGGGCGAATATGATGCTGCCACCGGCGTCTACACGCTGTCGACCGGCAGCCAGGGCGTCGCCGGCATGCGCCAGATGCTCGCCGGCCCGGTGCTCAAGGTCGACATGGACAAGGTCAAGATCGTCACCGGCGATGTCGGCGGCGGCTTCGGCATGAAGACCTTCCTCTATGCCGAATACCCGCTCGTCCTCCATGCCGCCAAGGCGCTCGGCCGACCGGTGAAATGGACCGGAGAACGCGGCGACGCCTTCCAGACCGATACCCATGGCCGCGCCATGGTCAGCGACGCGCAGCTCGGCTTCGACGCCGATGGCCTGATCACCGCGCTGGCGGTCGAGACCTGGTCCGATCTGGGCGCCTACCAGGCCCAGTACGGCCCCGCCATCCAGACCATGGCCGGCGGCAAGATCATGGGCGGCGTCTATCGCATCCCGACGATCCACAATCTCGTCCATGGCGTCGTCACCAACACCGCGCCGGTCGATGCCTATCGCGGCGCCGGGCGCCCGGAATCGGCGTACATCATGGAACGCTTGATCGAGGCGGCGGCTCGCGAGCTCGGCATCGGCGTCGACGAGATTCGCCGCCGCAACCTGCTGACGCCGGCCGAGCTGCCGCACGACAACGGCATCGGGCTGACCTTCGATATCGGCAACTTCCCCGCCGTGCTCGACAAGGCGATGGTCCAGGCCGACTGGGCCGGCTTTGCAGCGCGCAAGGCCGCGGCAGCCGCCAAGGGGCTGCGGCTCGGCCGCGGCATGGCCTATTATGTCGAAATCGCCGGCGGTGGCGGCACCGATGAATATGCCGATGTCCGCGTTGCCGCCGATGGCGTCGTCGAAATGGCGGTCGGCACCCAGTCCAACGGCCAGGGCCATGAAACCGCCTATGCCCAGGTGCTGAGCGAGAAGCTCGGCATCGACATGGACGACATCCGCATCGTCCAGGGCGACACCGACCGGCTCGAGGTCGGCCATGGCACCGGCGGCTCGCGTTCGATGGCGTTCGGCGGCGGCGCCGTCCTCGCCTCCGCCGACGACATGATCGAGCGCGGCATCGCGCTGGCCAAGGCGGATCTGGGGGTCGACGAGGTCGACTATGCCGATGGCGTCTTCCGCGCCCGCGGCACCAATGCCACCCGCAGCCTCGCCGAGATCGCCACGGCGCATCCGGGCGGGCTCGATGGCCGGTCGAAATACTCCACCGGCAAGCCGGCGCCGACCTTCCCCAACGGCTGCCACATCGCCGAAGTCGCGCTCGATCCCGCCACCGGCAAGGTCAGCATCGAGCGCTATTCGCTCGTTGATGACTTCGGCAAGCTGGTCAATCCGATGCTCGTCGAGGGCCAGATCCACGGCGGCGTTGCCCAGGGTCTTGGCCAGGCGCTGTTCGAGGACGTCGTCTATACCGACGACGGCCAGCTCGTCACCGGCAGCTTCATGGACTACGGCGTGCCGCGCGCCGACGACATGCCACCGATGATCGGCTTCGACACGCTCGGCACGCCTAGCCCGACCAACCCGCTCGGCGTCAAGGGCTGCGGCGAAGCCGGCACCATCGGCGCCATGCCGTCTATCATGAACGCCATCATCGATGCGCTCGACGGTACCCAGATCGAGATGCCGGCGACGATCGAGAAACTGTGGCGCGCCGCCCGGGCGCTCGACCTGCCGGTGGCGGCGGAATAGCGCCGCCGCCGGCGCGGACGGTCAGCGGATGACGGCGACGAATACCGCCCAGGCCAGCATCAGCAACGGCACGGTCATGATCTGCGCCCAGGCGGCGCGGCCGGACAGATAGCCACTGGCGGTGTCGATGCCCCAGGCGCCGCGGCGGCGTGCCGTCGGCGTGGTACCGCTGGCCCGCGCCATCACCAGCGGCAGGCCGTAATAGCCGACCAGCACCAGGCCGAAGATGGCAAAGATCAGCCCGATGCCGGTGCCGGCGCGAAACGCCGCGCCCATGACCGCGACATAGCCGGCAGCGGCCAGCACCAACTGGCGCAGCACCGATCGTGGCAGGTCGAACGCCAGCGGTGCCGCCGGGTGCAGCGCCGCCGGTGCCTTCACGACCGGGCCGATCTCCGAACCGTCTGCAAAATCGAGCTTCATCGCCTTGCCTCCCCAATGGCGGCCCTTCGCCGCTCCGATGCAAGATTATCGGGCGCGGTTCGGCTTTCCTTGATCTCGATCAAAACGCGCCACGAATGCGCTCAGTGCGAAAGCAGCAGCGGCACCGGCGCATCGGCAAGCAGGCCGCGCGTGACCCCGCCGAACACCGTCTCGCGCAGGCGCGAATGGCCATAGGCGCCCTGCACCAGCCACGCCGAGCGCCGCTCGGTGATGACGCCGCGGATCACCTGTTCGATGGTGTCGCCGTTGCGCGTGCGCTCGATCACTTCAGCCTTAACCCCCTGGCGCGACAGATAAGCGGCAGCGGCGCGGGCGGTGAACTCGGTCGGCTTTTCGGCCACCGCCAGAATGTCGACCGATTCGGCCAGTCGCAGCATCGGCAGCGCCGATCGCAGTGCCAGTGCCGCTTCCTGCGAGCCGTCCCAGGCGACCAGCGCCGCCCCGGTCACCGCGATGCCGCGGCTCGTCGGCGGCACGGCGATCACCGGCGCCGGCGCCCGCACCGCAACGTCGCCGGTGATGCCCAGTCGCACCCTGGCATTGCCGGAAAACGGCCCGCTGCTCATCACCACGACATCGACCAGCCGCGCCGCCTCGACCAGCCGATCGACCGCGTCGCCTTCGCGTGCGATCCAGTCCCAGCTGACGCCTTCCTGGCGCAGCCGCGCCTCGACGAGCTGCCGCTCGGCGCGCCGTTCCTTCTCGATCGCCTCGATCAGCGCGGTGACCGGAAACGCGCCCATCGCCGGCTCACCCAGGGCATAGGCGGCATAGGGCGTGACCTGCAGGCAGGCGAGGTGCCCGCCAAAGGCCCGCGCCAGATCAAAAGCCGCCTGCAAGCGGGCCGGCTGCCCGTCGTCCGCATCGACATGTACCAGGATCGTCTTCATCGCCGTTCTCCCATCGCTGCACGTTTCTCGCACGCGGCGCGGCGCCGGGCATTGATCCCGATCAAACCGCCCGATCAGACATATTCCTCGGCCGCCGCAGCCAGCGCCGACGGGTCGTTGATGACAATGCCGCGTCCGCCCGGCAGGCCGATGATCCCGGCGGCGCGCAGCCGCGTCATCTGGCGGCTGACGGTTTCGATGGTCAGGCCGAGCAGATCGGCGATCTCGCCGCGGCTGAGCGGCAGGTCATAGGCCATGCTCCGCGCCACGCCGCCGCTGCGCTGGGAATCGGGGCCCGCCAGCGCACTGCGCTGGCAATCCGGCATCGCCAGCCGCCGTCCCATGTCGTCGAGAAAGCCCGCCACCCGCGCTGCCGCCGTCGCCCGACCCATCCGCGTCAGCCAGCGCCGGGCCCGGTCGAGCTCGGCCAGCGTCCGCTGCAACAGCAGATGCTCCATGCGCTGGTGATCGGCCAGCACGCGCTCGAACATCGCGCGCGGGAACACGCACAGCTCGACATCGGTCAGCGCGATGACATCATGCTCGTTGGCGGTGGCAAAGGGCCGCCCGATGAAATCTCCCGGGTACAGCAGGCCGACGATGGATTCGGTGCCCGCCGGCGTCAGCGTGGCGATCTTCATGACGCCCGACTGCAGATTGGCACAGACCAGCGGCGGATCGCCGGCCCGGATCAGCGTGTCGCCCCGCGCCAGCCGGCGTTGCACGCCCAGCCGGCCCAGCGTCACCAGTTCGTCATCGCCAAGGCTGGCGCACAGCGCCCGGTCGCGCACCCCGCATTCGTCGCAACTGCGTGCCATCCCCGGCTCTCCCCTGGCGCGCGACGCGCCCTAGTTGCGGCTGCGCAGCGCCACCACCAGCCCGACCATCGCGAGCAGCCCGCCGGCCACCGCAAGCGGCGTCCAGCGATAGCCCTCGAACACCGTCGATAACGCCATCGCCACCAGCGGCACGACGACACCATTATAGGCGGCCTTGCCCGGCCCGACCGCCCGTATGATTGCGTAATAAAGTCTGAAGGCCACCGCGGAGGCGACTAGCCCCAGATATGCCAGCCCGAGCAGGAAGGCCGGCGACGTGTCGATGACGGGCGGTCCCGCCAGCACCCAGGCAAGGAGGGCATTGAGGATGCCGCCATAAGCCATCGACCACGCGAGCCCGCCCTCGGCCGGCAGCGCGCGGCCGACATTGGTCGCCTGCATGACGTTGGCAACACTTGCCGACAGCACGCCGCCGATGGCCAGCGCCAGGCCGAGCGCCACGGCGCGGGTGTCGAGCCCCGGCGCCAGCAGGTCGCGGGCAAAGATCAGCGCCACGCCGCCGATGCCCATGATGCTGCCCAGCGCAAACCCCGGCGTGATGCGCTGGCCGAGGAAGGCTGCCGCCAACAGCGCATTGGGCACGATCAGCAGCGCAAAGCTGAGCGCCACCAGCCCCGAGGTAACATGCTCCTCGGCGCGGTAGACGAGATTGAAATTGAGCACGAACTGCATCACCGCGTTGACCAGCGCGAAGCGGTGACCAGCAGCGCCGATACGCAGCGACTTGCCGCGCACCAGGGCCATCAGCATCATCGCGCTGCCCCCGAGCAGGAAGCGATAGGCCACCGCCCAGCTCGCCGGCACCACCCCGAGCTGCGTCTTGATGACCAGCCAGGTCGACCCCCAGATGAAGGTGATGATGGCGAAATACACCAGCAGCTGCGGCGTGAAGGTGCCGGCCGTTCGGATCTGTCCCGCCGCGGTCACCCCCCCCTCAGCCGAGCAGCGCGGCGAGCGTCGCGATATCGGCGTCGGGCGTATCCCAGGCTACGACAAAGCGAGCCTCGCCAGATCCGGCGGCGCCCCAGTCGTAAAAACCCAACCCGGCCGCGCGCAGCCGCTCGGGCTCGCCGGCGTGCAGCTGCAGAAAAACCTCATTGGCCTCGACGGGATACATGACCCGGTCGCCGGCGGCGGCGGCAATGGCCTGTGCGCCGGCGTTGGCGCGGGCGGCGTTGCGCAGCCAGGTGCCGCCCTCGATCATCGCCAGCAGTTGCGCCGCCTGGAAGCGGCCCTTGCTCGGCATTTGCCCAGCCCGCTTGCGACGGAATTTCAGGTCGGCGACGAGATCGGGCGCGAACACCACGATGGCTTCGGCCGACAACCCGCCGTTCTTGATGGTGCCGAAGCTGAGGATATCGACGCCGACGCGGCAGCTGATGTCACCGGGATGGCAGCCGAGATGGGCGACGGCATTGGCAAAGCGCGCGCCATCGAGATGGACGCGCCAGCCTTGCGCCCGGGCGTGATCGCCGAGCGCTTCCAGTTCGGCCGGGGTATAGACGGTGCCGGCCTCGGTCGCCTGGGTCAGCGACAGCGCCCGCACCTGGACCTGGTGGACATCGCCGCGATGCGGCAGCAGCGCCGTCGCGATGCCGGCCGGGGTCAGCTTGCCGGCGGCGCCGGGCACCAGCATCAACGACGCGCCGCCGGTGAAAAAGCCGGGGGCACCGCATTCATCGACCTGGATATGCGCGTCCTGGTGGCAGACGATGGCGCCATAGGGCGGCACCATCGTCGCCAGCGCCAGCGCATTGGCGGCGGTGCCGGTGCCGACCGGCAGCACCGTGCAGGGCTGCCCGAAAACCTCGGCGAATGCCGCATCGAGCCGCGCCGAAATCGGATCGCCGTCATAGCCCGAGACCGTAGGCGGCGCCGCCGCCGCGATCGCGGCGAGCACTTCGGGACATGGGGCGGCGGCGTTGTCGGAATAGAATGTCATGGCACAGCGGCTAGGGCGGCCGGTCTCCAGCGTCAATGTTTCGCCGTCGGTGCCGATCGCCGCACATGAAAA
>QBLU01000014.1:0-39185 GCA_003241875.1 Alphaproteobacteria bacterium
ACCCCCGACCCCTCCCGGAAAGGGCGGGGAGCAGGATTCAATCGATGCCGCATTTCCTCGATCTCGCCAGCGCCAGGGCGCCGGGCCTGCGCGCCATTCTCGACGAGGCGCACCGACGCAAGGCGGCGCGCGCCGGCTGGCCCCGCGGCCAGGTCGACGCCGATGCGCCGATGGCCGGCCATGTGCTGGCCATGATCTTTGAAAAGCCCAGCACCCGCACCCGCTTCAGCTTCGACATGGCGGCGCGGCAGCTCGGCGGCAGCAGCATCGTCACCAGCGCCGGCGAAATGCAGCTCGGCCGCGGCGAGCCCGTTGCCGACACCGCGCGCGTGCTCAGCCGCATGGTCGATGTCATCATGCTGCGGTCGAACGTCCACCAGACGCTGGAAGCGCTGGCCGAGGCGGCGACTGTCCCGGTCGTCAACGGCCTGACCGACATCAGCCACCCCTGCCAGGTGCTCGCCGACATCATGACCTATGAGGAACGCAGCGGGCGGCCGGTCGCCGGCAGCTGCTGGTCGTACCTCGGCGACGGCAACAACATGGCCAATTCGCTGATCGAGGCGGCGTCGGTGCTGGGGTTCGACCTGCGGCTCGGCGTGCCGCACGGCTATGATCCCGACGCCGCGGTGATGGCAACCGCCTGTGCGCGCGGTGGCGCCATCGATATCGTGCGCTCCGCCGTGGCGGCGGTGGAGGGCGCCGAAGTCGTCGTCACCGACACCTGGGTGTCGATGGGCCAGGCCGACAGCAAGGAAAAGCTGGCGGCGATGATGCCGTTCCAGGTCACCGAGGCGTTGATGGCCAAGGCCGCCAGCGACGCGACCTTCCTCCACTGCCTGCCGGCGCACCGCGGCGAGGAAGTCACCGCCGCCGTCATCGACGGGCCGCGATCGCTGGTCTGGGACGAGGCCGAGAACCGCCTGCATGTCCAGAAGGCCATCCTGCTGTGGTGCCTGGGCAAGCTGTAAGCCAGATTGTGAGTTCCGCGTCATGACCGACACCCCCATCCGCGAAGGCCTGGCGCCGATCCGCGACCGATCATTGAGCTTTGCCGTGCCGGCGCGTGACGTGCGCGGCCGCGTTATCCGCCTCGACGCCTCGATCACCGCGATCCTGGCCGCCCATGACTATCCGCCGGCACTGGCGCAGCTGCTGGGGGAGGCGCTGGTCGTCACCGCCATGCTCGGCGCCACGCTGCGCGAGAACGGCGGCGGGTTGACGCTCCAGGCGCAATCCGATGGCCCGGTCAGCCTGCTAGTCTGCGATTACAATGCGGGGCAGTTGCGCGGCTATCTGCGCGGCGAGCCCGACACGCCCGCCGGCGACCTCGCCACCATGTTCGGCAGCGGGCACCTCGCCATCACCCTCGACCAGACCGAAGCGGCCGAACGCTACCAGGGCATCGTGCCGCTGGAGGGCGACGGCATCGCCGACGCCATCGAGCAGTATTTCCGCGCCTCCGAACAGCTGCCGACGCTGATCCGCACCGCCGTCGCCGGCAATACCGTCACCGGCTACAGCGCCGGCGGGCTGCTGCTGCAATATCTGCCGCGCGGCGAGGAAGGCCGGGCCCGGCTGTTCGCCGAGGACGACGGCACGCCGGAGCCCGAGGACTGGCAGCACATGCGCACGCTGGCCGCAACGGTGACGCCGGATGAGCTGAACAGCCCCGACCTGTCCGAGGAAGCGCTGCTGTGGCGGTTGTTCCACGAGGAGGAGGTGCGGCTGATCCCCGGGCCGACGCCGACGCGCGGCTGCCGCTGTTCGCTGGCCCATATCAAGGACGTCATCGAGCGGTTTCCGGAGACCGAGCGCGCCGAGATGCGCGGCGCCGACGGCATGATCGGCGTCGATTGCCAGTTCTGCGCCCGGGTGTGGCGGATCGCGGCATGAAGACGGCTGTCGTCCTGCTGTCGGGCGGACTCGATTCGACGACGGTCGCGGCGATGGCGCGGGCGGAAGGCTATCGCCTGCTGGCGCTGACCATCGATTATAACCAGCGCCATCGCATCGAGCTGACGCATGCGGCGCGGGTGGCCGAGGCGCTGGGGGCGGAGCGGCATATCACCTTGCCGCTCGACCTGCGCGGCTTTGGCGGCTCGGCGCTGACGGCGGACATCGATGTGCCAAAGGGCGGTGTGGAGCCCGGCATTCCCGTGACCTATGTTCCGGCGCGCAACACGATCTTTTTGTCGGTGGCGCTCGGCTGGGCCGAGGCGGCGGGGGCGCGTGACCTGTTCATCGGCGTCAATGCGCTCGATTATTCAGGCTATCCCGATTGCCGGCCGGAATTCATCGCGGCGTTCGAGACGATGGCCAATGCCGCGACCAAGGCCGGGGTCGAGGGCGAGCGTTTCAAGGTCCACACGCCGCTGGCGGCGATGACCAAGGCCGATATCGTGCGGGCAGCGGCAGCGGTCGGCGCGCCGATCGGGCTGACCTGGAGCTGTTATGACCCGACGCCGGCGGGGACACCCTGCGGGGCATGCGACAGCTGCCGGTTGCGGGCCAAGGGGTTTGCGGAAGCGGGAGTCGCGGACCCGGCGCTCTGATTCCTCCCCCCTTGAGGGGGAGGAAGGTTTGCTCCGACACTCGAACAGGTTACTTCGAACGCCATGACCTACGCCGTAAAGGAACTCTTCCTCACCCTGCAGGGCGAAGGCGCGCAGACCGGGCGGCGGGCGGTGTTCCTGCGTTTTGCCGGCTGCAACCTGTGGACGGGACGCGAGCAGGATCGCGCCACCGCGGTTTGCACCTTCTGCGACACCGATTTCGTCGGCACCGATGGCCCGGGCGGCGGCAAGTTCGCCGATGCGGCGACGCTGGCGGCGGCGGTCGGTGACGCCTGGGGTGCCCCCGCCGACCACCGCCTGGTGGTGTGCACCGGCGGTGAGCCGCTGTTGCAGCTCGATGCGGCGCTGGTCGACGCGTTGCACGCGCACGGTTTCGAGATCGCCATCGAGAGCAACGGCACCCAGGTACCGCCGGCGGGCATCGACTGGATCTGCGTCAGCCCCAAGGCGGCGGCGCCGCTGGTGCTGACCCGGGGCCAGGAGCTGAAGCTGGTCTATCCGCAGCCGCTGGCGATGCCCGAGCGCTTCGCCGGGCTCGATTTCCAGCATTTCTTCCTGCAGCCGATGGATGGCCCGGCAAGCGAGGAGAACACCCGCGCCGCCATCGCCTATTGCCTCGACCACCCGCAATGGCGGCTGGGCGTCCAGACGCACAAGGTCGTCGGCATCGCCTGATCAGGCTGCGACGGCGCGCCGCCGCAGCCGCGCCCCGACGAGGCCGAAACCCAGCGTCAGCAGCGCCCAGCTCGCCGGCTCGGGGGCGTTGCTCGCCATGCCGTCTTCGCCGATGACCGACAAGAGTACCGAATCGGCGTGGTCGGGACTGGCGAGCAGGAAATCACCGAGCGTGAAAACCGCGGTCCCGGCGGACCCGGTGAACAGCTGGTCGCCGAACAGGCTGAAGCTGCCGCCGCTCGACCGGAAGATCGACAGCGCCGGCAGCGCCGGATCATCGAGGACCGCGTTGAAACGCACATCGGCAATGTCGTCTTCGCCGTTGAAAAAGCCGGGCACGTCGGTGAATTCGATAAAGCCTTCGCCGGTCGACGCCGGGGCTTCGGTGTCGACGGAAAAGAAGGCCTCGATCGGCCCCGAGACGATGAACAACAGCGTTGCGGCAGCGGCCGGTGCCGCGCTCCCCGCCAAGGCGATCGCGATGACGGCAGGCAACATGCGCATTGGAAAACCCCCGGCATGTCGACCACGCCAGCGGATAAAACGCCAATGCCTGCCGTTGGTTCCGCTCAGCCGCGACCGCGATAGGTCGGCACGCCCTGGTCGGGCAGCCAAAGCCCCGCCGGCACCGGGCCCGACTGCCAGAACACGTCGATGGGGATGCCGCCGCGCGGATACCAATAGCCGCCGATACGCAGCCATTTCGGTGCCATTTCGGCAACCAGACGCTGGCCGATGCCGACGGTGACATCCTCGTGAAAGCCGGCGTGGTTGCGGAAACTGCCGAGAAACAGCTTCAGCGCCTTCGATTCGACGATTGTCGCAGCGGGCACGTAATCGATGACGATATGGGCGAAATCGGGCTGGCCGGTGACCGGGCACAGCGACGTGAATTCGGGCACCGTGAAGCGCACCAGATAGTCACTGCCCGGCCGCGGATTGGGCGGATAGTCGAGCACGGCGGCTTCTGGCGACGCCGGCAGGCTGGACGCCTGCCCGAGATGGAGCGTGTCGGTCATGTGAAATTTCTGTTCTCTCTCGCCTGTCTTGCGGGATGACATGGCGTCTTGACCCGATTATGTCACGCCCAACGAAAAAATCGGGAGTGAACAATGAATCCGCTGGTGACAACCGAATGGCTCGCCGCCGAACTGGGCAAGAGCGACATTCGCGTCATCGATGCGACGCTGTTCCTGGCCGCTCATGGCCGTAACGCCCGCACCGAATTCGAATCCGCACATATCCCGGGCGCCGTGTTCTTCGACATCGACGAGGTGTCGGACACCAGCAACCCCCTGCCCCATATGCTGCCGCCGCCGGAAAAATTCGCCAGCCGCATGCAGGCGCTGGGCCTGGGCGACGGCAGCCGCATCATCGTCTATGACAATTCGCCGCTGCGCTCCGCCGCCAGGGTGTGGTGGATGCTGACGTTGTTCGGCGCCCATGAGGTGGCGATTCTCGACGGCGGCTTTGCCAAGTGGCAATCCGAAGGCCGCGCCGTCGAAAGCGGCAAGCCGATCGTCCGCCACCGCCATTTCACAGTCTGGGCCGACAAGAGCCTGGTCCGCGACCAGAAGCAGATGACCGACAATTTGCGATCGAAGACCGAACAGGTCATCGACGCGCGCTCCGCCGGCCGCTTTGCCGGCTCCGAGCCGGAACCCCGCGCCTCGCTGCGCGGTGGCCATATCCCGGGCTCCAAAAGCCTGCCCTATGACACGCTGTTCAACGAGGACGGCACCTACAAGCCCAAGGAGGCCATCCAGGCCGCCTTCGACGCCGCCGGCATCGACCTGACCCGGCCGCTGGTCGCCACCTGCGGTTCGGGCGTCACTTCGGCGGTGCTGGTCTTTGCCGCGGCGCTGCTCGGCCACAGCAAGACCGCCATCTATGACGGCAGCTGGTCCGAATGGGGCGCCAGTGCCACCAACCCGGTGGTGACGGGCGTATAACGGTCGGCTAGGGTCGGCGGGATGACGAGCCGCCGCCAGCCCCCCGCCGACCTGTCGGGCCAGGCCATTGCGACGCAGTTGACCCACGCCGGGCGCGGCGCCGGGTTCACCGACGGCATCGTCAACCCGCCGGTGTGGCGGGCCTCGACGATCCTGTTCGACAGCTGCGCCGATCTGGAGGCCGCCAACGCGGCGCCCGATGCCCAGCTTTACTACGGCCGCCGCGGCACGCCGACGCAATGGGCGCTGGAGGATGCGCTCACCGCGCTCGAGCCGGGCGCTGCGGGGACCAAGCTGTTTCCGTCGGGCGTGGCGGCGATCGCCACGGCGCTGCTGGCCGTCGTCAAGACCGGCGACCATGTGCTCATCACCGATAGCGCCTACGAACCGACCCGGCTGTTCGCCGACCAGGTGCTGAAGCGCATGGGGATCGCAACGCAGTATTTCGACCCGGCGATCGGTGCCGGCATCGCGGGCCTGCTGCGGCCCGAAACCAGCGTCATCCTGCTCGAATCGCCGGGCTCACTGACCTTCGAGATCCAGGACGTGCCGGCGATCACCGCGATCGCGCGGGCGCGGGGCATCGTCACCATGCTCGACAACACCTGGGCAACGCCGCTGCGGCTGCAGCCGCTGGCGCTCGGCTGCGACATCAGCATCCAGGCGCTGACCAAATATGTCGGCGGGCACAGCGACCTGATGATGGGATCGGCGACGGCGACCAGGGCGCTGCTGCCGCGGCTGAAGGCGGCGACCTATCGGCTGGGCCATACCGTGTCGCCCGACGACGCCGCGCTGGCGCTGCGCGGGCTGCGAACGCTGGCGGTGCGGCTCGACCGGCAGGAGGCGAGCGCCCTGCAGGTCGCGCGCTGGCTGGACACGCAGCCGGCGGTCGATCGCGTGCTGCACCCGGCGCTGCCGTCGCATCCGGGCCATGACCTGTGGCGGCGCGATTTCAGCGGGTCGTCGGGGCTGTTCGCCTTTGTGCTCAAGCGCGGCACCCGGCAGCAGCTGGCGGCGCTGATCGACGATCTTCGGTATTTCGGCATCGGTTTTTCCTGGGGCGGGTTCGAGTCGCTGGCGCTGCCAGTCAGGCTCGACGGCTGCCGCAGCGTTACCACCCTGCCCTTCACCGGGCCGTTCGTGCGGCTGTCGATCGGGCTCGAGGATCCGGGCGACCTGATCGCCGACCTCGATGCCGGGCTGCAACGCTATGAGGCGCAATTCTAGATGCGGGCCGTCGGGGCAATCACGCGGGTCCTGCTGACCCTGGTGCTGGCGCTGGCGACGCTGTGGGGCGGCATGGCGCTGTGGCTGCGGCTGCCGCTGGGGGCCGTCGGTCGCGGCGCCATCGCCGGCGTGTTTGTCACGGTGATGCTGGCGGCGGTGGTGCTGGTCTGGCAGCGCCGCCGGTTGCCGGCGGCGGCGGTCGTCGTCGCGGCCTGGGCGGTGCTGCTCGGCTGGTGGTCGACGATCCTGCCGTCGAACGACCGGGTCTGGGAACCCGACATGGCGCGGGTCGCTGATGCCCGTATCGACGGCGATGTGCTGACGGTGAACAATGTCCGCAACTTTGCCTGGCGCAGCGACACCGATTTCGACCCGCACTGGGAAACGCGGCGCTATCGCCTAAGCCAGTTGAGGGGTGTCGACCTGTTCCTGAGCTATTGGGCCGGCGAGAACATCGCCCATGCCATCGTCAGCTTCGATTTCAGGGACAGCGACCCGCTCGCCTTCTCGATCGAGATCCGCAAGGAAAAGGGCGAAAGCTATTCATCGACGGCGGGGTTCTTCAAGACCTATGAGCTGGCGATCATCGCCGCCGACGAACGCGACGTCGTCAAGGTGCGCAGCACGGTGCGCGGCGAGGATGTGCGGCTGTATAGGCTCGACATCGAGCGGGCGACGGCGCTCGGCCTGCTGCGCGAATATGTGACGCTGGCCAACGACGTGTCGGCGCGGCCGCGCTGGTACAACACGCTGGCGGCGAACTGCACGACCGTCATCTTCGGCATGGCGCGCCGGCTCGACCCCAAGGTGGCGATGGACTGGCGCATCCTGCTGCCGGGGCAATTGCCGTCCTATCTGCGCGAGCATCGCTTTGTCAGCCGGGCGGTGCCGCTCGACACACTGGTCGCGGCGGCGCGGATCGGACCCCGCGCCGCGGCGCCATCGCCGGACCCGGCGTTCTCGCGGCGGATCCGCGTCGGCGTGCCGGATCCGGCGCGCACCACCGCCGGCTGAACGGTTCGTCGCAGTCCCGGAACCGCCTGCCGCCAGACGGCGTTGCTGATCGTCCCTTTGAAGGGATCGACGGAGGGCTCCCGATGCAGCAACAGACCGTGTTCGAAGGCAACGCGCGCCGCTATACGATGACCTACCGGGTGGGCGGCCCGAATTACTGCCCCGGCTGTGGCGGAACGCAGTGGCATGTCGGCCGCCAGACCGCCGAATGTGCCTATTGCAGCACCGCGATGCCGCTCGCCGACCCCGCCGACCGCCGGCCGATGACCTTCATGCCGCGGTTGCGCGACGCCTGGCGTCCGTTCGGCAGCATGGGCCAGGCCGCTTCGACCTAGTCCACATCCTCGACATCGACCTTGTCGCCGGTGACCCGCTGGCTGAGTGCCGCCGCCATGAACGGGTCGATGTCGCCGTCGAGCACGTCGGAGGGTGAGGTCGAGGTCTTGCCGGTGCGCAGGTCCTTGACGAGCTGGTAGGGCTGCAGGACGTACGAGCGGATCTGGTGGCCCCAGCCGATATCGGTCTTGCCGGCCTCGACATCGGCCGCCGCCGCTTCCCGGATCGCCAGCTCGCGCTCGTAGAGGCGGGCCTTCAGCATCTTCATCGCGGTGGCGCGGTTCTTGTGCTGCGAGCGTTCGTTCTGGCAGGCGACGATGACGCCCGTGGGCACATGGGTGATGCGGACCGCCGAATCGGTGGTGTTGACGTGCTGGCCGCCGGCGCCCGACGCGCGATAGGTGTCGATCTTCAGGTCCGATTCCTTGATATCGATGTCGATATCGTCATCGATCTGCGGATAGACCCAGACGCTGGCAAAGCTGGTGTGGCGGCGGGCGGCGCTGTCATAGGGGCTGATGCGGACGAGGCGGTGGACGCCGCTTTCGGTCTTCGACCAGCCATAGGCCTGGGGGCCCTTGATCAGCATCGTCGCGTTCTTGATGCCGGCCTGTTCGCCGGCGTGGATGTCGATGATCTCGACCTTGTAGCCATGGCGTTCGGCCCAGCGCTGGTACATGCGCCGCAGCATCTCGGCCCAATCCTGGCTCTCGGTGCCGCCGGCGCCCGAATTGACCTCGATATAGCTGTCGTTGTTGTCGGCCTCGCCGGCAAGCAGCGCCGCGACCTTGTCGCGTTCGGCGCGTTCGGCGAGCGTCTTCAGCGCGGCGACGCCCTCGACGGCCATGGCCTCGTCACCCTCGGCCTCGGCCATCTCGATGAGCTCGGAGGTGTCGGACAGTTCGATCTCGATGGCGCGCGTCGCCGCGACCGCCTCGTCGAGGCGGCGGCGTTCGGTCATCACGGCTTGCGCCGCCTTGGGATTGTCCCAGAGCTTGGGGTCCTCGACCCGGGCGTTCAGTTCATCGAGGCGACGGAGGGCACGATCCCAGTCAAAGAAACCTCCTCAGCAGGTCCAATGCCTGCTTGATGGAATCGGCGTAGGTTTGTGCCTCGGCACGCATGGTCTGGGTTCCTTTTGGGCGTGCGGCGGAGATAGGACGCGCGAAGGACAGGTGCAAGCGTCCTGCTCCCTCCCCCTTGCGGGGAGGGCGACTCGGCGCCAGCCGAGCGTTCCCGAACGCCGACGCGAGTGACCCCCACCCCGCTCGCTGCGCGAGTCGCCCTCCCCGCAAGGGGGAGGGCGTTCAGTAGATCCCGCCGGTATTCTTCATGAACTCGGCGTCGCTGCGCACCCGGCGGGTGGGACCGGCCTGCCCGGCCCCGGCGCCGGCCACCGTGCCGGTGCGGCGCGGCTCGCTGTCGGGCTTGAAGGCTTCCCAGATCACCGCGGCCTTGGCCTCGCTGGTCGGCCAGACGCCGAAGACGCGCTTGCCTGAACGGCGTTCGACGCGGACCATGCGGACGCCGGGCGGAATGATGAAGGGCAGCTTGGGTGCGTCCTTCAACGCCGCCTTGCCGAAATCGAGCCAGATCGGCGCGGCGACGGTGCCGCCCTGGACATAGCCACCGAGATTGCGCGGGTTGTCGTAGCCGATATACAGCGCCGCCACGAGATCCTGGGTGCCGCCGACGAACCAGACATCCTTGGGGCCGCTGGTGGTGCCGGTCTTGCCGGCGAACGGGCGGTCGAGCGCCAGCATGCGGGTGCCGGTGCCGCGCTGCACGACGCCTTCCATCAGATGCACGGTCTGGAAGGCGGTGCGCGCGTCCATCACCTGTTTCGGCTTGCCGCCCGGACGCGGCATCGGCTCGCCGTTCCAGTCGGCGGCGGCGCAGCCCGGGCAGGAACGGTTGTCGCGGCGGAAGATGACCTTGCCGTCGCGGTCCTGCACCATGTCGATGGTCGAGGGTTCGAGCGCGCGGCCGGCGTTGAAGATCTGCGCATAGGCGTTGGTCAGCTTCATCACCGTCGTCTCGCCGGCGCCCAGCGCGATCGCCAGCACCGGCTGGTAGCTGCCGAGCCCCAGCGCCTTGGCCTGGGCGACGACCTTGTCCATGCCGGTGTTGTAGGCGACGCGGACGGTCATCAGGTTGCGCGATTGTTCGAGGCCCCAGCGCAAGGTCTGCGCCCCGGCGCCGCGCATGTTGCCGAAGTTGCGGAAGCATTTCTGGCCGAGGCTGCGGCTCTGGAAGACGCAATAGGGCGCATCTACGACGATCGACGACGGCGTGAAGCCATTGTCCATCGCCGTCGCATAGACGATCGGCTTGAAGGTGGAGCCCGGCTGGCGCTGGGCCTGGGTGGCGCGGTTGAAGCTTTGCGACCGCGCGTCGAAGCCGCCGACCATGGCCAGCACGCGGCCGGTGTGGGGATCCTCGACGACCATGCCGCCCGACACCTCGGGGGCCTGGCGCAGCGCATACGCGTTGCCCGACTTCACGACGGGAATGACGTCGCCGGGCCTGAGCGCCTGCCCCGCCGACGTCGCAGTACCCTTCAGCGGCAACGACGCGGCATAGCCCGGCAGGCTGCCCGTGCTGCCGTCGGCGAAACCGATGGTCGAATCGGCGCCCGATTTCGACAGCACGACGGCCTTGCGCCAGTCCGGAAAGCCCGTCGACACCGCCGCCGACTGCAGCCGCCCCTGCCAGCCGTCGCCGATCTCGATCTGCGCCGGCGGCCCGCGCCAGGGGCGACCGCGTTCATAGCGCATGAAGCCGTTGCGCATGGCGTCCTCGGCGGCGATCTGCAGCCGCGGATCGACCGAGGTGCGGATCCACAGGCCGCCGCCATAGACGCTGTTGCGGCCGTCCTTTTCGGTTTCGCCGAACTTCGCCATCAGCGTGCGGCGCACGTCCTCGACGAAATAATCCGAGGCGCGGGCCTGGGTGATGGCGCGGTTCGGCACCGCCACCAGCGCTTCCGCCGAGGCCGCGGCGCGCTCGGCGGCGGTGATATAGCCGTTGGCCTGCATCTGGCCGAGCACATAGTCGCGCCGCGCCACCGACCGGGCATTCTGGCTGACCGGGCTATAGGTGCTCGGCGCCTTGGGCAGGATGGCGAGATAGGCCATCTGGGCGAGATCGAGCTGGTTCGCCGGCTTGCCGAAATAGGCCTGTGCCGCCGCCTCGACCCCATAGGCGTTGCGGCCGAGGAAGATCTGGTTGAGGTAGAGCTCGAGAATTTGCTGCTTGGTGAAGGTCGCCTCGATGCGGCGGGCGAGGATCGCCTCGCGCAGCTTGCGACTGTAGGTGACCTCGTTGCCGATCAGGCTTTTCGCCACCTGCTGGGTGATCGTCGACGCACCGACCGGGCGGCGACCGGTGAACTGCGATTCGATGTTGGTGAACACCGCCGCCAGGATGCCCTGATAGTCGAGCCCGCCGTGTTCGAAGAAGGTCTTGTCCTCCGCCGAGATATAGGCCTCCACGAGCTTTCGCGGAATTTCGTTGTACGGCAGGTAGATGCGGCGTTCACGGGTGAAATTGGCGACGATCTCGCCATTGATGTCGCGGACTGTCGACGGCAGCGCCGGGGCGAACTGCGCCAGCGCGGCCTCGTCGGGCAGATCCTTCATCGCCGACCAGAACAGCGCCGCCACCGCGAACGCCATCACGACAAGTCCGGCCCCGCCGAAAATCAACCAACGCCGCATTGTCACTCCAGCTTCGACGCCTCCGATAGCCGCTGGGACGGCGGGAGGGAAGCGCGGTCGTGACCTCAATTCCCGAGCAGGTGGCGTTCGATGGCCCGGGCAACGCCGGCGGCAACGCGCTTGCGCCCGGCGGCGGAGAACAGCAGCGCGGCGTCGTCGGTGTTGGTGACATAGCCGGTTTCGAGCAGCACCGAGGGCACGTCGGGCGCCTTCAGCACAAGGAAGCCGGCGAAATGGTGGAACTCGCCGCGGAACTTGATGCGGTCGGACAGCTCGTCCTGCAGCGTTTCGGCAAAGGCGACCGAGACATTGCCGGTGGCGCGGCGCGACAGGTCGATCATGATGTCGCCGACATCGGGCGCCTCGACGCCGAGATTGACCCCGCCGATGATGTCGGCCTTGTTTTCGCGCGCCGCCAGCCGCGCCGCGACGGCGTCGGAAGCGACCGACGACAGGGTATAGACGCTGGCACCGCGGGCCTGGCTGTTGGGGGCGCTGTCGGCGTGGATCGACACGAACAGGTCGGCGCGGGCCAATTGGGCGATCTTGACCCGGCCGCCCAGGGGAATGAAGCGATCGTCGTCGCGGGTGAGCCGGACATCGACCTTGCCCCGGCGCCGCAATGCCGCCGCCGTGGCGCGGGCGATGGCGAGGGTCACGTCCTTTTCATAGCCGCCGTTGACGCTGATCGCGCCGACATCCTTGCCGCCATGGCCGGCATCAATGACGACGAGCGGCCGGCTGCCGTTGCGCGGCCGGACACCGCCGGTGCGCCGCTGGGGCGATGCCGGCTGCGGCGGGATCGCCAGCGGGATATCGGCGGTGGCATTGGTGGTCCGGGCGGGCGGCGGCTGGATCGGCTGCGGCGCCGGCGTTGCGGGCGTGGTGGTTGCGGGCGGAGCCGCTACCGGCGCGACCGTTGCAGGCGGGGTGCCGCGCGTCTGGAACATGTCCTGCGGCAGTTCGAACACCGGGGCGGTCGGGGCTGCCGGCGACGGGACATTGGTCCGCGCCGCGGCCGATGGCGGCCCGCCCGACACGACCGGCAGCGGCCGCCGGCCGCGCGCCACCGCGGCCGCGAAGTCGGCGTCGCCGATGCGGCGCAGGGTCAGCGTCAGCCCGGTGGCGCTGTTGCGGGCCGTGACGATCTCCAGCGGCCCCGCCAGCTCGATGACCAGCCGCGCGATGCCTGGCGAGAACATCGCCGCGCGCAGCCGGGTGACGCTGCCGGCGCCATCGGCAACGAGCGGCGCATCGAGCACCGCCGGCAGGTCGACAACGAGGCGGCGCGGGCCATCGAGGGCGAACTGGTGGGCGACGGCGGGCGGGCCGTCTGCAGCGATGGTGACGACGCCGGGCGTCGCCGCGAGCCCCGTCAGCCGCGCTGCCAGCACGGGAGACGGCAGCAACATCAGGAGGATCAGCAGGATCAGCCGGTGGCGCACGCCCCGATCGATACGGGGGTACCGCCGCGGCTGCAACCGCCCCGCCTCAACCTCTCAGCACGCTCCGCCCGGCATAGCGCGCCTGGCTGCCCAGCTCTTCCTCGATGCGAATCAGCTGGTTGTACTTGGCGAGCCGGTCCGACCGCGCCAGCGACCCGGTCTTGATCTGGCCGGTGCCGCAGGCGACCGCCAGGTCGGCGATGGTCGAATCCTCGGTCTCGCCCGACCGGTGCGACATGACGCTGCGATAGCCGGCGCGATGCGCCATATCGACGGCGGCGAGCGTCTCGGTGAGCGTGCCGATCTGGTTGACCTTGACCAGCAGCGCGTTGGCGAGGCCGTCCTTGATGCCCTGCCCCAGCCGCGCCGGATTGGTCACGAACAGATCGTCGCCGACGAGCTGGTGGGTCTTGCCGAGCGCGTCGGTCAGCGCCTTCCAGCCGGTGAAATCATCCTCGGCCATGCCGTCCTCGATGCTGAGGATCGGATAGTCGCGGGCAAGCGCGACGTAATAATCGGCCATCGCCTGCGGCGTCAGCTTCAGCCCTTCGGCGGCGAGAACATAATGGCCGTCGTGGAAGAACTCGGTCGCTGCCGGGTCGAGCGCGATGAACACGTCCTCGCCGGCCTTGAAGCCGGCCTTGGCGATCGCCGCCATGACGAAGTCCATCGCGGCGCGGGTGCCGTTGAGGTTGGGGGCGAAGCCGCCCTCGTCGCCGACGGCGGTGCTGTGCCCGCCGGCCTTCAGTTCGGCCTTCAGCGTGTGGAAGATCTCGGCGCCCCAGCGGACAGCCTCGGACAGGGTCGGCGCGCCGACCGGCATCACCATGAATTCCTGGAAATCGATCGGATTGTCGGCATGGGCGCCGCCGTTGATGATGTTCATCATCGGCACCGGCAGCAGGCTAGCCGACACGCCGCCGACATAACGGTGCAGCGGCAGCCCGCGCGATTCGGCGGCCGCCTTGGCCGCGGCCAGGCTGACGCCCAGGATGGCGTTGGCGCCGAGCCGCGCCTTGTTGGGCGTGCCGTCGAGCTCGATCATCGCCGCGTCGATCTCGCCCTGCTCCTCGACCTCCATCCCCGACAGCGCGTCGAAGATTTCGCCGTTGACCGCGGCGACGGCCTTGAGCACGCCCTTGCCGAGATACCGCGCCTTGTCGCCGTCGCGCAGTTCGACCGCCTCATGTGCACCGGTGGAGGCGCCCGACGGCACCGCGGCGCGGCCCAGCGAACCATCGTCGAGCACCACATCGACCTCCACGGTCGGGTTGCCGCGGCTGTCGAGAATCTCGCGGGCATGGATGTCGATAATGGCGGTCATTCGGTCAGCCCCTTGCTGTTTGGCCCGACGGGCGCAAAATCGTCATTTCCGGTCCGCAATGAATATTGTGCCGGGCCGTTCGCATCGCCATCTATCGGGCCAGGCCCGGTCGAGCAAATACTTCGGAACAGCCGGCGCAGCGGCACGTTGTCGGCAGCATGGTTTCAGTACGGGAAGACGATAACATGGCGGAAGAATATCAGACCCAGTGGCAGCCGACCGATGACGCCGGCTTTACCGACGCACAGGATTTCGGCTCGCAGCGGCAACCCAAGGCCTCGATGGCCCAGGGCCTCGTCGGCGGCGCCCGCAACAAGCTGTTCGCGCTCGCCGATGACGGCAAGTCGGAACTGGCGCGCAGCATCGACGGCATCGTCGTCATGGTCCGCGAACTCGCCGACAAGGCCGAAGCCGTCGGTGGGCCCGTTGCCAGCTATGCCCGCCAGGCCGCCGATGCGATCGGCGACATCCAGCAGACCATCCGCGACAAGCCGGTCGACGAGTTGATCGAGGAAGGCCGCGACCTCGTTCGCAGCTCGCCCGGTCTGGCGATCGGAATCGCTGTCGTGGCCGGTTTCATCGGTGCGCGGCTGGTCAAAGCCGGAAGTCGCTGACAATGTCGGATGCGCAACCGATGGCCACCCTGCCTGCGGTCGAAACAGGCAGTGAGGATATGGCAAGCAAGGACTCGCTTGGACAACTGACGGTCCGTCTCGTCGACGATGTCGTCCATCTCGTCCGCACCGAACTGCGTCTCGCCCGCACCGAGATTCAGGAAGCGTTCAGCCAGGCGCTGATGGCAGTCGGCGCGGTTGCCGCCGGCGGCATGATCGCATCGCTGGCGCTGCTGTGCCTGCTCGTTGCCGGCATCGCGGCGCTGGCAAAGAGCGTCGGCATCGTCGCAGCAGCGTTGATCGTTGCCGCCATCGTGGCGATAATCGGGGCGATATTGATTTTTGTCGGCATCGGCATGTTGAAGAAAATCGAGCTTGCGCCAAAGCGCACGGTCGCCAATCTGAAGCGCGATGTCGAAACGTTGAAGGGAGATTGAAATGGCAGCCGATCCGGTAGAGAGCGTCGCCGCAGACGCCGAGGACGCTCGCACCCGCATCGCCTCGACCATCGACGAGATCCAGGACCGGCTCGACCCGCGTCGGATCGTCGGCGATGCAATGGACAAGGTGACGGGCGGCAGCCGCCAGCTCGTCGGCCAAGCCAAGACGGCAGCACAATCGCATCCGCTGGCTATCGCTGCCGCGGTCGCGGCCATCGGCGTTGCGCTGCTGGCGCGTCGCAAGCTGGCCCGGGCCAGGGTCAACCTGGGCGACGGCCTCGGCGATTATACCGACTATGACGATGGCTTTGGCTATGACGCCGGCAAAGCGCCGCGCGCCTATGGCGACGAGATCGACGACGATGACGACACACCGCCGCGGCCGGCTCGCCAGCAGGTGCTGCCATCAGCGACCGGCAGCGTTTCTGACAATCCGCTGGTGTCGATCGTGCTGGGGCTCGCCGCCGGTGCAGCGCTGGGTGCGTTGTTCCCGTCGACGGAGGCCGAACGCCGCGCGCTGGGTGACACCGGCGCCAGGCTCGGGGCCGCGGCACGCGCTGCCGCCCGCCGGGCTTCGGACGAACTCGACGCCCATGGCCTGTCGGTCGACACCGTCCGCGCCCGCGCCAGGCGGCGCAAGCGGTGATGGATGCGGCACGCGACGAGATGAAGGGCTGACCCGCGTCAGCAACCGTTCAGCCATCAACTCGTAAGAACGTACAGCGGCCCGGCACGGCAACCCCCAGGTTGACGTGCCGGGCCGGTCTGTTCAGGAGTATGACGATGAAGTTCAAGACCCTTGCCGCCGCCGCCGTTGCGATCAGCCTGTCGCCCCTGGCGCTGGCGATGCCCGCCCATGCGCAGGTCGCGGCCGCGCCGGCCAATGCCGGTGACCCCGCCGCCCGTGTCTTTGTCGAAACGCTGGCCAATGATGCCTTTGGCGTGCTGCGCGACAAGTCGCTGTCGAAGACCGCGGGCCGCGCCAAGTTCCGCACCATGCTGCAGCAGAATGTGGCGCTGCAGGATATCGGCAACCGCCTGATCCGTCGCCACCGCGCCACCATCACGCCGGCGCAGTACACCGCCTATCAGCAGGCGTTGCCCGAATTCGTGCTCAATGCCTATGCCGACCGGCTGTACGATTATTCGGACGCCAGCATCACCGTCCTTCGCACCGTCGCACGCGGGCCGATGACCGACGTCTACACCCGCGTCACCCGGCCTGGCGCCCAGCCCATCGACGCGATCTGGCAGGTGAAGAAGACCCCCGCCGGCAAGAACGTCATCAACAACCTGACCGTCCAGGGCATCAACCTGTCGCTGACGCAGGAAGCCGATTTCAATGCCTATGTGCAGAAGAACGGCTTTGACGCGCTGGTCGCGTTCCTGAAGAGCGCCAATTCCAAGGCGCTGGCGACGAGGACGGCAGGCTGACCAGTCGCATCGAGATCGCCGAAACGGCCTTCGTCCACCCCTCGGCGCAGCTGTATGGGCACGTCAGCGTGGGCGAAGGCGCGTCGGTCTGGTGCAATGCCGTGGTCCGGTCCGAAACAGCGCATGTCGAGATCGGGGCGTTCGCCAATGTCCAGGATTTCGTGATGATCCACACCGATCCCGGCCGGCCGGTCGTGGTCGGTGCCTATAGCTCGATTACCCACCACGCGACTCTGCACGCCTGCACGATCGGCGACCATTGCCTCGTCGGCATCAACGCGACGATCTACAATGGCGCCGTCATCGGCAGCGGCTCGATCGTCGGACAGCACGCCTATGTGAAAGACGGGACCGTCGTTCCGCCCAATTCGATCGTCGTCGGGTCGCCGGCGACGGTCATCCGCACCAAGGACAACCGGCTGCCGAACCGCATCAACGCCGAATTCTATGCGCTGAACGGCGCCGCCTACAAACGCGGCGACCATCGCGCCTGGGACGGCCCGGCGTTCGAGACCTGGTTCGGCGACATGATGAAGCGGCTGGCGGGCGAATATTCCTAGAGTTTTGCGGCGCGCGCAGGTACACGCGCGGCGATGGATACCAAGCTGCATCTCGTTTTCGGCGGCCGCGTCAGCGACCCCCAGACCCTCGACTTCATCGAGCCCGGCGCCCTCGACGTGGTCGGCATCTTTCCCGACTATGCCAGCGCCGAAGCCGCCTGGCGCGCCAATGCCCAGCGCACGGTCGACGACGCGACGATGAAATATGTCGTCGTCCACCTGCATCGCATGCTCGAGCCGGCCAAGCTCGCCTAGCCTATTGGGCGGGATTGTCTTGCCGTCCTCTCGCCCTAGAGTGGCGCCGGGGAGATGACGATGACCTTGGGCCCGAGTTTCGGCACGATATTTTCCGCCATCGGCAGTGCTGTCGATCCGGCGCATCCAGCCACCATCCATGGCGACACGGTCACCAGCTGGGGTGATTTCGACCGGCGCACCGATGCCCTCGCGGCTGCCTGCCACGCCGCAGGCGCGGTGCCGGGCGACCGGATCGCGCATCTGATGCGCAACAGCCCGGCGTATCTCCAGACGACGATCGCCGGGTTCAAGGCGCGGCTGGTCCATGTCAACATCAACTATCGCTACACCGGCGAGGAGCTGTTCTACATCCTCGACAACAGCGATGCCGCAGTGCTCGCCTATGATGCCGAGTTCGAGCCGCTGGTCGCCAGCATCCGCGACCGGCTGAAGGTAAAGCTGTTTCTGCAAGTCGGCGGCGAAGTGCCCGATTACGCACGTGATTTCGACACCGTCGCGGAAGGCGGCGGCGTGCTGCCCGAACAGGCGCATAGTCCGGACGACATGCTGTTCATCTACACCGGCGGCACCACCGGCATGCCCAAGGGCGTGATGTGGGACCAGGGGGCGTTGTCCGCGATGCTGATGGCCAGCAACGGGATTGCGCCCGACATCGCCCTGCCGGGCTATCTCGACCTGTTGCGCAGCGGAATCGGCCGGTTGCGCAGTCTCGTCATGCCGCCGCTGATGCACGGCACCGGCTTCATCATCGCGCTGAGCACGCTGTCGCGCGGCGGCACCGTCGTCACCATGCCGGGCCAGGCTTTCGAGCCCGAGTTGGCGGTGGAAACCTGCCAGCACCTCGGCTGCGATTATGCCGTCATCGTCGGCGATGCCTTTGGCCGGCCGCTGCTGAAGGCGCTCGATGCCGGCCATGGCAGCATCGCCTCGCTGGCGGTCATGATCTCCAGCGGCACCATGTGGTCGCCCGAGGTCAAGGCCGGACTGCTGCGCCATGCGCCGAACCTGATGATCGTCGATTCGCTCGGATCATCGGAAAGCCTGGGGCTGGGCAATTCGGTGCAGACCAGCGCCAATGCCGGCGCCGCCACGATCTTCAGCGCCGATGGCCAGACGCTGATCGTCGACGACGACCTGCGGCCGGTGCCGCCCGGCACCCGCGGCCGCATCGCCCGCGGCGGGTTGATCCCGCGAGGCTATTGGCGCGACGAGAAGAAAACAGCGGAAACCTTCGTCACCATCGACGGCACCCGCTATTCGATGGCCGGTGACTGGGCGATCATCGAGGCCGACGGCAGCTTCACCCTCCTCGGCCGCGGCAGCCAGTGCATCAATACCGCGGGCGAGAAGGTATTCCCCGAAGAGGTCGAGGAGACGCTGAAGACGCATCCCGCAGTCGACGACGCGCTGGTGTTCGGCATCGCCGACGACAAATGGGGCCAGGCGGTGACAGCAGTGGTCGAGGCGCCGCGCGGCGCCGATCCGGAGGCGCTGCGGGCGCACGTGCGAACGCACCTCGCCGGCTACAAGACGCCGAAGCGGGTAATCATCGTCGACAAGGTCCCGCGCGCGCCGAACGGCAAGGCCGACTATGCCGCGGCGCGGGAAATGATCGGGGTGTAGCGCCGGACACCACCGACGGGTTCGCCGCGCTTATCACGCGGCGCCCCGATGGCGGGTCTTGCGCCTCTCGACGCGCTTACGCCGTCTTGTTCAATCCGAAGCCCGAGAAGCGCTTGTTGAAGCGCGCCACCTGCCCACCGGCATCGAGCATCTTGCCGGCGCCGCCGACCCAGGCCGGGTGCGAGGTCGGATCGATGTCGAGCGCCAACGTGTCGCCTTCCTTGCCGTAGGTCGAACGCGTCTTGTACTCGGTGCCGTCGGTCATCTTGACGGTGATGCTGTGGTAATCGGGGTGGATACCGGACTTCATGGCAAGGACTTTCCTGGGTGCGGCTGGTTCCGACCAGCCAGGGGAAGCGGCGCGCATAGCCGTCTTGCCGGGCAATTGCAACGTTGCGCTGCGCCCGTGGCTGGCATATCCCTGCCCTCGGACGGTGCTGCGCGCAAGCGTGGTTAAAAGGGAAGCCGGTGAAAATCCGGTGCTGTGCCCGCAACTGTAAGCGGCGAGCCCCTGCTCCACATGCCACTGGCGAAACGGGAAACCGTCAACCGGGAAGGCGGAGCAAGGGCGTTCGAGCCGTGAGCCAGGAAACCTGCCGTCCCTGGTCGTCCCATGCCTGCCGGGTCCAGCGGAGCGTGTAACGGGAACGCGAATCCTCGCGTCCTTCGTTTGCGGCGGCTTCAAAGCTGTGGCACGCCTGTGTTCAGGCGTGAACGAAGGGACGCAAGATGTTGTTTTATTTGGCCTTGGCTGCGGTCGGGCCGCTTCCCACCACCGATGATGCCGTGTTTGACGAGGCGCGTGATCCGATCACCGTCACCGCCTCGCGTGAAGCCGTGCCGGTCGCGCTGTCGGGCACTGCCCTGACCATCATCGACCGCGCCACCATCGACGCGCTGGCGCTGCCGCTGGTGAAGGACTATCTGACCCTCGCGCCCAGCGTCGCGGTCAGCCAGTCGGGGCCGCTGGGTGCGCAGACCCAGGTCCGCATTCGCGGTGCCGAGGCCAACCACACCATCACCTTCATCGACGGCATCGACGTCACCGATCCGGCGTCGTCGGGCGAATTCCGCTATGAAACCCTGCTCGCCGCCGGCATCGACCGCATCGAGGTGCTGCGCGGGCCGCAATCGGCGCTGTGGGGCAGCCAGGCGATCGGCGGCGTCGTCAATATCCTGACGCGCAGCGACACCGGAGTGTACGGCGAGGCCCAGGGCGGCTCGCTCGGCACCTTCCGCGCCGGCGCCGGCGGCGGCTACGCCAGCGGCGAGACCAGGATCAGCGGCCAGGCCAGCTATTTGACGTCGAAGGGTTATGACATTGCCAGCAGCGGCGGCGACAAGGATGGTTATCAGAACCTGACCCTGCATGCCAAGGCACTGACCAAACCGACTGGAAACACAACGGTTTCGTTGGTCGGCCGCTATGTCACTTCCAACAGCAAGTTCGACGATTTCGACTATGTCGCCGGCGTGCCGCTCGACGCGCCGCTCGCCAGCCGCAGCCGCCAATTGGCGTTGAAGGCCCAGGGCGGCATCAAGCTGCTCGACGACCGCTGGAGCAACGATGTGTCGGTACTGTTCACCGACACCGCCAACATCAACCGCATCGCCGATGCCTTCCAGAACCGGTCAGACGGCGGCCGGCTGATATTTCGCTACCAGTCCAGCCTGACCGCCGAGACCGGTGCTGCACGGCATCGCTTCACTGCCGCGCTCGAGCATGATCGTGAGCGCTTCACCAGCACCGACGCCGACCCGACGGCGCTGTCGAACCAGTCGCGCAGCCGGCTGCAGACCAGCCTGGTCGGCGAATATCGGCTCGATGTCGGCGATTGGCTCGGCGGCGGCGTCGCCGTCCGGCGGGACTGGAACAACCGCTTTGCCGACACGACGACGGTGCGCGCCACCGCCGCCGTCCGGCCCGGCGCCGGCTTTGCCGTGCATGGCAGCTATGGCACCGGCATCGCCGACCCGACGTTCTTCGATCTCTACGGCTTTTTCCCCGGCTTCTTCGTCGGCAATCCGGGGCTGAAGCCCGAGCGTAGCCGCAGCTGGGACCTCGGCGCCGGTTGGAGCAACGCCGCCTACGGGCTTGATATCACATATTATCACGCCACGCTCGATGACGAGATCGTCTCGACGTTCGATCCGACGACCTTCCTGTCGGGCGTCGCCAACGCCAACGGCCGCAGCCGCCGCAAGGGGCTGGAGGCGACGGTCACGGCGCGGCCGGTCGACGGCCTGACGCTCAGCGCGAGCTACGCCTGGCTCGATGCGACGCAGCAGACGGTCGCCGCCGGATTGCAGCTGCGCGAGGTCCGGCGCCCGCGCCATTCGGGCAGCGTGACCGCGGCCTGGGCAAGCAAGACCTTCGACCTCGCCGCCAGCGCCGCCATCACCGGTGCCCGCGACGACACCGATTTCGCGCGCTTCGTGACGGTGCGGCTGGCACCCTATACGCTGCTGACGGTGTCGGGGGCGATCCATGTCACGCCAAGGGTGGACGTTACCGGGCGCATCGAGAACGCGCTCGATCGGTCATACCAGGACGTGTTCGCCTATCGCACGCCGGGGCTTACCGTGCACGGCGGCGTGCGGGTGCGGCTGTAGGGAGCAGGCGATGGGGTTGCGGGCATGAAGCGGGTGGCGGCATCGGGGCTGGCGGCGGCGACGCTGCTGGTCGCCGTGTCCGCCGTCGCCAGCCTACCGACACTGGCGCCGAAGCCGCCGCCGGCGCTGGCGCTCGACCTGCCCGCGCCGCCGGCGCCGGTGCGGCCGCGCCGCGTCGCCAGCCTCAACCTCTGTACCGACGAACTGGCGCTGTTGCTGGCCGCGCCCGGCCAGCTGGTCTCCATCAGCCGGCTGGGCGCGGAGCCGCGGGAGACGCCGGTGGCGACGCGGGCGCGCGGGTTGGCGCGCAACCGCGGCCGGGTCACCGATATCGTCGCACTGCAGCCCGACCTGGTGCTGACCAGCGCCGGCGATGCCAGCGCCGCGACCGCGGCGCGGCGGCTGGGCTTTGCCGTCGTCAATGTCGTGCAGCCGCGCAGCCTCGCCGAGGTCAGCGCCAACATTCGGCAGGTGGCACGCGCGCTCGACCGCGCGGCGGCGGGCGAGGCGCTGATCGCCCGCATGCTCGCCGACCTCGGGCCGCGCCCGAGCGCGCCGGTACCTGCGCTGATTATCGGCGGCGGTGGTCAGACGATTGCTGCCGATGGGTTGTCGGCGCAATGGCTGCGGCACGCCGGCCTGCAGCAGCAGCGGGTAACACGCGGCCAGGTCGATCTCGAGCGCCTTCTCAGCGACCCGCCGCAAGTGCTTGTGATTTCCCGTTATTACCCGGGTCAGATGTCGGCAAACCAGAACTGGCTGGCGCATCCGGCGATCGCCGCCCTGCCCGCCGCTGTGCAGCGCATCGAAACCGATGGCCGGGTGTGGACCTGTGGCGGCCCGCTGGTCGCCGCCGAAGTGGCGCGGCTGCGCGCCCTGGTGCGACGGTGACGCGGCTGCCGGCGGTGCTGGCGCTGGCATTGTTGCCGCTGGTGCTGGCGTCGCTGTTCTGGGACCCGGCGATGCTGCGCGCGGTGGCGGAGCGCGATCCGGCGCTGGCACGGACGATCCTGATGGAGCTGCGGCTGCCGCGCACCGCGCTGGCGGTGCTGATCGGCGGCGCGCTCGGCCTTGGCGGCGCGGCGATGCAGGGGCTGTTGCGCAATGCGCTGGCGTCGCCCGATGTGCTGGGGCCGTCGACGGGCGCGTCGCTGGGCGCGGTGTTCGCCGGCTATTTCCTCGGCGGCGGTGTGCTGGCGGTGGCGGCGGGCGGCATGGCCGGTGCGCTGGTGGCGCTGGCGCTGCTGCTGGCGCTGGCCGGCCCGGCGGCAGGCACGGCGACGCTGGTGCTGGCCGGCGTAGCGATCTCGGCGCTGGCGGGGGCGCTGGTCAACCTGGCGCTCAGCCTCGCGCCGTCGCCCTATGCGCTTTACGACGTGATGTTCTGGCTGCTCGGCTCGCTCGCCGATCGCAGCCTGCCGCAGCTCGGCATCGCGGCGCCGATCATCCTCGTCGCCGGTGCCTTGCTGTTGCGCCAGGCGCGATCGCTCGACAGCCTGGCGCTCGGCGAGGACGTCGCCGAAACGTTGGGAGTCGACGTCGCGCGGCTGCGCTGGACGGTGGTCGTGGCCACCGGCGTCATGGTCGGCGCCGGGGTGGCGGTGGCCGGCAGCATCGGTTTCGTCGGCCTGGTGGTGCCGCATCTCGTGCGGCCGCTGGTCGGCAACCGGCCGGGCGCGACGCTGCTGCCGGCGATGCTGGCCGGCGCCGTGCTGCTGGTCGCCGCCGACATGGCGGTGCGGGTGCCGGTCAACGGCCAGGAACTGAAGCTGGGCGTGCTGACGGCGCTGCTCGGCGCGCCGTTTTTCCTCTGGCTGGTGGTCAAGGGTCGATGAGCCTTGCCGCCACCGCGCTCGCCCGGCCGCCGATGCTGGGGGCGACCGATATCGTGCTCCACCCGGGCGCGCTGGTCGGTCTCGTCGGCCCCAACGGCGCCGGCAAGACGACACTGCTGCGCGCGCTGGCCGGGCTGGGGCATGGGCCCGGCACGGTCACGCTCGACGGGACCCCGCTCGCGGTGCTGCCGGCCCGGCTGCGCGCCGCGCGGCTGGCGTGGCTGCCGGCGGATCGCGACGTTGCCTGGCCGATGCGGGCGCGGGATGTCGTCGCGCTGGGGCTGGCCGGCGCCGGCAACGACGATGCCGTGGCCGATGCGCTCGCCCGTGCCGACGCCGCGGCCTTTGCCGATCGCCGCGTCGATACGCTGTCGACGGGAGAGCGCGCGCGGGTGCTGCTCGCCCGCGCGCTGGTCAACAGGCCGGCGGTGCTGCTGCTCGATGAACCGACCGCCAATCTCGATCCCGGCCACCGCCTGCATGTCATGGACCTGTTGCGCGCCGAGGCCGGGCGCGGCGCCATCGTGCTGGTGGCGCTGCACGATCTCGATCTCGCGATGACGCGCTGCGACCGGCTGCTGCTGGTCGCCGACGGCGCGCTGGTCGCCGATGGACCGCCGGCCGAAGTGCTCGATGCGGCGCGGCTGGCGGCGATCTTCGGCGTGGCGCGGTCGGCCGAGGGCTGGGTCACGGCAGGGCGCAGCGTCGCGCCTTGAGGAATGCGCCGGCTCGCGCCATAGGTTTCGCCATGCCCAGCATCGGAACTCCCCTCCCCCCCGGCCCGGACAGCAAGGCCAACGCTGCCGCGACGGCCGCGCTCGTCGCCGACCTGAAGGCCAAGATCGCCAAGATCGCCCTTGGCGGCCCCGAAGCGTCGCGCGATCGCCATGTCGCGCGCGGCAAGTTGCTGCCGCGCCAGCGCGTCGAGGCGCTGCTCGATCCCGGCACGGCGTTCCTGGAAATCGGGCAACTCGCCGCCGATGGCGTCTATGGCGAGGACGTGCCCGCCGCCGGCATGATCGCCGGCGTCGGCCAGGTTTCGGGCAGGCTGTGCGTCGTCGTCGCCAATGACGCGACGGTGAAGGGCGGCAGCTATTACCCGCTGACCGTGAAGAAGCATCTGCGCGCGCAGGAAATCGCCGCGCAGAACGGGCTGCCGTGTGTCTATCTCGTCGATTCGGGCGGCGCCAACCTGCCGCGGCAGGACGAGGTGTTCCCCGACCGTGACCATTTCGGGCGAATCTTCTTCAACCAGGCCAACATGTCGGCGCTGGGGATTTCGCAGATCGCCGTTGTCATGGGCAGTTGCACCGCCGGCGGCGCCTATGTGCCGGCAATGGCCGACGAATCGATCATCGTCCGCGACCAGGGCACCATCTTCCTCGGCGGCCCGCCGCTGGTGAAGGCTGCGACCGGCGAGGAAGTGACCGCCGAGGAACTCGGCGGCGGCGATATCCACACCCGGCTGTCGGGGGTCGCCGACCATCTCGCCGACGACGACGAGGATGCGTTGCGCATCGCCCGCAGCATCGTCGCCACCCTGCCCGTTCCGGCCTCGGTCGCGCCAGTCCCAAGCCGGCCGCCGCTGTTCGATCCGGCCGAGCTGCACAGCCTGGCGCCGCTCGATACCCGCCACCCCGTCGATGTCCATGAAGTCATCGCGCGCATCGTCGACGGGTCGGACCTCCACGCCTTCAAGCCGCGCTTTGGCGAGACGCTGGTCACCGGTTTCGCCCATGTCGAGGGCTATCCGGTCGCCATCCTTGCCAACAACGGCATCCTGTTTTCCGAATCCGCGCAAAAGGGCGCGCATTTCATCGAGCTGGCCTGCCAGCGGCGCATCCCGCTGCTGTTCCTGCAGAATATCTCGGGCTTCATGGTCGGTAAGCGCTTCGAACAGGAAGGCATCGCCAAGCACGGCGCCAAGCTGGTGACGGCGGTAGCCTGCGCCGCGGTACCCAAGATCACCGTGGTGACCGGCGGCAGCTTTGGCGCCGGCAATTACGGCATGTGCGGCCGCGCCTATTCGCCCCGCTTCCTGTGGATGTGGCCCAATGCGCGGATCAGCGTGATGGGCGGCGAACAGGCGGCGAGCGTGCTGGCGACGGTGAAATCGGGCGGTTTCAAGAACAAGACCGAAGAAGAAGCCTTCAAGAAGCCGATCCGCGAGCAATATGATCGCGAGGGCCACCCGTACCACGCCAGCGCCCGGCTGTGGGATGACGGCGTGATCGACCCCGCCGACACGCGCGCGGTGGTGGCGCTGTCACTGGCCGCGAGCCTGCAGCAGCCGGTGCCGGAGACGCGGTTCGGCACGTTCCGGATGTAGTTTGCGGCAACCGCAGGGAACCTCCGGCATGCGCCGCGCCTTTGCACCGCTCGCCATAGCGGGAATGCTGGGCGGTGCCGTTGCCGAGGACAAGGCGGATATCCTGACGGTCACGGCGCCCTATCCGCCGACGATCGATCGCTCCGAAGCGACGGTCCTTCGCTATGAGTTGCAGGTCGCCAACCGGTCCGACGCGCCGGTGGTGCTGGTCGCACTCGAGGTCGCGGATGCAGCCGGACGGCGCCTCGGCGCGCTGTCGGGGGCGGCGATGGCTTCGGCCGAGGCCCGTGACGACGACGATACCGCCAGTCCGGTCCTGCCGCCGCGCGGCACGACGACGCTTCACATCGATCTCGCGCTGGGCGCGCAGCCGCCGCCTGCCATGCTCGTCCACGCCCTGCGCTTTGCCGCACCGGGCCCGGGCGCCGTGCCCCGGCAGCGCGTGTCGCAGGTCGCCGTCGATCGCGCCGAGCCGGTCGCGATCGGGCCGCCGTTGCGCGGCGGCCCGTGGATTGCCGTTCACGACCCGTCCTGGGCGCGGGGACACCGCCGAATGGTCTACACCGAGGGCGGTCGCGCGCGGATCCCGGGCCGGTATGCGATCGATTTCGTCGGTGTCGATCTTGCCGGAGCGATCACGAGCGGCGACCCCGACCGGCCGGCGGACGCCATCGGCTATGGCGCCGAGGTCATCGCGGTCGCCGACGGCACGGTGACACGCGTTCGCGACGACATGACTGAGGGCGGCAGCATCGCGGCCGGCGGCATCCACAAGACCGGCGAGGCGGCCGGAAATCATATCGTGCTCAAGATGGCGGAAAGGCGCTACGCCTTTTACGAGCATCTGAAGCCAGGCAGCATCGCGGTCCGGGTCGGCCAGCGCGTGCGTCGCGGCGACGTCATCGGCGCGCTCGGCTTCACCGGCGATTCGACCGGCCCGCACCTGCATTTCCATGTCGCCGATGCGCCGACCCCGCTGGGTGGCGAGGGCCTGCCGTTCACGATCGATCGCTTTGTCCGCTGCGGGCGCTATGCCGACCTGGGCAGCCTCGGCCGCGAACCCTGGCAGCGGGAGACGCCCCAAGTCATCACGCGGCGCCGGCCTGGCGGGAATGTGGTCGTCGTCTTCGAGAAGCTGAGCGGTCCCGCATTGTCGGCTTGTAGCGCCGCTGTACGTGGACAGCCCGCCGCTCGGAAAACGTCGGGATGACTAGATCTGGTGGTTAAGGGAACAGCAGCTTTTGGCCATTTCGGACGAAAAGCAGTCATCGGTGGGAACTGATCCGAATAACCTACTTTTCGGGCACGAACGCTTCATTACCTATAAAACCAAACTTAAAGGCCTCGCCCTTTGCGCTGACATACATGATCGCCGCCATCAGACAGGACATCCTTCCCTCGTCGGCTTTGCTTTGGCGACCCATCTTGGGCTGACCAATCAGGCCCCATTGGCTTCTCACGAAGAACGAACCCGGCTTCATACCACATTGCCGTTCCAGCGCCTCAGCAAATAGCTGATCAGAACCGAACTTCGACCGTTCCGGAAAACCCTCAAGGGCGCCGTGCTTTACGAGTTCCGCTTGGGCATCCGCGAGCATCGTTGGCTTCAGCGCCTCGAACACCCAATCCTCATACGCCTGCTGCAATTCGGGCGGTTTGAAGGTTATAATCTCATGCCCGGCAGCTTGCTTGATGCAGCCGAAATGCTCTGCAGATGCCCCTGCTTCCCTGTCGATCACGATCTCGATGCTTTGCAGTTCGTCTTCGTATCTGACGGTGAAGCCGGTGTTGCGCAGCCCGCACTGCATCAGCTTCTGCGTCAAAACCTCCTCATACGCAGGCGGCGGAACTTGGGGCATGTCGATCATGCAATCACATTAGCGCTCGATCGAGGCTGCGCAACCGGCGGCGTACTGCCCTCGGACGCAGTCCATACGACGGCTTGAAAGACCACCTGGACCGTCCGGGCACGTCCGCAATTGGGCGCAAGCTGTCGCTCTGACTATTACGTACGGCGAGCTTGGAGATCGTTCCCGTATGGGCAACGAGGCCGTCTGCCGCGATTATGCCACCACGACCCGCGGCTCCAGCCCAAGCGCGCCGGCGACCAGTTTCAGGCGCCGGGTCACGGCATCGCCGAGCAGCGCAGCGTGGCGGGGGTCGAGGTGCAGCACCGCGTCATTGCCGTCGCGCACCAGCCGGCTCGCCACCAGCGCGGCCGCGGTGCCGCCGCTCAGCCGCTGGCCGAGGCGCAGCGCGAGGCCCCAGGCGCGGGCGCGGGCGAGGAGTTGCGGGGGCGCCAGCTGCGCCAGCAGGGCGAGGATCGGGGCGTTGCCGCCGCCGCCGAAGCAGAAATGCAGCGCCTGGGCCAGCGCGGCGCGCTCGGCGGCGGTCACCGCCACCCAATTGCCGTGCAGCGCCGTGTCGACGCCGCGTTCGGGGCGGAAATCGGGGTGCGCCCGCCAGGCGATGTCGCTGAGCAGGCACGCAGCCAGCCGCAGCCGGCGATCGGCGGGGGTTTCGCCTTCGAACAAGCCGGCCATCCAGCTGAACAGCAGGTCGCCATGTTCGGGGAAGCGCCCCTGTCGCTCGCCCTCGCTGCGCGCCGCCTCGACCAGCGGGTCGAGCGCCCGCACCGGCGGCGACAATTCGCCGTACAACAGCCCTTCGCGGAGGCCAAAGCCCGAGGCGATGACCGAGGACGAGCCGAGCCGCTTTACGGTGGCCGCCAGCAGCATTGCGGCGCCGGGCAACGACGGCAGCCGCGACGTCGAGATGTTGGGCACCTGGCGCAGCGTCGCCAGATCGACCTGAGTCAGGCTGCGCACCAGCGACGCCGGCGCCTCGCGCGGCATCTCGTACTGGTGGACGATCGGCAGCGGGTGGCCAGTCTGGTGGATATGGACCTGCGCCAGCGCCCGCCAACTACCGCCGACCATGTAGAACGGCAGCCCCCGGCCCGCTGCCGCCCAGCCGACGGTATCGAGCGATTTCTTGATGAACGGCGCCAGCGCCCGCTTGTCGCGCTTGCGCACCGCGTCGAGCCGCAGCGATCCGATCGGCAGCGAGATACGCTCATGCGCCTCCCCGCGGGCGACGCGGATGAGTTCGAGGCTGCCGCCGCCGAGATCGCCGACGACGCCATCGGCATCGGGAATGCCGGCGATGACGCCGAGCGCGGCGCCGCGCGCCTCGGCCTCCCCGCTGATGGTTTCGATCCTGAGGCCGCATTCGCGCTCGACCCGGCCGATGAACTCCGCAGCGTTGGAGGCCTCCCGCACCGCCGCGGTCGCGACCGTGCGCAGCGTCGTCACCCCCATCGCCGCAGCGAGCGCGGCAAAGCGGGTGAGCGCGGCCACCGCGGCATCCATCGAGCCGCGCCCGAGCCGGCCATTTGCGGCGAGACCCCGACCAAGGCCGGCCATGACCTTTTCATTGAACAGCGTCGCCGGGATGCGCGTCAGCCCCTGGTAGACGACGAGCCGGACGCTGTTCGATCCGATGTCGATGATGCCGATCAGCCCCGCCGCGGCGGGTTCGATGCCGATATCCGCCTCGTCGATCTGCACTGTGCTGGCCACGCCTGCTCCGGACCTGTTGGGTGGAACGCTATGCCCGATGCCGACGCGCGCGCAAAGCACCGATCATGGCGGCGGCTTCAGGGAAGTCGGGTCAGGCCAGCCGGTTCAGGACAAGCCGGCGGCATCGGCAGCGTCGCTGGCGGCGTCGCTGCTGATGGCGCGATTGTCGGCTTCGTCATCGGCATCGTCGTCGAGCACCAGCCGCGGCACCTTGCCGGTGTTCTTCAGCGAGGCACCGCGCCCCGACAGCGACGGGTTGGTCATGAAATAGCGATGTAGGTTGAACGCCGGGTCGATCTCGCGCAGGCGCCGATAGCTGCCGTCGCTGCGCAACTGCCAAGTCTGTTCGGTGTCCTTCAGATTGGCGACCATGACCTGGTCGAGCACCTGGGCGTGGACGGTCGGGTTCTCGATCGGCACCATCACCTCGACACGGCGGTCGAGATTGCGCGGCATCCAGTCGGCGCTGGAGATGAACAATTTCGCCTGCGGGCTGGGCAGTTCGGCGCCATTGCCAAAGGCAAAGATACGGCTGTGCTCCAGGAAGCGGCCGACGATCGAGCGGACGTGGATGTTTTCCGACAGGCCACGCACGCCGGGGCGCAGGCAGCAGATGCCGCGGATGATCAGCTCGATCTGCACGCCGGCGCTGCTGGCCTCGTACAATTTATCGATCACGCCGGTGTCGACGAGGCTGTTGAGCTTGACCCAGATTTCCGCCGGGCGGCCGGCGCGGGCGTGCGCGATCTCCGCATCGATGAGGTCGTAGATGCGGTCACGCATGATCAGCGGCGCCATGCCGAGCTTCTCGAGCCGGGTCGGCTGGACATAGCCGGTGATGTAGTTGAGCACCTGCGCCGCATCGCGCGCCAGCACCGGATCGGCGGTGAAGAACGACAGGTCGGTATAGATGCGCGCCGTAATGGGATGGTAGTTGCCGGTGCCGAAATGCACATAGGTGCGGATGTTCTTGCCCTCGCGGCGAACGACCATCGACAGCTTGGCGTGGGTTTTCCACTCGACGAAGCCATAGACAACCTGCACGCCGGCACGTTCGAGCGCGGCGGCCCAGACGAGGTTCTGTTCCTCGTCGAAGCGCGCCTTCAATTCGACGACCGCGGTCACCGACTTGCCGGCCTCGGCGGCGTCGATCAGCGTGCGGACGATGGGGCTGTTCTTGCCGGCGCGGTACAGCGTCTGCTTGATGGCGATGACATCGGGGTCGGCGGCGGCCTGTTTCAGGAAGGCCAGCACCACCTCGAAGCTTTCGTAGGGATGGTGGACGACGAGGTCCTTGGCGCGAATCGCGGCAAAGCAGTCGCCGCCATGTTCGCGGATACGTTCGGGAAAGCGTGGGCTATAGGGCTCGAACTTCAGGTCGGGCCGGTCTTCCTCGACCAGCAGCGCCAGGTCGGCGACGCCGAGCACACCGGTGACGACGGTGGTATCGCGGGCGCCGACGCCGAGCGCCGCCTGGACGAGGCTGTTGAGGCCGGGCGGAGTCGACGCCTCGATCTTCAGCCGGATGACTTCGCCGCGGCGGCGCCGCTTCAGCGCGGTCTGGTAGAAGCGGACGAGATCCTCGGCCTCCTCCTCGACCTCGATATCGCTGTCGCGGATGACGCGGAAGGCACCGTCGCCAATCAGGTCATAGCCCGGGAACAGCTGGTCGAAAAAGGCGCGGATGGTGTTTTCGAGGCTGATGAAGCGAATCGCCGTCCCCGGCAGGCGGATGAAGCGCGGCAGCATCGCCGGGAGCATCAGCAGCGCGCGCAGCAGCTCGTCATCGGACTGGCGGCGCAGCTCGAGGATCAGCGAAAAGCCCTTGTTGGGGATGAACGGGAACGGGTGCGCCGGGTCGATGGCCTGGGGGGTGAGCACCGGAAACACCTGGTCGAGGAAGTGCCGCTGCAGCCAGTCGCGCTCCGGCCCGGTCAGGCGCTCAGCGGTGATGACGTGGAATTCGGCGCGGCCGAGCTCGCGGATGAGCTCGCCCCAGACGCGTTGCTGCGCCTCCATCAGCCGGTCGGCATGCTCGGCGATGGCGGCGAGCTGTTGCGCCGGGGTCATGCCCTCGGCGCTGAGCGTTTCGATGCCGGCGCGCACCTGGCCGCGCAGGCCGGCGACGCGCACCATGTAGAATTCATCGAGGTTGTTCCCCGAAATCGACAGGAAGCGCAGCCGTTCGAGCAGCGGGTGCGCCGGGTTGGTGGCTTCCTCGAGGACGCGATCGTTGAACGCCAGCCACGAGATCTCGCGGTTGAAATAGCGTTCGGAGTCGGGGATTGCCGCAACGGGCGGGGATTTCTGCACACTGGCCATCGGATCACCTTAGCGGATGGCGGGTGACAGGTCGATGACGGCCAGGACCTGTCACCCCGGCGTAGGCCGGGGCCCATGAACCACTTTCTCAGTCGCCAAGGACGTCCGCGTGCGGCGAAGATTGTGGTTCATGGGCCCCGGCCTACGCCGGGGTGACGAAACATTACGGCGCCACTACAGCGCCAGCCGCAACTGCCCCTCCAGCACCTCTCGCGCCAGCGGCACGGTGATGTCGCGGCGTTCGGCCAGCGCCAGCGTGTCGAGGCGCGCCACGGCATCGGCGGCGGCGGCAAAGCTGCGCTCGATACGGCTGCACAGATAGGTGACGACTTCCGGCATGACCCGCAGCCCGCGGTCGGCGAGCTGTTTTTCGATAACCGCGACCATCAGCGCGTCGTCGGGATCGTCGAGCCGCACCAGCGGCGTGGCGGCCAGCCGCGAGGCGAGGTCGGGAAGGCTATGAGCCCAGAATTTCGGTGCCCGCCGCGCCGTCAGCAGCAGCGGCGCGTCGGCGGTCGCGGCATTCCAGGCATGGAACAGCGGCTCGCCATCGGTGAGGACATCGGCATCGTCTATGATGCGGCCGTGGTGGCCGGCGGCGAACAGCGCCGCCAGGTGCGATTTGCCCGATTGCGGCGGACCGATCAGCAGCGTCCGCGGCCCCGGCCAGCGCGCCGGATCGGCGAGCCATTCAACGGCGGCGCGGTTGCTGTCGGAAACGTGGAAGGCCCCTGCCCCTAGCCGCGGCACATAGGCCAGCGGCAGCGGCGGCTGTTCCTCGCCCGGGGCCGCGCCGTCGACATCGGTCATTCGCCGAAGTTCGGCAGCAGGTCGACCGGGCGCTTGTCGGACGGCGGCGGGCTTTGCGGCGCCGCTGCGCGGTTGCGGCGCGGCGGCTCCCCCGGCAGCGCAGCGGGGGCCGGCACGGGCGCCGGCGCCGGCGCCGCGGGCGGTGGTGTCGCCGGCGAGCCCGGGGTTGCCGGCGGCGCGGCCGGGCTGACGGGTGCTACTGGCGGCGGCACCGGGGCATCGCCTTCGCGGCGCCGGCGCAGCACGGTTTCGCCGCTTTCGGCCGCCAGCCGCAGCCCGCGCTGGTCGAGCGCATAAGCCAGCGCGTCACGCGCGCCGGCATAGCCGATGAGCACCCGCGAGGTGCCGCCCAGCGACAGGCTGGTGATCGTGACGCCGGTGATGCCGGGCACGGCGCGCAGCTGCGATTCCAGCGCCGTGGCGGTGGCGGCATCAGGGGTCGGCATCGCCGCATCGATGCTGATCACCGCGGCGCCGGCGGCGTCGTCCTGGGTGCTTTCGAGCACCAGCCCGATCACCGGCGCTTCGGCGATGATCGGGGTCAGGTCGGCGGTCAGGTCGGATTCGCTGCGCAGCCGGCCATCGCGCAGCGCGACGGCAAAGATCTCGTCGATCTGGCGGACGCCATTGTCGAGCATGGCATCGAGGCCGTCATCACTCGCAATCGCCAGTTCGAAACGGCCGAGCTCGGTTGCGTCGGGGCCGTGCCGGGCAATGAACAGCGCGCGGATCGGCCCGCCCGGATAGGCGCGCACCAGCCGTGCCTCGGCGCTAAGCACGTCGACGGCATCGAAGCGGTTGAGGATGGCGCGCCAGGTCGGCCGGTCGGGCCGTGACACCTGCCAGCCGGTGAGGACGACATTGTCGCCGGCCGAACCCGAGGCGACGACATAATCGATCGGGGTGACATTCTCGCGGAATCGCTGCCAGGCGGCGCGCCACGGCGTCCGGGCCTGGTACAGCGTCCGCACGCCGCCATCGCTGTACACCGGCAGCAGCAGCATCGGCGGCGATTGCAGCCGATCGGCCATGCCGCCGAAATAATCGCTGGCGCGCGAGCGATCGAAGACGACGCCGAGCCGTGCGATATAACGCGTCATCGAAAAGCGCTCACCCTGGCTTTCGATGCCCGACACCATGCTGTCGAGTTGCCCATCCGAAAGCCGCGGCGCCGCCGCCGGCGGGCCGCCGGTCAGCCGTGCCCACAGCAGCGGCCAGGCCTTGCGCTGGGCGATGCGATAGGCGGCCATGCGCGCCGCCTCGGGATTGGGCGCCGACACGTCGACATCGATGCCGCCGATTGCATAGGCACTGCCGCCGCCGGCATCCTGGGCCAGAACGGGCGCAGCAAGCGCGGCAAGGACGAGCAGCAGCAGGCGGACAAGCACTTTCACGTCGGCCGTTCTAGCGGCGTCCGACGGAATGCCAAGCGGCAAGCTTGGCCGCCGGGCGCGAGGCCGCTAAGGACGGGGCATGTCGAACCACAAACCGCTCACCTATGCCGACGCCGGCGTGTCGATCGCTGCCGGCAATGCGCTGGTCAGGATGATCGCGCCGCTGGCCAGGGCGACGGCCCGGCCGGGCGCCGATGCCGAGCTGGGCGGGTTCGGCGGCTTTTTCGATCCGCGCGCGGCGGGTTATGCGGACCCGTTGCTGGTCGCCGCCAACGACGGGGTCGGCACCAAGCTCAAGCTCGCCATCGATACCGGGCGTCACGACACGGTGGGCATCGACCTGGTTGCCATGTGCGTCAACGACCTGATCGTCCAGGGCGCCGAGCCGCTGTTCTTCCTCGACTATTTCGCCAGCGGCAAGCTCGAGCTGGAAACCGCGACGGCGGTGGTGGCGGGCATCGCCGAAGGCTGCCGCATCGCCGGCTGTGCGCTGATCGGCGGCGAGACGGCGGAAATGCCGGGCATGTACGCGCCGGGCGACTATGACCTCGCCGGCTTTTCGGTCGGCGCTGTCGAGCGTGGGCAGCAGTTGACCGGCGACAGCGTCGTGCCGGGTGACGTGCTGGTCGGCATCGCGTCTTCGGGGGCGCATTCGAACGGCTTTTCGCTGATCCGCCGCATCATCGAACTGCGCTTGCACGACCTGGCGGCGCCGGCGCCGTTCGCGCCCCATGTTTCGCTCGGTGAGGCGCTGCTGGTGCCGACGCGCATCTATGTCCGCGCGCTGCTGCCGCTGGTCCGCGGCGGCACGGTCAAGGCGCTGGCGCATATCACCGGCGGCGGTTTCCTGGAGAATATCCCGCGCGTGCTGCCCAAGGGCGCCCGCGCCATCGTCGACGCCCCGGCGCTGCCTCCGCTATTCGACTGGCTGCGCAGCGAAGGCGACATCGCGCCGGGCGAACTGGCGCGGACCTTTAACTGCGGCACCGGCATGGTGATGGTCGTCGCGGCCGGTGACGCCGAGGCGGCGATTGCCGCGCTGGCTGCGGCCGGGGAGAGCGCCGCCATCATCGGCCGCATCGAGGCCGGCACCAAGGGTTGCGATGTTACCGGCGCCGCCGGCAGCTGGGGTTCGGCGACCGCCTGGACGTCGAGTCATGATGCCTAAGGCTCGCGTCGGCGTCCTGATTTCGGGTCGCGGCTCCAACATGGCGGCGCTGCTCTACGCCTCGCGCGCCGATGATTGCCCCTATGAGATCGTGCTGGTTGCCGCCAATGATCCGCAGGCGCCGGGTCTGGCACTGGCCGCTGCCGAGGGCGTGCCGACCTTTGCCCGCGCCCACCAGGGCCTGAAGCGCGCCGAATTCGACGCCATCATCGATGTGGAACTGCGCCGCGCCGGTTGCGATTTCGTGGCGCTGGCCGGCTACATGCGGCTGCTGTCGGCCGATTTCGTAGCGAACTGGCAGGACCGCATGGTCAATATCCACCCGTCGCTGCTGCCGGCGCACAAGGGGCTGCACGTCCACGAGGCGGTGCTGGCGGCGGGCGAGACGGTCAGCGGCTGTTCGGTGCATCTGGTGACGCCGGAGCTCGACGATGGCCCGGTGCTGGGGCAGACGCGGGTGGCGGTGGTGCCGGGGGACACGCCCGAAACACTGGCGGCGCGCATCCTGATCGCCGAACATCAGTTGTATCCGCGCGTGCTCGCCGGACTGGTCAGCCGGGCGACGGCGCCGGAAACCCTGCTCGATCGCGTTCGCCAGCTGGCGCTCGCGCTGCCCGAGGCAGAGGAAAAGCTGTCGCACGGCTCGCCCGGTTTCTTCGTCCGCGGAGGCAAGTTTTTTGCCTATTTCCAACGGGACCACCACGGGGACGGCATCACCGCGGTGCTGGTCAAGGCCAGCGGCGTCGAGGAACAGGCACAGCTGATCGAAAACGACCCCGATCTCTATTATCGCCCGGCCTATTTCGGCCCGTCGGGCTGGATCGGCATTCGCCTCGATACCGGCGAGACCGACTGGCAGCATGTCGACGACTGGCTGACCCGCAGCTGGCGGGCGAGTGCGCCCAAGCGTCTGGCGATGCTGCCGTTCTAGAGTTGATCGCATTCAAGCTCAGCCTGCGCGGACTTTGTAATTCAGCTCAACAGCGAGTCTAGGCGGGGAAAACTCCGACGGCAGCATCGGCCCAGACGGTGAGGAAGCCGACAGCCACCGCAATGCCCAGGATGGCGCGCAGCCGCCCGGTCCGGGCGAGGCGCACCAGCAGTTCCAGCGCCCAGCCAGCGACAAGGAGCATGGCGCCGAGCATCGCGAAGTCGGCGGTGTCCCAACGCATTTCGGGACTGAACCGCATGGCAATGAAGGGGATTGCGAACAGCAGCGCGGCCCCGCCCCAGCCGATGGTGCGCCAAGGCAGCGGGTGGTGCTGAGGGGGTGTCGGCACGGTCGCCTCCAGGTCCGATAGCAGCGAGACTAAACTATCCTGCCCGGCTGGTCACGGTCTGAAAGTGCACGGGCAAAGCCCGTGCTGGCGTCGGACGGGTTCGGTCGGCCTGATGCCGACCGCCCCGCCGGCCGGTCTTGCGCCTGTCGGCGCGTAGCGCTGGCGCTACACGCGCGCGGCGCTGCGACTTACCCCACGATCTCGGTCTGGGCGAAGAAATAGGCGATCTCGATCGCGGCATTTTCGTCGCTGTCCGAACCATGGACGGTGTTGGCTTCGATCGATTCGGCATGGACCTTGCGGATCGTGCCTTCGTCGGCGTTGGCCGGGTTGGTGGCGCCCATGATAGCGCGATAGGCGGGAACGGCGGCCTCGCCTTCGAGCACCTGGACGACGACGGGCCCCGAGATCATGAAGGCGACGAGCTCACCGAAGAAACCGCGCTCGCGGTGGACGGCGTAAAAGCCTTCGGCCTGGGCCTGGGTCAGGTGCAGGCGCTTTTGCGCGACGATGCGCAGGCCGGCGGCCTCGATCATGGCGTTGACGGCGCCGGTCAGGTTGCGGCGGGTCGCGTCGGGCTTGACGATCGAAAAGGTGCGCGTGATGGCCACGGGGGAAACTCCGGCTTTTTGAAATTGGGGTTGGGAAAGCGCCGTCCCCCTAGCCGCAGTGCCGCATATTGGCAAGTTGCGCCGGTCAGGCGGCCTTTTCGAAGCGACCGCCCTCGCCTTCGCGCCAATAGACCGGGCGCACGCCGTCGGCCTTGGCCAGCACCCGCCAGCGCGCCCGCGCGGTTTCGAGATTGTCGGCGTCGAACAGGAACATGGCCCGCGCCAGGCCGGCAAGGTCGTCGGGCAGGTCGCCGCCGATCTGCGCCAGGCAATCGGCGGCATTGGCCGCAGGGAGCCCCGCCCCGGTCAGCAGCACCGGCTGGCCGGCGGCGCGGTCGGGGCCGACATCGCTGTCGACGCCATGCGGCAGGAAACTGTCGGCGGCATGGCTCCACAGCGCCGTGTCGATGCGCGCCAGCAGCACCGGATCCTCGGTGCGGACGACAATGCGATGGCCGGCGGCGAGCGCCTTGGCGATCAGCGGCGGCAGCACCGACTCGGCGCGGCGCTCGGCGAGCTGGTAGAAACCGATGTCGATCATGCGTCTGGAACGGGTGCGGAGGTCACCCCTCGTGATTCTCGGCGATGAAGCGGTCGAGCAGGCGCACGCCGAAGCCGGTCGCGCCCTTGTCGTGGAGGTTGCCGGCCTTGGCCGCCCACACCATGCCGGCGATGTCGAGGTGCGCCCATTTCACGCCGGGCTTGACGAAGCGCTTGATGAACTGGGCGGCGGTGATCGAGCCGCCCTCGCGCGGGCCGACGTTCTTGATATCGGCGATCGGGCTGTCGATCAGCTTGTCATAGGCATCGCCGAGCGGCATCCGCCACAGATGTTCGCCGCTGGTCTTGCCGGCCTTGTCGAGCTGGGCGGCGAGGCCGTCGTCGTTGACGAACATGCCGCCATATTCATGGCCGAGGCTGATGATGATGGCGCCGGTCAGCGTCGCCAGGTCGATGACGACCTCCGGCTCATATTGTTCCTGCGCCCACCAGATCGCGTCGCAGAGCACCAGGCGCCCCTCCGCGTCGGTGTTGATGACTTCGATGGTCTGGCCGTTCATGCTGGTCACGACATCGCCCGGCCGCTGGGCATTGCCGTCGGGCATGTTCTCGACCAGGCCGACGACGCCGACGACATGGGATTTCGACTTGCGCGCCGCCAGCGCGTGCATGGCACCGACGACGGCGCCGGCGCCGCCCATGTCCCACTTCATGTCTTCCATGCCCGCCGGCGGCTTCAGCGAGATGCCGCCGGTGTCGAAGGTAACGCCCTTGCCGACGAACACGACCGGCCTGGAATCGGGGTTGCCGGTGCCGTTCCAGCGCATCGCCATCAGTCGCGCCGGGCGTACCGAACCCTGCGACACGCCGAGCAGCGCACCCATGCCGAGCGCCTTCATCTCCGGTTCGCCCAATACGGTCAGCTCGATGCCGAGGTCGCGCAGGTCCTGCGCCTCGGCGACGAAGCTTTCGGGGTAGATGATGTTGGCCGGCTCGGCGACCAGCGCCCGCGTCCGCATCACGCCGGCGGCGATGGCGGCGAGCTGCCGGTGCGAAGCCTCGGCGCCGGGGACCCCGATGATGTCGAAACTGGCCAACGTCGGCTTCTGCTTGGGCTTCATCGTCGTGTGATACTTGTCGAAGCGCCAGTTGCGCAGCTCGGCCCCATGGGCGAGGTGCGCCGCCGTGGCGTCCGCCGGCAACGGGCCGGCAAACCCGGCCAGGTCGACGGTCACCCGGGTTTCGCCGCTGGTCTGCAGCTTGGCGACGATGGCGCCGCCAAGCTTTTCGAACATGGCGGCATCGGCCGACTGGCCGGGGCCGCTGCCGGCGATGATCAACCGGGTGGCGTTGATCCCGGCCGGCGCCAGGATCTCGACGAGCGCCGCCGCCTCGCCGTCGAATCGCGCCGCCGCGATGGCGCGGCCAACCTGGCCGCCGCTGGCCGCATCCGCCGCCGCGGCACCGCTGCTCATCACGCCGCCGGGGCCGACAAGGACGACGAGGGCATGCCGATGGCCCACAGCATCGCTGTCGCCAGC
>QBLU01000014.1:39195-64202 GCA_003241875.1 Alphaproteobacteria bacterium
CGAGGGCATGCGGGGCGGGATCGGCGGCGGGCGGGAATGCGATGATCATCGATAGTCCTCGGGTTTTCGAGCGGGGCACCGTTCAGATTGGGCATCGTCTAGAACGCGGGACGCCGTCACGCAAACCGCTGCGACTGTTATGGACGGGGCGCGATGACGCGGCTAAGCCACCGTCGTGCGTCCCGGCTGTCCCCAGTATTGCTTGCCTTTCCGTCCCACGCTGCTGGCGACAGCGATGCTGTGGGCCATCGGCATGCCCGCGGCTGCGCAGGAAACGCCGGCACCGGCGCTCGGGGCCCCGGAGCAGCAGCGACAGCCCGTCGACCCGGCGATGGCGATCCCCCGCGACGGCGGCGATATCGTTGCCGCCGGCGACGTCATCGATTTTGCCGCCGACGAGATGACCTATGACGACCGCGGCGAGGTCGTCACCGCCATCGGCAAGGTCGAGCTGGCGCGCGACGCCTGGCGGCTGACCGCCGACCGCATCGAATACAACCAGGTGTCGGGCGTCGTCGTCGCCACCGGCAAGGTCGTCAGCACCGATCCCGAAGGCAACCAGGCCTTTGGCGACCGTGTCGAGCTGACCGAATCGCTGAAGGACGGCGCCATCGACAATGTCCTGCTCGTCCTCAACGACGGCGGCCGGGTTGCCGCCGATGCCGGGCAGCGCAGCGGCAATGTCTATGCGCTCAGCCGGGCCGTCTACAGCCCCTGCGCCGTCGTCGACAACATGGGTTGCCCGCACGACCCGGTGTGGCAGGTCAAGGCCAAGAAGCTCAGCTACAACCGCGATCGCCACCGGCTGTCGTACCGCGACGCCAGCCTCGAGATGTTCGGCGTGCCGGTGTTCTTCCTGCCGAGTTTCTCGCACCCCGATGGCGAGGCCAAGCAGGTCAGCGGCGTGTTGCTGCCGCAGATCGAGATCGTCCGGCAACTGGGGCTCGGCATCGGCGTGCCCTATCATTTCGCGACGGGGCCGGATCGCGATTTCACCGTCACGCCAAAATTCTACACCGCCGCCAATCCGGCGCTGGCGGTGCAGGCGCGGCGGCTGCTGCGCGACGGCCCGATCCAGATCGATGCCATCGCCACCTATGCGCAGCTGATCGATTTCGCGGCCGACGGGGTGACGCCGATCGACCGCGGTGACCGGCTGCGCGGCTATTTCGCGCTGAAGGGCCAGTTGCAGCACACGCCCGAATGGCGATCGACCTTTTCGGTGCGGCTTACCACCGACGACACCTTCGATCGCCTGTACAACCAGGATTATGACGACACGCTGCGCTCGACCTATGCGCTGGAACGGCAGACCGCCAACAGCTTCCTGTCGTTCTCCGGCTGGGCGTTCCAGGGCCTGCGCGCCAGCGATCGCGGCGGCGAGATCCCGGTCGTGCTGCCGCTGGTCGATTACGACTGGCGCCCCGATGCGACCCCGCTCGGCGGCCGGCTGCGCGTCGCCGCCAACACGATGAACCTGTATCGCAGCGACGGGCAGAGCGTGCAGCGCGGGCTCGCCTATGGTCGCTGGGATCGCAGCCTGCTGACCCGGTTCGGCCAGCGCGTGACCGCCACCGGCATGCTGCGCGGCGACCTTTACAACGTCAGCGATGCCGACAAGGCGACATTGCCCGAATATGCCGGGCGCAACGGCATCCGGGGCCGGGCGATCCCGCTCGCCGCCGTCGATGTCGAATGGCCGTTCGCCGGCCCGGCGCTGGGCGGCATCCAGACCATCACGCCGCGCCTGCAGCTGGTGGCGGCACCGAACGGCCTCAACAACAGCCTGCCCAACGAAGACAGCCGCGCCATCGAGCTCGAGGACATCAGCCTGTTCGATCTCAACCGGTTTCCGGGCTATGACCGCTTCGAAGGCGGCACCCGGATGACCTGGGGCGTCGAATATCGGCTCGACCGGCCCGGGTGGCAGCTGAAGAGCGAGATCGGTCAGTCGGTGCGCTTGGCCGGCAACGGCAACGAGTTTCCGCCGGGGACAGGCCTGTCGGACACGGTCAGCGACTTCGTCGGCCGCAGCAACCTGAAGTTCGGCAGCCTGTTCGAGATCACCCATCGCTTTCGCGTCGACCGCAACAGCTTTGCCGTGCGCCGCAACGAGATCGACGTGCAGGTCGGCCGCCGCGGCACCTATGCGACGATCGGCTATCTGAAACTCAACCGCAACATCGCGCTCGAGGATCTGGAGGACCGCGCCGAGCTGCGTTTCGGCGGCCGCGTCGCCTTTGCGCGCTTCTGGTCGGCCTATGGCTCGGCGATCATCGACCTGACCACCCAGGCCGAAAATCCGGCAGCGATCGGCAACGGTTTCAAGGCGATCCGCCACCGCGCCGGCATCGAATACGAGGATGAATGCTTCCGCCTCGGCGCCAGCTGGCGGCGAGATTATGTCGGCGACCGCGACTTCCGCGCCGGCAACTCGTTCAACCTGACCCTCGCCTTCAAGACGCTCAGCCGCTAGGGTCCGGTAATGCCGGATTAAGAATGCCTTGAGTATCTGCGCTTTGCCGTTGCGTGACGGTTGCGCTATTGCACCGGCATCATTTGCCGCCAGACGCGGTTGCGGGTCGTCGACTAGGCCCGGTTCGGAGACAGGAATGCGTTCACCCCGTTCGATTTTCGGCCTGTTGCTGGGCACTGCCGTGCTGGCAGCGACGCCCGCTGCACTCGCTCAGGATGCCGCCCCCGCCACCTTCGATGCCGGATCGCTGTCGGAAATGCGGGTGATCGGCGATATCGATCCGACGCTGCGCAAGGCCCAGGCCATCGTCAACGGCGACGTCATCACCGATACCGACATCGACCAGCGGCTCAACCTTGTCGTGGCCGCCAACGGCGGCAAGGTCCCGCCTGAGGAAATGCCGCGCCTGCGCCTGCAGGTGCTGCGCAACCTGATCGACGAAAAACTGCAGGTGCAGGAAGCCGCCAGCAACGACATCAAGATCAGCGACGAGGAGGTCAACCGCTCCTACGACCGCGTTGCCCAGAACTTCAAGAAATCGGCGAGCGGCTTCGAACAGTTCCTGCGCGATGCCGGATCGTCGCCGGCGTCGATCAAGGCCCAGATCCGCGGCGAACTCGCCTGGAACCGCGTGCTGCGCCGCAAGGTCGAGCCGCTGGTCAATGTCGGCGATGACGAAGTCCAGTCGGTGATTTCCAAGTTGAACGCCGCCAAGGGCATGGACGAATATCACGTCAGCGAAATTTTCCTGACCGCGACTCCCGAGACGCAGGCACAGGTCATGAACGACGCCGCGCGCATCGTAGGCCAGATCCGCGGCGGCGCCTCGTTCGTTGCCTATGCCCGCCAATTTTCGGAAGGCTCCACCGCCGGCGTCGGAGGCGACCTCGGCTGGGTGCGCGCCGAACAACTCAACGACGCGGTGGCGCCGGTGGTGTCGACCCTGCGGCCGGGCGGCGGCCCGACCAGCGTGAGCGATCCGATCCCCGTCTCCGGCGGCGTCGCCATCATGGCGCTGGTCGAAAAACGCCAGGTGCTTGCCGCCGATCCCGCCGACGCGGTGCTCAGCCTCAAGCAGATCTCGCTGCCGCTGCCGGCCGGCATCACCCAGGCCCAGGCCGAAGTGAAGGTGAAGGAATTCCAGTCGGCTACCCAGGCCATGGGCGGTTGCGGCCGGGTCGAGGAGGTTTCCAAGGGCCTCGGCGCCGACGTCGCGCTGAACGACGCCATCCGCATGAAGGACCTGCCGCCGGCGCTGCAGCAGATCATCGGCAACCTGTCGATCGGCCAGGCCACGCCGGCCTTCGGTTCGGCCAAGGAGGGCCTGCGCGTGCTGGTGCTGTGCGGCCGCGACGACAGCAAGGCGCAGGTCAAGGCGCCCAATTTCGACGAAATCTATGCCCAGATGAATGAGGAGCGCGTCAACATGCGCGCCCGTCGCTATCTGCGCGATCTTCGCCGCGACGCGATCGTCGATTACCGTTGATGCCGGCGGAGCCGGGCGCGTTGATGTCGCCGGAGCCGGGCGCGCTGATGCCGGCAAGGCCGGCGCCGCTGGCGGTTTCGATGGGCGATCCGGCGGGCATCGGCCCGGAGATCGTAGCCGCGGCCTGGGCGTCGCGGGTCGCCGAGAACCTGCCGCCGTTCTTCGCCATCGGCAATCGCCGCGCGCTCGAGGCGGTGTGGAGCGGACCGATCGCGACACTGGCGGCCCCCGGCGATGCCGAGGCGGCGTTCGATAGCGCCCTGCCGCTGGTCCAGGTCGACGACACCGGGGACATCATGCCCGGCGAGCCCAATCTCGCCGGCGCGCGCTGTGCCCTCGACAGCCTTGAAATCGCCGTCGGCCTCGCCCGCAACGGCTTTGCCGGCGGCATCGTCACCGGGCCGGTGTCGAAGGCGCAGCTTTATGCCATCGGCTTCAACTATCCGGGCCAGACCGAATTCGTCGCCGAACGCTGCGGCATCGCCGCCAACAACGCCGTGATGATGCTCGCCGGGCCGACGCTGCGTACCGTGCCGATCACCGTCCACGCGCCGCTCGCCGAGGTGCCGCGCCTGCTCAGCATCGACCTGATCCTTGCCAAGGCAAGGGTGACGGCGCGCGCGCTGATCCGCGATTTCGGCATTGCGCAGCCGCGGCTGGCCTTTGCCGGGCTGAACCCGCACGCCGGCGAAAGCGGCACGCTGGGGCGCGAGGAACTCGACATCATCCGACCGGCGCTGGAGATCCTCGCCGGCGAAGGCATCGACGTGCACGGGCCGATCGCCGCCGATTCGATGTTCCATGCGGCGGCCCGCAGCCATTACGACGCGGCGCTGTGCATGTATCACGACCAGGCGCTGATCCCCCTGAAGACGCTGCATTTCGACGATGGCGTAAACATCACGCTGGGGCTGCCGATCGTCCGCACCTCGCCCGATCACGGCACGGCGTTCAACATCGCCGGCAAGGGGCTGGCCAGCCCCAAGGCGATGATCGCGGCGATCCGCATGGCCGGCGAATGCGCCGCCCGGCGGCTGACGAGTTGAGCGCGACGCCCGAGGCCCTGCTGCGCCTGCCGCCGCTGCGCGAGGTCATCGCGCGCCACGGCCTTGCGGCCAAGAAATCGCTCGGCCAGAATTTCCTGTTCGACGGCAATCTGCTCGATCGCATCGCCCGCGTGCCCGGGCCACTGGCGGGGCAGACCGTCTACGAGGTCGGCCCCGGGCCGGGCGGCCTGACCCGGGCGCTGCTGCGCGCCGGCGCCACCGTGGTGGCGGTCGAACGCGACACCCGCGCCCTGCCCGCGCTCGCCGAGCTCGCCGACGCGGCGGAAGGCCGGCTGACGGTGATCGAGGGCAACGCGATGGACATCGAGCCGCTGACGCTGGTTGGCGGCGGCGCGCACATCGTCGCCAATCTGCCGTACAACATCGGCACGGCGCTGCTCACCGGCTGGCTCGGCGGGGAGGCCTGGCCGCCGTGGTGGGCCAGCCTGACACTGATGTTCCAGAAGGAAGTCGCCCAGCGGCTGGTCGCCGAGCCCGGCAGCGGTGCCTATGGCCGACTGTCGGTGCTGGCGCAGTGGCGGACGACGGCAAAGATCGCCTTTACCCTGCCGCCGCGGGCGTTCGTGCCGGCGCCCAAGGTCGATTCGGCGGTCGTGCACCTGGTGCCGCGCGCGCCCATGGCGGGGGCCAGCGCTGCCCGGCTGGCGCAATTGACCGCCGCCGCCTTTGGCCAGCGCCGCAAGATGCTGCGCGCCAGCCTGAGGGGCATGCCGGGGGCGCTGGAGGCCATGGTGGCGGAAGGCATCAGCCCCGAGGCGCGGGCCGAAACCGTCCCCGTCGCCGCCTTTGCGCGCGCCGCCGCCCGGCTGTAGAGGCAGCGGCATGCACGACCACCACCTCCGCATCGACATCGGCCAACCAGCATGATTGCCCTGTCGCTGGCCGCTGCAATCGCCTCGGCGCCGCTGCCCAGCGCCTTCGATGCCGGCTGGAAGGGCGAGAAGGTCTGCACCCTGCTATACGAGAATGCCCGTGTGCGTGCTGCGCGCTGCGTGTTTCCGCCCGGCGGCGGGCATGAACGGCATTTCCACGCCGCGCACTGGGGCTATATCGTTGCCGGCGGCACGATGCGGATCACGACAGCGGCCGGCAGCGTCGATCGCGTGCTGGCGACAGGCAGCAACTGGTGGAGCGACGGCATCGCCTGGCACGAGGCGGTCAACATCGGCACGAGCACCGCCGTCTATGTGATCGTGGAGCCGAAGACCTAATTCGACACGCGTCAGTTCTTGACGACCGGCGCTTTGGCCGCTTCGGCGGTTGCCGTCGTCGCGGTGTTGAGGGCGGTCTGCAGGCGCAGCGCCGGCGGGCAATCGGCCTTGCACAGCGCCTTGATGCGGGCGAGGTTGACCTGGGCGCGGGCGGTTGCGCCGCGCAGGATATAGGCTTTGCCCTGCCCTTCGAGCGCATTGATGTCGGACGGGTTCAGCGCCAGCGCCTCGCGGTAATATTTGACCGCCTTGCCGGGCAGGCCGAGCTTTTCATAGCCTTGGGCGATGCCGGTGAACGCCGCGACGTTCTTGGGGTCGCTGGCGAGCGCCGCCTCGTAGAAATCGATCGCTGCATTGGCATCGCCCCGCAACAGCGCCGCCTTGCCCTGGTCCGACATCTGGATCGACATCGGCTTCAGGACATCATCCCCGGTCGGGACGGCGCCGACGGCAGCGGCCGAAACCGTGCCGGCGATCAACAGGGCCAGCGGGACGAACCAACGTGCGTGCATCTGAACCTCTTCATGGCAGCAAAGCCTTGTTAGCAGGTCCGCTGCAGCCTTGCGATGAAGAAACCGTCGCACCCATGCTCCCCCGGTGACAATGTCAGCTGAGCTACGTCGTCGGCAATGCCGGGGATGCCGAACGGCATGGGCTGGAAGGCGGTTTTCTTGGCGGTGAATGCCGCGACCCGGGCTTCGCCTTCGGCCGGCAGCAGCGAGCAGACGACATAGGTCAGGCTGCCTCCGGGCCTGACCAGTTCCGCCGCCAGCAGCAGCAGCCGGTCCTGCTCGGCGATCAGCTTTTCGAGCCGCTCGGGCGTCAGCCGCCAGCGCGCCTCGGGATTGCGGCGCCAGGTGCCGGTGCCCGAACACGGCGCATCGACCATGACGCGATCGGCGAGGCCGGCGAGATCACCGAGCGTTTCCCATTCGCGGCGCGGGTTGAGCAGCCGGGTCTCGACGATCGTTACCCCGGCCCGCGCCAGCCGCTGCGGCATCGCCGACAAGCGGCCGCGATCGGTATCCGCGGCGATCAGCCGGCCGCGATTGCCCATCGCCGCGGCCAGCGCCAGCGTCTTGCCGCCGGCCCCGGCGCAAAGATCGATGACCAGTTCCTCCGGCTCGGCACCGACCGCCAGCGCCGCCAGTTGCGAGCCTTCGTCCTGGACCTCGATCTTGCCGGCGTGGAAGGCCGGCAGTGTCTCGATGTTGAGCCCTGTCGGCGCCCGCAACCCGTCGGGAGCATGCCGCGTCGGCGTGCAATCGGGCAGCTCCACCAGCATCTCGTCGCGGTTGGCGGCGAGCGTGTTGACGCGCAGGTCGAGCGGGGCGCGATCGAGCAGCGCCGCAACGGCGCTCTCGGTGTCCTTGCCGAAGCGCGTCCGCAGCATGTCGAGCTGCCAGCCGGGCGCCAGCGAGGGCCGCGCCTCGGGCTCGCCGGGCACCAGCACCGGCGGGCCGTGGCCGACGCTGTCCTTGTCGGCGTCGAACAGGTCGAGCAGCTCCGGCGCATGGGCACGGGCATGGCCGATCAACGCGGCACGGCCGCTGTCGGGTGGCGAGCCGATGCTGCGGATGACGTCGAAGACCAGGTCGCGGACGGCGCGGCGATCCTTTGACCCGGCATAGCGTCGGGTGGTGAAATAGCGCTGGACGATGGTGTCGGCGGCGGCCCCGCCGGTGCGGGCGGCCGCGACCGCCTGGTCAAGACATTCGATGGCCGCCTGGACGCGTGCTGCAGGTGTCAATTCGTCGTCAACCCATTGTTGGATAATTGGGAGCTTCGCGCGTGATCGTCACGTCATGGACATGGCTTTCGCGCAGGCCGGCATTGGTAATGCGGATGAATTCGGCACGATCGCGGAATTCGTCGAGCGTCGCCGAGCCGGTATAGCCCATCGCCGCCTTCACGCCGCCGACGAGCTGGTGGAGCACGTCGCGGGCCGGGCCCTTGTACGGAACCTGGCCTTCGATGCCTTCGGGAACGAGCTTCAGCTGGTCCTTGATATCCTGCTGGAAATAGCGATCGGCCGAGCCGCGTGCCATGGCGGCGACGCTGCCCATGCCGCGATAGCTTTTGTAGGTGCGGCCCTGCCACAGGAAGGTCTCGCCGGGCGCCTCCTCGGTACCGGCGAGCAGGCTGCCGACCATGACCGCGGCGGCGCCGGCCGCCAGCGCCTTGGCGACATCGCCGGAGGTGCGCAGGCCGCCATCGGCGATGACCGGGATGCCGAGCCGGGCCGCGGCCTCGGCGGTGTCGATGACGGCCGTCAGCTGCGGCACACCGACGCCGGCGACGACGCGGGTGGTGCAGATCGAGCCCGGGCCGATGCCGACCTTGATGCCATCGGCACCGGCGCCAATCAGCGCGCGCGCCGCTTCGGCGGTGGCGACATTGCCGGCGATGACCTGGGCGCCGTTCGACGCCTTCTTGATGCGGTTGACGGCGTCGGCGACGCGGTCGCTGTGACCGTGCGCGGTATCGACGACGATCAGGTCGCATTCGGCATCGAGCAGCGCCTCGGTGCGCTCGAAGCCCAGGTCGCCGACAGTGGTGGCGGCGGCGACGCGCAGGCGGCCGGCGGCGTCCTTGGTGGCGTTGGGATAGGTGACGGCGCGCTCGATGTCCTTGACAGTGATCAGACCGATGCAATGGCCGCCATCATCGACGACGAGCAGTTTCTCGATGCGATTTGTGTGGAGGATCCGGCGTGCATCGTTCTCGGATGTGCCGGGGCGGACGGTGATCAGATTCTCGTGGGTCATCAGCTCCGAAATCGGCTGGTCGGCATTTTCGGCAAAGCGCATGTCGCGATTGGTGACGATGCCGACCAGGCGACCGCCATCATCGACGACCGGAAAGCCCGAGATCTTGTGCTTCGCCATCAGCGCGCGGGCATCGCCCAGCGTTTGCTGCGGGGTCATCGTCACCGGGTTGACGACCATGCCGCTTTCGAAACGCTTGACCTGGCGGACGGCGTTGGCCTGTTCCTCGATGGTCAGGTTGCGGTGGAGGACGCCGATGCCACCGGCCTGGGCCATGACGATCGCCATGTCGGCTTCGGTAACGGTGTCCATCGCCGACGACAGGATCGGGATGTTGAGGGTGATACCGCGGGTGACGCTGGTCGAGGTGTCGGCCATGCTGGGCAGGACAGCCGATGCAGCCGGGACAAGCAGGACATCATCGAATGTCAGGCCGAGGCGAATTTCCATGTGCGGGGCGACTCCGGGGGCGGTTGAGTCGCGCCTGCATAAGGCGACAGGTGCACAAGCGCAACGTCGGTAACGCGAGCGAGGGCGGCGGGGGCAACTGCAAGCCCCCGCCACCCCTGCTCGACCGCGCGATACCGCTATGCCGCAGCTGGTACGCCGCCGCTGATGAAGGCCATCCAGTACTGCGCTAGCACCTCGCGCGGGCCGCCCTTCACCGCCTGCAACGCCGTCGTCGCGCCGGCCTTGTCGCCCGAACGCGCCAGCGCCATGCCGAGGCGCAGGTTGGCCGTGGCCTGGTCGACGGCAGCATTGCCGACAGCCTGGCGGTACAGCGTCGCCGCCTTGGCGAAATCGCCATAGCCGTAATAGGCGTCACCGGTGGCGAGCGCGAGCTTGCCGTTGCCCTTGATCTCGCGCTCGAGGCCGGGGAGCGCGGCCTTGTCGGCAGTGACCTTGCTGTCGGCGCTGGCCTTCAGTTCCTTGACCAGCGGCTTCGCCGAGCTGAGCATGTTGCGCTTGATGCCTTCGTTGATGGCATATTGCGCTTCGCCGGGGAAACCGCGGCCGAGCGCCGTGTCGGCATATTCGACGAAATCACGCTCGCCGTTGAGCGAATTGGTCGCCGCCTGCAGGCGCATGAAGTCGAGCGAGCCCTGGTCGTCGAGCTGGAACGACTCGCGGGTGATGACCAGCGCGTCGCGCCAGTTGACGGCGTTGGGATAGGCCTGGACCAGCGCCAGGGCGGTCGGCTGCACCTGCGCCGTCAGCTTGCCGTCATAGGCAAAGGCAAGCGCCCGGCGATACCAGGTCTCGGGAACCGGCTGGCCGGCGCCCTTTTGCGCGACGATGGCGGCGTTCAGCGTCTCGACCGCCTTGCCGTTCTGCTTTTGCGCGGCATACAGCTCGGACAGCGCGACCTGGGCTTCGCCGTCGGCGGGGTTGAGCTTCACCACTTCCTGCATCGCCATGGTGGCGGCGTTATAGTCCTTGCGGGCCAGCGCCAGCGACCCGACGGTGCGATAGAATTTGCCCTGGTCGGCGGCGGGCACCTTGCCGGTCGCCAGCATCTTGGCCAGCGTCTGCTCGGTGAGGGCGTTGTCCTTCAGGCCGATCGCGGCGTTCAACTTCAGCGACAGCGCGGTATAGGCGTCGTCGTCGGCCGTCGGCGGCACGGCGTCGAGCTCGTTTACCTTGGCAAGGCCGCCGGCATTGTCACCGGCCTGCATCAGCTTTTGCGCGGCCGACAGCGCGGCGGCATAGGGCTTCGACAGTTTCGGCGGCTTCGGTGCCGCGGGCGCCGGGGGATCCTTGGCGAGCACGGGGCCGGCCGACAGGGCAACGCCGGCGAGCAGGGCGGCAGCAAGGCCGCGCTTCAAAATCTTCATTGGTCAAACCTCCCAGGATGAACGTGCATCGGCTAGGCCATTGCCGCACCGCCGGTCAACATGTCCGATTGGATATGCGCCGTTTTACCGGAGCCGGATGCCGCAGCGGCCCTGAACGGGCATTGAACGGCCGTCGAACTATCGTCACCGTCGCGCTGTTCCCGGGGCAAGAAAAAGGCCGGCCCCGCAACGCGGAACCGGCCTGATCCTTGCAAATAACGTATCGCGGGAAGCGATACTCTTACTTGGCAGCGTCCTTGGCGGCGTCGGCGGCCTTGTCGGCGCCGGCCTTGACGGCATCGGCAGCCTGGTCGGCACCGGCAGCAGCGGCGTCGGTGACGGCTTCGGCGCCGGCGGCAGCAGCGGTGCTGGTCGCATCGACCGGAGCGGCCATGGCATCGGTGGCCATCGCATCGGCAGCCGAGGTGGTGTCGGTCGTCGACATCGTTTCGGTGGTGGTGGTTTCCGTCGTCGTCGTCGACGTCGTTTCGGCAGCCTTCTCACCGCAAGCGGCCAGCAGGCCGAGGCTGGCCACAGCCACCAGCGTCAGAGCAGTCTTCATCTTGGAATTCTCCGTGATCAATACGCGCAGTCCTCGCGCAGGTCGCCTCATACAGAGAAACGGGACCGTTGCGAAGCGAAACATTCAGGGGCATGGCTGGTGGGATGAACACCGCGATATCACGCCGATTTGTCCGCTTCGACCGGGCCAGCGTCAACGCGCTGATGGTGGTTTCGATCGCCGCGGGCCTTGCCTTTCCGCTGCTCGGCGGGCGATTCGGCGATGTCGCGAACCTGGTCGCCAAGGGCCTGCCGGTCGCCGCCCTGGCGCTCGGCGCGGCGCTGTTGCCCGGCCATCGCTGGCTGGCGGCGATCATGGCCGCCGGCGCCGCGGGCGACGTGCTGCTCGAGGTGCCGGGGCTGTTCTTCATCGGCGCCGGAGCCTTTGCCGTCGGCCATGTCGTCGCCATCCTGTTCTACATGGGGGAGCGCCGGCCCGGGCTCGGCATCGGCGACCGCGTCGCTGCGCTGGCGCTGATCGGCTATGGCCTCGGCATGCCGGCGCTGGTGATGCCCGCCGGCGCCCCAATCGGCGCGCTGATGCTGTATTCGGTGCTGCTCTGCGGCATGGCGGCGGCGGCGCTGCTCAGCCGTTTCGCGCCGCGCTGGACCGGGCTCGGCGTGCTGCTCTTCGTCATTTCCGACACGCTGCTGATCATGCGCATGGGCGGCTCACTGGTCGGCGGTGCCGGCGTCCATGGCCTGCTGGTCTGGTACAGCTATTACCTCGGGCAGGCGCTGATCTTCGTCGGCGTCGCGACGACCGAGCGATGATCGAGGCGCTGAGCGGCCTGATCGAGCGCGGCGGCTATGCCGGCATCATCCTGCTGACTTTCCTCGAGACGATCTTTCCGCCGTTGCCGTCGGAGGTGTTCATGCCGCTGGCGGGCTTTGTCGCGGCGCGGGGCGAGCTCACGCTGCCCGGCGTCATCGCCGCCGGCACGCTGGGGTCGCTGGCCGGCGCCTGGTTCTGGTACGCGCTGGGCCGCGCCATCGGGCTGGAGCGCACCCGGCAACTGGTGGCCCGGCACGGCCGCTGGCTGACGCTGCACACCGCCGACATCGACCGCGGCACCGCCTGGTTCGATCGCCATGGCGGGCTAGTCGTGCTGTTCGGGCGCATGGTGCCGGCGATCCGGTCGGTGGTCTCGGTCCCCGCCGGCATCGCCCATATGCCGGTCGGGCGCTTCCTGCTGCTGTCGGGTCTGGGCAGCCTGATCTGGACGACGCTGCTGATGACGGCGGGGTTTCTGCTGGAGGCGCGCTATCTCGAGGTCGCACGCTGGGCGTCACCGGCGTCGACGATCGTGGTGGGCGGGCTGGTGGCGATCTATCTTTGGCGGCTGGTTCGGTACCGGGCATAGCCTGGCTGTCACTCGGGCGCAGCGGTGCGCGTGTGCCGTAGCTGGTGATTCATGGGCCCCGGCCTGCGCCGGGGTAACAGCGTCAGCCCTCGGTCGCCGGCGTGTCGTCGCCGCTTTCCACGGCCGCCGCGTCGTCCAGCGCCTCGACCGCCTCGTCATCGGCCGGGATCAGCGCGGCCGAGACGACATGCTCGCCCTTGCCGACGTCGAACAGCGTGACGCCGAGCGTCGAGCGGCCCTTGATGCCGACCTGGCCGACCATGGTGCGGATCAGCTTGGCCTGGTCGGTGACGAGCATCAACTGGTCGCCGTCCCGTGCCGTGAAGCTGGCCACGACATCGCCGTTGCGGTCGTTCTCCCCGATGTTGCGGATGCCCTGGCCGCCGCGTCCCGACTGGCGGTACTCGAACGCCGATGACCGCTTGCCGAAGCCGTTTGCGGTGACGGTCAGGATGAACTCCTCGGCCGCGGCGAACTGGCCCATGCGGGTTTCGGACAGGATGCGCTCGCCCGGTTCGGCCTTCCACGCCGCGGCCTTCAGATAGTCCTCGCGCTCTTGCGGGGTCGCCGGAAAGGCCTTGAGGATCGACATCGAGATGACCTGGTCGCTCTTGGCCAGTGTCATGCCGCGAACGCCGGTGGAGGTGCGCGACACGAACTCGCGGACGTCATCGACCGGGAAGCGGATCGCCTTGCCGCTGCACGCCGCCAGGAAGACGTCGTCGGCCTCGTCGCACAGCGCCACCGCAATCAGCCGGTCATCGTCGCCGTCCTCGAAGCGGATGGCGAGCTTGCCGGCGGTCGGTACGTTGGTGAAGGCGTCCATGCTGTTGCGCCGGACATTGCCGTGCGCGCTCGCGAACATGACGTGCAGGCGGCCCCACTCGGCCTCGTCCTCGGGCAGCGGCAGCACGGTGGTGATCGTCTCGCCCTCGGCGAGCGGCAGCAGATTGTTGAGACTGCGGCCCTTGGCCTGCGGGCTGCCGACCGGCAGGCGCCAGACCTTTTGCCGATAGACCTTGCCGGCGCTGGAGAAGAACAGCACCGGATTGTGGGTCGAGGTCACGAACAGCTTGGTGATCGCGTCCTCGTCCTTGGTCGCCATGCCCGACCGGCCCTTGCCGCCGCGGCGCTGGGCGCGATATTCGTTGAGGGCGACGCGCTTGATCCAGCCGCTGTGGGTCACGGTGACGACCATGTCCTCGCGCTCGATCAGGTCCTCGTCTTCCATGTCGTCGCCGGCGGCAACGATCTCGGAGCGGCGCTTGGTCGAGAATTTGTCCGAAACCTCCTCGATCTCGGCGCGCAACACGGCATAAAGCTTCACCCGGTCGGCGAGAATCGACAGCAGTTCGCCGATGGTGCCGGCGAGTTCCTTCAACTCGTCACCGATCTCCTCGCGGCCGAGCGCCGTCAGCTTCGACAGGCGCAGGTCGAGGATCGCCTTCACCTGGGCATCGCTGAGCCGGATGGTGGCGGCGTCGGCTTCGAATTCGCCGGCTTCGACGAGCTCGAGATAGGGCCGGACCTCGGCGGCGTCCCAGTCCCGCGCCAGCAGCGTCTCGCGCGCCGCCGCCGGGCTGGCCGAACCGCGGATTATGCGGACGACTTCGTCGAGATTGGCGACGGCGACCACCAGCCCGATCAAGAGGTGCGCCCGCTCGCGCGCCTTGGCGAGTTCGAACTTCGACCGCCGGGTGATGACCTCCTCACGGAACTGGACGAAAGCCTCGATGATGTCGCGCAGGCCCATCAGCTCCGGGCGGCCGCCGCGGATCGCCAGCATGTTGATGCTGAACGTCTGCTGCGCCGGCGTGTGGCGATAGACCTGGTTGAGCACGACTTCCGGCGTCGCGTCGCGCTTCAGCTCCATGACGATCCGCACGCCTTCGCGATTGGATTCGTCGCGCAGGTCGGAAACGCCCTCGATGCGCTTGTCCTTGACCGCTTCGGCGATCTTTTCGACGAGGGCGTTCTTGCCCTGCTGAAAGGGGATTTCGGTCAGGACCAGGCTGCGTTTCTCGCCGCGGCCTTCCTCGACGATCCAGCGCGACCGCATGGTGATCGTGCCGCGGCCGGTCTCATAGGCGGTGCGGAGGCCGCTGGTGCCGACGATGAAGGCGCCGGTGGGGAAATCGGGCGCCGGCAGATACTTCATCAGGTCTTCGACGCTGATCAGCGGGTCGTCGAGCCAGGCTCGGACGGCATCGATGACTTCGCCCAGATTGTGCGGCGGGATGTTGGTCGCCATGCCGACCGCGATGCCGCCGGCGCCGTTGACGAGCAGGTTGGGGAAACGCGCCGGCAGGACGGCGGGTTCGTGCTCCGAGCCGTCATAGTTGGCGATGAAGTCGACGGTGTCCTTGTCGATGTCGGCGAGCAGCGCTTCGGCCGAACGGGCGAGGCGCGCCTCGGTATAGCGCATCGCGGCGGGCGCATCGGGGTCCATCGAACCGAAATTGCCCTGGCCGTCGATCAGCGGCAGCCGCAGCGACCAATCCTGGGTCATGCGGGCCAGCGCGTCATAGATCGAGCTGTCGCCGTGCGGGTGATATTTACCCATCACGTCACCAACGATGCGCGCCGACTTGCGATAGGGTTTGCCGGCGGTGAAGCCGCTTTCGTGCGCGCCCCACAGGATGCGGCGATGCACCGGCTTCAGCCCGTCGCGCACGTCGGGCAGCGCCCGGGCGACGATGACCGACATGGCATAATCGAGGAAGCTGGTCCGCATCTCGGTGACGATCGAGATCGGCTGAATATCGGGGGCGCCGGCTGGCGGCGGCGTGATCACGGAATCCATGGGATTTTTTCAGGCCTTGTCAGCGCCGTTGATGGCGCTTGTCGCGTTGCTGTCATGATTAGGGGAATGCGTCGGGAATTGCCAGAGATTAGCGTGCGGCAGGTCCAAAGCCGAGGCCGATGGCCAGGTCGTGCCAATCGGGATTGTCGGCTTCGATGAGCTGGACTTTCCAGGCGCGACGCCACGACTTGAGTTGTTTTTCGCGGACGATTGCGAGCGTGATGTCGGCAAATTGTTCAAACCAGACAAGGCATTTGACGTCGTAGCGTTTCGTGAAGCCGGCCAGATGCCGAGTCGGTGCTGTGACACCCGTTTCATCAGGTCGGAGGTAACGCCGATGTAGAGGGTGCCGCGTGGCTGGCTTGCCATCATATAGACCCAGCCGCCTTTTTCCACACAACCTCCCCAACGTCATGCGGGCGAACGCCAGCATCCACTGTGCCGTCGCGGACTGCTCGTCGCAACCAATGCCGTCACGAGCAACGTCGCGCCACTGGCCGGCACCCGCCCGACAGTGGATGCTGGCGTTCGCCAGCATGACGAAACACGCACCACCGTGACTTTCGACACCCCAGGCGTTACGGCATCGGCATGCCTGATCCCTTTACCCGTTTCGCCCATTGGTTCGCCGCCGCCGAGGCGAGCGAGCCGAATGATCCCAATGCCTTTGCGCTGGCGACGGCGACGCCCGATGGCCGGCCGGCGGTGCGGGTCGTGCTGCTGAAATCCTGGGATGCCGCCGGCTTCGTCTTCTACAGCAACCTCGACAGCCGCAAGGGTCGCGAGCTCGCCGCCAACCCGTTCGTCCATATGGATTTCCACTGGAAGACGCAGCGTCGCCAGGTCCGCATCGACGGCCGCGCCGGCCTGGTGGCCGATGCCGAGGCCGACGCCTATTTCGCCAGCCGGCCGCGGGATTCGCAGCTTGGCGCCTGGGCCTCGGCCCAGTCGCGCCCCCTGCCCGACCGCGCCACCTTCGATGCCGGCATGGCCGAGATGCGCGACCGTTTCGAGGGCCGCGCCGTGCCCCGCCCGCCGCGCTGGTCGGGCTGGCGGGTCGTCCCCAACGCCATCGAATTCTGGCAGGATCGCGACAACCGCCTGCACGAGCGCGAATTGTTCAGCCGCACCGACGACGGTTGGGACGTCGGGCTCCTCTACCCGTGACCGACGATCGCGCCTGGCTGACGCGATCGGCGGCGCTGGCCTCGGCGGCGGTGGCGACGACGCTGCTGATGTTGAAGACCTGGGCGGCGGTGGAGACCGGCAGCGTGGCGATGCTCGGCAGCCTCGCCGACACCGCGCTCGACCTGCTCGCCTCGCTGCTGACGCTGTTTGCCGTCGGCCTCGCCGCCCAGCCGGCCGACGACGACCACCGTTTCGGCCATGGCAAGGCGGAGGCGATCGCCGCGCTGATGCAGATCCTGCTCATCCTCGGCTCGGCCGTCGCCATCATGTGGCGCGCGGTGGCGGCGTTCGGGCGCACCGACCTGCCGCGCGCCCCCGAAGTCGGCATCGGCGTGTCGGTCGTCGGCATCCTGCTCACTCTGGCGCTGGTCGCCTGGCAGCGCAGCGTCGTGCGGCGCACCGGGTCGATCGCCATCGGCACGGATTCGCTGCACTACCAGAGCGACCTGCTGCTGAACGTCACGGTCATCGCGGCCTTTGCGCTCGATGCCTATCTCGGCCTCCATGGCGCCGATGCGGTGTTCGGCACCATCATCGCGCTGTGGATCGGCTGGAGCGCGCTGCGATCGGCGCGCCGCGCCGTCGACATGCTGATGGACCGCGAATGGCCCGACGAGAAACGCCGCGAGCTCGAGTCCATCGCCATGGCCGTGCCGGGCGTCGAGGATGTCCATGACCTGCGCACCCGATCGAGCGGCAATGTCGATTTCGTCCAGTTCCATATCTGGCTGGCGCCGGAGATGACCGTCGCCGCGGCGCACGACATCGTCGATGCAGTCGAGCAGCGCCTGATCGAGGCATTTCCGGAATCGGAATTCTTCATCCATATCGATCCGCGCGGCCATCGCGAGCTTGCCGCCGACATTGCTGCCTGAAGGACCAAGATGCGCCTGCCGTTCATCCAGATCGATGCCTTTGCCGATGCGCCGTTCAGCGGCAATCCCGCCGCGGTCATGCCGCTGACCGAATGGCTGCCCGACGCGACGCTGCAGGCGATCGCCGAGGAGAACAACCTTGCCGAAACCGCCTTTCTGGTGCCCTGCCCCGACCCGGAAACCGCCGATTTCGACCTGCGCTGGTTCACCCCCGGCGTCGAGGTGGCGCTGTGCGGCCATGCCACGCTGGCCAGCGGGCACCTGATCCTGGCCGCCCTGCCCGGCATGACCGAAGTGCGGTTTTCGACGAAGAAGGCCGGCGTGCTGACCGTGGCGCGGATGCCCGACGGCTATGCGCTGTCGCTGCCGGCCTGGGTCGCCGATGTGCCGGTGACGGGCGATCGGCTCGATGCCTTTGCCGCGGCGCTGCGGTCGCGACCCGAGGCGGTGCTGGCGCGCGGCAACGACTATTTCATCGCGGTGTTCGACAGCGCCGCCGCCGTGCGCGGGCTCGATCCCGATTTTCGTGCCATCATCGATCTGCAGCGCGGGGCGGATATCATGGTCATCGCCACCGCTCCCGGCGGCCCCGGCGATGCCGATGTCGTCAGCCGGGTCTTCGTGCCCGAAGCCGGGGTGGACGAAGACAGCGTGACCGGATCGGCCCATGCCATCCTCACCCCCTATTGGACGGCGCGTCTCGGCCGCGATCGCTTCACCGCCCACCAGGCCAGCCGGCGCGGCGGCACGCTCGGCTGCCGGTTGTTCGGCGATCGCGCCGTCCTCAGCGGCAAGTGCCGGACGGTCATCGAGGGTGAGTTCATCCTTGCCTGATCGGCCCGGCGCCCCCTACACCGCCGCCATGGCCCCCCGCCCGTTCCTGAAGATGCACGGCCTCGGCAACGACTTCATCGTGTTCGATGCCCGCGCCGAGCCACTGGCGCTGACGACGGCGCAGGTGCGCGGGCTGTCGGACCGTCGCACCGGCATCGGCTGCGACCAGTTGATCGTCGTCGAACCGAGCGCGGTGGCCACTGTCCGCGCCCGTTTCTGGAACGGCGACGGCGATGAGGTCGGTGCCTGCGGCAACGGCAGCCGCGCGGTGGCGGCGCTGGTCGGCGGCGAGGCCAGCATCGAAACCGCCGGCGGGCTGCTCTCCGCCTCCGCCACGGCGGGCGGCGCCACCGTCGACATGGGGCTGCCGCGTTTCGACTGGGACGCGATCCCGCTGGCTTATGCGATGGACACCCGCGACCTGCCGCTGGCCTGGGGGCCGCTCGAACATCCCGGCGCCGCCAATGTCGGCAATCCGCATGTCGTGTTCTTTGTCGCCGACCCTCATGCCGTCGACCTGGCGGCGCTCGGCCCCGAGATCGAGCATGACCCGGTGTTTCCGGAACGCGTCAATGTCGGCGTCGCGGCGCTGCCGGCGCGCGATCGCATGGTGCTGCGGGTCTGGGAGCGCGGCGCCGGGCTGACCCGCGCCTGCGGCACCGGCGCCGTCGCGGCCGTCGCCATCGCGCAGCGTCGCGGCCTTGCCGATGCCAGCGTCACCGTCACCCTGCCCGGCGGCGACCTCGTCATCAGCCGCGCCGCCGACGGCCATCTCCACATGGCCGGGCCGGCGGTCATCGCCTGGCGCGGCGAGATCGACCTGGAGCACTATCGATGAGCTGGCTCGACCGGTTGAAGACCGGCCTAACCCGATCGACGAGCAAGCTTGGCGACAGCCTCGCCGGCCTTGCGACGGGCACGCTGCCGCTCGACGAGGACCGCCTCGACGCCATCGAGGAAGCGCTGATCGGCGCCGATCTCGGCCCCGCCGTCGCCGGTCGCATCCGCGCCCGCCTCGCCGACGCCAAGTTCGCCAAGGGGGTCGATGAAGCCGGGTTGAAGGCCGCCGTCGCCGCCGAGGTCGCCGCCGTGCTGGCGCCGGTCGCCAAGCCGCTGTCGGTCACCGCGTTCCCGCGGCCGCACGTCATCCTGGTCGTCGGCGTCAACGGATCGGGCAAGACCACGACCATCGCCAAGCTGGCGCGGCGCTTCACCGAGCTCGATTATACGGTGATGCTCGCCGCCGGCGACACTTTCCGCGCCGCTGCCATTGCCCAGTTGCGGATCTGGGCCGACCGCATCGGCGTGCCGGTCGTGTCGGGCGAACAGGGCGCCGACGCCGCGGGCCTCGCCTATGAGGCGCTGCAGCAGGCGCGCGCCGCCGGCACCGACGTGCTCATCATCGACACCGCCGGCCGCCTGCAGAACAAGTCCGGGCTGATGGACGAGCTCGCCAAGATGCGCCGCGTCATCCAGAAACTGTCGCCGGCGGCGCCGCATGACACGGTGCTCGTCCTCGATGCCACCACCGGCCAGAATGCGCTCAACCAGATCGAGGTCTTCCGCGAGGTCGCCAAGATAACCGGGCTGGTCATGACCAAGCTCGACGGCTCCGCGCGCGGCGGCATGCTGGTCGCGGCGGCCGAAAAATTCCGCCTGCCGATCCATGCCATCGGCGTCGGCGAGGGCATGGACGACCTTCGCGCCTTCGAGGCCGATGACTTTGCGGCGGCGCTGACGGGGGACTGATCCAGTCAATCCGTCAGGTTGCGCGTCCCCCGCGCCCGGACCACAAAGCCTGCAAAGCCTTGAGGAACGACCGTGGATTTCACGCTTGCACCGGAACTGACCGCTTATCTGGCGGAGCTCGACGCCTTTATCGAGGCCGAGATAAAGCCGATTGAGCAGCGCGACGACAACATGCGCTTCTTCGACCATCGCCGCGAATATGCGCGCACCGACTGGGAGGCTGGCGGGCTGCCCAAGCACGAATGGGAAGCGCTGCTCGGCGAAGCCCGCGATGTCGCCGACAAGGCCGGGCATTACCGCTTTGCCTGGCCCGAAAGCATGGGCGGCAAGGGCGGCAGCAACCTCGCCATGGCGGTCATCCGCGAGCATCTCGCGGCTAAGGGCCTGGGGCTCCACAACGACCTGCAGAACGAACATTCGATCGTCGGCAACAACCCCTTCATCCTGCTGTTCAAGGAGTTCGCCACGCCGGAGCAATATGCCCGCGACGGCGAGGCGGTGATGTCCGGCGCCATGCGGACGGTGTTCGGCCTGACCGAGCCCAACCATGGTTCCGACGCGACCTTCATGGAAACCCGCGCCGTGCCGCAGACGCGCGACGGCAAGGCCGGCTGGCTTATCAACGGCGAGAAGATGTGGTCGACCGGCATGCACGTGGCCACCCATGCGATGGTGTTCGCCCGCACGTCGGGCAAGGATGGCGACGCAACGGGCATCACCTGCTTCATCGTGCCGGCCACGTCGCCGGGCGTGAAGGTCGAGGAGTATCTCTGGACCTTCAACATGCCGACCGACCATCCGCGGGTCAGCTTCACGGATGTCTGGGTGCCCGAGGATGCCTATTGGGGCCAGATCGACCGCGGGCTCGGCATCGGCCAGTCGTTCGTCCACCAGAACCGCATCCGCCAGGCGGCGTCGTCGCTGGGCGCGGCGCATTTCTGCGTCGAGGAATCGGTGAAGTACGCGCGGACCCGCAAGCCGTTCGGCAAGCCGCTGTCCGACAACCAGGCCATCCAGTGGCCGCTGGTCGAGCTCGCCACCCAGATCGAGATGCTGCGGCTGCTGATCCGCAAGACCGCCTGGCAGATGGACCATATGGAGCACAAGGCGATCGAGCGCGAGATTTCCGACAAGGTCTCCATGTGCAACTATTGGGCGAACCGGCTGGTCTGCGAGGCCGCCGACCGCGCCATGCAGGTCCATGGCGGCATCGGTTATTCGCGGCACAAGCCGTTCGAGCACATCTATCGCCACCACCGCCGCTATCGCATCACCGAAGGGTCGGAAGAGATCCAGATGCGCAAGGTCGCGGCGTTCCTGTTCGGCTATCTGGGGCCGCGCCGGGCGCAGTTCCGCGACGCCGAAGGCTGACCGCGCCGCGGCGGGCCAGTCTGTAATGGCAGAACGCATCCGTAACAACATCCTCGAATCGTGACATTTTTACCACGGGCCGCTCTCTATTGCGGGCATCGGCACGGCAAGGGTTGCTCCCCGGAGTCGCCTCCCCTAGCCCTGCCCGCAACCACGAACAAATAAGCCCTTGGGAGTATCATGAAGACACTATTGTTGGCGTCCGCTTGCCTGTTTGCGTTCCCTGTCGCCGCCTTTGCACAGGATACCACCCCGCCCGCCGAACCCGCGATCGCCGCCGCTGATGTGGCGCAAACCGAAGCTGCCGACGCCAACGACGGTGGCGAGATCATCGTCACCGCGACCCGCCGCAACACCACCCTGTCCAACGTGCCGATCGCCGTGTCCGCCGTCAGCCAGCAGTCGCTGCAGAACTCCGGTGCCAACGACATTCGCGCCCTCAACCAGCTCGCCCCGTCGCTGCTCGTGTCGTCCACCGGTAACGAAGCCAATGGCAGCGCCCGCATCCGCGGTATCGGCACCGTCGGCGACAACCCCGGCCTCGAATCCTCGGTCGCGGTCTTCATCGATGGCGTCTACCGCTCCCGCACCGGCGCCGGCCTCAACGAGCTCGGCGAGATCGACCGCATCGAGGTGCTCCGCGGTCCCCAGGGCACGCTGTTCGGCCGCAACGCCTCCGCCGGCCTCATCAACATCATCACCGCCGCACCGTCGTTCGAGCTCGGCGGCAATGCCGAAGCCACCTATGGCAACTACAACAACATCCGCGTCGCCGCCGGCCTGACCGGGCCGATCATCGCCGACAAGCTCGCCGCCCGCATCGACGGTGTCTACAACAAGCGCGACGGTTTCTACACCGACGTCATCTCCGGCAACAAGGTCAACGACCGCGACCGCATCTTCGTCCGTGGCCAGCTGCTGTTCACGCCGACGTCGGATATCAGCCTGCGCCTGATCGGTGACTATACCCACCGCGATGAAAACTGCTGCGCCGCCGTCTATACCTCCACCCGCGAGACCTTCGATCCCACCCCCGGCCAGCCCGGCGACCTCGCCGTCTCGCCGACCAACCGCATCGTCGACATCCTCTCCAGCCTCGGCAACGTCTTCCCGGGCGACCCGTACAGCCGCAACATTGCGGTTTCACCGGGCCGCACCTATCGCAACACCACCACCGACTGGGGCGGCTCGGCCCAGCTCGACTGGAACCTGGGCGACGCCAAGCTGACGTCGATCACCGCCTACCGCGAGTACAAGGCCGGCGGCGCCGCCGACATCGACTATACCAACGTCGACCTCACCTACCGCGCCGACGACGGCAACGCCTACCGCCGTTTCCGCACCTTCACCCAGGAAGTCCGCCTGCAGGGCTCCCTGTTCGACGACCGGCTCGACTGGCTGGTCGGCGGTTTCTACAGCCGTGAAAAGCTGCAGCTCGTCGACAACGCCAAGTTCGGCACCCAGTATGGCGCCTTCGCTTCCTGCCGTGTCGTCGCCAACGTCAACCCCGCCGCCGCCCTGCGCAACCCGGCCGCCCCGGGCTGCCTCAGCCCCGTCGGCATCGGTGCCCTCAACGGCGCCCTCGGTGCCGGCGCCGCGCCGATCATCGCCGGGCTCAACCGGCTCAGCACGCTCAACGATCTTGGCGACCAGCGCACGGTCTACAACCAGGACAGCCAGAACTACGCCTTCTTCACTCACAACATCTTCAAGATCACCGATCGGCTCAGCCTGACGGTCGGCGCCCGCTACACCAAGGAGCGCAAGATCTTCGACGCCGAGTTCAACAACAACAACACCGTCTGCCCGGCGCAGCAGGCGGCGCTCGGCCCACTGCTCGCCAATCCGGGCCTCGCCGCCCTCGCCGGCGGCATCATCACCCTGTCGTGCACCGGCAACAGCAGCACCGGTCTCAACGCCCTCGATCTCAACAACCGCATTTCCGAAAGCCAGTGGACCGGCACCGGCGTCCTGTCATGGAAGCCTGTGGACGAGCTGCTCGTCTATGCCTCCTATGCCAAGGGCTACAAGGCCGGCGGCTACAACCTCGATCGCTCGGATCTCGGCTCGGCGCTGTTCCCGCGCTCCAATGCCGATGCCGCCGGGCTGCAGTTCGAACCCGAAACCGTCAACAGCTTCGAACTCGGCGCCAAGTTCCGCAAGGGTGGCTTCACCCTCAACCTTGCCGGCTTCCGCAGCGAATTCAGCAGCTTCCAGCTCAACACCTTCAACGGCACGGTGTTCGTGGTGCAGAACATCAACGGCTGCAGCAACGACCTGAACGGTGCCGATCGCGACAACAGCGGCGCCACCGGCGCCTGCACCGGCAAGACCCAGCCCGGTGTCATCTCCCAGGGTGTCGAGATCGAGGCCACGCTGCGCCCCGTCCGCGACATCAATGTCAGCCTGGGCTATACCTATGCCGACACCAAATATGCCCGCAACCTGGTGGGCAGCAAGAACGGCGCCCCGCTCGATCCGGCGCTGTTCCTGCTGCCGGGCAACCGCATGTCGAACGCCCCGGAACACGTCGTCACCGCGTCCGCCGCCTGGACCCCGGCGATCGGCGACACCGGCCTCAGCGCGCTGTTCTATGCCGACAGCCGCCTGACGTCGGAATACAACACCGGCTCCGACCTGTTCGTCGAAAAGCAGCAGGACGGCTTTGTCACCGTCAACGCCCGCATCGGCCTGCGTGGACCCAACGAGCTCTGGGCGATCGAGCTCTGGGGCCAGAACATCTTCAACGTGAACTACCAGCAGGTCGCGTTCAACACGCCGTTCCAGGGCGCCGGCTCCTCGCAGCAGGTCCAGGCCTTTGGCGGCACCGGCAACCAGCTGTTCTCCAGCTTCCTCGCCGAACCCCGCACCTGGGGCGCGACGATCCGCACGCGCTTCTAGGCTATCGGCACCAACCGCCGGGCAAAGGTCCCCGACACCCCGAACCCCGGGGCGGGACCCTTGCCCGGCGCGTCGAGGCGAAAGCGTCACAGGGAAAGCCGCGGGTCCCGGACCCCGCTCTGCAGCGCTCGTCCTCGAGCGCCTATTTTGACATCTTTTACGGATCCCGAGAGTTTTCGGCACGCGCCCGAGGCTGCCCGGAACCCCGCAAATCGACAGAACGCCACCCGAATTTCGGGCGCCGGACGTTTCAACCTCCCGCCCCGCCATGCACCGCAGCCTCACCAGCCAGAATCGGCAAGATATAACCGCTCCGGTTCATGTAGGACAGCGAGGAAGCGCCCGAGAAGGAGCGCGCCTGCGGCCCAACCGCCCTTCCCCTGCCTGCGGGAGGGGCGAGACGCGCGCCGGGTGAGGGTGTTCCCCACGCCGGAACGCAAAAGGCCTCGGGCGGCCGAGTCTAATACCAAGACTCTCTGATTAGAACCGATGGGCCCACGATCGCAGTCCGATGGACA
>QBLU01000015.1 GCA_003241875.1 Alphaproteobacteria bacterium
GGCGGGACGGTTGTCAGCGCGTACCGAAACTGGTGGTTCATGGGCCCCGGCCTGCGCCGGGGTGACGGGTATTTGCCGAGATTGCGCCCTTGGCGACCCCGTGCGCCTGGCGTGGTGACGCCAACATCCCACCCGTCACCCCGGCGAAGGCCGGGGCCCATGAACCACACACGCCGCTGCCGGTGGTGTCATCGGCCAGCAAGTCGTTCGCGGGTGCCGAAACTGGTGGTTCATGGGCCCCGGCCTTCGCCGGGGTGACAGCCAATTCTGCGCTACTTCGCCGGCTTGACGAACTTCAGCGTCATGCGGTCGCTTTCGCCGATCGCGGTGTATTTCGCCTTGTCCTTGTCGCCTTCGGCATAGTTCGGCGGCAGGGTCCAGACGCCCTTGGGGTAATCGTGGGTGTCGCGCGGGTTGGCGTTGACGTTCGATGCGCCGACATACTTGAAGCCGGCGGCCTCGGCCATCTTGCGGACGTACGACAGCTTCATATAGCCGCTGTCCTTCATCATCGTGTCGGGCTTGTCCTCGGGCAGGCGGTGTTCGACGATGCCGAGCGTGCCGCCGGGCTTCAGCGCCGTGAAGAACGCCTTGAAGGCGTCGGCGGCGAAATCGCTCATGTAGAAATTGTGGATGTTGCGGAAGGTGACGACGGCGTCGGCGGTGCCGGCCGGCGCGATGTCGAAGCTGCCCTTGCCGAACGCGGTGACCTTGACGTTGCCATAGACGGCGGGCGTCGCGGCGAGCTTGTCCTTGAAGCGCTGGACACCCTTGGCGGCATTCTCGCTGGCGGCCGGGTTGTTGTGGGCTGCGTAGAGCGTGCCCTGGGGGCCGAGCGCCGGGGCGAGGATTTCGGTGTACCAGCCGCCCGACGGCGAGATCTCGACGACGGTCATGCCGGGCTTGATGCCGAAGAACGACAGCGTCTGCGCCGGGTGGCGGGCGGCGTCGCGGGCCTTGTTGGCGTCCGACCGATGGGCGCCGGCGATGGCGGCGTCGAACGGGGTGGCCGCGACGGCGGGGGCGGCAACGGTGGGAACGGCAAGGGCGGCGAGCGCCACGGCGGCGGTAAGGACAGGACGCAACATCGGCAGGTCTCCTTGTTTGTTGCCGCTTCACAGCGGTCGGCTGCTGGATTAGCGGACTGCGATGGACTCGCAAACGACATTCTGGCTGCTCGGCGCCGGGCTGGTGACGACGGTGGCCGCCAGCGTCGGCGACCGGGCGCGGCGGCGGGCGCCGCTGGCCTGGCACGCCCATCTGCCGTGGCACGCGCTGATCTTTGCCGGCGGCACCATCTGCCTGCTCTCCGCGGTCCACCTTGTCTCGCTGGCGCGGACGGCGGGATGAGGGCGCTGCCAGAAAGCGTCATTCCGGCCGAATTTAACCATCTTTAAACTTGCCCATTTCCTAACGCACCCTTAACGACGGGCTCGGGTTGGCGATTGCCGACCGGGGGCATACAGGGTGGCAGGCATGAAATTCGGAACGATTCTCGGCGCGACAATGCTCGGCCTGGCCGGCCTTGCGGCGCCCGCCGCGGCGGTCATCGTCACCAGCGTGCCGGGCGCGCCCGACCCCGGCATCGCCAGCCCGTTCACGATGGTCGCGACCTTCGACACGCCGACCGCCGCCGGCATCGTCCAGTCCCTGGTCGGCACCGCCATCATCGCCGCCGGGTCGACAGGCGGCGTCCGCGCCGCGCCGGCCGGCACGCCCGTCGGCGGCGTCTATCTGTCGCTCGGCGCCAATTCGAGCGCGACCTTCGATTTCGCCGGCTATGTTCCGGCCAACAAGAAGCTTGGCGGCATCAGCTTTTATTGGGGTTCGATCGACAGCTTCAACTTCGTCGATTTCCTCGATGCCGGCGGCAGCGTGATCCAGACCTTTGGCGGCTCGCAGCTGCCGCAGTTCAACGGCAACCAGACGCTGGGGGCGACCAACCGGCGCGTCACCTTCGCCTTCAACGCGCTCGAGCAGGTCAGCCGGGTGCGCCTGCGCTCGACGACCAGCGCGGCGTTCGAACTCGATTCGATCGCGGCGTCGATCGCCCCGATTCCGGAGCCGTCGACCTGGGCGATGCTTGTTGCGGGCTTCGGGCTGGTCGGGTTTGCGGCGCGGCGGCGTCGGGGTGTGGTTGCGGCATAGGGTCAGACCCGCTTTTAGCTTTGGTCGACCCACAAGGCCCGCTCAGGCTGAGCTTGTCGAAGCCGTATTGCAGGTCGGTGCGGGTAGGGGCTTCGACAACCTCAGCCTGAGCGGATCAACGTGGATGCAGCGACTCGGCGCCAGCCGAGCGGGGTGGGAGTTTGCCTGTTTCGGAGATGGGGACCCCCACCCCGCTCGCGCAAGCGCGAGTCGCCCTCCCCTCAAGGGGGAGGGAGGAGTTTACCGCAGGAACGGCGCCGCGACGTCGGCTGGTACGCGGATGGCGCGGCCGGTGGCGCGGTCGATCAGCGCCCAGATCGTCAGCGCGCGGACCTTGGGCTTGCCGGTGCCGTCGCTGATCTCGACATGGCGATCGAAGCGGGCGCCTTTCGGTGTGCCGACCCAGGTCGTCAGCGTCACCGTCTCGCCGGGCAGGGTGGCGCGCAGGTAATCGATCTCGTGGCGCGACACGACCCAGACATAGCGGTCGATATCCTCGGGTCGTGCCACCGCCTGCCAGTGCGCCGTCGCGACGTCCTGCACCCAGCGCAGGTAGACGGTGTTGTTGACATGGCCGAGCTCGTCGATGTCGGCAGCGACGGCGGTCACCGACAGCGAAAAAGGCGTGCGGTCAGCCGGCGGCGGCATCAGCAAGACCGAACCGCGCCAGGATGAAGGCATATTCCTCGGCCTGTTCCTCCAGCGCCGCGAACCGCCCCGACTTGCCGCCATGGCCGGCGCCCATGTTGGTCTTCAGCAGCAACACATTGTCGTCGGTCTTGTGGGCGCGCAGCTTCGCCACCCATTTCGCCGGCTCCCAATAGGTGACGCGCGGATCGTTGAGGCCGGCGGTGACCAGCAGCGGCGGATAGGCCTGGGCGGTGACATTGTCATAGGGGCTGTAGCTGCGGATGAGGTCGAACGCCGCCGGGTCGGTGATCGGATTGCCCCATTCGGGCCATTCGCCGGGGGTGAGCGGCAGGCTGTCGTCGAGCATGGTGTTGAGCACGTCGACGAAGGGCACATCGGCGACGACGGCGCGCCACAGGCCGGGATCGCTATTGATGACGGCGCCCATCAGCTCGCCGCCGGCGGAGCCGCCGCTGGCCGAAATGTTGCCTTCGGTCGCCCAGCCGGCGGCGATGAGGCCATGGGCGGCATCGACAAAATCGGTGAAGGCGTTGGTGCGTTTTTCCAGCTTGCCGTCGAGATACCATTGATAGCCCATGTCGTCGCCGCCGCGGATATGGGCGATGGCATAGGCGATGCCGCGATCGAGCAGGCTGAGCCGGCCGGCGGAGAAGGCGGGCGACATGGCGATGCCATAGGCGCCATAGCCGTAAAGGTGGACCTTGCCGCTGCCGTCGCGGGGAAAACCCTGTTTGTAGACGATCGACACCGGCACGCGGGCGCCGTCGCGGGCGGTGACCATCAGGCGCTCGGTGGCGTATCGCGCGGCGTCATAGCCCGAGGGCACGACCTGGACCTTGCGGGTGATCAGCTGGCCCGTCGCGACATCATAGTCGAACACCGTCGCCGGGGTGACCATCGAGGTATAGCCGAGGCGCAGCAGCGGCGCGTCGGGTTCGGGGTTGGCGCCGATGCCGACGCTGTATGACGCCTCGGGGAAGGGCACGAGCGTCTCGCTGCCGTCATCGCGGCGCAGGCGGATCTGGTCGAGGCCGTCGCGGCGGCCCTGGATGGCGAGATAGCTGGCGAAGGCGCTGAAGCCGGTGATGTAGTCCTGGTCGGAGCCGGGAACGAGCTCGCGCCAGTCGCCGGGTGCTGCGATGGCCGCGGTGGCGAGGCGGAAGTTCACATGGGTGTCGTTGGTGCGGATGAACAATGTGTCGCCGCGGACATCGACATCATAGGCGACGCCGGGCTGGCGCGGGCGGACGAGAAGCGGCGGCGTCTCGGGCGCGGATGTGGGGACCAGCCGGACCTCGCTGGTGACATGGTCCGACGTGGCGATGACAAACCAGGCGCGGTCCTGGCTGCGGCCGACGCTGACGCCGAAGCCCTTGTCCTCGATTTCCTCGTAGAGGGTCGTGTCCTCCGTGTGGCCGAGCCGGTGCAGGCGGATGCGGAAGCGGCGCCAATTGTCGTTGACCTCGGTCCAGGCGAGCGATGCCGAATCGGCGGCCCAGACGGGGACGCCGACGCTGGCGTCGGTGACGGTCTCGATATCGGCGCCGGTTTCGAGGTCGCGGATCTTCAGCGTGAAGCGCTCGCTGCCGGCGGTGTCGACGGCATAGGCGAGCAGGCGGCCATTGGGGCTGACGCTGCTGCCGGCGAGGCGGAAATAGTCATGGCCGGCGGCGAGCGCCGGTTCGTCGAGGATGACCTGTTCGTCGCCGCCGAGGGGACGGCGCAGCCAGGTGCGGTATTGCGCACCGGGGGCGAACTGCCACCAGTATTCATAAGCGCCGTCCCTGACCGGCACGCTGGCGTCGTCCTGCTTCACCCGGCCTTTCAGTTCCTCGTAGATGGTGTCGGTCAGCGGCTTCAGCGGCGCCATGTTGGCTTCGAACCAGGCGTTCTCGGCCTCGACATGGGCGAGAATCTCCGGGTCGCTGACGACCGGGTAGGCGGGGTCTTTCAGCCAGGCATAATCATCGGTGATGGTGACGCCGTGATGGCTCGTGCTGTGCGGGCGGACGGCGGCGACGGGGGGCTTGGCAATCGACATGGCGGCTTTCGTGGTCGCGGGGCGCGGCGTCTGCTGGCGCAGGCGGCGGCACCCGACTATGTTGTCGGGCGCACCCTAGAATGAGTATGCCCCATGTCCACCATCAAGGACCGCCTCGCCGCTTTGTCGCAACAGCTGGAGGCCGACCGGCTGACCGGTTTCGTCGTGCCGCTGACCGACGAGCACATGAGCGAATATGTCGGCGGCTATGCCCAGCGGCTGGCGTGGCTGACGGGGTTCGAGGGCTCGGCCGGGTCGGCGGCGGTGATCGGCGGCAAGGCGGCGATCTTCACCGATGGCCGCTATACGCTGCAGGTGCGCGAGCAGGTGCCGGGCGACCTGTTCGAGTATCAGGACGTGCCGAAAACCAGCGCGGCGCAGTGGCTCGCCGACCATGCCGGGCCGGGCGACATCATCGGCTATGATCCCTGGCTGCACACCCGTGGCTGGGCCGAATCGACCGCGCACCTGCTGAAGGCCCGCGGCGCCGAGCTCGTCGCCGTCAGCCACAACCCCATCGACAGCATCTGGGCCGGGCGCCCGGCACCGAGCGCGGCGCGGCTGGAGGTGCATCTCGATGCCCATGCCGGGCGCACATCGGCGCAAAAGCGCGCCGATGTGGCGGCCTGGCTGGCGCAGCGCGGCGCCGATGCCGTCGTCATCACGGCGCTCGATTCGATCGCCTGGCTGCTCAATATCCGCGGCCGCGACGTGTCGCGGACGCCGGTGGCGCTGGCCTTTGCGATTGTCCATGCCGATGCCAGCATCGACCTGTTCACCGCGCCCGAAAAACTGTCCGACGATATCCGCGCCCATATGGGCGCCGATGTCCGCCCGCAGCCGCGCGAGGCGTTCGAGCCGGCGCTGGGCGGCTTTGCCGGCAGGACGGTGGTCGCCGACCCCAACAGTGCTGTTGCGGCGGTGTTCGCGGCGCTGACCGCCGGCGGCGCTACCATTATGGAGGCGCGCGACCCCGTCGTGCTGCCCAAGGCGCTGAAGAATGCCACGGAAATCGCCGGCACCATCGCCGCCCACAAGCGCGACGGCGCGGCGCTGACCCGGTTCCTGCACTGGTTCGACGGCGAGGCCCCCAAGGGCGAGCTGACCGAGATGAGCGCCGCCGCCAAGCTGAAGCAGTTCCGCGACCAGACCAACGTGCTCGAGGATCTGAGCTTCGACACCATCTCGGGTGCCGGGCCCAACGCCGCCATCCCGCACTACCGCGTGTCCGACGAAAGCAGCCGGCCGATCGTCATGGATTCGATCTATCTCGTCGATTCGGGCGGCCAGTATCGCGACGGCACCACCGATGTGACGCGGACGATGGTCGTCGGCACGCCCACGCCCGAAATGAAGGACCGCTTCACCCGCGTGCTCAAGGGCCATATCGCGCTCGGCCGCGCGGTGTTCCCGGTCGGCACCCGCGGCATCCAGCTCGACGTGCTGGCGCGGCAGTTCCTGTGGGAGGCGGGCCTCGACTACAGCCATGGCACCGGCCACGGCGTCGGCAGCTATCTCGCTGTCCACGAAGGCCCGGCGCGGATCGCGTCGAGCGCCGCCTATACCGGCGGCGACGAGCCGCTGGCGGCGGGCATGATCCTGTCCAACGAGCCGGGCTATTACAAATCCGGCGAATACGGCTTTCGCGTCGAGAACCTGGTGCTCGTCGAGCCGCGGACGGTGCCCGGTGCCGAAAAGGCGATGCTCGGCTTTCGCGAGCTGACGCTGGCACCGATCGACCGCAACCTGATCGACACCGGCCTGCTGACGCCGGTCGAGCGCGCCTGGATCGATGCCTATCACGCCCGCGTGCTCGCCGAGATCGGCCCGCAGCTCGACGATGCGGCGCAGGCCTGGCTGGCGACGGCGACGGCGCCGATCTGAGGCGCCTGCTACGATTCGCGCACTGGCGAAATTGTTGCAGGGCCGTGCTATACCAACGGCTGTTCAGGGAGAGAACCGGATGCTGAAGCCTATCCTCGCCGCCGCGGTTGCCGTCGTCGCGCTCGTCGCCGCGTCGCCGATGCCGCAGAGCGCGTATCAGTTCACAATGAAGACCATCGACGGCAAGCCGATGCCGTTCGCCCAGTACAAGGGCAAGGTGCTGCTGGTGGTCAACACCGCCAGCTTCTGCGGCTTCACCCCGCAGTACGAGGGCCTTCAAAAGCTGCAGGACAGCTACAAGGCGCGGGGCTTCACCGTCATCGGCGTGCCGTCGGGCGATTTCGGCGGCCAGGAATATGATGACGCCGGCGAGATCAAGACGTTCTGCGAATCGAAGTTCGGCATCAAGTTCCCGCTGACCGAAAAGAGCGTCGTCACCGGCGACAAGGCAGCGCCAATCTATCGCTGGGCGGCCGCCGAAATGGGCGCCGGCAATGTGCCGAAGTGGAATTTCCACAAATATCTGGTCGGGCGCGACGGCAAGCTGATCGCCGCCTTCCCGTCGAAGATCACGCCGACGTCGCCCGAGGTGACCGCGGCGGTCGAGAAGGCGGTCGCGGCGAAGGGCTGACGTCTGCCGTTGCTGTCATCCCGGCGAAGGCCGGGACCCATGGCCCACGATCTTGGCTGCGGGAGTGCCTCGCGTGCGGCCGCAGCCGGTGGGCCATGGGTCCCGGCCTTCGCCGGGATGACAGTCAGTCCGACACCGGCGGTTCCGGCGTCGCCCGGTCACGCGCCTTGCGGCGGGCAAGGTTGGCGCGCAGCGCGGCCGCCAGGCGTTGCTGTCTTGCCGCGTCGGCATCGAATTCGGGCTTCTTCGTCATCGCTTCACCCTAAACCCTCACACGCTTTCTTGACAGCCCGCCACCCCTCCCCCATAGGCGCGGACCTTCGCCGGAATGCTGTCGTAGCTCAGTGGTAGAGCGCATCCTTGGTAAGGCTGAGGTCGGGAGTTCAATCCTCCCCGACAGCACCATCCGGCCCTTTGCAGTTCAATAACTCAACGTTCCCCTCGGGGACCTGCGATGATTGTGGCCATTACCGGGCCATCACGGCAGCCTTCTTGCTCAAGAATCGGCGAAGCCGACGTGACCCGAAGCACAGTGGGTCACGCCGTCTCGGCCGATCTCGGCCGATGAACAAGGATGGCCTGGAGACGGGCCGCACCTGTTGAAGCTGTGCTGGATATCCTCGGGCCGCATCGAGCATCGCTGCAATTGGCCCAGCAGCGGTGCACCCAGCAACGGCATGACGCTGCACAGCCTGCGACGGTTCGACAGACCCGCTCATCGATGGGCCCGACAATTGCCGTTGACGCTGCCGCTGAAATCGTTGCTTTCGGCTGCGTCACCAAGGAAATTCCCACATGATCGATCGTCGCTCCCTGCTCGCGCAAGCCGGCGTTGCTGCGTTCGCCGCCGCGGCCGGGCCGGTTGTCGCAGCGACCAGTGCCGATGCTCGGCTGGCGGGCCTGCTGCAGGACCAGGCCGATGCCTTGCAACAGCGCTACCCCGATACCGGCAGTGACGAGTCCGGCCGGCTGGGCGACCGCTCCCTGGCGGCGATGGCCGCAGATCGTGCCGCGTCCAGGCAAGCGCTGACGGCGCTGGCGGCCATCGATCGCAGCGCCTTGTCGGCGCGGTCAAGAGACGACCTCGATGTCGCGCGCTTCGTCCATGCGACGCTTGACGACTTGCTCGGCCGCTACGGCTTTATCGATATCGACCTGCGGCCCAGCCCCTATGTCGTCAACCAGATGAACGGCGCCTATTACTGGCTGCCTGATGGCATCGGCAGCCGCCGGTCGGTTAACACGCCCGCCGGCCGCGACGCCTATTTCGCAAGCCTCGCCAACCTTGCCGCCGCGCTCGACCACGAATCGGCGCGGATTGCCCATGATGCCGGCATCGGCGTGATCCCGCCCGATTTCGTCATCGCCCGCACCACCGCCCAGATCGCTGCCGTGCGTGATGCCGATCCGGCAACTTCGGCGCTGATCGCGCCGGCGGTGCAGCGTGGCGGGGCGGGTTTTCCGGTGGATCGGGCCATCGCCGCCTTTCGCCAGCAGGTGGCGCCGGCGCTGTCCCGCCAGATCGCCGCGCTGGAGGCCGTGCGGCCGCGCGCCGTCGATACCGCCGGCGTGTGGCGGCTGCCGGATGGCGAGGCTTATTACGCAGCGGCGGTGCGCGCCAACACCACGACCGACCTGGCGCCCGCGGAGCTGCATCGCATCGGCTTGGCGCAAGTCGCCGACTACACCGCCGCGCTCGATACCAGCCTGCGTGCCCAGGGCTATGCATCGGGATCGGTCGGTGCGCGCATCGCCGCGCTGAACGAAGACAAGCGCTTCCAGAAGCCCGATGACGATGCAGGCCGGGCCGCCATCATCGCCGATCTGAAGACTATTCTCGACGATGCCCGCAGCCGGCTGCCGCGCATGTTCAGCGCCATCCCGGTCGCCCCGATCGGCGTCAAGCGGATGGCCGTCGCGGTGGAGGCCGGCTCGCCCGGCGCCTTCTACAATGGCGGCGCCAAAGGCGAGGCCGGCAATTTCGTCATCAACCTGCGTTCGACCGCCGAACAGCCCGACTGGCGACTGCCGACGCTGGCCCATCACGAGGGCATCCCGGGCCATCATTTCCAGGCCGGCGCGGTCGATTCCGCCGGCGCGCTTTCGTCATTCCGGCGGCTGGTGCGCTTTTCGGCCTATACCGAAGGCTGGGCGCTCTATGCCGAGCAACTTGCCGACGAGATGGGCTGCTACGACGCCGATCCGGTCGGCCGCATCGGCTATCTCCAGTCGATGCTGTTCCGCGCCGCCCGCATCGTCGTCGACACCGGCATCCACCACAAGCGCTGGACACGGGCCGAAGCCGTCGCATGGATGGTCGACAATGCCGGCGAAAGCCCCGTCCCGGCCCAGCGCGAGATCGACCGCTATTGCGTCTATCCGGGCCAGGCGTGCAGCTTCAAGGTCGGGCAGACGCAGATCGCTGCCAGCCGCGAGGCGGCGCGAAAGCGCATGGGCGACCGCTTCGACATTCGCGGCTTCCACGATGTCGTGCTGCTCGGCGGCCCGATGCCGATGCAGACGCTGGTCGGCGCCGTCGACCGCTGGGCCGCGGGCGCATGAGGGTTTCGCGCCGCACCACGCTCGGCTTGCTGGCGGCCGGCGCCGCGATGCCCGCGATCGGCGCCGAAAACGATCCGTCGGTCCGGCTGCGGGCCCTGCTCGACGCCAGCGCCGCCGCCGATGCGGCGCTCGATCCGACCGGGGAGCCCGGCACGGCGCGACCGCCGGGCAGCCCGGCGTTCGTCGATCCGACCAGTGACCGATATGCGGCGACGCTGCTGGCCAACAAGCGCCGCGAGCTTGCGGCGCTGGAAGGCATCGACCGCACCCGGCTGAACCGCGCCGATACGATTGCCTGGGATGTCTTTGCCTATAACACCCGGCAGACGCTGGCCTTCATCGACAGCGGGCTGTTCGCCATCGCCGGGCAGGCGCCGCTCAACCCGTCGTTCGGCCTCCATGTCGAATTTCCCGATTTCGTCGCGGGCGGCGGCGCGGCGTTCGTGACGCCGGACGACTACGCCGCCGGCCTGGAGCGGCTCAAGGGCTTTGCAGCCTATCTCGACAACACCTTGGTCCGGCTGCGCCAGGGCCGCGCTGCCGGGATCCTGCAGCCGCGCATCATCGTCGAGAATGTCCTGAAGCAGATCGACGCCGTGCTGGCCCAGCCGCTGGAGGCCAGTCCCTTCCTCGTCGCCATCCGGCAGCTGCCGGCCGACTTCGGCACCGCCGAAAAGGCGCGGCTGACTGTGGCCTATCGCAATGTCGTCGAGACGCGGGTCCTGCCTGGCTATCGGCGCTGGCAGGCCTATCTGCGCGACGACTATCTGCCGGTGGCGCTCGCCGATCCCGGGCGCTGGGCGATGAAGCATGGCGATGCGCTCTATGCGGCCGAGCTTGCCCGGCACACCACGACGACGATGACCGCCGATGCCATCCATGCGCTCGGCGTGTCCGAGGTCGCCCGCATCCGCGCCGAAATGGAGATGGTGCGGACGCATCTGGGCGTTGCCGGCGACCTGAAGGCCTTGTTCAGCCACGTCCGCGATGATCCGAAATTCTACTGCAAGACGCCGGTCGAACTTCTCGAGCGCTTTGCGACCATCGAGGCTCGCATCTGGCTGGGCATGCCGCGCCTGTTCCACGACCGACCCAGGGCGCCGTTTCGGGTGGCACCGCTGCCGGTGCTCGGCGACCAGCGCGGCACCGGCTATTACCGGCCCGGCCCGGCGGACGGCGTGACGCCCGGCACGCTCTTTTTCAACATGTCGATGCTCGGCACGCGGCCGATCCCGACGCTGGAAACGCTGACCCTTCACGAGGGCATTCCCGGGCATCATTACCAGATCACGCTGGTGCGCGAGAATAGCGCGCTGCCGCCGCTGCTGCGCTATGGCTCCAACACCGCTTACGCCGAGGGCTGGGGCCTCTACGCCGAATCGCTGGGGCGCGAGCTCGGCATGTTTACCGATCCCTGGCAGTGGTTCGGCCATCTCGACATGGAGATGCTGCGCGCCGTGCGGCTCGTCGTCGACACCGGCATTCACGCGCTGCGCTGGAACCGTGAGCGCGCCATTGCCTATATGCTCGACAACACGTCGATGGCGCCGCGCGATGTGGCCGTGGAGATCGACCGCTACATCAGCTATCCCGGCCAGGCGTGCGCCTACAAGATCGGTGAACTGACCCTGCAGCGATTGCGGCAGTCGGCGGCGGCGGCGCTGGGCCCACGCTTCGATATCCGGGATTTTCATCGCGAGGTTCTCGATACGGGCGCACTTCCGCTCGTGGTCGTCGAGGCCAAGGTCGCGAGCTGGATAAAAGGGGCCTGACAGACAGCCTTGCGCTGACGGCCAATCTGGAGTGCCGGGGTCCGATCGCGGCGCTGTTGCCCATGCGCCTGTGCATCTGCCGACCTTTCAGCCCGCCAGCTTCAGCGCAGACCTTGCAACGCTGCACCCATTCGGACGCCGGCGGCGATGACGCGGCGCTCGGCAATGGCGCGCAGCATCGTCATGTACGCGGGCGTCATCGGCGGCGCCGCGGCTTCGGCTCTGGTGGCGCGCAAGGCGGGGCCGGTATAGCCGCGTGCCCGCGCCAGCGCTTCGCTTTCGTCGAGCCAGTTGGCGAAATTGCCATCGGGCGCCATGGCAACCTCGCGCGGCGCGAAGGCTGCATGCAGCCGCGCGACGTCGCCGTTCTCGTCGCCGCCATCGACACCTGTCGGATCGAACGCCTTGTCCCAGAGCTGATGCAGCGCCATCGGCGGCAGTCCGGGTCCGCGTCGGACATAGGCGATCGTGCCGGCACGGTCGCTTTTCAGCCAGGTCCCGTCGAGCCGGTGGCCGCGGTGCAGGGGCTGGTGCATGTCGCCACCGATATGCAGCAGCCAGCACAGCGCCACCGCGCGCTGCTCTGGCGGCGCGGCAGCGCTGCGCGCGCTGGCGAGGTTGGCTGCCCATTGCGCCTCGGCCTTGCCGGCGGTGTACCAGTCGAGCCAGGTCCAGCCATGCATGACCTTCAGTGCATAATGCCAATCCGGCCGGTCCCATCGGGTGTCACGGACATCGTCCGGCCAACGTGCCATCAACCCGAACATCCGACGCGTCCGTGCCTCGCCCGACATCCCGGCCAGGTTGCGATCGAATCGCGCCCGGTCGGGATGCCGGGCCATGATGGCGACGATCGCCTGCACCGCGGCCGGATCGCGGGCCTGCAGCCGGTCATAGGCCAGTTCACCGGTCAGCCGATGACCGCGATTGTCCCACGCCGCCGCCGGCAATGCAGTGCAGAGCAGGAACAGGCAGAACAGGCGCTTCAACACGGTTGGTCTTCCTTCAAGGTCCGTCGCCGGGCGGGGTCGTCCATTTCTTTGCGGACTTGGCGAAGTCGGGGTCCATGGTCTGCGCGGCAGCTGGCGCCGGATCAGCATCCTTCTGCTGCAGCATCGATTCACGGCCCGTCCGGTCGCATCTCGCCGGCTCGTGTCCCGCTAGGCCGATGCCCATGCCGCGACCGCCGCTTCGAGGACGGCCATCGGCACCGGTCCCGCCTTCAGAACCAGATCGTGAAAGTCGCGGACGTCGAATTTGTCGCCCATCTTCGCCCGGGCGGCCTCGCGCGCAGCGACGATGCGGTTGGCGCCGACCTTGAAGGCGCACGCCTGGCCCGGAAGGACACAATAGCGCGCAATCTCGCGATCGGTGGAGAGTGGGGGTTCGCCGGCGTTCTCGACCATCCAGTTGGCCGCCTTCTCGCGCGTCCAGCGCTCGTGGTGAAGCCCGGTGTCGACGACGATGCGCGCCGCGCGAAACAGTTGCGACTGCAGCGAGCCGATGCGCCCGAAGGGATTGTCCTCGTAGACGCCGAGTTCATCGGCGACCTGCTCGGCATAAAGCGCCCAGCCCTCGCTGTAGGACGAGAAGCGCACCAGCTGCCTGAACAGCGGCAGGGCGGGCGTATTGCGCATGACGCTTGCCTGATAGTGATGTCCCGGAACGCCTTCATGGTGGATCAGGGTCGGCATCCGCCAGGCGGCATTCTCTTCGGGCTGCAGCAGGTTGACGGTGATGAGGCCCGTCCCGGCGCTGCCAAGACCGTGATACATCGCCCCCGGCGACCCCTGCTCCACGCCGGGCTCCATGCGTCGGACTTCGACCGGGTGAACCGTGACGGTGTGGAAGCCATTGCCGAGCCTGGCGGTCGTGGCTTCGATCTGTCGCTCGGCCAGGGCCAGCAGCTTTGCGCGACCGAGGTCGCCCGATGCCTGGAAGCGCTTGTCGGCGTCGAGTGCCGCGAGGCGCTCGCCGACGCTGCCCTTGCCAAGGCCCTGCGACGTCAGCAGGCGGTCGATCTCGGCGGAGAGCGCGCGGCATTGCGCCAGGCCCTCGCGGTGCAGTTCGCCGGGCGCGACATCGGTGGTCGTGTTGGCGCGCAGCGCGGAGGCGTAATAGGCCTCGCCGTCAGGCAGGCGCCACACGCCGCCCACGTCGGAAGCGCGCGCTCGCAGCGAGTCCAGTATGGAGATCTGACGGTCGAGCGCGGGCACGATCCGTGTGCGCAGGATCGTCTCCGCGCGCGCCGACACATCGCCGTAGCCCTGTGCGGCGATCCGCGCCAGCATCGGGGCGATCAACCGGCTTTTCGCCGGACTCTCGTCGCGCAGCGACTTTAGCTGCGGGATGGTACGGTCGATCACGAAACCCGGCGGCGACACGCCTTCGGCGGCGTCGTGGCGAATGCGATCGGTCTCCTGATCGAGCGCCACGGCAAAGCCATCGAGCCGCGCCAGCCAAGGCGCCACGTCGCCAGGCGCATCGAGCGGTTGCCGCTCGCCGATCGAGCCCGGGAGCCAGTACCAGGCACCACCCATCTGTTGCACGATGTAGGGGCTCGGCCGAAGATTGAGATCGACGAATCCGTAGCGCCCGAGCAGGTCGTCGAGCGTGGTGTAGACAAAGCGTGCCACGTCATAGTCGAGCGCGGCCTTGGGCGAGAGCGCGGCGCGATCGATCCCCGCCAGGCCGGAGAGCGCCATCTTTATCGCGCCACGGTCGCGCCCGCGGGCCGCCTGTGAGCGATCGTCGAGACTGGACCGCGACGCAGCAGAGGCGTCGGTCGCCCGCCGTCCGCCGGTCGCCTCTTGCGGCATGCGGCGAAGATAGGCTTCGGAATGATGCTGCAGCAGCGCAGCCAATGCAGCGTCCTGACCGCCCGCGGCAAATGCGGGAAGCGTGTCGCTCATCGCGAGCATCGCTGCCCCCTGCAGGAATTTGCGCCGCTCGATCATGTCACCCCCAGAATGCTATTTGTCTGGAATAACGCGACATCTCGCTCCTTCTCAAGCGCGGAATGATCGGCTGCCGTCGCCGCCCGTTGATCGCCCCTGCTTGCAGACATGCCGGCCCCTGCCTTCAGGGACGTGGCACCGATGCGTCCTCCGGCGATTGCCCTGCTGTCGTTTGCCGCGATCGGTCGCGGCCCCGCGGCCAAGCGACCGTGCAGGGCGGCCGTCAGCACGCTTGCTCCCGCGCGCGATCGATACTTGCGTCCATGGGGAGGCAGATCGTGCATCCGGCGCAACGGCACGTGCAATCAGGGGGTGTTCTTTGTCCGAAGGATGAAGGCTATGGTTGCATGGTCGGGGCGCGCGGTCGCGCGATGGGGGGTCATGGTGGACGCAGCGCGAGTTCCTCTTTTGCCGGGATCGTTCCAGCGGTCGGGGCCGAGTCGGGTCGCACGCTTTGGCGCCATCGCCGGTGCGGCCCTGATGATTGCCACGTCATCATGGGCCGCAGCGCCGGACGGACTGACTTCAAAGGACCTGTCCAACCTGAAATGGCGCGAAGTCGGGACGGCCGCGACCAGCGGGCGGATCACCCGCTTTGCAGTGCATCCCGGCGACAACAGGATCATTTACGTGGCGACGGCCTCCGGCGGGCTGTGGAAGACGGTGAATGGCGGGACGAACTGGACGCCGATCTTCGAGCACCAGTCGACGGTTTCGATGGGCGACGTCACCCTCGATCCGAGCGACCCCGAAACGGTGTGGGTGGGAACCGGCGAGCAGAACAGCGTTCGCAGCTCCCAATATGGCGATGGCGTCTATCGGTCGAAGGACGGCGGCAAGACGTGGCAGCACATGGGCCTGGAGGGCAGCCGCCACATCGGCCGGATCCTTGTCCATCCGAAGAACGCCGCCATCGTCTATGCAGCGGCACTGGGATCGCTGTGGGGACCGAACGAGGAGCGCGGCCTTTACCGGAGCAAGGACGCCGGCAAGTCGTGGCAGCGGCTGTTGCGTCCAAGTGCGTCGACGGGCGTGGTCGAAGTGGCGATGCACCCGGAAAATCCGGACATTCTGTTTGCCGCGACGTTCCAGCGCGAGCGGCGCCAGTGGAGCATGATCGGCGGCGGCGACGAGGGCGGCCTGTGGCGCAGCAGCGATGGCGGCGACAGCTGGACCCGCGTCGGCAACGGCTTTCCGACAACGGCGGTCGGCCGCGTCGGCGTGACCTTCTGCCCCGGCGATCCGAAGACGATGTATGCATCGGCGGTAGGGCCGGACGGCGGCACCTTCCGGTCGACCGACGGCGGCATGTCGTGGGAGCGCCGCAACGCCAAAACCCAGAGCCACTGGTTTTATGGCGAACTGTTCTGCGATCCGATGAAACCCGACCGCGTCTATGTTCCGGTGACGCCGCTCCTGCGGTCGGAAGACGGCGGCAAGACCTTTGCCAACATCCTCGAGGACCGGGTCCATGGCGACAACCATACCCTCTGGATCGACCCGAAGGACAGCGACCATCTGATGGTCGGCAACGATGGCGGGGTCTATATGTCCCGCGACGGCGGCAAGCGCTGGGACTGGCAGTCGAACCTGCCGCTGATGCAGCTTTATACCGTTTCCGCCGACATGCAGGAGCCATTCTACCACGTCTATGGCGGGACGCAGGACAATGGCTCGTGGAGCGGCCCCATCGGCACGCGCTTCGACGACGGCATCGCGAACGAGGACTGGACGTTCCTGTCGAGCGGCGACGGCTTTTACGCCGCAGCCGATCCGACGGACCCGAACATCGTCTACTCACAGTCGCAATATGGCGTCCTGTTTCGGAGCGATCGCAAGAGCCGGGCGCAGAAGCCGATCCAGCCGTGGCAGCCGCAGCAGGGCGAGTTTGCGCCCTATCGCTGGAACTGGAGCAGCCCGCTCGTCATCTCGCCGCATGATCCCAAAACGCTATATTTCGGCGCGAACGTCGTGTTCCGCAGTCGCGACCGCGGCGACAACTGGGAACGCATCAGCCCGGACCTGACCCGCCAGCTGAGCCGGGAGCGGCTGCCGTTGCAGGGCAAGGTGCAGCCGTCGACCGCGATCGACCTGCACGCCAGCACGGCGCTTTACGGCAACATGCACGCCCTGGCGGAATCGACGTTGCGGCCTGGCCTGATTGCCGCCGGGACCGATGACGGGTTGATCCAGATCAGCCGCGACGACGGCAGGACCTGGAAGAAGACCGCACGTTTTCCGGGCGTCCCCGACCAGATGAAGGTCGCCATGGTCGCCTGGTCGCCGACCCGGGAGGGCACGGTGTTTGCGGTTCTCGACGGCCATCAGGACAATGATTTCCGACCACACGCCGTCAGGAGCGACGATTTCGGCGTGACCTGGAAGAACATCACCGCCGACCTGCCGGCGTTCGGGCCGACCAAGAGCATTGCGTCGCACCCGCGCAACGGCGAGCTGCTGTTCGTGGGCACCGATTTCGGCGTGTATGTCTCGCGGGATGGCGGTGGCCACTGGATCGCGCTGCGATCCGGGCTGCCGACCAATTCGGTCCAGGGCATCCTCGTTCATCCGCGCGAGAACGATCTCGTCATCGGGACGCACGGCCGGGGCTTCTGGGTGCTCGACCAGCTCAACCTTGTCGAGGCGCTGACGCCGGACGTGGTCGGTGCGCACAGCTATCTGGCGGCGCCGCGCCGCGCCACCCAGATCCGTGAGGCGCGCCGCGGGCGCAACAACTTCGGCCATAGCTATTTCACGACCAGGAACCCGCCGCGTGGCGCCATCATCGATTACTGGATCGGCGACAAGGCGGTGGGGCAGCCGGTGACGGTCGCGATCGTCGACGGCAGCGGCAAGCTTGTCAGGCAGGTCGCCGCGTCGAAGGCCGAGCGTGGCGCGCAGCGGGTCGTCTGGGACCTGCGTCTTGCCGCGCCGCCGAGCAACAGCGACTCCGAGTGGCGCAAGCCGCAGGGACGCTTTGTCGTGCCGGGGGCCTATCAGGTCAGGTTGACGGTCGGCGACGACACCCATATGCGGCCGCTCGCGGTGCGTCTCGACCCTGCCGTGTCGGTCAGTGATGCCGACCTCGGCCAGCTGGATGGGCTCCTGTCCCGCCAGGAGCAGTTGTTGCGCGCGACCCATGCGGCCGGCAAGACGGTGAGCGCCAGCATGGAGCAGACGGGTGCGGCGTTGAAGGCCCTGGTGGCCGCCAGGGCCGATCCGGCGCTGGTGGCGCAGGCGCGTGCGGCTGCGGACGAGGCGACGCGGCTGAATGTCGTCCTCAATGGCGAGGAAGCCGGCCTTGCGCAGCAGGAAACGTTTCTGCCGCTCGCCGAACTGACGCAGCGGCTTTATGCCAGCACCCAGGAAGACACGGCGGCGCCGGACAGTGCGCAGGTGAAGCTTACCGACGTCGCCGACGATGGGGTCAAGTCGCTCTATCGCAGTCTCGGGCGGCTCGTTGGCGAGCGGTTGCCGGCGCTGAAGGCGGCATCGGAGAAGGCAGGCGTCGCCTGGCCGGCCGCCGACCTGCCCGGGCTGCCGACGCCGTGACGGAAATCGAATGAGCAAGGAGGTCGAAATGTGCAGGCCGGCGCAATCTGCGAGGCCCCGTCGGGGCGGACTCGTGCTGGCCGTGATCGGGCTGCTCATGGGTGGTCTTACCACGCCGGCACAGGCGGCCGGGCATGTGTCGACGGCCGCTCTCAAGTTTCGCGACGGCCATCGGGAGGCGGCGATCGCGCGGCGTGCCGAACTCCGGCAGCGGCTGCAAAGCGGTCTGGCCGTCATCACCAGTGCCGACCGGTCGCAGCCCAATCTCTACGAAGGCTATACCGAAGATACCGAGAACAAGGATTTCGTCTTCCTGACCGGCATCTACGACGCCGATCCGCCGGGCCATGTCCTCGTCATCAACCCGAGGGGCGAACGCTACCAGGAGGTTCTCTACACCGACATGGCGCCAGCCGAGGCGACACGCCTGTCGGGTATCGAGCACGTCTTCCCCCGTGCCCGCTTCCTCGAGCATCTGAGCAGCGCGCTGACCGATTATCGCAACCTGCGCATCACCCAGCAGCGTTTCAAGGAAGTCGCGAGCGATTACGCCCGCGGCTGGGCGGGCAAGGACAAGCTGCTCTGGGTCAATTACCCGCGGTTCGACAACCTCAACGAGCCGATGAGCCCGCGGCTTGCCTTTGTCGACAGGGTGCGCGCCGCGACCAGCGAGGTTGTTGTCCGGGATGCCGGCGACGTGCTCGATCCGATGCGGATGGTGCTGGACCCGTTCGCGCGCAAGAACCTCGACCGCGCGATCGCGATCACCGGCCTTGGCCTTCAGGAAGGCATGAAGATAGCCAAGCCCGGCCTGACGACGTTGCAGGTCATGCAATCGATGGATTATCTCTATCGCTTGCACGGGGCGACGCTGGGTTTTTTGACCGGTGTGTCGGTGGCGAGCAACCTCGACGGGAAGCTGAAATGGGAGACGCATGCCGAGGAAGAGGCGGCCCGCAAGGGTGACGCACGCATCCTGCCGGGGGGGCTCGTCCACTTCGATACCGGGGCAGCGATGAACCATTACAGCGCCGACATCCAGCGGACGGTGCCGGCCGACGGGACGTTCACGCCCGAACAGCGGCGAGTCTACCAGGGCGTCCTCGACGTGCAGAAGGCGGTGATCGCTGCGGTGAAGCCCGGCGTCACCTGGCAGGCGCTACAGGACATCGCGATGCGCGAGCTGCGCAAGAAGGGCGGCTGGGACGAAAGCTATACCTACGGGATCGGCCACTTCATCGGCATGGAGGTCCACGAGCACGGCGATTACGTCGGGCCGCTGCAACCCGGCATGGTGCTTGCCATCGAGCAGGGCGCCGTTTTCGACGGTACGCGGGTCGCCTTCGAGGACAATGTCCTGGTGACGAAGAGCGGCCATGAGTGGCTGACACGCTTCATTCCCATCGAGATCGACGAGGTCGAAGCGCTGCGCCGCAAGCCCTTGTTGCTGCAGCCGCAAGCCCTGGTGGACGTCTTGCCCTGAACCGCCGCCTTCAAGCTGCGCGGGTGTTTCGGCTCCGCGCGAATGGAGCTGGCGGCTGGTCGATGACGCAGAGGCTCCACATGCTCAGCGACCCGCGCCACCGGCCGGACATGAACCGATGCGGCGGCCGCTGTCGCGACCGCGGAAATTGATCATGACCTCAGCGGACTGCGCCTGGCCCGAGAAGTTGAAGTCGTAGCCATTCGCGTCATAGCGACCTGAGCCGTCGACGCGGAGGGCGGGGTAGCGGCTGTCCTTGCACTCGCCCGCTGCCGTGACCGTCCCGCTTGCCATTTCATAGCGGGAAAAGCGGCACTGAACGGCCTTGCTGGCGAGCAGGAAGCTTCGTGGATCCGCGAAATCCGAAGCGGTGTGGCACATCCGATACGGTGGTGGCGATGGCAGCATGCTTTGCGCCTGGTCGGCGATCAGCGCGGAGCCATTCACCTCGTCGACGACATAAACGACGGTATGCTCCCACAGCCCTGGCAACGGCACAGGCGCGGGCGCTGCCGCCAACAGGATCGGCAGCAGGACGAGGGGTTTGGTGATGCGGCGCATGATGATCCTAACGCGCGAACCGGCGTGATCGCCTGCCGTGTCGGGGCCTCGTGTCGCCGCCGCCGCCGTGCCGTCATCGATAGCCTGCAGCCTGGAGTTCGAACAGATCCGCATAGCGCCCGCCCGCCGCGAGCAGCGCCTCGTGCGTGCCTGATGCCTCCACGTGACCATTGTTCAGCACCAGGATGCGATCGGCCATGCGGACGCTTGAAAATCGGTGCGAGATCAGCACCGCGGAGCGCCCGGCGCTCAGTTCGCGGAAGCGCTGGAACACCTCATATTCGGCGCGGGCGTCGAGGGCGGCCGTCGGCTCGTCGAGGATCAGCACCTCGGCGTCGCGCATATAGGCACGGGCGATCGCCATCTTCTGCCATTCGCCCCCTGACAGGTCGACGCCGTTGCGAAAGCGCTTGCCGATCATCTGGTCGTAGCCGTCGGGCAGCTTGGCGACGACGCCATCGGCGAGCGAGGCGGCAGCAGCGGCTTCGATGCGTCCGCGGTCGTCCCGCGCGTCGATACGCCCAACCGCGATGTTGTCGGCCGCCGGCAGGTTGTAGCGCACGAAATCCTGGAAAATTACGCCGATCGCTGCGCGCAGCGCTTCGAGGTCGTAGTCGCGCAGATCCTGCCCGTCGAGCAGGATGCGACCTTCGACGGGGTCGTAGAGCCGGGCAAGGAGCTTCACGAGCGTGGTCTTGCCGGCGCCGTTTTCGCCAACCAGGGCCAGCACCTCGCCGGGCGCCAGGGTGAAGGACAGATGCCGCACCGCCCATCGTTCGGCTGCCGGGTAGCGGAAGCCGACGTTCTCGAAGACAAAGCCCTGCCGTATCGGAGACGGGAAGGGCAGCGCGTTCTCGGGTGAACGGATGCCGGGCACGGTCCTGAAAAAGGAGAAGAGATCGTCTATATAAAGGGCTTGTCCTGCCGTTGCCGAAAAGCCTGTCAGCAGTCCCTGCAACAGCCCGCGCAGCCGCAGGAACGAAGCCGCCAGGAAGGTCAAGTCGCCGATCGACAGCGAGCCGGTGACCGCGCGCCAGGCAATATAGGCATAGGCGCCGTAATAGGCGATCGTGCCCAGGCCGGCGAAGCCGGCGCCCCATAGCGCGCGGCGCGTCGCGAGCCGGCGAGTAGCATCGTAGGTGTCGACCGCGATCGTGCGGTAGCGATCGATCAGGAACCGGCTCAGGCCGAAGATCTTGACCTCCTTGGCCGTGTCCACGCTCGCGGCCACTTGTCGGACATAGTCCAGCTCGCGTCGCTGCGGTGTCCGGACGTAGCTGAGCGCATAGCTCAGCGCACTGAAGTGCGTCTCGCCCAGGAACGAAGGCACGAGGGCAACGGCGAGCAACACGATCAGCCAGGGCGCGTAGACCACGAGACCGGCGGCAAAGCTGATCACCGTGACGATGTCCTGCACCTGTCCGAACAGCTGGCCGATCAGCGACATGTGCCCGCTCGCCTGCATGCGGGCGCGATCCATCCGGTCCTGAAAGGCTGCGTCTTCGAAATCGGCGAGGTCGAGGGTGGCGGCGTGCTCCATGAGCCGAATGCTGGCGTCGTTGCTGACCAGGTCGGAAAGCAGGCCGTCGACCAGCGCAACGAGCCAGCCGAGGATATCGGAGACGACGGCAAGGGCCAGCTCGGCCAGCAAGAGCACTTCCAGACGGCCGAGCAAGCCCGAATCGAGCCATTCGACAAGGCCCGCCGGGCGAGGCGAGAGGCCGGTCAGTCGAATGACCTCGTCGATGATCAGCTTGCCCACGAACAGGGTCGCTATCGGCAGCAGCGCGCGCACCAGACGCATGATGATGGTGGCGGCGGTAAGGAGCCGGCTGGTGCGCCAGACCATGGCAAGGAACGGGCGCAGGTTCCGCAGCGCCCCCAACCGCTGGCGAAAGCTGGTGGGCTGGGGCGGAACGCCGCCGCCACCGGATCGTGCGACGACCGCCATTCAGGGTCGCACAGGTGACAGGATGACCTGCCACCGCCTGAACGTCCCGAAGTCGGTCATGCCAGGAGCTCAGCTTCCCACAGGTTCGGCAAAAGTCCCGACGAGTTCCCCGGTCGCGATCACATGTCCCGCCATCGCCGCGGCCAGTTGGTCGCGTGTCGCGCCCAGCGGCAGGTCCAGCATGCGGTCGAGCGCAACGACCTGGAAGTGATAGGGATGCGGCCGATCGCCCTTGGGCGGACGCGGGCCGTACCAGCCGACCGTGCCGCGCGACGTGGCGCCTTGCATGATGCCTTCCAGCGGCCCGCCGGTCAGCCGGTCGCGTTCCTGCAATCCTGCGGGCAATCGGGTCGTCGCGGCTGGAATGTTCCATGCAGTCCAGTGGACGACCGGGCGCGCGGAACCGGCCGGATCCTCGACCACGATCGCGTAGGATCTTGCGCCGGGTACCGCCGCCCAGGACACGTCCGGCGAAAATCCGAGGCCATATTCGCTGTGTTCGCGCGGGATTGCGCCATTGGCCCGAATTGCCGCCGCGGACACCGCAATAGCGCCGCCGGGTCCTGGCTGCGCCTTCAGGCGCTGCAGCAGCAACAGCTGGACATTCGCGCCGCGCGCCGCCTGCTCGAGCATCGGCCCCGCGGGCGGGTCGTATGCTGCCGCCGACCCGTGCGCGTTATCGAAGCTGATCCGGTACAAGACACCATTCGCATCGTCGGCCAGGATCAGCGATCCGTCGCGCATCACGGCCAGGCCGCTGGGCCGACCATAGTGGCTGCGACCATCCGTGCTCATGAACCCGGTCAGGAACGGTTCGATCCGCGTCGCTTGTCCGTCGCCGCCGAAGCGGACACGCACGATTTCATAGCCAGACGCCGGTTTGCGATTCCAGCTCCCGCGCATCGCCACAAAGGCATCGCCGCCCACGTCCGGCCCAAAGCCGCCACCGGGATGGAACGCCCACTGCATGCCGGCCGCGTGCGCCGTGTACATCAGAGCCGGGTTCCGTGACGCCGCGGCCCATTGGGCAGCCGATAGACCGCCGGGGGGCTCGTCCTGAGGATTGCGCTTGCCGTCCTCGAACACATAGGGCCAACCGTAACGCGCGCCGCGCTCGATCCTGTTTACCTCCTCGCGCTGAAGGTCATTGCCAAGCCAGTCGATCCCCTGGTCCCATCCCCAGAGTTCGCCGGTGCGCGGATGCCAGCCGAAGCCGATCGTATTGCGCAGCCCGGACGCCCAGACCGTCCGGCTCTTGCCATCCAGGCTGGCGCGGATCAGGGCTGCGTTCTCCTGGCTCGACTCGTCGCATGCGTTACAGGTGGAGCCCGCGCTGATGTAGAGCATCTCGTCGGGCCCGACGGCGAGCGTGCGGTTCAGATGCTGGCCCGCATCCGGAAGATCGTCGATGAGGGTTTCGACGCGGCCGATGCCGCCATCGGGCAGGAGCGGGGCTCGAAACACCTCGCGAGCGGTCATGAAATAGAGTTGCCCACCGTGGATCGTCAGGCCGTGGAGGCCCGGCCGATTGACCACCGGAACCGGTGGCCCGTCAGCCCGGCCGTCGCCATTGCGGTCCACAAGGCGGATGATGTCGGCTTCCGACCGGCGGCTGACATAGATGGCGCCGTCGGGTGCCACCGCGATCATGCGAGCATTGCCCAGGCCTTGCGCCCACACCGACACGCGATAACCGCGCGGCACCTTCAGTTGCGAAACGAAGTCGCTGTCCGGCTTGATCGGCGTGAGTTCATTGAACCACGCCCGGACGGGCAGCTTGTCGTTGTCCTCCGGGCTGCTCTGGCCGACCGCGGGAGCCGCCATGAGGAGTAACAAGGTTGCGAGCGGGACAAGCTGCATGAACGGCTCCGGTTCGGTTGCTCCGCTACAATGCTTGGCCCGTGGTTGCGCTCCCAAGCAAGTGTGTCCGGGATGCAGGCGCGTTGGCGGACCGCCGGCCGTGGCGGCTTTCGGCAACACCTGTCGCTGCGGCGTCAGATGGACGTTTGGCCCGATGACCTCGTGTGTCGAGGCGGCGTACCAGCTGCGGCCTGCCGCCTGCCCGCTGTCCTCCATGGCGGGCCAGAAAGGCAAGGCAGAACGCGCTGACGTCCGGCAAGCACATGGCCAGCGCGACAATACGCCCGCCGCATCCGCTGCGGGCCCGGGCTGGGCAACAAGCTTTGGTTCGAATAAGCACGGAGCCCCGGGTCCGCTCAGCGGTTCCTTCACGACCATGCCTCGCCGGAAAGTCGTTTGTGCCTGCTCTCCCTACCTGCTCCGGCACCAATCCGCGGGCGCTCGCAAACGAAATCGCCAAGTTCCGGCAACCGGTCCAGTCCCGCAGTCTTTTCGAGCTGGCGGTGACGGTCGTACCCTTTGCTGCGCTCTGGGCCCTGATCGCTGCGGCGCTCGACGCCGGTCAGTGGCTGGGTCTGCTGCTGGCGGTGCCGGCCGGCGCATTCCTCCTCAGGATGTTCCTGATTCAGCATGATTGTGGGCATGGCGCGTTTTTCCGTCGGCAGGGGAACAACGACTGGCTCGGCCGCATCCTCGGGGTGATCACGCTTACGCCCTATGACTATTGGCGCCGTTCGCACGCTGTCCACCATGCCACCACGGGCAATCTCGATGCGCGGGGCGTGGGTGATATCGACACCCTGACGGTTGCCGAATTTCAGCGCCTCGGTCGCCCGCGCCGCATCCTCTATCGGCTCTACCGCCATCCGATTGTCCTGTTCGGGATCGGCCCCGCCTATATCTTCCTGCTGCAGCACCGGCTGCCGGTCGGCATGATGAAAAAGGGATGGCGGCCCTGGCTGAGTGCACTGGGGACCAACGCGGGTATCGCTCTGGTCGCTGGCGGGCTGATCTGGGGCATGGGGCTTCGCCTGTTTCTTCTCGTCCACCTGCCGATTACCCTCGTCGCGGCGTCGGTCGGCGTCTGGCTTTTCTATGTTCAGCACCAGTTCGAGCGGACGCATTGGGCTGGCGGCGATGATTGGTCGTTTCACAAGGCGGCACTGCACGGAAGTTCGCATTATGACCTCCCGCGCGTGTTGCGCTGGTTCACCGCCAACGGCGGCGCCCACCATATCCACCATCTCGCCAGCAGGATCCCATTCTATCGCTTGCCGGAAGTGCTCCGCCACGTCCCCGCGCTTGCCCAGACTGGCCGCGTGAGCCTGTCCGAAAGTGTCGCTGCGGTGAGGTTGACCCTGTGGGACGAGGAAAAGCGCCGGCTGGTCTCCTTTGCAGAAGCCAGCAACTGACGACGGCGGTATCAGGCCGTGAACTCATAAATGACGTGACGGCACGGATAACCCTTGCCTTCATAGCCTCGACTTGCGGGCTATCACGGCAGCGCTGGGTGCGATTTCCGGTGATGCTCTGCGATCATGACTAGTTTAACGATAGGAGGGCGTCACATCCCTCCAGACGGTCTGCGCTGCGCTATGATTACCAGCGATTATCGGCGGAAACGATTTGTCCGATTATTGGCAAGGGCTGAGGTCGGGCGTTCGATCCTCCCCGACCGCATTATCCGGCGGACGATCCAGCCCAGCGGCCTGGCACGGGCTATTCCGCGGCCATGTTCACCATGAAGACACTGGCCGCGCGGTGGTTCGCCATTCCCCTGTGGCAGCGGATCCTGGCAGCGCTGGTGCTCGGCGCGGTCACCGGTTGGCTGATGGGCCCGGCGGCGACGCAGCTGCAATGGGTCGGCGACCTGTTCATCCGCATGATCCAGATGTTGATCGTGCCGCTGGTGTTCGTGACGCTGGTATCGGGTGTGGCAGCGATGGCGGCGCCTGCCAAGCTCGGCTCGATCGGGCTGAAGGCGATGGCGCTTTACCTGGGCACGACCTTCATCGCGATCCTGTTCGGGCTGGCGGGAGCGTTGATCCTGCAACCGGGGCGAGGGGTGACGCTCGACGGGGCGGCCGCGTTCGACACGGTGGCAGCGCCGGTGCCGCTGGGCGAGCGATTGATGGCGATCGTTCCCGAAAATGTCTTTGCCGCTTTTGCCGCGGGGGACATCCTCGCGATCATCTTCTTCGGCGTGCTGCTTGGCGTCGGGCTGTTGCTGGCGGGCGATGCGGCAAAGCCGCTGGCACGGCTGTTCGCGGCAGGCTCCTCGGTGATGCTGGTCGTGGCGCAGATCGTCATGGAAGTCGCGCCGTTCGGGGTCTTCGCGCTGGTCGCGTCGGCGATGGGAAGCACGGGGCCGTCGGCGTTCGTCACGGTCTTTCTACTGGTCATCGTCGTCTATGTCGGCGGGCTGGCGCACATGATCATCACCCATGCCGGCATGGTGCGGCTGCTGGCGGGCCGGTCGCCCGGGTTCTTCTTCGGCGCCGCGCGGGAGGCGCAGCTGCTCGCCTATTCGACGAGTTCGAGCGCGGCAACGTTGCCTGCGACCCTCAAGGCCGCCGAGACGGGCCTGCATATCAGCCCTGCCGTCGCATCATCGGTGATCCCGCTGGGCGCCACGATCAACATGGATGGCACGGCGCTGTATGTCGCCGCCGTCGCGGTGTTCGCGGCGCAGATCTTCGGCGTGCCGCTGGGTATCGGCGATTACGCCGCCATCGCCCTGACCACCGTGCTCGTCTCGATCGGCACGGCATCGGTGCCATCGGCTTCGCTGTTCCTGATGGCGGCGGTGCTTGACGTCATCGGCATCTCGCCCGAACAGACCGCCCTCGTCATCGGCTTCCTGCTGCCCTTCGACCGGATCCTCGACATGTGGCGTACGGTCATCAACGTGACGGGCGACCTTGCCGTCGCGACCTGCGTCGCTGCGATGGAGGGCGAACTGGACGTTGCGCCGCCTGGCGCTGCCGATACGGTGCCGGCTGTGGACCGATAAGGCTTCGTCGGTGCCGGCGTGCGTCGCCACGGCCCGACGCATGACGCTGGCCTCGCCTTGGCAATCGGGGTAAAGCTGCCCACATCAACGCTCCCGTCCGTTTTACAAGGGTACTGCCATGGGCTCTTTCAGCCTCGTCCATTGGGTCATCCTGCTCATCGTTGTCATGCTGCTGTTCGGCCGCGGCCGAATCTCGGACCTGATGGGTGATTTCGCCAAGGGCATCACCAGCTTCAAGAAGGGTCTCGCCGAGGGCGACACCCCGCCGGCGCCGCCGCCGCAGCAGGTCACCAACACCGCGACGACGCCGGTGGCGCCGGCCAGCGACGAGGTCCGGCGCTAAAGGCCCCGGGCCCAGGCCGCCCGGGCGCCCATGTTCGGCATCGATTCATCGGAACTGGCGGTCATCGCGCTGGTCGCGCTGCTCGTCATCGGGCCCAAGGACCTGCCGCGCGTGATGCGCCAGGTCGGGCAATGGCTGGCCAAGGGGCGGGCAATGACGCGCCATGTCCGCAGCGGTTTCGACACGATGATGCGCGAGGCCGAACTCGAGGAAATGCAAAAGGCCTGGGCGGCGCAGAACGAGGCCATCATGAAGGCGACGGCGCTGCCCGACCTCGGCATCCGCAACCCGATGCCCGATCTGGGCGCGGCGATGGGCAGCGACGACTGGACGCTGCCGCCGCCGCCGCTGGCGCCGGAGATCGTCGATATCGCGCCGCCTGCCGCCGAGCCCGAGGTTGCGCCGGCGCCGAAGCGGCGGCGCAAGGCGGCCGTTGCCGACCATGGCGCCGACACGACCGCGCTGCCCGCACCGCGCCGGCGAACGCCGAAGAAGCCGGCCGCCGAACCTGAGGCATCCGAAGCCCAGGCGACGGAATCATGAGCGAGGATGCCGCGGAGATCGATGCCAGCAAGGCGCCGCTGCTCGATCACCTGATCGAACTGCGCAACCGGCTGTTGAAATGCGTCGTCGCCTTTGTCTTGTGCTTCGGGGCGGCGTTCACCCAGTCGGAGCGGATTTTCGGCTTTCTGGTCCAGCCGCTGGTCCAGGCCTATGGCACCGGCGTCGTCGGCAAGCTGATCTATACCAAGCTCTACGAGGCGTTCTTCGTCAACGTGAAGGTCGCGGCCTTTGCCGCGGTCTGCATGGCCTTTCCGATCATCGCCAACCAGCTCTGGGCCTTTGTCGCGCCGGGGCTGTATCGCCGCGAAAAGCGGGCGTTCCTGCCGTTCCTGATCGCCACGCCGGTGCTGTTCACCATGGGCGCTTCGCTGGCCTATTATGCCGTGATGCCGGTGGCGTTCCGGTTTTTCCTCGGCTTCCAGTCATCGGCGGCGGTGACCGGCATCACCCAGGAAGCGTTGCCGGCGATGGGCGAATATCTGTCGCTGGTGATGAACATGATCCTGGGCTTCGGCGTCGCGTTCCTGCTGCCGGTGCTGCTGATGCTGCTCGAACGCGCCGGCATATTGACCCGCAAGCAGCTGATCGCCGGCCGCCGCTATGCCATCGTCGGCGCCTTTGCCATCGCCGCGGTGCTGACCCCGCCCGATGTCTGGTCGCAGTTCGCCCTCGCGATCCCGCTGATGCTGCTTTACGAAATCTCGATCATCGGCATCTGGCTGACCGAGCGCAGCCGGGCGCGCGAGGCGGCGCAGGCGGGGACGACCGTCAGCGCGGAGTAGCGGGCGAGGGCCGGTTTCCTGCCGGCATCCACCATGAGCCGGGCGCCGCAAATGGATTTTGCCGGAATTGACCCGCTCAGGCTGAGCTTGTCGAAGCCCGGCCGGGCATCACCCAGCGACCCGGCTTCGACAAGCTCAGCCTGAGCGGGTCATCTTGGGCGCAGCAGGCTGGGTGCAGCGCCTTAATTCTTCACGTCGCGGGCGGTGTTGCTGACCGCCTTGCCGACCGAGCTGACGTCCTTGCCGGCGCCTTCGATCGTGTTGCAGGCGCCAAGCAGCGTGGCCGCGGCCAGCAGGGCACCGAGCAGGGCATTGCGCATCGACATCTCCTCACAGCAGAACGCCCCGGACATAGCCGGGGCGCCTGGCCGTGAACAGAGTTGAAGGCTTTTTAGTTCTTCACGTCCTGGGCGGTGTTGGTGACTGCCTTGCCGGCCGAGCTGACATCGCGACCGGCGCCCTCGACGGTGTTGCAGGCGGCGAGCGTCAGGCCGGCGAACAGGGCGACGGTAAGGGTGATGGTCTTGCGCATGGGTGTTCTCCCTGGCGCCGGGATCGACGCACACGCGCAGCAAACGTGACAGCGGGGCCGCCGGTTCCGTAACGGCCACAAGCGGCGTGACAGCCGCGGCGACGGCTGGCATCAGGCGGGGGTGGATTTCGACCTGCCGCCGCGCGACCCGCCGCCCGAACTCGCCGGCCTGCTGCCGGCCGGGCTGGCACCGGCGCTGGTCACCGCCACCGCCACCGCCTGGGCCGAGGCGCCGTTCCTCAAGGGCCTGATCCGTGGCCGCCGCGCGACGATGGCGCTGCTGGCGGCCGAAGGCGCCGATGCGGCCTTTGCCGCCGCCATGGCGCTGGCGGTCGATGCCGACGTGCCGGTTGCCGAACGCCTGCGCCGGGCGCGCGGCGATGTCGCGCTGGTGGCGGCGCTCGCCGACCTCGCCGGGCTGTGGCCGCTCGAGCGGGTGACGGCGGCGCTGTCGGATTTCGCCGATCGCAGCATCGACGTGGCGATCGCCGCGGCGCTGGCAGAACGCGGCGCCCCCAACGCCGGGCTGGCGGCGCTGGCGCTCGGTAAGCTCGGCAGCCACGAGCTCAACTATTCGTCGGACGTCGACCTGATCCTGGTCCACGACCCCGATGTCATCCCGCGGCGCAGCCATGAGGAGCCGAACGAGGCGGCGGTGCGCATCGCCAAGCGCGCGGTGGCGCTGCTCGCCGACCTGACCCCCGATGGCTATGTCCAGCGCGTCGACCTGCGGCTGCGGCCGGCGAGCGAGATCAGCCCGATCAGCCTCGCCGTGGGGGCCGCCGAACATTATTACCAGTCGGAGGCGCTGACCTGGGAACGCGTCGCCTTCATCCGCGCCCGCGCCTGTGCCGGCGACCTGGCGCTGGGGCAGGGGCTGTTGACACGGATTCGCCCGTTCGTGTGGCGGCGCAGCCTCGACTGGACGGCGGTGCGCGACATCCAGGCGGTGTCCCTGCGCATTCGCGACCATTTCGAGGCGGGGCAGGCGCTGGGCCCGGGCTATGACCTGAAGCGTGGCCGCGGCGGCATCCGCGAGATCGAGTTCTTTGCCCAGATCCACCAGCTGATCTGGGGCGGCCGGGCGACCGAGCTGCGCGCGCCGGCGACGCTCGACGGGCTGGCGGCGCTCGCCGTGGCGGGCCGGGTGGCCCCGGCGGAGGCGGCGCGGCTGGCCGACAGCTACCGGATGTTGCGCACCGTCGAGCACCGGCTGCAGATGCGCCGCGACGAACAGACCCATGCCGTGCCGCGCCTCGCCGCCGATCGAGCCGCGGTGGCGCGGCTGGCGGGCTGGCGCGACTGGGCGACGGCGGAGCGCCGACTGCTGGCGGCGACGGCGCCGGTGGCGCTGGCCTATGACCGGTTGATCGCCGCGGCGGTGCCCGACAGCCATGTCGTGCCCGCCGATCCTGCCGCCTGGCTGAAGGCCAATCATCCCGGCATTGCCCGCATCGTGCCGCCGCTGCTGCTGCGCTGGCGCGCCGGCACGATCCGGGCGCTGCGCAGCGAGGCGGCGCGCGGTGCCTTCGAGGCGGTGCTGCCGGCGTTGCTCGGCGGCGTGGCGGCGGCGGCCGATCCGGCGGTGGCGGCGGCGCGGCTCGATGGCTTCCTGGCCGCACTGCCCCAGGGCGCGCAGTTCTTTGCGCTGCTGCAGGCCAATCCGGCGCTTGTCGGCCTGCTCGGCCATCTGCTCGGCGTGGCGCCGGTGCTCGCCGATGCGCTGGCCCGCGACCCGGCGCTGTTCGACGTGATGCTCGCCCCCGATGCCTTCGCGCCGCTGCCCGATGCACTGGCGCTGACGGCGGAGCTGGCGGCCTATGTCGGGCCGGCGGCGATGCTGGAGGACGTGCTCGACCGCGTGCGGCGCTGGACCGGGGAGCGGCGGTTTCAGCTCGGCGCGCAGCTCATCGAGGGGCGCACCGATCCGCTGGTGGCGGGGCGGTCGCTATCCGATCTCGCCGATGCGGCGCTGGCGGTGGTGATTCCGGCGGTCGCCGATGATTTCGCGCGGCGCCATGGCCGGGTGCCGGGGGCGGAGCCGCTGGTGCTGGCGCTGGGGCGCTATGGCGGGCGGGCGCTGACGCATGCGTCGGACCTCGACATCGTCTATCTGTTCGGCGGCGACCACGAGGCGCTGTCGGATGCCGACAAGCCGATGCCGGCGAGCCAGTATTTCAACCGGCTGGCGGCGCGGCTGACGGCGGCGCTGTCGGTGCCGACCGCCGCCGGCGCGCTGTACGAGGTCGATACAAGGCTGCGGCCCTGGGGTGCCAAGGGGCTGCTGGCGCTGTCGATCGCCAGCTTTGGCCGCTACCAGGCGACCGATGCCGAAAGCTGGGAGCATATGGCGCTGACCCGCGCCCGGCTGATCGGGGGCAGCCCGGAAGCGCGCGCCGCGGCGGAGGCGGCGATTGCGGCCGCGCTCGACCGTCCGCGCGAGCCCGAGGTGCTGCGCAAGGCGGTGCTGGCGATGCGCGCCGATATCGCCGCTGCCAAGCCGCCCAAGGGCCCGTTCGACGTCAAGCTGGCGCCCGGCGGCCTCGTCGATCTCGAATTCGTCGTGCATTTCGTCCAGCTGCGCGATCGCGCCGCGCTCGGCCCCGATCTCGGCGCGGCAATCGCGGCGCTGACCGTGGCGGGTTCGCTGCCGCCGGGGCTGGGGGCGGCGCACGATGTCCTCGGCCGGTTCCTGATGCTGCTGCGCCTCGTCGCGTCGGGGATGGAGACGCCGGCGGCGTTCAGCCCGGCGGTGGAGGCGGTGCTGGCGCGCGGCCTGGGTGCGGCATCGTTTCCGCAAGCCATCGAATCCTTGACCGCAGCGCGGGCGATGGTGAGGCTGGCATTCACCGACCTGTTGCAGACGAAGAAGGACCCCCGATGACCGCACCCCAGCCCGGCGACGCCGCCCCCGATTTCACCCTCGATGGCGACACCGGGCCGATCGGCCTGGCGGACTTCAAGGGCCGGAAGCTGGTGCTGTATTTCTATCCCAAGGACGACACGCCGGGCTGCACCACCGAGGGCAAGGACTTTTCAGCCCAGCGCGAGGCCTTTGCCGCCGCCGATACCGATATCGTCGGCGTGTCGCGCGACAGCGTTGCGGCGCACGCGAAGTTCCGCGCCAAGCACGGGCTGACCGTGGGGCTTGGTGCCGACGCGGGCACGGTGACCGAGGCCTATGGCGTCTGGGTCGAAAAGAGCATGTACGGCAAGAAGTACATGGGGATCGAGCGGGCGACCTTCCTGATCGACCGCGACGGCCGTATCGCGCGGGTGTGGAACAAGGTGAAGGTTGCCGGCCACGCTGCCGAGGTGCTGGCCGCCGCGACGGCGCTAGGCTGAAGCCAGCATTAACGACGCCGCCAGAATCGACATGAATACTGCCGATTCGCGATGCTTTCGGTGCCGTTGCCTGTCGCAAACGCAACGATATGGTTAATTTGCCGGGAGTTGGCATCAACTCACCTTGCCGCCGCCACGGCTGACCCATGCGGGCGACGCCGTGGGTTGCGGGCCGGGACCGCACCTGTTTGATTGAACCTGCAGCCCGGGACCTTGGTTCCAGACAAGCTTCCAGGGCCGCCGAGTTTGTAAAGTCGCTTCCCAGTAACACCGGAAAACCGGGTCGCATGGTTCAAAACGAAATTCCCGGGGGTTCCAGGACAGTGCTGCAAATTCCATCGGCCGTGACCCGGCTGACGCAAAGCGTGGCGCGCGTCCTCCCCTCGCATGAGTTCACCTGGCATCGCGCCAATGGTCACGATCTGACCATCGAGATGGGGACACGAACGCAAGTCATGGCAATCGCGTCAGCAATCACAGTCGCCGGTTGGCTCGGCATCGCCACTTCGGCGATGGTTTCGAGCAACGGGGACGCGGCGCTCGCCGCAAAGCAGGTCGAGCTCGCCCGCATGCAGAACCAGTTGCAGGCGATGAAATCCGAAACCGCGGCGTTGAAGGGCGATGTCGCCGCCCGCGCCGAAGCGCTCGAAGCGCGCCAGAAATTCCTCGCAGCCCTGCTCACCGGCAAGCGCGACATGGCCAAGCTGGCCGGCATGCTGCCCCGCCAGGTCGCCGATGCCGATCGCTTTGCCACCGTGAACGACCTCGTCGCCCCGACGATCCGCGGCAAGCGCGGCAAGGCGGTTGCCGCCCCCATCGTCCAGACCGCTTCGCTGACCGAGCCGTTCCGGGCGCTGGAAAGCCAGCAGCTCGCCTTTGTCGACAAGGCTACCGGCGCCGCCGAGGCCAAGCTGCGCGATACCCAGGCGCTGATCCGCCGCCTCGGTCTCGATCCGTCGCGGTTCGTCCAGTCGTCGGACTGGAACGGCAATGCCCAGGGCGCCATGGGCGGCCCCTATATCCCGGTCAGCGCCGATGCCGAGCCACGCTTCAAGGACCTGTTCCTCAGCTGGAAGAAGCTGAGCGTGCTGCAGGCCGCCGTCGGCTCGATCCCGGCCTATATGCCGGTCAAGGACTATCGCTATACCTCGGGCTTCGGCGTCCGCTTCGATCCGTTCAACGGCGGCAGCGCCATGCACGCCGGCCTCGACATGGCCGGCGCTATGGGCGAACCGATCTATGCCTCGGCCAACGGCACCGTGCTCCAGGCCGGCCGCTCGGGTGGTTACGGCAACCTCGTCGAGCTGAGCCATGGCAAGGGCATCGACACCCGTTATGGCCATCTTTCGAAGATCCTGGTGCGCCCCGGCGAGCATGTCCGCCAGGGCCAGATCATCGGCCGCATGGGCTCCACCGGCCGTTCGACCGGCACCCATCTCCATTATGAAGTCCGCATCGATGGCCGTGCCGTCAACGCGCGGCCGTTCCTCGACGCCTCGGCGTTCGTGCTGGCGGCGCAGGGCGAGGCCGGTGCCGTGATGCAGGCGAGCGCGCCGGCGGACTTCGGGCCCTTGCTCGACGACGATCGCGTCGTGGCCTCGGCCAGCACCGCCCGGATGACGCCGATCCGCAGCCTGCGCTGATCGGCAGCCGTTCGCCCGCCGCCTTGTGGCTGTGGCGCGACGCGCCTACATTGTCGCCATGGATACCGCCCCCCGCCTGATGCCCGCCGCCGCCGCCCGTGTCGCCGTGATCGCGGCGCGCCAGGGCAAGCCGGGGTTGAAGCTGCGCCTTGCTGTCGATGGCGGCGGCTGCGCCGGGTTCCAGTACAAGTTCGGGCTGGAGGCCGATGCCGGCCCCGACGACCTGGCGGTGGAAACCGACGGCGTCACCATGCTCGTCGACCCCGACAGCCTGCCGTTCGTCGCCGGCGCCGAGGTCGACTATGTCGAAAAGATCGGCGCCGCGGCGTTCGAGGTGCGCAACCCCAATGCCGCGAGCGGCTGCGGCTGCGGGTCGAGCTTTTCGGTCTAGATTCTACTCCCTCCCCGCAAGGGGGAGGGAGTTGGTTCAGGCGTCGGCGAACAGGCCGACCGCAGTTCCGGCCATCGCGAACCGCTCCAGCACCGTGTCCAGCTGTTCGGCCGAATGTTCGGCGCATAGCGAACAGCGCAGCAGGAACACGCCGGCCGGCGTCGCCGGTGGCCGCGACATGTTCACATAGACGCCGAGCTCGAGCATCGCCTGCCACATGCGGACGGTGGTTTCCTGGTCGGGCATCAGCACCGACACGATGGCGCTTTCGCAGCTATCGGTGGCGAGGCGGAAGCCGCGGGCGATCAGCCCGCTGTGCAGCTTGCGGCTCATGTCCCAGAGGCGCGCGCGCTTGTCGCCGGCGTGCATCAGCTTGCGGATGCTGGTCGCGGCGCAGGCGACGACGGCCGGCGGCAGCGACGCGGTGAAGGTATAGGGCCGGCAGACGAGGCGCAGGATCTCGAACTTGGGGTGGTTCGACACGCAGAAGCCGCCGACGGTGCCGACCGATTTGGAAAAGGTGCCGACGACGAAATCGACATCATCGGCGACGCCGGCGGCTTCATAGACGCCGCGGCCGTTTTCACCGAAAAAGCCCATGCCATGCGCTTCGTCGACGAGCACCATGGCGCCATGCGCCTTGGCGATGGCGACCAGCTCCTGCAGCGGCGCGATGTCGCCGAGCATCGAATAGACGCCTTCGAGGATGACCAGCTTGCCGGCTTCAGGGGGCAGGCGGCGCAGGCGCTTTTCGAGGTCTTCGGCGCTGTTGTGCTTGAAGCGGACGATGTCGGCGTTGCCGAGGTAGCAGCCGTCATAGATCGACGCATGGCTGTCGGCGTCGAGGATGATGAAATCGCCCTTGCCAGCGAGCGTCGACACCATGCCGAGATTGGCCTGGTAGCCGGTGGAGAACACCATGGCATGCGACATGCCGTAGAAGTCCTTGAGCGCGTCCTCGCATTCCTTGTGGCCCTGGTAGGTGCCATTGAGGACACGGCTGCCGGTCGTCCCGGCGCCGAACTTGCGCAGCGCCTGTTCGCCGGCCGCGATGACATCGGGGTCGAAGGTCATCCCCATGTAGTTGTAGGTGCCGAGCAGGATGGTCTCCTTGCCGTCGATGATCGCGACGGTCGGCGACTTCACCTCCTGCATGACGATGGCGAACGGGTCGCGGATGCCCTTGGCGAGCACGCCGGCGCGCTCGGCGATCAGCGCATCGAACTTGGAGAACAGGTCGCTCACTTGGTCACGAGCCTGGTCACGGCATCGGCGACCTGGCCGACGGTTTCGAGATCGGGCAGCATGTTGAGCGGCATGACGATGTCCCATTCGTCTTCCATGCTGGCGACAAGGTCCATCACGGTCAGCGAATCCATCTCCAGATCGCCGGCAAAGCTGGTGTCTTCGGTGAGCGCGACCTTCTTGGGGTTCAGCGGCTCGATGAGTTCGATGATGCGGGCGTAAACCTGCGCGCGGTCGGTCATGGTGGCTCCTTCGGATTGCCGCGGCCTTTGCCAGCACAAAATGGCCAAAGCGGGGCCGAAGCTAGAGCCAGCCGCGCCTGCGATAGCCTGCCACGGTGTCGGCGACGCCGGCCGCAAGGTCGAATTGCGGCGTCCACAGCCCCGTCAGAGCGGCATTGCCGCCGCGCGCCACCCAGTCGGGATGGGCGATATAGGCGGCGCGGTCGCGGGTCAGCTTGGCGGACAGGCCGATGCGGGCGGCAAGGTGGAGCATCGCCAGCGGCAGCGGGATGGTGCGCACGCGGCGGCCGAGCGCGGCGGCGATGGCGGCGGCGAATTCGGGGTGGGCGTGGCCATCGGTCGCACCGTCGTCGATTTCCAGGATTTGTCGCGATGCCCCGCCGGCGGCGAGGGTGAGCAGCGCCGCGGCGAGATCGTCGACATGGAGCAGCGAGATGCGGCCGGGCGGCGCGATGTAGAGGCCGAGCGCCGCCAGCTTGTAGATGTCGAGCATCTCGCGATCGGCGGGGCCATAGACGCCGGGCGGGCGGACGATGACCCAGTCGCAGTCGCTGGCGGTGACGAGGGTCTCGGCGGCAGCCTTGGAGGCGCCGTACATCGACAGCCGGGGCTCGCGCGCGGCGAGGCTGGAGACATGGACGAAGCGGGTGACGCCGGCGGCGCTGGCGGCGGCGAGCATGGCGGCGGTGCCGGCGACATTGCCGGCGTCGAAGGTGGCGCGATCGGGGGCGCTGACGACGCCGGCGATATGGATGACCGCGCTGGCGCCGTCGCACAGCCGGGCGAGCGCGGCGGGGTCGGCGAGGTCGCCCGAGACCCACCAGACGAGGCGGCGCGGCGGCTGCGGTCGCCGGGCGAGGGCGCGGGCCTGGCCGTCGTGGCGAAAGAGGACGCGGCTGCCGACGAAGCCGGTGGCGCCGGTGAGGGCGAGGGTCATGCGATCCGGCTTGTCATCCCGGGCTTGACCCGGGACCCAGCTTTCTTCCTGTCGCGGTCCAGAAAACTGGGTCCCGGGTCAAGCCCGGGATGACACCAAAAAATCTGCAGTGTCAGGCCGCCACATCGAATGGCTGGATTTCGCCGCTGAGATACTGGCTGCGGGCCTTGGACCGGCTCAGCTTGCCGCTCGAGGTTTTGGGCAGCGTCCGCGGCGGCACCAGTTCGACGACGCAGGTCATGCCGGTGATGGCGCGGACCTTGGTGCGGATCGCTTCCCGCAGCATGTTGCGTTCGTCGACGTCGGAAGTGCGGCACTGGACGAGCACGGCCGGGGCTTCCTCGCCCGACGGGGTGGTGATCGAGAAGGCGGCGATGTCACCGGCCTTGAAGCCGGGTAGTTGCTCGATCGCCCATTCGATGTCCTGCGGCCAATGGTTCTTGCCGTTGATGATGATCATGTCCTTGGCGCGGCCGACAATGAAGATCGATCCCGCCGACAGATAGCCCATGTCGCCGGTGTCGAGCCAGCCGTCGGCGGACAGCGCCGCGGCGGTGGCTTCGGGATCGCGGAAATAGCCGGCCATGACGCCGAGGCCGCGAACGAAGACCCGGCCGATCTTGCGGTCGGGCAGGATGGTGCCGGATTCGGCGCGGATCTCGATGGTCAGGCCGGGGACGGCCTTGCCGCAGTTGACGATGGCGCGATAGCGGGTCGGCCGGCGGGCATCGGTGCGGCCGCCGGTGGAGCCCGACAGCGTGCGCTCGTCGATGAGGTCGGAGACGATGCCTTCGCCCAGCGGCATGATGCTGACGGCGAGGGTGGCTTCGGCGAGGCCATAGCTCGGCAGGAAGGCGCTGGCCTTGAAGCCGGCAGCGGCGAACACGTCGACAAAGGCCTGCATGACTTCCGGGCGGATCATGTCGGCGCCGTTGCCGGCGACGCGCCAGCGCGACAGGTCGAAGCGTTCCTTGACGTTGATCGACGGCGAGATGCGGCGGGCGCAGATATCGTAGCCGAAGGTCGGCGAATAGCTGAGCGTGTTGTCGGGATTACGGCTGATCAGCGTCAGCCAGCTCAAGGGCCGGCGGGCGAAATCCTCGGTGGCGAGATAATCGACCGAAATCTGGTTGGCGAGCGGCGCCAGCATGCAGCCGACGAGGCCCATGTCGTGATACCAGGGCAGCCAGGACACGACGCGATCGCCGTCGCCGGCCGCCATGCAATGGGCATGGCCGGCAAGGTTGGCGAGCAGCGCCTCGTGGGTGACGGCGACGCCATGCGGGAAACGCGTGCTTCCGCTCGAATATTGCAGATAGGCGATGTCGCCGGACTGCGCCTCGGGCAGGTCGACGACGGCGGCGGGGGTGGCGAAATATTGCGACCAGTCATGCGCGGCGCACAGCCCGTCGGCCGACTGCCGGACCATGGCGAACAGCCCTTCGGGCGACAGCACCAGTTTGGGCTCGCAACTGCGCAGCTGGGTGGCGATCTGTTCGACATAGGCCTCGCGGCCGCCGAAGCTGGTCGGCAGCGGCAGCGGCACCGGCAGCGCGCCGACATAGATGGCGGCAAAAAAGGCGGCGGCGAAATCGGCGCCGGTTTCGGCGATCAGCGCGATGCGATCGCCGGGGCGCACGCCATCGGCAACCAGCCGCATCGCCCGGGCCCGCGCATCGGCGGCGAGCTCGCGATACGGATAGGCGCGTACCAGGTCGGCGCGGGCATCGTGAAAATTCATGCCCTTTTCGCCCAGCGCGGCGTAATCGAGCGCGGCGCCCAGGGTGGCGAACGCGGCGCGGCGATAGGCCAGGCCGTCGAACGTCGGGGTCGGCGTCTGCTGCAGGTTCAAGCCCTGTCTCCCTGTATCCCTGCCGCCGCCGATTGCCCCGGCGCCGAAGGGTGCGAAATCCCGTTGTGCTTATACACTTGTGATCGAGCCATGCCCCAGGGGGGAGTTCAAATTCCGGCCCGAACATGGCACAAACAAGGCATGAGCAAAGAAAGTGGTGAGGACGAGGGGCGGCCGAGCCGGCGCAAGCCCCGCGAATACAAGCCCCGCGTCTACGAACCGCGACAGCGCCGGCCGATCGATGCCGCGCAGTTGCAAGAGATGGCGGTCGGCTATGCCGCGCGCTATGCGACGACGGCGGCCAAGCTGCAGCGGTATCTGCAGCGCAAGCTCGGGGACCGGACCTGGACCCCGGCGGAACCGCCCGACATTGCCGGGCTGGTCGGGCGCATCACCGAACTCGGCTATGTCGACGATCGCGCCTGGGCGGCATCGAAGCAGCGCGACCTGACGGCGCGCGGTTTCGGCCTCGGCCGGGTGCGCGGGGCGCTCGCCGCCGCCGGCGTGTCGCGCGACGATGCCAGCGAGGTGCTTGCCGATGACGAGGACGCGCCGGCCAACCCGCATGCGCCGGCGATCGCCTTTGCCCGGCGGCGGCGGTTCGGGCCATTCGCCCGCGAAGGTCCAGGCTTCGATCCGGCGCGTCGCAACCGCGAGCTCGCCGCGATGGCGCGCGCCGGGCATGATTTCGATGTTGCCCGCCGGGTGCTGGCGGCGCCCGACGAGGCCGCGGCGCTGGCGCTGCTCGACGACTGAGGGCCGCTTTTTCCGGTCATGATTCCATGACAGACTGTCGCCGCGGGGGCGCGTGACAGGAGAGCATGATGCCCACCATCGAAACCCGCGACGGCGTCCAGATCTTCTACAAGGACTGGGGCCGCGGCCGGCCGCTGGTCTTCCACCACGGCTGGCCGCTCAGCAGCGACGACTGGGATGCCCAGTTGCTGTTCTTCCACGCCCATGGCTATCGCGTCGTCGCCCATGATCGCCGCGGCCATGGCCGCTCTGCGCAAGTTCCCGATGGCCACGACATGGACCATTATGCCGATGACGTCGCCGCGGTCGTCGAGCATCTCGACCTGCAGGATGCCGTCCATATCGGCCATTCGACCGGCGGCGGCGAGGTCGTCCGCTATCTGGCGCGCCACGGCACGGCGCGGGCGGCGCGGGCGGTGCTGATCGGCGCGGTGCCGCCGTTGATGCTGAAGACCGACACCAATCCGGGCGGGCTGCCGATGGAGGTCTTCAACGACTTTCGCGCGCAGCTGACGGGCAATCGCGCCGGTTTCTACAACGCGGTGCCGATCCCCTTTTACGGCTGGAACCGGGACGGCGCGATGATCGACGCCGGCATTCGCGGCAACTGGTGGCGGCAGGGGATGATCGGATCGGCACTGGCGCACTACCACGGCATCAAGGCGTTTTCGGAGACCGATTTCACCGACGACCTGAAGGTCATCGATATCCCGGTGCTGGTGATGCACGGCGAGGACGACCAGATCGTGCCCATCGACGACAGCGCCCGCATCGCCATCAAGCTGCTGCGCCACGGCACGTTGAAGACGTATCCGGGCTATCCGCACGGCATGGCGACGGTCCATGCCGATGTCATCAACGCCGACCTGCTGGCGTTCATCGAGAGCTGACGCAAAAAAAGCGGGCGGCAGATCGACTGCCGCCCGCCCCAATAGTCTGTCGTGCTACGCGTCGACGGTCGGTGGCGGCAGCGCCTTCACCTTTTTCGCGCGTGGCGGCTTCTTCGGTGCCGGGACGACCTCGAAGGCCAGGTCGTTGTCCTTCAGGTGGACGCGGACCTCGCCGCCGTTGACGAGCTTGCCGAACAGCAGTTCCTCGGCGAGCGGCTGCTTGATCTTTTCCTGGATCAGGCGGCCCATCGGACGCGCGCCGTACAGCCGGTCGTAGCCGCGCTCGGTGAGCCAGCCCTTGGCCTCGTCGGTCAGCGCGATATGGACGTCGCGCTCCTGCAGCTGGAGCTCGAGCTCGAGGACGAACTTGTCGATGACCCGCGCGACGACTTCCGGCGGCAGATAGTCGAATGCCACCACCGCATCGAGGCGGTTGCGGAATTCCGGGGTGAACATCCGCTTGATGGCCTCCTCGTCCTCGCCGACGCGCTGGGTGGCGCCGAAGCCGACCCCTTCACGCGCCATGTCGGCGGCGCCGGCATTGGTCGTCATGATGAGGATGGTGTTGCGGAAATCGACCGTCTTGCCGTGGTGGTCGGTCAGCTTGCCGTTGTCCATGACCTGCAACAGGATGTTGAACAGGTCGGGGTGGGCCTTTTCGATTTCGTCGAGCAGCAGCACCGAATGCGGCTGCTGGTCGACGGCGTCGGTGAGGAGCCCGCCCTGGTCGAAGCCGACATAGCCTGGAGGCGCACCGATCAGCCGGGAAACGCTGTGGCGCTCCATGTATTCCGACATGTCGAAACGCGTCAGCGGGATGCCGAGGATGGTGGCCAGTTGCTTGGCGACTTCGGTCTTGCCGACGCCGGTCGGGCCGCTGAACAGATAGCTGCCGATCGGCTTGTTGGGCTCGCGCAGGCCGGCGCGGCTGAGCTTGATGGCCGAGGCCACGCGCTCGATGGCCTTGTCCTGGCCAAAGACGACGCGCTTCAGGTCGCCCTCGAGCGTGCCGAGCGCCTTCTTGTCGTCGGTCGACACCGATTTCGGCGGGATGCGCGCCATGGTGGCGATCACCTGCTCGACTTCCTTGACGCCGATGACCTTCTTGCGCTTGGCGAGCGGCACCAGCATCTGCGACGCGCCGGTCTCGTCGATCACGTCGATCGCCTTGTCGGGCAGCTTGCGGTCGTTGATGTAGCGCGCCGACAGCTCGACCGCGGCCTTGATGGCTTCGGGCGTGTACTTCAGCTTGTGGTGTTCCTCGTACGACGGCCGCAGGCCCATCAGGATCTTGATGGTATCCTCGACGGAGGGCTCGTTGACGTCGATCTTCTGGAACCGGCGCAGCAGCGCGCGATCCTTTTCGAAGTGGTTGCGGAACTCCTTGTAGGTCGTCGAGCCGATGCAGCGAATGGCGCCCGAGCTGAGCGCCGGCTTCAGCAGGTTCGATGCGTCCATGGCGCCGCCGCTGGTGGCGCCGGCGCCGATGACGGTGTGGATCTCGTCGATGAACAGCACCGCGTGCGGCAGCTTTTCGAGCTCGTTGACGACGTTCTTCAGCCGCTCCTCGAAGTCGCCGCGATAGCGGGTGCCGGCGAGCAGCGCGCCCATGTCGAGGCTGTAGATGACGGCGGGCAGCAGCACGTCGGGCACGGCGCCCTCGATGATCTTGCGCGCCAGGCCCTCGGCTATCGCGGTCTTCCCGACGCCGGGGTCGCCGACATAAAGCGGGTTGTTCTTCGACCGGCGGCACAGGATCTGGATGGTGCGATCGACCTCGGCCGTGCGGCCGATGAGCGGATCGACCTTGCCCAGCTTGGCCTTGTCGTTGAGGTTGACGGTGTACTGCTTCAGGGCGCTTTCGCCGTTCTTGGCCTTGTCGCCCTTGTCGCCGCGCTCGGCCTTGTCACCGCGTTCGGCCTTGCCGTCCTCGTCCTTGTCGCCGCTGGCGCCCTTGACGGCGCGGGTCTCGGACTGGCCCGACTTGGCGATGCCGTGGCTGATGTAGCTGACGGCGTCGAGGCGGGTCATGTCCTGCTGCTGCAGGAAGAACACGGCGTGGCTCTCGCGCTCGGAGAACAGTGCGACGAGGACGTTGGCGCCGGTGACTTCCTCGCGGCCTGATGACTGGACGTGGAGAATGGCGCGCTGCACGACGCGCTGGAAACCGGCGGTCGGCGACGGGTCGACGCTGGCATCGGCCTTCAATGCGGTCAGTTCGGTATCGAGGTAGCGGGCGAGCTGGCCCTGCAGTTCCTCGATATCGACGCTGCACGCCTTCAGCACGGCGAGGCCATGGGAATCGCTGGTCAGCGCCAGCAACAGATGTTCGAGCGTGGCATATTCATGGGTACGACGCGCCGCTTCGGCGAGCGCGTTGTGCAGGGTTTTTTCCAGCTCGCGGGTGAAAGAGGGCATGCCTGTCTCCGCTATGGCCCAGACCGGAAAGGCCGGGCCGACACGGGGAATGTCACCCTGTATGATCGAAACATCAAGGGGCGATCGGACTGCGACATGGCCGCACGTCGCAAATCATGGTTGATAGCGTGCCGGATTGGCGATGCCGCGGGCTTCCCATATGGTCGCCGGCGATGATGAGGAGACCCCGATGCGTGCGATGATGGTGATGACGGCGATGCTCGCGGGGGCGTCGATGCTCGCGGGAGCGGCGTTGGCGCAGCAGGCGCCGGCGGGCGTGGCGGCGGCGATGCAGCAGGCCGGAGCGTCGCCGCCGGCATCGAAGCTGCCGCCGGGCTATCTGGCGGGGAAGCCGCCGGTCGACATATTGAAGCTGCTGCCGCCGCCGCCCGCCGCCGGTTCGGCGCAGGACATCGCCGATCGCGCCGTCTATGCCGACAGCGCCAATGGCATCGACGGCCCGGCCTGGGCGCAGGCCAAGAGCCAGCTCAACCCGACCGGCCCCGGCTATTTCGGCCAGCTGTCATGTGCGCTCGGCGCTGCGATCTCGCCGCAGGCGACGCCGGCGACCTTGGCGTTGATCGCCCGCGTCGGCGTCGATTTCAGCGCGCCGATGACGGTCGCCAAGGATTTCCACAAGCGCGGCCGACCGTTCACCACCGACAAGGGCAAGGCCTGCGACCCGATTACCGACGATGGCGTCGGCGCCCGGCTGGGCTATTCCTATCCCAGCGGCCATTCGGGCATCGGCTGGCTGTGGGCGATCATCCTGTCCGACGTGGCGCCGGCGCGCGCCGAGCCGCTGCGGGCGCTCGGCCAGGCCACCGGCGATCTGCGCGTCGCCTGCCGCGTCCACTGGTTGAGCGACGTCGCCTATGGCCGGGTGCTGGCGACCGCCGTCTATGATCGCATCGCCGCCGAGGCCGAATACCAGGCCGACGTTGCCCGCGCCCGCGCTGAAATCGCCAAGGCGGCGCCGCTCGCCTGCCCGGCGGCGTGATGCGGCGGCGGGCGCTCGTGCTGGGCGGTCTGGTGCTGGTCGGGGCGGCGGCGCTCGGCTTCACCATCGAACGGCCGCGCGGCTATGGTGTGACGATCGACTATCGCCAGCTGCTGGCCGGGCCGCCGGCGCCGAATTCGGCCGCGGCTGTGGCAGATCGCGCCGCGCTTGCCGGGGCGACGGCGGCGATCGGCGGCCCCCGCTGGCAGCAGGCGGGGCGCCAGGTGTTTCCGTCGGGCCCGGCGGTGACGGCGGAGATCGCCTGTGCGGCCGGGGTCGATGTGGCGGCGTCGCCGGCGGCCGGCCGCCTGGTGGCGCGGGCGGTGAGCGACCTGTCGCGCCCGGTCGAGGCGGCAAAATCGGCATTCCGGCGCAACCGGCCCTATGTCGGGGCGCCCGACACCCGCACCTGCGACCCGCGCACGCTGGGCGCCGTCGGCGGCAGCACCGGCGGCGTGCTCAGCTATTCCTACCCGAGCGGCCATGCGGCGCAGGGCCGGCTGGTCGCCGCGGTGCTGGGGGCGGCGGTGCCGGCGCGTGCCGCGGCGCTGGCAGCCTGGGGCGACCGGCTCGGCGACAATCGCGTCGCCTGCCGCGTCCACTGGCCGAGCGACGTGGCGGCCGGGCGCAAGTTGGGCGATGCGGTGTTTGCGGCGTTGCAGGCCGATCCGGCGTTTCGCGCCGACCTGGCGGCGGCGCGCGTCGAGCTGGCGCGGGCGCCGATTGCGAGCAACTGCAAGGCCGGCTGAGGCGATACTTGCCGGACGGCGGATGCGGTTGTAACGGCTGCGCAATCAAACCCGGGGGTCCGTCGTGCCATCTGCCATTCGTCTTGCTGCGCTCGCCGCGACCGTGCTCGTTGCCGGCCCGGCGCTGGCGATCACCACGGCCTTCGACGCGCCGCTGGTGCTGGCGGCGGGCCAGACCGCGGGCGCCTGGTATGTCGATCGCTACGCCCCGGCGGGCTTTGCCGCGCCGACGGTGTTCGCCGGCGACAACCGGCTGAAGCAGTCGATTGCCGCGACCGACGGTGTCAGCGGCCGGCCGGCGCCGTTCGCAGCGACCTTCTACAACACCCAAGGCCGCAAGTTCGACGTGGAGCCCGGCACGACATCGGTGGCGATCGACCTCCATGTCGCCGCCGACTGGGCCGGCACCGGCCGGCGCATGGCGGGGCTGTGGGGCACCGGCTTCGACACGGACGGCAATGTGTCGTTCTTCCCGACGCTCGAGTTCGCCAGCCTGGGCGGTACGCCGCTGTTCCGCGCCTGGAACGGCAATGGCTACAATGCCATCGGACTGCCGACCGGCTTTGCCTATGACGGGTTCGCCCGCATCGGCTATGCGCTGTCGGGCGGCAATCTGGTCTATACCGTCGGCGACCTGTCGATCAGCGTCGACGCCAATGGCACGACGGCGTTCGGCAACATCATGCTGCAGGGCCACAACACCGCCGATGGCGTATCCTACGATATTTATTGGGATAATCTGGCGACATCGGTCGGCACCGCCGTGCCGGAACCGGCCGCCTGGGGGCTGATGCTGGTCGGCTTCGGGCTGGTCGGTGGCCGCTTGCGGCGCCGCGCGGCCGCGTCGGTCGCGGCCTGATTGCCGGGTGCGGCCGCCTGCCCTCTCGTAAAGTGCCGCGCCAGCGCCATATCTGGGTCGCAATTGGCCGCTAAAGCCCGGCAATCAAGGCAATTGCCCAGGATCCGATGACCGCTCACGCTTCCCCTCTCGTCGCTGCCCAGGGTGCGCCCCGCGTGCGCCGGCCCGACGACACCGCGATGATCCGCATGGCGGCGCAGCTGACCCGCGATCTCGCGGCGGCGCGCCCGGCGGTCTATTGGGCGGATCTGCTCGGCTCGGCGATCATCGGCTATGCCGGGCTGGCGCTGGCGATCACCGCCGGCGGCTGGCTGCAGGCCCTTGGTGTCGTCGTCGCCATACTGGCGCTGTATCGCGCCGGCAGCTTCATCCACGAGATCACCCATCTGCGTCCCGATGCGGTGCCGGGCTTCCGCACCGTCTGGAACCTGCTCGTCGGCGTGCCGCTGCTGGTGCCGTCGTTCATGTACGAGAATGTCCACAGCCTGCATCACGCCCGGACCCGCTATGGCACCGCCGAGGACCCCGAATATCTGCCGCTGGCGCTGATGAAGCCGTGGACGGTGCCGTTGTTCGTCGCGGTTTCGGCGCTGGCGCCGGTCGCGCTGCTGCTGCGCTTCGGCATCCTGGCGCCGCTGTCGCTGGTCATCCCGTCGCTGCGGCGGATGCTGGTGGCGCGCTATTCGGCGCTGTCGATCAACCCCGAGTTTCGCCGTCGCGCCCCTGAAGGCGCCTTTGCCCGCCATTGGGCAATGTGGGAAACCGCCGCGAGCCTCTGGGCGATCGCGCTGCTGGCCAGCGTCGCGCTCGGCTGGTTCCCGCTGCCGGCGTTCGCCATTACCATCGGCATCGCCTCGGCGGTGACCGTGCTCAACCAGGTTCGCACTTTGGTCGCGCATCTGTGGGAGAATGACGGCGAGGTGCTGACGGTGACCGGCCAGTATCTCGACAGTGTCAACGTGCCGCCGCCGGCGCTGCTGCCGGTGCTGTGGGCGCCCGTCGGCCTGCGCTATCACGCGCTGCATCACCTGCTGCCGGGTGTGCCCTATCATGCGCTCGGCGAGGCGCACCGCCGCATCAGCGCGGCGATGCCGCCGGGCTCGGTCTATGCCGAGGCGAGCTATCCGGGGCTGCCGGGCCTGCTGGCGCGGCTGGTGCGCGGCGCGCAGCATTAGTCTTCGAGAATGATCCGCTCAGGCTGAGCTTGTCGAAGCCGCGTCGCGGGTGCCTCGACCCCGGCTCGACAGGCTCGGCCTGAGCGGTTTGTCGGCGAAGCCAGCGCTTCTTGCTACGCCGCCGCGTTGAACGGCTTGTCCTTGTCGGGCCGCAGGTCGCCGGGCAGGCCAAGCACCCGCTCCGCGATGATGTTGCGCAGGATCTCGTCGGTGCCGCCAGCGATGCGCAGGCCTGCCGCGCCGAGATAGCTGCCCTGCAGCTTGGCGAGTTCGGGATCGCCATCGGCGCCGGTGACGAAGCCGTCGCCGCCGGCGAGGTCGAGCGCGAAGCTCGCCATGTCCTGCATGGTCTTGGCGACGACGACCTTGGCGATCGACTGTTCGGGGCCGGGGATCTGGCCCTTGGACAGCGCCGACAGCGCCCGCATCTGGGTCAGCTTGATGCCCTGGTCGTTGATGTAGCTCTGGGCGATGCGCTGGCGGACGTCGCCGGCCTCGATCGCCGGGCCGCCGGCAGGCGCCTCGACGCCGCGCGCCAGCTTCATCAGCGTTTCATAGCCTGGCGCGTGGCGCGGCTTGCCGCCGACGGCGAGGCGTTCGTGCATCAGCGTCGTCAGCGCGACCTTCCAGCCATTGCCGACATCGCCGAGGCGGTGCGAATCCTTGACCCGCACGCCGGTGAAGAACACCTCGTTGAAATCGCTGCCGCCCGACATCTGCTTGATGCCGCGCACCTCCATGCCCGGCGCCTTCATGTCGACGATGAACATGGTCAGGCCCTTGTGCTTGGGCACGCTGGGATCGGTGCGGCAGACGACGATGCCGAAATCCGACGCATGGGCAAAGCTGGTCCAGACCTTTTGCCCGTCGATGATCCAGTCGTCACCGTCCTTGACCGCCTTGGTGCGGATGCCGGCGAGGTCCGACCCGGCGGCGGGTTCGGAGAACAGCTGGCACCAGACCTCCTCGCCGAGCAGCGCCTTGGGCACATAGCGCTGGACGACTTCGGGGTTGCCATGGGTGAAGACGGTCGGGATGCACATGCCGAGGCCGATCGAATAGAGCCCGGACGGCGCGTGATAGCGGCCTTCCTCCTGGCCATAGATGATCGAATGCATCGGCGTCAGGCCCTGGCCGCCCATCGCCCGGGGCCAGGTGATGCCGGTATAGCCGGCGGCGTGCTTCTTCGCCTGCCAGGCCTTTGACCGGCGGATGAACTCGTCGAGCTTCCACGGCGTGGCAGGCGGCTCGCGATATTCGGCGGCGTTGTCGGTGAGCCAGCCGCGGACCTGCTCGCGATAGGCGGCTTCGACGTCGGTATCGTTGAAATCCATGTGCGATCCCTTCCCGTTTCGTCATCCCGGCTTCGAGCCGGGATCCATCATTGTTGTCGCCCAATCCGTCCCGTCACGCGATGCGACAGAAACGCTGGGCCCCGGATCAAGCCCGGGGTGACAGTTCAAGCCGCCGCGCGGTTACGCAGCTCGAGTGCGCGGACCAGACGGTCCGCCCACCAGCCGCGGGCGCCGATCGTCGCCGCCAGCGCGCGGGCGCGGCGGTAATAGAATTGGCAGTCGCTTTCCCAGGTGAAGCCGATGCCGCCGTGAAGCTGCACGGCCTCCTCGGCGCAATAGCTGACCGCATCGAGGCTGGCGACGCGCGCCGCAGCGGCGGCCTGGCGCAGCTCGCCGCCATCGCTGCCGATCATCGCGACGCCGTGCAGGGCATGGGCGCGGGCCAGCTCGATCTTGATGAACATGTCGGCGCACTTGTGCTTGACGCCCTGGTAGCGGCCGATGGTCTGGCCGAAGGCGACGCGGGTCTTGGCATATTCGACCGTCATGGTCATCGCCGACGACGCGGTGCCGATGGCTTCATAGGCGAGGATGACCGCGGCGCGATCGAGCCAGGCCTGATAGGCCGCGGCATCGCCCAACGCTTCGGCAGCGACGCCGTTCAGCGTCAGCTTGCCGTGGCGGCGGACGAGATCGAGGGTTTCGACGCTTTCGACCTGCGCGTCCTTCAGGTCGACGAGGTACAGCGACGGGCCATCGGCGCCGGCGGCGGCGACGATGGCGAGATGGGCGCCCGGCAGGTCGGCGACCGGCGACTTGACGCCGTGGAGCTTGCCGTCGGCGGCCTTGACCGACAGGGCGACCGGGTTGACGGCGCCGGGTTCGTTGGTGGCGACGACGGCGATGACGCTGCCGTCGGCAATGCCGGGCAGCCAGCGCGCCTGCTGGGCGTCGCTGCCGGCGAGGAGCAGCGCCTCGGTGGCGAGCAGCACGCTGACCAGCGGCACGGTGGCGAGATACGCCCCGGCGGCTTCGGCGAGCTGGCAGGTTTCCTCCGCCGACAGGCCGAGGCCACCGTGCGCCTCGGGCACGCGCGCCGCGGTCCAGCCGAGGTTGGCGATTTCGGCCCAGAGGCCGGCATCGAAAGCGGGCGCATCCTTGGCCATGGCGGCGCGGGCGGCGGTGGTGCCGGCCTTGTCGGCGAACAGCTTGCGCGCCTGTTCGCCGAGCGCCTTGGCATCGTCGGAAAAATCGAAATTCACGCGATCACTCCCCAGTGGTTGGGAGCTACCTTACGCGAACGTCAACCGGGTTCAACCTCGCAGTTATTACCAGGCCAGCTCCTTGCCGGTGTAGTCGAGATAGCGGTGCGCCTTGCCGTGCCGGGTCTCGACGACGGTGGCCAGCCCGGCGACGCTGGTCGCCACGTCGATGTCGGCGCCGTCGCCGCCCATCGCGGTCTTGACCCAGCCGGGGTGGAGGTTGAGCAGGGTGATGTCGCGCTTGCCGATATCATGGACGAAAAAGCCGCGGCTGATGGTGTTGAGCGACGCCTTGGACGCGCGATACAGGTCCATGGTGCCGTGGGTGTTGAGCGCGACCGAGCCGAGGACCGAAGTCATCAGCGCGATGGTGCCGCCATCGGCGACGCGCGGCAGCAGCGTGCGGGCGGTGCGGATCGGCGCGACCGCGTTGGTCATCATCAGCGCGGCGATCTCGTCCGGCGTCACCTCGTCGGTGGAGCCGTGGCGCGGGCCATAGGTGCCGGCGTTGACGAAGACGAGATCGAACTTCGTATCGCCGAGCGCGCTGTCCAGTGCGGCGACGCTGTCCTTGTGGTCGATGTCGACGGTTTCGATGGTGATCTTGCCCGCCGAGGCCGCTCCGGCGGCTTCGAGCTCCGGCGCGGCCCCGCGTGCCGTGGCGACGACCTGCCAGCCGCGGCCGGCGAATTCCTGGGCCAGGCCGAGGCCGATGCCGCGCGAGGCGCCGATGATGATGGCGGTCTTGGTCATGTGTGTCTCCCGTACGGGTTATTTCTTGAACAGGGCGTCGGCGGCCGATTTGAAGGCAGCGGCGGCGCCGCGCTTTGTCTCGGTGCGGGCAAGCTCGACCTTGAGCCCCGCGATGCGGTCGTCGAGTTCGGCGACCGACAGCTTGTCGAGGTCTTCGCGCGCCAGGTCGGCGAGCAGGTCGGACTTGCGTTTCGGCAGGGCTTCATCGTCGAACATGGCGGAAAGCGTTGACCCGCCGCCGGTCGCTGTCAATATCCGGCGATGCCTATCCCGACCGAGATGACCGCCATCGATCCCGCCGCGCCGGGTGGCCCCGAAGTCCTGCAGCCGGTAACCCGGCCGGTGCCGCAGCCGGGGCCGGGCGAGGTGCTGGTGCGGGTTGCCGCCGCCGGGGTCAATCGCCCCGATGTGCTGCAGCGCATGGGGCTGTACCCGATGCCGCCGGGCACGCCGAGCATCCCGGGGCTGGAGATCGCCGGCACCGTCGTGGCGATCGGCGACGGCGCCGAGCGCTGGCGGGTGGGCGATGCGGTCTGCGCGCTGATCGCCGGCGGCGGCTATGCCGAATATTGCACGGCGCCCGCCGGCCAGTGCCTGCCGGTGCCCGCCGGCATGGCGATGACCGATGCGGCGGGATTGTGCGAAACCTGGTTCACCGTCTGGTCGAACGTCATGGATCGCGGCCATGCCCGGCCCGGCGAAACGATGCTCGTCCATGGCGGCACCAGCGGCATCGGGGTGACGGCGATCCAGTTGGGCACGGCGCTGGGGCTGACGGTCATCGTTACCGCGGGCAGCGGCGACAAATGCAGCGCGGCACTGGCGGCGGGGGCGGCGCACGCCATCGACTACAAGGCGCAGGACTTCGTCGCCGAAGTGGCGCGCATCACCGGCGGCAAGGGCGTCGACCTGGTGCTCGACATGGTCGGCGGCGATTATGTGCCGCGCAACCTCCAGTGCCTGGCCGAGGACGGCCGGCATGTGTCGATCGCCTTCCAGCGCGGGCCGAGGGCCGATCTCGACCTGGTCGCGGTGATGCGCAAGCGGCTGACGCTGACGGGGTCGATGCTGCGGCCGCGCTCGATCGCCTTCAAGAGCGCCATCGCCGAGACGCTGGAGGGGGTGATCTGGCCGGAGTTCGAAAGCGGGCGCATTGTGCCGCTGATCGACCGGGTGTTCCCGCTGGCCGACGCGGCCGAGGCGCATCGCCGGATGGAGGCGGGGACGCATGTCGGGAAGATCGTGCTGAGCATCTGATCCTCTCCCGCTTGCGGGAGAGGCGAGAGACGGCGAAGCCGGCCCGGGTGAGGGTGTTCTCTCGCGTCGGCGCTCGCGTACACCCTCACCGCCGCGCTGGCGCGCGAGTCGCCTCTCCCGCAGGCGGGAGAGGACCAGGGCTGTCCATCCGGCTAGGGCGTCGCTGGCATCCCGCATGTTAGAAGGCCGCGCAGCGACAAGGGGTACCCCATGCTCAACCGGCTCGACGACTATCCCGTCCACCAGACGCCGGAGCCGCTGGCGGTGCTCGCGACCAGCGATCGCAATGCCTATGACCGGACGTGGTTCAACGGCTATGCGCCCGACGGCAGCCATTATTTCGGGATCGGGATGGCGGTATATCCGCACCGCGGCATCCTCGATTGCGCCTTCAGTACGGTGCGGCCGGGGGAGCGACAGCATTGCTTCTACGGCTCACGCCGGGCGCCGGTGGAGCGCACCGAGATGCAGGTCGGCCCGTTCCGCATCGAGGTCGTCGAGCCGATGCGGCGCACCCGCGTCATCCTCGACGACAACGAGACCGGGATCGCCTGCGACCTGACCTTTTCCGCCCGCACCGCCGCCATCGAGGAAGCGCGGCAGACCCTGTGGCAGAACGGCCGTCGGGTGATGGACGCCACCCGCTTCGACCAGTTTGGGCGCTGGAGCGGCACTGTGCGCACCCCAGACGGCGAGTTCAGCGTCGATGATGCCGTCTGCCGCGGCACCAAGGACCGCAGCTGGGGCGTGCGCCGCGTCGGCGAACCCGAGAGCGGCGGCGCTCCGGCGTTGCCCGGCGGTATCATGTTCCTGTGGGCGCCGCTGGTCTGGGACGACCATATCACCCATGCAATCTTTTTCGACGGCGCGCGCGGCGAGGCGCTGGTGCGCGAAGGGATCGTGGCGCCACTGTACGGCACCGAAGCGCTCATCCCCGGCACCGAGGACGGCCGCGACCAGCGCATGGCGACGGCGCGGCACCGGGTCGCCTATGTCCCCGGCACGCGGCTGGCGGCGAGCGCCGAGATCGACCTCGTCGACCATGACGGCAACACGCGGACGATCGCGCTGGAGCCGATCCTCAAGTTCCAGATGAAGGGGCTCGGCTATGGCCACCCGGTCTGGGGCCAGGGGATGTGGAAGGGCGAGCTGGCGATCGGCGGCGAGAGCTTCGACCCGCACCAGGTCGATCCGCTGGCGCCGGAGAACCTGCACGTGCAGCAGGTGGTGCGGGCGAGCGACGGGACACGGACGGGGGTCGGGGTGCTGGAACAGGTGGTGTTCGGGCCTTATGCGCCGGCTGGATTCACGTCATTCCTCGACGGGGCGCATTAGACCCAGAAGTCGAAGCTGCCATGGTCTGCCGCCTGTTCGCAGGCGCCCTCGGTCATCCTGAGGAACAGTGCGTCGGCGCGGGGCGTGCGTTCGACCGACAGCGCGGAAAACACCCCCATCAGGATGCCGTGCAGGGTGAAGCGGCGATAGTCGCGCCAGCAGGCGTCCCAGCCATAGTTGCGCACCCCGCGGCGCAGCAACTCGGCATGGTAGAAGCGGACGAGTTCGGCTTCGTGCTGCCGGCGCTCCGCAGGCGTGATGCCGGCCGACAGGAAATAGGCGACGTCGGTCAGGCCGGGCCCGGCGGTGACGGTCTGCCAGTCGAGCGTCGCCAGCGGCCGGGCGCCGCCGTTGACGTCGAACATCATGTTGTCGAGCCGGAAATCGGCGTGCTGGACGGTGATCGGGGCGTCGACGCCGCCGCGCATGGCGATGAGCGCCGCGGGGAGTTTTTCGACCATCGCCAGATGCTCGGGCGCCAGCAGGCCGGCGAAGCGTTCCCGAAACAGCCCGATGATCGACGGCAGCATGGCGTCGACCATGGCGCCCAATGCCGCCGGGCGCACCGCCAGCCAGTCGAGCGTCGGCAACAGCGGGTCGCCCCAGCGCGGCGCATGGAGGGCGGCAGCCTCCGCCATCGCCACCCGCGCATCGGCGAGCGAACAGCCGGAGAGCTGGTCACCCTGCCGCGCCGGCGCCAGGTCGGCGAGCAGCAGCACGAAATCGTCTGTCGCGGGGTCGATGATCGCGGCATGGGCACGCGGCGTGTGGATCGCCAGCGTCGCCGCCAGCTCGCGGTAGAAGCTGACCTCGCGGACATAGAGCAGGTGATCTGTGCCCGACTTGCGGCTGACCGGATCATGCGAGGGGAATTTGCCGATGAGGCTGGTGGGCGCCGTTGCCGGGCCGTCGTGCACCAGGCGGAAACGGAAACTGTCGGCAACGAGGCCGTTGCCGACAGGCGCCATGCTGAAATCGCTGACCTGCCCGGTGGGCAGCGCGCCCGAGCCCCGCAGTGCCGCCGTCAACCAGGCGGGATCGATCTGGTCGGCGCGCCGGATGTCGAGGTTCATGATGTATCGTGGACCCCGATCCGGCGCGCCGAAACCCGCGTTATCGGCAGGTAACGTTGTTGCGGCTGATCGAATTGCCGAGCAGCGCGCCCAGCCCACCGCCGAGCAGCGTGCCCAGCGTCTTCGAACCGTTCGGCGCGATGACATTGCCGAGCACGCCGCCGCCGAGACCGCCGATGATCAGGCCGGTGGTGCCGTCGTTGCGGCGGCAGTAATAGCGATTGTCCTGGCCGCGATAGATGCGGTCGTTGGGGCCGAGGCGGCGCGGCTGGTAACGGCTGTTATCGACGTAATAGCGGTTGGCCTGGTAATTGCCGTAGCGCGGATCGGGGCGATTATAGTCGAAGCGGCTGTAATCGGCCTGGCTGATGCGGCGATTGTCGCGGCGGTCGTCACGACGGTCATCGCGGCGGTCGCGGCGATCATCACGGCGATCGTCACGGCGGTCATCACGCCGATCGTCGCGATTCCCGCCGGCATTGGACCAGGGCGGCGGCGCGGCGCTGGCGGCGGCCAGCGGCATTGCGGTGGCGACGACAAGCGCCGAAAGGATTGCGATCCTCATGCGGGAATACCTTGTTCTGTTGTTCGGGTTGCGATTGGTAACGATTGGGGATGCGTAATGTTCCTTGCAGTCTGTTTACGCCGGGGGGGATGAACCCCGGACAACCTGTCGCAGCGCAGTTGCCGCGCTGCGGCTGGCCGGGTAGGCGACAGGGCGATGCGTGCGACATTCCTTGTGGGCGGCGCCGGCTGGAACCGGCTCGACGATCGCTTCGGCGGCCGGCTCGCGACCTTCCTGCTTGTCGTCGGGCTGCACGTCCTGCTGGTGGCGATCTTCATCCTGCTGTCGCCGGTCAGGAAGGCGCTGCCGGAGGCGCCGCGGATCTTTGAACTGCTGCCGCCGAGCCTGCAGCCGGCGCCCGAGCCGGCGCCGAAGCCTGCCGCCAGGAAGCCGGTGAAGAAGGCCGCCAAGGCACCCGCCGCGCCGGTGGCGCCCAAGCCGGTGACCGAGCCACCGCCCAAGCTGTTCGACAAGCTGCTGCTCGATGGCTTCGACCTCGCCAAATTGCCCAAGGGCCGCCCCGATGCCGAAGTCGCCGCGACCGAAGGTAGCGAGGGCGACAGCAGTTCGGCCTATGGCCCGGGCGAGGGGCCGGGCGGCGTGCGGCTGTACAATGCCGAATGGCAGCGCGAGCCGACCCAGGCCGAGTTGGCATTCTACATCCCGCGCGGCGCGCCGCAGGGCAGCTGGGCGCTGATCGCCTGCCGCACCGTGCCGCGCTTCCAGGTCGAGGATTGCGTGCAACTGGGCGAATCGCCGCCCGGGTCGGGGCTGGCGCGCGCCATGGTCAATGCGGCGTGGCAGTTCCGGGTCAAGCCGCCGCGCATCAACGCCAAGCCGCAGGTCGGCGAATGGGTGAAGATCCGCTTCAGCTTCAGCGAGAAGGGCGACGACAGCGGGCGCTGACATCGCGGCGCGCCTTGCGGCCATCGGCGGGGTTGCCGCGTTACCATTGCCGTCGGTCGCGTTGGCCCCGGCCGCCTGAATGACCCCGGAAAAGGATTGCACCCATGGCCAGAACGGCACTCGTCGTCGGCACCAGCGGCATTGTCGGCAGCGCCACGGCGGCCCTGCTGGCGTCGGAAGGCTGGACCGTGCTCGGCCTCGCCCGCCGGCCGACCGAGCAGCCCGGGGTTACGCCGGTGGCGGCCGACCTGCAGGACCCGGCCGCGCTGGCGACCGCGCTTGCCGGCCTCGTGCCCGATGCGGTCTTCATCGCGACCTGGTCTCGGCAGGCCACGGAGGCGGAGAATATCCGCGTCAACGCCGCGATGGTCCGCAACCTGCTCGATGCCCTGCGCCCGGCCGGCAGCGTGCGCCATGTCGCGCTGGTGACCGGCCTCAAGCATTATCTCGGGCCGTTCGAGGCCTATGGCCAGGGCGTGCTGCCGCAGACGCCGTTCCGCGAGGACCAGGGGCGGCTCGATGTCGAGAATTTCTACTACGCCCAGGAAGACGCGCTGTTTGCCGCCGCCGCGCGCGACGGTTTCGGCTGGAGCGTGCATCGCCCGCACACTGTCATCGGCCAGGCGGTCGGCAATGCGATGAACATGGGCACGACGCTCGCCGTCTATGCCACTTTGTGCCGCGAGACCGGACGGCCGTTCCGTTTTCCCGGTTCGGCGGCGCAGTGGGACGGCCTGACCGACATGACCGATGCCGGCCTGCTGGCCCACCACCTGCTCTGGGCGGCGGAAACCCCCGCGGCCCGCGACGAGGCCTTCAACGTCGTGAATGGCGACATCTTCCGCTGGAAATGGATGTGGAGCCGCATCGCCGGCTGGTTCGACGTCGAACCGGCAGATTTCGACGGCACCGTCGTGCCGCTGGCGGTGCAGATGGCCGATGCTGCGGAGCAGTGGCGGAGCATCGCCGCGCGCCATGGCCTTGCCGAAGCCGATGTGATGCGCCTCGCGTCGCCGTGGCACACCGACGCCGACCTGGGGCGGCCGATCGAGGTCGTCACCGACATGGGCAAGAGCCGGCGCCTCGGCTTCACGCGCTACCAGCCGACCGACGACGCCTTCTTTGCGCTGTTCGCCGCGCTGCGGGCCGACCGCCTGATCCCCTGACCCTGGCGGTGATTGCGTTCGGATCGATCCGCTCGGGCCGAGCCTGTCGAAGCCCCGGCGAGCATCGCGCTGCGACACGGCTTCGACAAGCTCAGCCTGAGCGGGACTTGTGGTTCGACTCAACTGGCAGCGACCCTAGCTCACCACCCCCAGCGCATCGAAGCGGGGGTCCCGCCATTCGTCGCTGGCGAGGACCTGCGTGAGGGCTTCGGCGGCGTCCCACAGGTCGGTGAAGCGGGTGTAGAGCGCCGGAAAGCCGAAGCGCATGCGATCCGACGGGCGGAAATCGCCGATGACGCCGCGGGCGATCAGCGCCGCCATGACGCGGCGGCCCCGGGGGTGGCGGAGGACGAGCTGGGCGCCGTGGCGGCCGGGCGGCGGCGGCTCGACAACCAGCGCCGGGAAGCGCGCGGCGATATCGGCGGCGAGGATGGCGAAGCGGCGGACCAGCGCCGCCGACTTGGCCTCGGCAAGGGCCATGTCGATGCCGTCGAAGGTCGCGACGCCGGCGGCGAGCGCCGTCATCGCGAGGATCGGCGGGGTGCCGACCGCCAGCCGCGCCACGCCGGTCGCCGGGGTGTAATCCTGGGTGAAATCGAACGGCTTGGCATGGCCCATCCAGCCCTGCAGCGGCGCCTGCAGGTCGGCGTGGTGGCGCCGGGCGACCCAGGCAAAGCCCGGGGCGCCGGGGCCGCCGCCCAGATATTTATAGCCGCAGCCGACCGCCAGATCGGCGCCGTCGGCATCGAGCGCCAGCGCCAGCGCGCCGGTGCTGTGGCTGAGGTCCCACAGCGTCAGCACCCCGGCGGCGCGGGCGGCGGCGTTCATCGCCGCCATGTCGTGGACGGCGCCGGTGGCATAATGGGCATGGGCGAGGACGAGCAGCGCCGTGTCGGCGTCGAGCGCTGCGGTGATGGCGTCGCGGGCGACCAGCCGTAGCTCCGCCCCGGCGATGCGGGCGAGGCCGGCGAGGATATAGCTGTCGGTGGGGAAATCACCGGCCTCGGCAAGGATGACGCGGCGGCCGGGGCGGGCGGCAAGCGCTGCGCCGGCGAGCTTGAACAGGTTCACCGACACCGAATCGCAGGCGATGACGCAATCGGGCGTGGTGCCGAGCAGCGGCGCGATGCCGGCACCGATGCGTTGCGGCAGGTCGATCCAGCCGGCGTCGTTCCAGCTGCGAATCAGGCCTTCGCCCCATTGCCGTTCGACGGCATCGGCGACGAGGCCCGGCGTGGCCACGGGCAGCGGCCCCAGCGAATTGCCGTCGAGATAGATGACGCCGGGCGGCAGGCGAAAGCGGTCGCGGGCCGCGCGCAGGGGGTCGGCAGCGTCAAGCGCCGCCAGCGCGTCGCGGGTCACCAGCGCCGCCGGCGCGTCCCGGGTTACAAGCGCCGCCGGCGCGTCGCGGGTCACGAGCGGCTGGTGCGGGCGATGATCACCGCAGCGATGGCGAGCAGCAGGATGGCGCTGGCCTCGAAGACGATATTCTCGGGCGCCATTTCCTTGCCCTGCAGGACGATCAGCCGGGCGAGCGCGGTGATGGCGATGAAGATCGGGTAGACGAAGGGCGATTCGCGGCCGCCATAGAAGACCGCGATCATGCCGATGACCTCTGCATAGAGGAACATCAGCAGGATATCGGCGAGGTTGACCGACTGGGCAACGACGACGCGCTGGATCTCGAACGCGGCGGCGGCGAGCGTCATGACGACGATCATCAGCAGCAGCAGGCGCTCGATGGCGCGAAAGCTGGTCAGCGCGATGGCGCGCTCGGCGGGGCCGGCGCCGTGTTCGGGGGGATCGGTCGGAAGCGGCGTTGCCATGGCGGCATGAAAGCCCAAATCGGCCGGCGAAACCACCGCCAAAACGCCGCCATCGACCGTGCTTGATTGCCGCGCCGGCTCGTTCTACATTGTCAGCTGCACAGCCGCTCCGAAAAGGGGCGGCTGTTTTACGTTCCAAATGACAGGATTTCGCCTCATGGCCGCTCCGCTTCACCCCCTGATGCCGCATGCGACTGCCGCCTGGCTGGTCGACAATTCGGCGCTGACCTTCGACCAGATCGCGCAGTTCTGCGGGCTGCACATCCTCGAGATCCAGGCGATTGCCGACGATACCGCGGCGACGAAGCTGACCGGCCGCGACCCCATCCGCAGCGGCGAGTTGAGCCCCGACGAGCTCGAGCGTGGCCAGGCCAACCCCGACCATGTGCTGAAGCTGTCGCGCCAGCCCGAACAGTCGCGCCGCACCACCGGCCCGCGCTACACGCCGGTGTCGAAGCGCCAGGACAAACCCGACGGCATCCTGTGGATCATCAAGAACCACCCGGAAATCACCGACAACCAGATTTCCAAGCTGATCGGCACGACCAAGACGACGATCGCCGCGATCCGCGACAAGAGCCACTGGAACTATGCCAATCTGCAGGCGCGCGACCCCGTCACGCTCGGCCTCGCCGGCCAGCGCGAGATGGATGCGCTGGTCGCCGCAGCCGCCAAGAAGGCCGGCATCGACACCTCGCCCGACCTCGGCAAGCTGGGCGAGGACCGCGCCGCGCTGATCGAGCAGCTGCAGGCCGAGCGTGTCGCCGCGGCGCACATCGCCGAGCATGGCGAGCCGGTGGTGCAGGGTTCGGGCGGCACGGCGCTGGAACAGGGCGAGGCGCTGTTTCGTCGCTGAGCCGCGAGCGCGCAGCGCGCAGCGCAGCGCGCCGACAGGCGCAAGACCGATCGGCGGGGCGGTTGGCAATGCCAACCGAACCCGTCCGGCGCCAGCACGGGCTTTGCCCGTGCCTAACCCCCCGTGCCCTACCC
>QBLU01000016.1:0-37711 GCA_003241875.1 Alphaproteobacteria bacterium
CCCTCCCCGCAAGGGGGAGGGAGTTGCTTACAGCACCAGCGGGCCGTGGTTCATCCGCGGCAGCACATGGCGGGCGAACAGGTCGGCTTCCGCCGCGTGGGGATAGCCCGACAGGATAAAGGCCTCCATGCCGATCGCCTGATAGGCCTGCAGCTTGGCCAGCACCTGGTCGGGATCGCCGACGATGGCGGCGCCGCAGCCGGAGCGGGCGCGGCCGATGCCGGTCCACAGATTGTCCTCGACATAGCCATCCTGGGCGGCGTCGCGCAGCTCGGCCTGGCGCAGCACGCCGACCGAGGTCGCGTCGAGCGATTTGGCGCGGATGGCATCGCCGGTTTTGGCATCGAGATGCGACAGCAGCCGGTCGGCCGCCGCACGCGCCGTTGCCTCGGTCTCGCGGACCACGACATGGACGCGATAGCCGAATTTCAACGTGCGGCCGTGCCGGGCCGCCCGCGCCGTCATGTCGTCGACGATCGCCTGCACCGCCGGCATCGTGTCGGGCCACATCAGGTACACGTCCGCCGCCTTGGCCGAGGCCTCGCGGGCGTCCTCGCTCAGCCCGCCGAAGTACAGCGGCGGGCATTTGCCGCTGACCGTGGTCACGCCGGGCGGATCGAGCTTCAGCTTGTAATGCTCGCCCTGGTGGTCGAGCGGCTGGCCGTTGAGGATGGTCTTCAGGATCTGCATGACCTCCACCGTTCGGGCATAGCGCGGCGCCGAGGCCATCGTCTCGCCCGGCATGTCGGACGAGATCATGTTGACGGTCAGGCGACCTTCGAGAATGCGATCGAGCGTCGCGATCTGCCGCGCCAGTTGCGGCGGCCAGGTTTCGCCGACGCGCACCGCCATCAGCAGCCGGATGCGCCGAACCAGGGCCGCGATGGCACCGGCAAAGATCGTCGTGTCGATGCCGAGCGCATAGCCCGACGGCAGCAGCACATTGTCGAACCCGCCCTTTTCGGCGGCGAGGACGATGTTGCGGCAATGCTCCCAGCTCGATTTCAGCGCCGGGTCGGGCTGGCCCAGGAATTCATAGTCATCGTCGCACAGCGCCGAAAACCAGCTGACTTCACAAACGCTCATGGCAAATTCTCTCCCAGCGACGCGACCAGGACCGCATACCATTCGGCGCGCGTCCAGCGCACCTTGTAGGCATCGGCGCTCTCCGCGATCCGTGCCGGTGACTGCGTGCCGACGATCGGGATGATGCCGGCCGGATGCGCCATGATCCAGGCATAGGCCGCGGCAGCGATCCCGACGCCGTATTTTTCGCCCTGCGCTCGCAGCGCCGCCTTGGTCGCGACAATGCGGGCATCCTCGGTCACCTTGCGCCCCGGCCGCGGGTCGCCGTCACCCAGCCGCCCCTGCCCCAGCGGCGACCAGGCCAGCACGGCGACGCCGTGTTTCATGGCGCGGTCCAGCGTGCCGTCGAACAGCGGCGCCGTCGCCAGCGGCGAAAATTCGGGCTGGGTGGTCAGCACGCCGGCCTTCAGGTGCCTGGCCAGCGCGCCGGTCTGTGCCGGCGTGTGGTTCGACACGCCGACGGCGCCGATCTTGCCCTCCGCCACCAGCGCATCGAGCGTGGCGGCGGTTTCGGCCGGATGCGCCAGCATGTCGGGGCGATGGATCTGCCACAGGTCAAGGCGTTCGATGCCGAGCCGGGTCAGCGACGCTTCGACGGCTTCGCGAAGGTATTGCGGCGACGAATCATAGGGCACGCCCATGCGGATACCGCCCTTCGATGCCAGCACGATCTGGTCACGCAAGGCCGGCGCTTCGGCAAACACCTTGCCAAGCAGCAGTTCGGAGGCGCCGAAGGGCTCGTCGTTGTCGGGCCCATAGATGTCGGCGGTGTCGAAGAAATTGATGCCCGCGGCCAGCGCCGCTTCGACCCGCGCCCGTGCCGCGGCGACATCGCTGCCGCCAAAGCGCCACATGCCCCACGCCATCGGCGAGACATGCATATCGGACTTGCCGAGCGGGCGGCGTTCGGGGGAAAGGGCGATCTGATCCATGAAACCCCAATGCCCGGAGCCGGCCAAAATGAAAAGCAGCGAAACCATCCGGTGGGGGATCGTCGGGTCGGGGATGATGGCGATCGAGCATATCGCCAACATCGGCCTGACCGAAAATGCGGTGGTGACGGCGCTGGCCGATCCGGTGGCGTCGTCGCTTGATCGGGCGGCAGCAGCGGTGGGCGGCGATGTCGCGCGTTTCGCCGATGCCGCGGCGCTGGCGGCAAGCGGCCTGTGCGACGCGGTCGTCGTCGCGTCGCCCAATTTCACCCATGTCGACGTGCTGCCGCCTTTGATGGACGCGCGCCTGCATGTGCTGTGCGAAAAGCCGCTGGCGACGACGATCGACGATGCCCGCGCCGTCGCCGTCGCCGCCGCCGGCTATGAGCGGGTGTTCTGGACGGCGATGGAATATCGTTTCATGCCGCCGGTCGCCGAGTTCGTGCGCCAGGTCCATGACGGGCGCACCGGCAAGCTGCAGATGCTGTCGATCCGCGAGCATCGCTTCCCGTTCCTCGTCAAGGTCGGCGACTGGAACCGGTTTTCGGCCAACACCGGCGGCACCATGGTCGAAAAATGCTGCCACTTCTTCGACATGATGCGGCTGATCGTCGGCGCGGAGCCGGTGCGGGTGTTCTGTTCCGGCGCCATGGACGTCAATCACCAGGACGAGCGCTATGACGGGCAAAAGCCCGACATCATCGACAACAGCTTCACCACCGTCGATTTCGCCAACGGCGTGCGCGCCATGCTCGACCTGTGCATGTTCGCCGATGGTGCCGAGCAGCAGGAGGAGATCGTCGCGGTCGGCAGCGAGGCCCGGCTCGACGTGCTGATCCCCGCGGGCGACATCGTCCATTCCCCGCGCGTCGGCTTCATGAACCCCAAGAACACCAGCCGTGCCCATGTCGAGACGCCGGCGGCCGCGCTCAAGGCCGGGCAGCACCACGGCTCGACGTTCTTCCAGCACCAGGCCTTTGCCGCGGCGGTACGCGGCGGCGGCCCCGTCATCGTGTCCGCCGACGACGGCCTGCGCGCCGTCGCCATGGGGGTCGCCGCGGAGACCAGCGCCCGCGAACACCGCGTCGTCGAAATGAGCGAACTCGGCCTGTAAGCCACCGTACCAAAGCCGCAAAGTCTGTTGCCGCTGCGCAACAGCCTGTCGGCATTCGGGCATCATCCGGCTTGACGACGGGCAAGAACCGCTATCTTGCACGCCGGAACGGCACTGGGGCAAATCCCGGCTAGCAAGTGGCCATACGGCCTGCCGCCCGAATTGGGGAGAGAACCATGATCCGTCCGACCTTGCTTTGCACCGCCGCATTGTTCGCCGTGGCCGCCATCGCGCCGGCAACCGCCCAGACCGCGAACGACACCGCGATTGCCGCTTCCGACGCCCCCGGCGGCGAGCCGACCGAGATCGTCGTCACCGCGCAAAAGCGCAGCGAGCGCCTGCAGGACGTGCCGCTCGCGGTGTCGGTCGTGTCCGGTGACGCGCTGGCCCGCCAGGGCGCCGTCAACCTGGAGGGCGCGCAGTATCTCGTCCCCAGCCTCAATTTCCGCAAGTCGGGCACCAGCATCAACCAGTCGCTCTACCTGCGCGGCGTCGGCACCGCGACCTTCTCGATCGCCGGCGAGCCTTCGGTTTCCACCGTCCTCGACGGCGTCGTCCTCGCCCGCGCCGGCGAAGCCTTCAGCGACCTCGTCGATATCGAGCGCATCGAAGTGCTGCGCGGCCCCCAGGGCACGCTGTTCGGCAAGAACTCGTCGGCCGGTGTCGTCAACATCGTGTCGAAGCGGCCGGGCAATGATTTCGGCGGCTATGTCGATGGCGGCTTCTTCTTCGACAACGGCAATGAATATCGCGTCCGCGGCGCGCTCGACATGCCCATCGGCGACAATGTCCGCACCCGCGTGACGGGGTTCTACGGCAAGTACGACGGCAACATCTTCAACGATGCCGCCAATGTGAACCGCCGCGTCAACGGTTATGAGCGCTATGGCGTCCGCGGCATCCTGGAGGCCGATGTCAGCGACACCGTCCAGCTGACCGTCATCGCCGACTGGCGCCGTGCCAACGACGATTGCTGCGCCGAAGTCATCGGCACCGTGCCGACCGGGCCCGGCGCCCTTGCCCTTGCCGGCATCCCGCTCAACGGCGACGAGACCCGCACCATCCGCCAGAACCTCGTCACCCGCACCGAGGAGGAAAGCTGGGGCGTTTCGGCCCAGCTCGATGCCGAACTCGGCAACCAGACCGTCACCTCGATCACCGCCTATCGCAACTACAAGAACCGCGAGATCCGCGACGGCGACTGGATCGGTGCCCCGATCGCCGGCGTGCCGCAGTTGCACGACGATGGCCCGCAGACCGGCAGCACCTTCAGCCAGGAACTGCGCCTGACCTCGCCGGCCGACCAGTTCCTCGCCTATGTCCTCGGCGCCTTTTATTCGAAGGCCGATACCGAGCGGACCTTTGCCCGCAGCGTGGTCCAGTGCGGCGCGGCACCGACGCCGGTGGCGCTGGTCACCTGCGGCTCGCCAGGCGCCGCGCCCTCGACCTTCCCGTCGGGCACCGCGACCTTCGGTTCGGAACTGACCAACATCGCCGTTTTCGGCCAGTCGACGCTCAACTTCTCGGATCGCCTGCGCGGTATCGTCGGCCTGCGCTACACGATCGACCAGAACCGCGTCTTCCACAGCCGCAGGACGGCGCTCGCCGGACCCGGCATCCAGCCGAATTTCGACCAGGGCGTGTTCAATTCGGCGCGCCCCGGCCTGATCAACGGTGATCCGGCCCAGTCGAACGGCGTGCCGTTCCAGACGCAGACCAGCCAGGACAATCTGTCGGGCAAGGTCGGCGCCCAGTTCGATGTCAACGACGACATCATGGCCTATGGCACCTACTCGCGCGGCTACAAGGGCCCGGCCTACAACATCTTCTACAATCTGACCGCCAGCGGCACCAACGTCATCGCCGCCGAAACGGCTGATTCATTCGAAGTCGGCCTGAAGAACGCGCTGTTCGACGGCACGCTGACGATCAACCTCGCCGGCTACTACGCCAAGTACAAGAATTTCCAGGCCAACAATCCCGACCTGGTCGCCGGCGTCGTCGTCACCCGTTTCACCAACGCCGGCGACGTGTCGACCCGCGGCGGCGAGCTCGATTTCGCCTGGCGGCCAGTGCCCGACCTGAGCTTCGGCGGCGGCGTCGCTTATACAGATGCCCGGGTGGACTCGTTCAACGCGCCTCCGGGCGGTGCCGCGGTTCCCGCCGGCACCCAGCTCGCCTTTGCCCCGAAGTGGAAGGGTTCGCTGACCGTCGACTATCGCCTGCGCACCGGCGGCCCGATCGACATCAGCTTCGGCGCCCAGGGTTCGACCCAGTCGAGCCAGCTGTCGCTGTTCGACGCCAGCGCCGCCATCCGCGCCGCCGGCCTGATCGACGCCTACAGCCTCGTCGACGCCCAGATCGGCATCGTCTCCCGGGACGATGCCTTCCGCATCAGCTTCGTCGCCAAGAACCTGTTCGACACCAGCTTCCCGGCGCAGATCACCAACGGCGGTCCCGGCGGCAGCCTGCGCTACCTCATCCCGCGCGAGGCCGATCGCTATTTCGGCGTGACGGGCCGGGTCAACTTCTAAGGCGCAGTGCCGCGCGCGTGTAGCGGGACGATTGCAAGGCAATCGCCTGCTACGCGCCCCCAGCCTTCGCTGGGGCTGGCCGGTCTCGTCTGACATCAGTTGCGGCTTAGCCGCGGCCCTAGCTTCACTTCAAAGCCGTCGGTCCCTAGCCCGCCGCCGCCTCGATCGCTTCCATCGCCTCGTCGCTCAGCCCGAAATGGTGCCCGACTTCGTGCACCAGCACATGCGTGACCAGCGCCTCGAGCGAATCCTCGCCTTCGCACCATTCCTCGAGCAACGGCCGGCGATAGAGGAAGATCATGTCGGGCAAGACACCCGAAGGCTCATAGCCCTTCATCCCGACATGGCGCCCTTGATAGAGGCCGAGGATATCCCATTCGGTTTCGAGTTCCATCGCCGCCATGACCTCGGCATCGGGGAAGTCCTCGACGCGCAACAGGACGGTGCCGAGATGGTCGCGGAACAGCGGCGGCAGCCGCTCGACGGCGGCCTGGGCGAGCGCCTCGAAATCCGCGAGGCTCGGTGCAAAGGTTTGACGATCGGTCATCGCCGCGAGATAGGCGATGCGCAGCCGCAATGCGAGGGATGAAGATGGTCGAGAAACTGGACGAAGCGGCAATCACGGCGGCCCTGGCCGATGTGCCGGGCTGGACGCGAAACGGTGACGGCATCGATCGCCGCTATGCCTTCAAGGACTTCACCGCTGCCTTCGGCTTCATGGCGCGCGTCGCGCTGCTCGCCGAAAAGGCCGACCACCACCCCGAATGGTCGAACGTCTACAACAAGGTCGACATCCGGCTGACGACGCATGACGCGGGCGGGCTGTCGGCGCGCGATTTCGCGCTGGCGCGGGCCATCGACGGCTGACTACCCAGGATCCCTCCCCCCTGAGGGGAGGGCGACTCGCGCAGCGAGCGGGGTGGGGGTCGCTCGCGTCGCCGCTGGCGAACCCCCACCCCGCTCGGAAAGCGTCAGGCGTCGCTGTTGTCTTCCGTCGGCGCGCCGGGGCCGTTCTTCTGGATCGATGCGATGGCATTCATCGCCGACGCCTTGGACGAATAGCCCTCGGTCGCGAACATCGTCTCGCTGTTGTATTTGAAGCGAACGCGGAACTCGCCCTTCTTGTCCTTGTAGATCTCGAACTTGTGCGCCACGCGGCCTCTCCCCGGATCGTTACGGGTCCGATGCTATGAGCGCCCCGGCGGCGCGTCAATCGTTACGGTGGCGCGCCTTGTCCGAGGGAGGGCAGGCTGCGTGTCATTGTGGGCCGGCAGGAAAGAGGCATGGGCAAAGCCCATGCTGGCGCCGGACGGATTCGGCCGGCCATGCCGACCGCCCCGGCGATCGGGCTTGCGCCTGTCGGCGCGTAAGGCCGGGATTGCTGCGCAATCCCGGCCTTACGCGTGCGCGGCGCTGCGCCTCACCGGGGCGCCATCCGGATCGCACCGTCCAACCGCACATCCTCGCCGTTGAAGTAGCTGTTCCGGCACATCTCCACCGCCAGCGACGCATATTCCGCCGGCGCGCCGAGGCGCTTGGGAAACGGTACCGAAGCCGACAGCGCCGCCTTCACATTGTCGGGAGCGCCCTGCAGCAGCGGCGTGTTGAAAATGCCGGGCAGGATGGTGTTGACGCGGATGCCCTCGCTCATCAGGTCGCGGGCGATCGGCAGGGTCATGCCGACGACGCCGCCCTTGGACGCGCTGTACGCCGCCTGGCCCATCTGGCCGTCCTCGGCGGCGACCGAGGCGGTGTTTACGATGGCGCCGCGCTCGCCGTCTTCCATCGGCTCCAGCGTCAGCATGCCGGCCGCCGACTTGGCGATGCAGCGGAAGGTGCCGACGAGGTTGATCTGGATGATCATGTTGAAGGCATCCAGCGGGAAATGCTTGATCTCGCCCGTCTCGCGGCTGCGGCTGGCGGTCTTCACCGCATTGCCGGTGCCGGCGCAGTTGATCAGGATGCGTTCCTGGCCGATCGCGGCCCGCGCCTTGGCAAAGCCGGCATCGACCGATTCATCGTTGGTGACGTTCACATGGCAGAACACGCCGCCGATGTCGGCGGCGACCTTCTCGCCCTTTTCGGCATTCATGTCGAAGATGGCGACCTTGACGCCCTCGGCCGCCAGCGCGCGGGCGGTGGCCTCGCCCAGCCCCGATGCGCCGCCGGTGACGACAGCCGAACAACCTGCAAGCTTCATGTCTCTACTCCCCAAGATTTGCCCGCTTATGCGAAGCGCCACGGCGGCACGCAACCGATTTAGAAAGGGAGGGCCCCACCTGTCAGGAAACTCAATCCGGCCGTTCCGGCACCGCCGCGATCGCATTCCGCGCCAGTTGCCGCTCGCGCACCGCCAGATAGACCGTCGCACCAAAGATGACGATGCCGCCGACGATCGTCAGCGTATCCAGCCGTTCCCCGAACAGCGTGATCCCGGCGATCGTCACCAGCCCGAAACGCACGAAATCATAGGGCATGATCGCCGACGCCTCGGCGAGCGCGAACGCCCGGTTCATCGATAGCTGGCCGATGGCGGCGACACAGCCGATCGCCACCAGCAGCGGCCAGACGTGCGCCGGCGGCCATTCCCACACCGTCAGCGCCACGAGGAGGCTGGGCGGCGTCATCAGGATGAAGGTCCAGGCCGCCACCGAGCGGCTGTCGTCGGTCGCCACCAGCTGGCGGATCGCGATGATCGAAAATGCCGTCGACACCGCCGAAATCACCGCCGCCAGCACCCCCGCCGTCATCGGCAGCGCCCCCGGCCGCACGACGATCAGCATGCCGGCAAAGCCCGCGACCAGCGCCGCCACCCGCCGGGCATGGATCTTTTCGCCCAGGAACAGCACCGCGCCGACGGTGGCGAACAGCGGCGCCGTGTAGTTGATGCTGAGCGCCGTCGCCAGCGGTGCATGGGCGACAGCATAGAATGTGCCGGTCGTCGCGATGAAGCCCGACGTGGCGCGGCGCAGGTTGGCGCGCACCCGATCCAGCCGCATCAGCCCCTTGTTGCGCAGCATCATCGGCAGCAGCACCGCCGTGCCGATGGCGTTGCGAAAGAACACGATTTCAAAGGCATGGACCTCGCGCGAGGCATAGCGGATCAGCACCCACATCGACCCGAAGGCGAGGCACGAGACGATCATCCAGAAGACGCCACTTTTGGGGGAAGCTGCCACCCCCAAGCGGTTAGGTCCTGCACGCACAAATGTCATGCCCCGCCTGCAATCCGTCGCATCGGGCGGCGCGTAGCATTTCCCCGCCGTCGCGAATCGCGGCACCGGCAACAACGATGTCGCCGTGCAATACCCCTGCGACGCGGACCGCTCGCGCTTCTTCCGCCTGCGCTAGGCAGAGCCATGCCGGCTGCCTGCGCAGCCGGCATGGCTCGGAACGTCAACCGGCATCGCGACTTTTACCTTCCTGAGGGGCGACCGAGCGTCGTCCGATGAAGGAAGGAAGCGGCGGCGGTGACGGGTTCCAGCGACAACGGACACGCCAATCTGTTCGAAGTGATCGTCGAGAGTGCGACCGATTTCGCCATCTTCACGACCGATGTGAACGGCGACGTCACATCCTGGAACATCGGCGCGACGCGGCTGCTCGGCTATGCCGAACCGGACATCCTCGGTCATTCCGCCGACATCATCTTCACGCCCGAGGATCGTGCCGCCGATGTGCCCGCCGATGAGCGGATGCGGGCCCGGCGCGACGGCCGTGCGGCGGACGATCGCTGGCACCAGCGCCAGGATGGATCGCAGTTCTGGGCGTCGGGCCTGCTGATGCCGCTGGCCAACGCCGCCGACGGCTTCGTCAAGATCGCCCGCGATCGCACCGAAAACTTCGAAGCCGTCGAACGATTGCGCGAGAACGAGGAACGGTTTCGATTGCTGGCGACGAGCATTCCGCAGCTCGTGTTCCGCACCCGGCCCGATGGCGACCGCACCTGGGGCAGCCCGCAATGGGTGGATTTCACCGGGCTCGATCTCGAGCACAGCCTGGGATCGGGCTGGATGGATGCCGTCCATCCCGAAGACCGCCAGATGACCCGCACCGGCTGGGAGGCGGCACGGGCCAGCGGTGAATATCATGTCGAGCACCGGATCCGCCGCGCGACCGACGGTGCCTATCGCTGGCACCAGACCCGGGCGCGGCCCGTCGACCCGACGAAACCCGAAACCTTCGACTGGGTCGGCACGATGACCGACATCGACAATTTGCGCAGCCTCAAGGACCGCCAGCAGGTGATGATGGCCGAACTGCAGCACCGCACCCGCAACCTGCTCGCCGTCGTGCAGTCGATCGCCACCCAGACCATCCGCACCAGCCCGTCGGTCGAAGACTTCGGCCGCGAGTTTTCCGGCCGCCTGCGGTCGCTGTCGCGGGTGCAGAGCGTGCTGGTCAGCGCCGATCATGGCGACATCGACCTGCGCGCGCTGGTCACCGCCGAGATCGAGGCCCATGCCGAGCACGGCGTCGGCGCCGGTAAGATCAGCATCGATGGCCCCGCGGTGGCGCTGCCGGCGATCTCGGCCCAGGCCTTTGGGCTGGCCCTCCACGAACTGGCGACCAACGCCGTCAAATACGGCGCCATCGCCCAGCCGGCAGGCCGGCTGGCGGTGACCTGGCAGGTCGAGACCGCCGACCCGCCGCGCGTGGTGCTGCACTGGCACGAATCGGGCGTGGAAATGCCGCCGGCCGACGCTGCCACCCGCCGCGGCTATGGCACCGAGCTCATCGAGCGGGCGCTGCCCTATCAGTTGCGCGCCGAGACCCGGCTGGAGTTCCGGCCCGACGGGGTGTTCTGCGCCATCGCCGTCCCGCTTGCCACCGCCGAGGGAGAGCGCTCCGATGACTGAACCGGGCGCTTTGCGGCGACGCATCCTGGTCGTGGAGGATGAATATGTCATCGCCATGGACCTGGCGCTGGAACTGGAAGAGCTCGGCTTCGAAGTCGTCGGGCCGGCGGGGTCGGTCAGCGAGGCGCTGGCGCTGGTCGACCGCGGCGACCGGCTCGACGGCGCCATCCTCGACGTCAATTTGCGCAACGAACGCGTCTACCCGGTCGCCGATGCGCTGGCGGCGCGGGGGGTGCGTTTCGTCTTTGCCAGCGGCTATGACGCTCGGCTGATGCCCGACGCCTATGCCGATGTGCCGCGTTGTGGAAAGCCGATTGATCGCGCGGTGATCGTGCGATTCCTCGGCCGCGAGGCGCCGGCCGGCTAGCGTGGATTGCAGTTTGGTTGAACCAGAAGGCTGGCTCAGCCTGAGCGGACCAGATTGAATGCAATCAACTCTGGCGACGCCGTCTGGGTTCAGGCGTCGAGCAGCCGCGTCAGGTGCACGACATCCGCATCGATCTCGCGGTCGGCGGCGCGCAGCTCGTCGATGCGCTTGACCGCGTGCATTACCGTCGTGTGGTCGCGACCACCGAAGCGGCGCCCGATCTCGGGCAGCGACCGCGGTGTCAGCTTCTTGGCAAGGTACATCGCCACCTGGCGCGGCCGTGCGACTTCGCGCGCCCGTCGCGCCGACAGCAGGTCCGACAGCTTCAGATGGTAATAGTCGGCGACCTTCCTCTGGATCTCGTCGATGGTCAGCTTCTTCTCGTGGCAGCGCAGCAGGTCGGCCAGCGTCTCGCGGGTGAATTCGAGCGTTACGGGCACATTGACCAGCGCCGCATAGGCGACGACGCGGTTGAGCGCGCCTTCGAGTTCGCGGACGTTGGCGGTGATCTTGCGCGCCAGGAACTCGACGACCTCGTCGGGGACGACGATGTTCTGCGTCATCCCCGCCAGCTTGGCGTGGAGGATGTTGAGCCGCAGTTCATAATCCGCCGGGTTGATGTCGGCGACGAGGCCCCAGGCCATGCGGCTGAGGATGCGTTCCTGGATGCCCTCGAGGTTCTGCGGCGAGCGGTCGGCGGTGATCACCAGGCGCTTTCCGGCGCTGATGATCTCGTTCATCGTGTGGAAGAATTCTTCCTGCGTCGATTCCTTGCCGGCGATGAACTGGACATCGTCGATCATCAGCAGGTCGACCGAGCGCAAGCGCTGCTTGAAGGCGATGGTGTCCTTGGCGCGCAGCGCGGCGAGGAATTCGACCATGAACTTTTCGGCCGACATATAGGCAACGCGCGCGTCGGGCTGGCCCTGCAGGAAGGCGTTGCCGATGGCGTGCATCAGGTGGGTCTTGCCCAGCCCGGTGGTGCCGTGGAGGAACAGCGGGTTGAAACCGATCGGCCCCGGCTCGGCGACGGCCTGGGCAGCGTTATAGGCGAGCTCGTTCGACTTGCCGACGATGAAGCTGTCGAAGGTATAGCGGTTTTCGACCGGCAGGCTGATCGCCACCCCGCCCGGCTGCGGTGCCGGCGCCATCGGCATCGCGGCCGGCGTGCCGGCGACGCTGCCGACCCCCAGACCGGGCTGGACGATGACCGCGACCTGCCGGGTGCCCGGCCGCTGGGCAGCCCAATGGGCGCGCAGCCGGTCGGCATAATGCGAGCCGATCCAGTCGGCGAGAAAGGCGCTCGGCGCTGCCAGGCGCACCTGGTCGCCATCGCCGGCGATCAGCGCCAGCGGCGCCAGCCAGGTATCGAAATTGCGGGTTCCAGCCTCGATGCGCAGCGCCTCGCGGACGCGCGCCCAGGCGGCAACATCCTCGGGGGCCGCGACCGGGCCGCGCGGACCCGCCAGCGACCAGGCGCCGCCGCGATCGGCAGGCCGATGCGCAGGCGCTGCCGATGCTGCCGAGAATGCCGATGAAGCCACGAACCGCTACCTCCCCAATCGCCCGCCGATTTCCGGCGTGCTGATGACCGTTAAAGTTCCCGGCCGGTCACGGGCTGGGCCCGGGATCGATCAGGAAACACGTGACACGTCACCGCCCCCGGTGCGGATCGCACCCCGGGCAGCCGGCGTCCCCGGTCCGTCCGACAGGCCCTGCGCAAAGGGCAAAAGCTCTCCCGAACGCGGCAAAGGCCACGCGCGAGGCTGAACAGGTCTGTCGATCGGGCCGATGGACGCAAGACCTGCGCCGAAGCCACGAAACCGGGGCCAGATAAGCAATCGCAGCGCTGCCAAGCAAGCGACAGAATTACCGCAGAACTGAAATATTTCCGTTGACACGCATTACGGCCAATTCGCCTCCGGACAGTCGCCCAAGGCAAGCAACGCCCTGAAATTCTGTGACATCTTCATTACGGCAATGTGACGGGCGACCCCGATTCTGAACCAACCCCTTGATTCGCAATGTAGCAAATCGTTAACGCCGGGCGCCGATTCGGCACTTGTCGTTACGGAATCGTTATCAGCCTCGATGCGGAGCGGCCGCGGTGTCGGGCAAAACCCGGCCGGGGCGGCAACATCAGCCGAAACGGCCGGCAGCGCGGCAGCGAATCGGCCCAAACCGATCAAGACCGACGGCAGAAGCACCTTCCGGCCCTCAAAACGCAATCCGGCGCAGGCTTGGCGCCCACGCCGGATCGTTTCGTTTGGTTAACACAAGGCGCCCGCGGGCGCCCCGTCGCTGTCAGGCCGGGGTCAGCGCCTTGGCGCGCTTGGCCAGACGCGAGATCTTGCGGGCGACGGTGTTCTTGTGAAGCACACCCTTCGACACGCCGCGCATCATTTCGGGCTGGGCCGCGGCGAGCGCGGCGGCAGCGGCGGCGGCGTCACCGCCGGCAATGGTCGATTCGACCTTCTTCACAAAGGTGCGGATGCGGCTGACGCGCGCCTTGTTGATCTCGGCGCGGCGGTCGTTGCGGCGGATGCGCTTTTCAGCCTGGGGCGTATTGGCCATGGTCGTCCTATGAAACGGGTTCGGTTGCGTGTCGGTTTCCCGGCACATGACCGGAACGGCGTCGGGAAACCCAGCGCCGGAAGCCGTGCCGCATAGCCGCAGCGGGAGATTCGGTCAACTACCGCTGGTCGTGCGCGCAAAAGAAGCTCGACCGCCCCGACTGGACGATTCGCGCGATCGGCGCTCCGCATTTGGGGCACGCCTCCCCTTCCCGCCCGTAAACGCAGAACGTCTTCTGGAAATAACCGAGCGTGCCGTCGGGGGCCGCATGGTCGCGCAACGACGAGCCGCCGGCACGGATGGCATCCATCAGCACCGCCGGCACCGCCTCGGCGAGCCGCTTCAGCTTTGTCGCGGGCACCTTGCCGCCGGCCCGCGCCGGGTGGATGCCGGCCTTGAACAGCGCCTCGCAGACATAGATGTTGCCAAGGCCGGCGACGATGCGCTGGTCGAGCAGCAGCGCCTTGGCGGGCGCCAGCCGGCCCCTGAACGCCGCCGCCAGCATCCCCGCGCCGAAGTCCGGCCCCAGCGGCTCCGGCCCGATGCCGGCGATGAGCGGATGGGCATCGACATCGGCGGTGGCGACAAGGTCGAGCGAGCCAAAGCGCCGCGCATCGTTGAACGCCACCACCCGGCCGTTGCCGGTCTCGAACACGACATGGTCGTGCTTGCCGATATCGTCGGGATCGACCCGCATCCGCCCCGACATGCCGAGGTGGAGAATCATCGTGTCGCCGCGATCGGTATCGACGAGGCCATATTTGGCGCGCCGCCGGCAGGCGATGACCGTGGCACCGGTCAACCGCTGGCCGAGCCCATCGGGGAACGGCCGACGGAGATCGCCGCGATGCAGCGTCACCCGCGTGAAGCGCTCGCCGAGCCACACGGGCGCGAGCCCGCGCATGACAGTCTCGACTTCGGGGAGTTCGGGCATTGCGGTCAGCGCCACAGCGCATATCGGCGCCAACGGCGCATTACCGCGTGGGGAAAGCGTTGGCGGAACTGGCGGAGTTCGTCGCGATCGTCGTCATCGAATCGCGCCGCCTTAGCCAACCAGGAGCGATAGCCCCCCATATTGCCCTGATTACGATACATAACTGCAAGGTTATACATCGCGGTCTTGCTGCCTCGCGCAACTGCCCGGCGATACCACAGAATTCCAGCTGAAGGCGAATATATCGCTTCACGGTCATCTGTGTAGACGTTTCCGAGCTGATATTGCGCCTCGGCTACACCTTGCGCGGCGAGCGACTGCCAGATCGGGAATGAGTCACCTGCCACCTTTCGCTGATCGATGGCATCGGCTCGCCGGATCATGCGCTCCTGTCGCTCGGTCCAAGACTTCGGAGACTTCATACGTTGCGACATACGGCGGGTTTGCGGTGCCGCCAAGGGGAGGCTAGGACGCACCACATGAACGACAGCACAGCAGAAACCGTCAGCTTCGGCTATGAAGACGTGGCGCCCGCCGAAAAGACCCGCCGTGTCGGCGAGGTCTTTGCCTCCGTCGCCAGGCGATACGACATCATGAACGACCTGATGTCGGCGGGCATGCACCGCGTCTGGAAGGACGATTTCGTCCGCGCCCTGAAACCGCGCGCCGGCGAGCATATCCTCGACATGGCCGGCGGCACCGGCGACATCGCCTTTCGCATCGAGAAATCGGGCGCCGATGTCACCGTCGCCGACATCAACCCCGACATGCTCGCCGTCGGCATCGAGCGCGCCGCCAAAAAGGGCATCACCTCGATGATCTGGCGCGAGGAAAATGCCGAGGGCCTGTCGTTCCCCGATCGCAGCTTCGACGGCTACACGATCGCTTTCGGCATCCGCAACGTCACCGACATCCCGGCGGCGCTGAAGGAAGCCCATCGCGTGCTGAAATTCGGCGGGCGCTTCTTCTGCCTCGAATTCTCGACCACCGAATGGCCGGGCTTCGGCGAGCTGTACGATGTCTATTCCGACAAGCTGGTCCCGCAAATCGGCAAATATGTGGCGCGTGACGAAGCCAGCTATCGTTACCTGATCGAATCGATCCGGCGTTTCCCGAAGATGCCCGATTTCGCAGCGATGATCGAGACGGCCGGCTTTCGGAACGTCAAATACCGCCCCATCCTGGGCGGAGCGGTCGCGATGCATTCGGGCTGGAAGATCTAGGTGGCCACCCTTTACTTTCCTCCCCCCTCGAGGGGGAGGAAGGCATGACCGCCACCGTCACCCATCTCTGGCGGATGCTCGTCTGGGGGCGCCGCCTCGCCCGCCATGGCGCGCTGCGGCCGTTCGAGACGCCCAAGGCGCCCTTTGCCATCCGCGCCGTCGCGCGCGTCGCCCGCATCGGCACCGGCGCGCCCGAGACGCCCGATTTCGCCGCCGGCCTCGCGGCCGTGGGGCCCGCCGCGGTCAAGCTCGGCCAGGCGCTCGCCACCCGCCCCGACCTCATCGGGCTGGAGGCGGCGACCGATCTCGTCCGGCTGCAGGATTCGCTGCCACCGCTGCCCTTTGCCGAAATGGAGGCCGTGCTCAACGCCAGCTATGCCAACGGCAGCTGGCGCGACCGCTTCACCTCGATCGACGAAGTCGCCGTCGGCGCCGCCTCGATGGCGCAGGTCCATCGCGGCGTCACCACCGACGGCCGCCAGGTCGCCATCAAGATGCTGCGCCCGGGCATCGAGGCCCGGCTAGCCGACGCCATCGACACCTATGAATGGGCGGCCGGGCACATCGAGCTGCTCGGCGGCGAGTTCGCCCGGCTGCGCCCCCGCGCCGTCATCGCCACCTTCAAGAGCTGGACCGAAGCCGAGCTCGACCTGCGCCGCGAGGCCTCCAACGCCTCCGAACTGGCCGAGGCCGTGCTCGGCGAGCCCGATTTCGTCGTCCCCGGCATCGACTGGGCGCGATCGTCGCGGCGCGTTCTGGTCATCGACTGGATCGCCGGCATCAAGATGGGCGACACCGCCGCGCTGGCCGCGCTCGACTTCGACCGCCGCAAGCTCGCCGAGGTGCTCGTCCACGGCTTCCTCGCCCAGGCCATCGCCAACGGCTTTTTCCACGCCGACATGCACCAGGGCAATCTGTTCGTCATCCCGCCGACGGAACACCATGGCGCGCGCCTCGGCGTCATCGATTTCGGCATCATGGGCCGCATCAACCGGCGCGCCCGCATGTATCTCGCCGAAATTCTCTACGGCCTCGTCACCGGCAACTACAAGCGCGTCGCCGAGATCCATTTCGAGGCCGGCTATGTGCCGCCGCACCACAGCGTCGGCGCCTTTGCCACGGCCCTGCGCGCCGTCGGCGAGCCGATCCGCGGCAAGCGCGCCAAGGACGTCAACATCACGCAGCTGCTCGACGGGCTGTTCGGCATCACCCGCAGCTTCGACATGGCGGTGCAGCCGCACCTGCTGCTGCTGCAAAAGACCATGGTGATGGTCGAAGGCGTCGCGTTGACGCTCGATCCCCAGGTCAACATGTGGGAAGTCGCCGAACCCTATGTCCGCGACTGGGTTCGCGACGAGATGGGCCCGGAAGCCATCATCGCCGATGCCATCGTCGAGAACACGCGCACCTTGGGCCAACTCCCGCGCCTGCTGCGGCAATGGGTGGCGGCCAACCCCATTCCCGGCGCCGCGCCCGAAGGCCCGCCGCTGCCGCCGCTGCCCGTCCGCCGCACCGCCCGCTGGTCGACAGGGTGGGTGGTGCTGGCATCGGGGCTGGGCGCAGCGGCGGTCTGGCTGCTGCAATAAGGGCCTCCGGCGGCCGGGGCCTGAGGCCCCGGACCCCCATTGTTACGCCACGTTGATGTCGACGCGGCGGGCGTTTTCAAGGCTTGTCGTCGTGTCGCTGGTGGCTTCGGGCTTGACCAGATCGATGACGTCGGCAGCGACGCCGTTGGCAACCAGCGCATCGCGCACCGCAAAGGCGCGGTTCTTCGACAGCTCGGCGTTCATCGCCGCATCGCCGCGCGGATCATTATAGCCCGATACCGCCAGCCGGGCACCGGCATGGTCGGCGAGGTACGCCTTGAACTTGGCGGCAACCCCGACGATTTCGGGGCTGACATCGGTTTTCGCCGTATCGAAATACACCGAAGCCGATGGCACGCCGTCGATTTCTTCCTGCGTCAGGCCCATGCCGACGGGGATGACCAGCACGGCGGGCGCGACGACCGGCGGCACCACGGGTGCTGTCGCGACCGCCGCCGGGCCGGGATGGCCGCGCGAGATGATCGCGAACAGGCCGATGGCGGAGAGCAGCAGCAGCACCAGCGGCACCGCCGGCCACAGGCCGGCGCCGACGCGGCGCTTGGCCGGCGCAGCGGCGGCGGCCATCAACGGTACCGGTGCTGCGGCAACCGGCGGCGCCGCGGCGACACCGCCGCCGAACAGGCCAAGCTTTCCAAAGGCGTCGGCGAGCAGATAATAGACGGTAACGCGATTGCGCGTGGAATCGCTGTCCATGCGCTCGCCGACGGCGGCGATCGCGGCATCGAGCTCGCTGTCCGGGTTCACCAGGCCGAGCTTCTTCTTCAGGTAATTCTCGCGGACACGATCGGTCTCGGTGCTGTCGCTGAACGATACCAGCGACGAATCGCGGTTGCGGAGCGCAATGCCGCAATAGCGGACAATGCCCGCAATCGCGCCGGCATCGGCATCGGGCACATATTTCCTGACGTCGACCGACCAATCTTCATCCATGACGAATCCTCCCCAAGGGTGCGGGCGCAACTATTTTCTGCCGCGACAAAAACACTCAGGCACGAACGCTAGCGCCATTCTGCGACGTCGTAAACAGACCGTGACGCACCGTAACGGCTCATTCGACAAGGGGGGCGGCGGTGCGCTAGACCCGCCATCGTGCAGGGCAAGACCATCCTCCTCATCGTCGGCGGCGGCATCGCGGCCTTCAAATCGCTCGAACTGGTGCGCGAATTGCGCCGCGCCGGCGTCCGGGTCACGCCGGTGCTGACCGAAAACGGCGCGCGCTTCGTGACGCCGCTGTCGCTCGGCGCGCTCGCCGAGGCGCCGGTGCGGACGTCGCTGTGGGATCTCGAGGCCGAAGCCAGCATGGGCCATATCCAGCTCAGCCGCTCCGCCGACCTGATCGTCGTCTGCCCCGCCACCGCCGACCTGATGGCACGCGCCGCGACTGGCCAGGCCGACGACCTGGCGTCGACGCTGCTGCTCGCCACCGACACCCCGGTGCTGATGGTGCCGGCGATGAACGTCCGCATGTGGGAGCACCCGGCGACGGTCCGCAATATCGCGACGCTGCGCCGCGACGGGATCGACGTGATGGAGCCCGACGTCGGCGAAATGGCCTGCGGCGAGTTCGGGCCGGGGCGGTTGCCCCAGGTGCCGGCGATCATGGCGGCCATCGACCTTGCACTCGACGACTTCGACTTCGCCGAACGGCCCGGCCCCAACCGCTGGCTGGCCGGCAAGACTGCGATCGTCACCGCCGGCCCGACGCACGAGGCCATCGATCCGGTTCGGTTCCTCGGCAACCGTTCATCGGGCAAGCAGGGCTTTGCCATTGCCGCGGCACTGGCGCACCATGGCGTCGACGTGCGGCTGATCGCCGGCCCGGTCGATCTGCCCACCCCTCATGGCGTCAAGCGCACCGATGTCGTCAGTGCTGCCGACATGGCCGCAGCGGTCGCCGAACGACTGCCGGCCGATATCGCCGTCATGGTGGCCGCCGTCGCCGACTGGCGCGTCGAAAAGGCGCCTGGAAAGCTGAAGAAATCTGCTGCCGGGCCACCGCTTCTCCAGCTTGTCGAGAACCCCGACATCCTGGCGACCACCGGCCATTCCACGCAGAGGCCCCGGCTGGTCATCGGCTTCGCCGCCGAAACCGGCGACCTGCTCGACAATGCCGCCGCCAAGCTGGCCCGCAAGGGCGCCGACTGGATCGTTGCCAACGATGTCTCGCACGGGATCTTCGGTGCCGACGACACCCATGTCCATCTGGTGACCGCCAAAGGCAGCGAGGATTGGGGCCCGTCGTCGAAGGATACGGTCGCGCATCGCCTGGCGCTGCGCATCGCCGACGTGTTTTGCCCGGACAAGGAACGACCCGATCCCGATGCAGACTGATATCGCCATCGCCGTCGAGGTGCTGCCCCACGGGCAGGGCCTCGACCTCCCCGCCTATGCCACCGCCGGCGCCGCCGGCATGGACGCCGTCGCCGCCGTCGCCTCGCCACTGGTGCTCGCCCCCGGCATGCGCGCCGCGGTGCCGACCGGCCTCGCCATGGCCATCCCCGAGGGGTACGAAATCCAGGTCCGCCCGCGCTCGGGCCTCGCCTTCAAGCACGGGCTGACCGTCGCCAACGCCCCCGGCACCATCGACAGCGACTATCGCGGCGAAGTGAAGTTGCTGCTGGTCAATCTGGGGACGGAGCCGGTCACCATCGAACGCGGCATGCGCATCGCCCAACTGGTGCCGGCCGCCGTCACCCGCGCCCGGCTGGTCGTGGTGGAGTCGCTCGACGATACCGCGCGGGGTGCTGGTGGTTTCGGCTCGACCGGCCAATAGACCTCGCGTGCTCTCCGACGCCGAACTCGATCGCTACGCCCGGCACCTGGTGCTGCGCGAGGTCGGTGGCCGTGGCCAGGCGCTGCTCCACGCCGCCAATGTCGCCGTCATCGGCGCCGGCGGGCTCGGCAGCCCTTGCCTGCTCTACCTCGCCGCCGCCGGGGTCGGCCGCATCACCGTCGTCGATGACGACACGGTCGCGCTCAGCAACCTGCAGCGCCAGGTGCTGTTCACCACCGCCGACGAGGGCCGCGCCAAGGTCGAGGCCGCCGCCGCGCATCTCCACGCGCTCAACCCGCACGTCGCCGTCACGCCGGTCGCCAACCGCCTCGATGCCGCCAACGCCGCGGCGCTGCTCGCCGGGCACACGGTTATCGCCGATGGCTGCGACAGCTTTGCCACCCGCCTCGCCGTCTCGGACGCGGCCCTGGCGCTGCGCATCCCGCTGGTCTCGGGCGCCGTCGGCTCGTTCGATGGCCAGGTCGCCACCTTCAGGGGCCATGATCCGGCCCTGCCCTGCTACCGCTGCCTCGTCGGCGCCGCGCACGACCGCGACGCGCAAAGCTGTGCGGAGGCCGGCATCATCGGCGCGCTGACCGGTATCATCGGCTCGCTGATGGCGCTCGAAGTCATCCGCGAGATCACCGGTTTCGGCGAAAGCCTGGCCGGGCGCCTGCTGCTCTACGATGCGCTCGGCGCCCGCATGCGCACGGTGCGGCTGCCCAAGGACCCGGACTGTCCCGGCTGCGGCCCGCGATCGGGCAGGGGTTCCTTGTAACCGCCGCAATTGCCGCCTATCTGCGCCGTCCGTGGCCCGCTCCCCCTCCTCCCGACGGCAGCCGAGCGGCATTGCGCGGTTCTTTTCCGCCGTGCTCAAGATCGGCGTCATCGCCGGGCTGATCGGCATCATCATGCTCGCCGCCGCGATCGCCATCACCTATTCGTCGCTGCCGAGTTTCGACGAGATGATGCGCTCGCCGAACGGGCAATCGGTGGAGCTCCGCGGCGCCGACAACACCGTCCTCGTCTCGCTGGGGCCGAGCTATGGCGAATGGCTGCCCTATGGCCGCATCCCGCGCACGATGACCGGCGCGATGATCGCCGTCGAGGATCGCCGCTTCATGAGCCATCCCGGCGTCGACCCGATCGGCATCGCGCGCGCCGCGGTGGTCAATTTCAAGGCCGGCCGCAACGTCCAGGGCGCCTCGACGATCACGCAACAGCTCGCCCGCAACGTCTTCCTCACCTCTACCAAGACCTTCGGCCGCAAGGGCCGGGAAATCATCCTGGCGCTGGCGCTGGAGCGCAAGTTCACCAAGGAAGCGCTGCTCGAGCTCTACCTCAACCGCGTCTATTTCGGCGGCGGCGCCTATGGCATCGATGCCGCGTCGCGCAAGTTCTTCGGCCATTCGGCAACCGCGCTCAGCCTGCCCGAGGCGGCGGTGATCGCCGGCCTGGTCAAGGCGCCGTCGCGCTATGCCCCGTCCGCAGATGCCGATGCCGCCCGCCGCCGGGCCGCGACGGTCATCGCGACGATGGTCGATTCGGGTGCCGTCACGCCGGGCGAAGCCGCCACCGCCGACATGGCGACGGTCGCCTTCGTCCCCCAGGAACGCAAGGCCAGCGTGCGCTATTTCACCGACTGGGTGCTGTCGGAGGTCGAGAACCTGACCGACGAGGCCATCGAGCCGTTGCAGGTAACGACGACGCTCGACCCCAAGGCGCAGCGTTTTGCCGAGGTGGCGCTGGTGGCCGAAACTCCCAAGGGCGCCCAGGCGGCGCTGGTGGCGCTGGCCCGCGACGGCGCCGTCAAGGCGATGGTCGGCGGCCTCGATTATGTACAGTCGAACTATAATCGTGCCGTCGCGGCCCGCCGGCAGCCCGGCTCCGCCTTCAAGTTCTTCGTCTATGCCGCCGCCATCGAGGACGGCGTCACCCCCGACGACCAGATGGTCGACCAGCCGCTGTCGATCGGCAAATGGAGCCCGCGCAACAGCAACGGCCGCTTCCTGGGGCCGATCAGCGTGCGCGATGCCTTTGCCCTGTCGGTGAACACCGTCGCCGTCGAACTCGCCTCGCGGGTCGGCTTCGACACCGTCGCCGACATGGCGCGACGCTTCGGCATCACCACGCCGATCAGCCGCCAGCCGGCGATGGCGCTGGGCTCGTCGGACGTGACGCTGCTCGAAATGACCCAGGCCTATGCGACCGTCGCGGCCGGCGGCGTCGAGGCGCGCCCCTATGCCGTCACCCGCATCGTCACCGGGTCGGGCAAGGTGCTGTACGAGCGCGAACCCGAGCCGCCGCGGGTCATCGTCGCGCCGTTCGTCGCCGCCAAGATGACCGAACTGATGCAGGCGGCGGTCGAGACCGGCACCGGCAAGGCGGCGCAGATCGGCCGGCCGCTGGCGGGCAAGACCGGCACGACGAGCTCCAACAAGGACGGCTGGTTCCTGGGCTTTACCAGCGAGTTGACCACCGGCGTCTGGATGGGCCGCGACAATGCCCGCGCCGTCGCCGGCCTGGCCGGTGGCCGCGCCCCGGCGCGCGCCTTTGCCCAGTTCATGGCCCGGGCCGTCGGCGGCACGCCGCCGGCGCCGCTGGTCACCGACATCGACATGGGCGAGACCTTCATCGAGCCCGACGACCAGGTCTATGGCATCAGCGAGAGCGACGCACCGGAAGCAACGGAAGTCGACAGCTTCGGGCGCCCGATACCGCGCAACATCCAGCAGCCGCTGCCCGAAGCGCCCTATGCCGAGCCCACGCAGGCGCCGCCGCCGGCCAACGGCGACACCCCGCAGCTGAGCGACGAATGGCTCGACCGGACGCTCAACGACCGGCGCCCGCCGCAGTAGCGGGCGTTACGCGAGCCGCGCCAGCGCCCAGCGCGCCGCATCGGCCACCGCCGCATCGGGATCGTCGCACAGGCCGGCGACGACAGGGCGCAGCCGGGTATCGCCGCTATTGCCGGCTGCATAAAGGCAGTTGCGCACCATCCGGTCCCGCCCGATCCGCTTGATCGGCGAGCCGGCAAAGACCTGGCGGAAGCCGGCATCGTCGAGCTGCAGCAGGTCGGCGAGCGCCGGCGCGGTCAGCTCGGCGCGCGGCTGGAATGCCAGATCCCGCGCCGCCTGGGCAAAGCGGTTCCACGGACAGGCCGACAGGCAATCGTCACAGCCATAGATGCGGTTGCCGAGCGCGACGCGGAATTCGTCGGGCACCGGCCCCTTGTGCTCTATGGTCAGGTACGAAATGCAGCGCCGCGCATCGAGCCGATAGGGCGCCGGAAAGGCATCCGTGGGACAGGCGACCTGGCAGCGACTGCATGAACCGCAGCGGTCGGCGTGCGGGACATCGCTCGGCAGCTCCAGCGTCGTCATCAACGCGCCGAGAAACAGCCATGAGCCATGGTCGCGGCTGACGAGGTTGGTGTGCTTGCCCTGCCAGCCGAGCCCGGCCGCCTCCGCCAGCGGTTTTTCCATGACCGGCGCGGTATCGACAAAGACCTTCAGCGGCGCGTCGGGCGCCCTTGCCACCAGCCAGCGCGCCAGCGCCTTCAGCCGCTTCTTGATGGTGTCATGATAGTCCGACCCCTGCGCATAGACCGAGATGACCCCGGTATTGGGATGGCCCGCATGGCGCCGCGGGTCGAGCGCAGGGGCATAGCTGGTGCCGAGCATGATGACCGAGCGCACGTCGGGCCACAGCCCGGTCGCCGAGGCGCGGCGGGCCTCGGTCTCCGCCATCCAGATCATGTCGCCGTGGCAGCCGTCGGCGAGCCATTGCCGCAACCGCGCGCCGGCCAGCGGCGCCGCATCGGCCGGCGCGATCCCGAACGCGACGAAGCCGAGCCGGGCGGCTTCTGCGGCCAGCGCGGTGCGAAGCGTGGCGGGGTCCATCACCAACCGTCAATTCGTGAAACAGTCACCCCGGCGCAGGCCGGGGTGACAGGACCAGGCGAGCGCCCACCTAAGCCGGAGATGGTGATTCATGGATCCCGGCCTGCGCCGGGATATGCGCCGGGGACTGCCCCAGCCAGTCGGCAATATAATCCCCGACCAGGGTTTCGATGCTGCCCCAGAACAGCCAGTGCCCCGATCCCGGAATCTCGTGGTAATCGACCGTTCCCGCCAGCTTGCGCGCCGTGGCGCGGCTGATGCCGGGCACGGTGATGCGATCCTCGGTGCCGACGATGACCAGCGCCGGGCGGTCGAGCCGGCGGTAATCGACCTTGGTGGCCCCGGTCGTCGAAACGCTCGGCAGCGTCATTTCGGCCAGTACCCGGCCCGAATCCCAGACGTGCGCCGCATATTCGGCGCGGGCGATGGCATCGGGGACATTGTTGTAGATGCCCCACATCGCCGCCTCCGGCGAAATCTGCGTCGGCGATCGCCACCAGCCCCAGCGTGTCATAACGCCGCCCATCGTACGGATCGTCGCCACCGACGGCACCTGGGTCGCAGCGGTCGCCGCCGTCGACAGCAGCACCAGCCCGGCGTGCGGCACCCGCGCGGCAACGATCTGCGCCAGCATGCCGCCCATCGAATGGCCGATGATCACCGGCGCTACCGCCAGCTTTTCGATTTCCGCCACCAGGAAACGCGCATAGTCCTCGACCGTCAGGGTGCCGATCTCCGGCGCCGGCGCCAGCGACGGATCGCGCTCGTGGTACGGCAGCGCCGGGGCGTGAACCTCATATCCCAGCGCCGCAAACCGTGTCTTCAGCCGGGCAAAGGTCGCAGGCGTCGACCAATAGCCGTGGATGAAGAACAGCGGCGGCATCAACGGCAGACACCCGTGGACGCCAGCACCGCCAGCGTCACCAGGTCGGATGCCGTTGCCGTCATCGGCGCGATCTGGATCGGCCGGCTCATGTTGACCAGCAACGGCCCGATGACCCGGCCGCCGGCAACTTCCTTCAACAGCTTGGCGGCGATATTGGCCGAATGCAGCCCCGGCATGATGAGCACATTGGCCGGGCCCGACAGGCGGCTGAACGGGTACAGGCTGCGCATCGCCGGGTTGAGCGCGACATCGGCCGACATCTCGCCTTCATATTCGAAACCGACGCCGCGTTCATCGAGCAGCCGGACCGCACCGCGCAAATTGCCGACGAATTCCCCCGGCGGGTTGCCGAAGTTGGAATAGCTGACAAAGGCGACGCGGGGTTCCTGGCCCAGGCGGCGCGCCACCGCTGCCGTCTGTTCGGCGATGTCGGCGAGCTGCCCGGCATCGGGCCGTTCGTTGACGGTCGTGTCGGCGATGAAGATGGTTTCCGACTTGCCGACCAGCATGTGGATGCCGAACGGGCGATGCCCTTCCGACGGATCGATGACCTGGCGGACCTGGCGGAACGTCGTCGCGAAATTGCGGGTGACGCCGGTGATCATGATGTCGGCCTCGCCAAGCTCGACCAGCATCGCGCCGAAGATGTTGCGCTCGTGATTGACCATGCGCTGCACGTCGCGCAGCAGATGGCCGCGACGCTGCAGCCGGCTGTACAGCCGTTCCACCATGCGCGGCACCAGCGGGCTGATGCTGCTGTTGTGGATTTCGTAGCTTTCGACATCGGGCACGCCGATGCGCGCCAGGCCCTCGCGCACCGGGATCTCGCGGCCGACCAGAACCGGCTCGCCATAGCCCGAGTTGCGATAGGTAACGGCGGCGCGCAACACGACTTCCTGCTCGGCCTCGGCAAAGACGCAGCGGCGCGGGCGCGCCTTGGCGGCCTCGACGGTGCCGGCGAGGATCGACGTCGTCGGGTTCAACCGGCTGCGCAGCTCGTGGCGATAGGCGGCCTCGTCGAAGAACGGCTTGCGCGCCACGCCCGATGCCATCGCCGCCTTGGCGACCGCGGTCGGGATCTCCTCGATCAGCCGCGGATCGAACGGCGCCGGGATGATGTACTCGCGACCAAAGGTGCGGGCCTTGCCGCCATAGGCCGCGGCGACCTCGTCGGGCACCTGCATGCGGGCCAGCGCCGCAATGGCGTTGGCGGCGGCCAGCTTCATTTCCTCGTTGATCGACGTCGCCCGCACATCGAGCGCACCGCGGAACAGATACGGGAAGCACAGGACATTGTTGACCTGGTTCGGGTGGTCGCTGCGCCCGGTGGCGACGATGGCATCGCTGCGCACCTTGGCGACATCATCGGGCGTGATCTCGGGATCGGGATTGGCCATTGCAAAGATGATCGGATTATCGGCCATCGATGCGACCATGGCCTCGGACACGGCACCCTTTTGCGACAGGCCGAGGAAGATGTCGGCACCGCGCATCGCCTCCTCCAGGGTGCGATCCTCGGTCACCGCGGCATGGGCGGATTTCCACTGGTTCATGCCATTCTCGCGACCTTGGTAGATGACCCCGTTGGTGTCGCACATCAGCACGTGGCGGACGCCATAGGCCTTGATCAGCTCGGTGCAGGCGATGGCGGCGGCACCGGCGCCGTTGACGACCATCTTGGCGTCCTCGGCGCGGCGGCCGGTCAGGTGCAGCGCGTTGATCAGCCCGGCGGCGGCGACGATCGCGGTGCCGTGCTGGTCATCGTGAAAGACCGGGATGTTCATCCGTTCCTTCAGCGTCGTCTCGATGATGAAGCACTCCGGCGCCTTGATGTCTTCAAGGTTGATGCCGCCGAAACTGGGCTCCATCAGTTCGACGGCGTCGATGAAGCGGGTGACGTCCTCGGTCGCCAGCTCGATGTCGATCGAATCGATGTCGGCAAATCGCTTGAACAGCACCGCCTTGCCCTCCATCACCGGCTTCGACGCCAGCGCGCCGAGATTGCCGAGGCCGAGGATGGCGGTGCCGTTGGAGATGACAGCGACGAGATTGCCCTTGATCGTATAGTCATAGGCGGCATCGGGATCGGCGGCGATGGCCCGCACCGGCGCGGCAACGCCGGGCGAATAGGCCAGGCTGAGGTCGCGCTGCGTCGCCATCGGCTTCGACGCGATGATGTCAAGCTTGCCCGGCCGGCCGCCCATGCGGTGAAAGGCAAGCGCCTCGCGGTCGCCGAAATCGTCGGTAATATCGTCGGGCACTGGCTTCTCCTGGCAGGTCTGCTTCATAGGGTCTGCTCAGGGTCAGCGGCAAGCGAAACACCGACACGACACCGCTTCGCCTACTGGTTTCACCATGCCCACCTGTCGGTTCCAGGCCTCAGGTGGCGTCGCGGCGGCAGGTGTCTACCCTCATGGAACCGCTATCTGGAGTATACAAGCTTGACTCTTCCGATGTGAGCCTACCACTATCGGGGCCGTAACGGAGTAAGCGAATCTCGAAGTCTCGAGTATAGTCGATACTTGTCTAGTGATTTTTTACCAGTCCCAGTGAAAATAGCTGGATTAATCCTAGGCAAACAGCGTGGGAGACGTCATATGGGCTTCAAGAACGGTAACATTTCCAGCAATACTTTTTATCATGTTCTCGATTTAGAGAAGATGATGCTCTCAGCAATGAGCAATTGCCGCGATAAGCTCGAGGCAGGCGGTCCAGCGGTCGATTCCGCGTTAACCCGATGGTTCGGTGACAACAGCCTGGCGTTTCGCAAGAAAATGAAATCCGACGTCGCTCGAATGCGCGGCGTGCTCAATGGCAACAGCATCAACTGCCTGTCGGAGGCCGTGACAATACATGTGCAGCCGGCGAAGGCTGGATCCCCAATCCAGCCGACAAAGGTGGCTGGAACCAAGCTGGCCGGTGGCGCTGCCAATAATAACGCCACGGCCTTGCACTACACCACCGGCATGTTCGGCGGGACCGAGGCTCAGCGGGTCGTGCAGATGCAGAACACCGACCTGTACATCAAGATCGGCGTGAACTTCGGCAACCTGCCGAAAACTTCGCTCGGGCTCGCTGCCAGCTGGAATGGGCAGGACCGACTCGAGACGATGCTCCATGAACTCAGCCACTATGTACACGGCACTGCCGACGAGAAGCTGGATGATGGTGTAACGACGGCTTATGGAGGCCAAGATGCCCGGTTGCTCGCCACGCAAAGCGTCGACAGGGCAAAGAACAATGCCGAGAATTGGGGCTTCCTCATCGAAGAACTGGGGACATGAAGTCCGTCCCGGTTCCTGGTGCCCGAGTGTCGCGGATCAGCCGGGGCGTTGACGCTTCTGCTTGAGAGCAACCTTGTCCCGGCGCCCGGCTGCTCCATCGTCTCATGCCGCTTCCCGCGCCTAAAGAAGGCAGCTAACCCTGTCCTTTAGTGAACGCCCCCGCCGCCTCTCCAATGATTGCCCAATATCTGGCGTTGAAGGACGAGGCGCCCGATTGCCTGCTGTTCTTCCGCATGGGCGATTTCTACGAATTGTTCTTCGATGATGCCGCCGCCGCCGCCGCGACGCTCGACATCGCGCTGACCAAACGCGGCGAACATGCCGGCGTGCCGATCCCGATGTGCGGCGTGCCGGTCCATAGCGCCGACGGTTATCTTGCCCGGCTGATCAAGGGTGGCCACCGCGTCGCCATCGCCGAACAGATCGAGGACCCGGCGGAGGCGCGCAAGCGCCCGGGCAAGAGCATCGTCGCTCGCGCCATCACCCGCGTCGTCACGCCCGGCACGCTGACCGAGGCCAATCTGCTCGAGCCCAAGCGCGCCAACTGGCTGGCGGCGATTGCACCCGGCAGCACAGTCGGCCTCGCCTGGTGCGACCTGTCCACCGGCGCCTTTGCTACCCGCGCCTGCGCCGCCCCGGAGCTGGCCGCCGAACTGGCGCGGCTCAACCCCGCCGAACTGATCGCCCCCGAAGGCTGGGCCCCCGAAGGCTGGAGCGCCGCGCCGGCGACGCTGCGCTCGCCGCTCGAATTCACCCACGCCCGCGGCGAGGCCCGGCTGAAGGCGCGCTTCGGCGTCGCCACGCTCGATGGCTTCGGCAGCTTTTCTGCCCCCGAGATCGCCGCCGCCGGCGCGCTGCTCGCCTATGTCGAGGCGACCGCCAAGGGCGCGGTGCCGCTGCTGGCGCCGCCGCGACCCGAACTGCCGGGCAGCACCATGGCCATCGATGCCGCGACCCGCACCAGCCTCGAACTCGCCCGCGGCGCCGGCGGCGGCCGGGCCGGCAGCCTGGAGGCGTGCATCGACCGCACCGTCACCGCCGGCGGCGGGCGGCTGCTGGCCGGCGACCTCGCCGCGCCACTGACCGATGCCGCGGCAATCGCCGACCGGCTGGAACTGGTCGCCTGGTTCTGCGAAGGCGGCGTGCTGCGGATGCGGACCCGCGAGGCGCTGGGCGCCATGCCCGATGTGGCGCGCGCGCTCGGCCGGCTGGCGGTCGGCCGCTGGGGACCGCGCGACCTCGGCCAGATGCGCGATGGGCTGGCTCTCGCGCTGGCGCTGAAGACGGCGCTGGGCGCACCGAGCCTCGCGACGCCCGCCCTGCTGACGGCGACGCTGGCGCGCATCGGCGCCCATGGCGGGCTGGTCGAGGCGCTGCGCCGCGCGCTGGTGCCCGAACCGCCGATCGACGCCAATGCCGGCGGAAGCATCGCGCCGGGCTATGACGCCGCCCTCGATGTGCTCCGCGAAACCGCCCGCGACGGCCGCAGCGCCGTCATCGCGCTGGAAACCCGGTTGCGCGGCGAAACCGGCGTCGCGGCGCTGAAGATCCGCCATAATGGCGTCCTCGGCTATCACATCGAGGTCGCTGCCAAGTTCGCCGACCCGCTGCTGCGCGCCGATTCGGGCCTCATCCACCGCCAGACCCTCGCCGGCGTCGTCCGCTTCGGCAGCGTCGACCTCGCCGCGCTGGCAACGACGATCGCCCAGGCCGGCGACCATGCGCTGGCGGCCGAGGCGGCGCATCTCGAGGAACTGCGCGGGCTGGTGCTCGCCGACAGCCAGTCCATCGCCGAAACGGCAGCGGCGCTGGCCCGGCTCGATGTCGCGGCGGCGCTGGCGGAGCTGGCGGCGACCGAAAACTGGGTGCGGCCGCGCGTCGACGGCACCGCCGCCTTCCATATCGAGGGCGGCCGCCATCCGGTGGTCGAGGCGGCGGTCAAGGCACAGCGGGGACAGTTCGTCGCCAACGATTGCGACCTCGGCGCCGACGCCCGGCTATGGCTGGTCACCGGCCCCAACATGGCGGGCAAATCGACCTTCCTGCGCCAGAATGCGCTGATTGCGGTGCTCGCCCAGGCCGGCAGCTTCGTGCCGGCGCGCGCCGCCCATATCGGCGTCGTCGACCGGCTGTTCAGCCGCGTCGGCGCCGCCGACGACCTGGCGCAGGGCCGCAGCACCTTCATGGTCGAGATGGTCGAGACGGCAGCAATCCTTGGCGGCGCCACCGACCGCAGCCTCGTCATCCTCGACGAAGTCGGGCGCGGGACCAGCACCTATGACGGTCTCGCCATCGCCTGGGCGGTGCTGGAGGCGGTCCACGACGATCTCAAATGCCGCTGCCTGTTCGCCACCCATTACCATGAGCTCGTCCAGCTTAAGGACAAGCTGCGCTGCCTCGCCACCGTCAATGTCGCGGCGCGCGAGTGGAAGGGAGAGCTGGTCTTCCTCCACGAAGTCAGGCCCGGCGCTGCGGACAAAAGCTATGGCCTCGCCGTCGCCCGCCTCGCCGGAGTCCCCGGCCCGGTGCTGGCGCGGGCGCGCGGCGTGCTGTCGCGGCTGGAGGCCAATCGCGACAGGACCGGCGGCATCGCCGCGGGGCTGGGCGACCTGCCGCTGTTCGGCGCCGCCCCGCCCGAGCCGGTGGGCGACGTGCTGCGCACCCGGCTGGCGGCCATCGACCCCGACGCGATCACGCCGCGCGAGGCGCTCGACCTGCTCGCCGAGCTGAAGGGACTGGCGGGGGAATAGACCCGCCGCGGTGCAGCGCCTATGGGGAGCGCGTGTCATCCCCCCTCATCCTCGGCATCGAATCCTCGTGCGATGAAACCGCCGTCGCGCTGGTGCGCGGCGACCGCACCATCGTGGCGCAGCGCATCGCCAGCCAGGATGCCGAGCATCGCCCGTTCGGCGGCGTCGTCCCCGAGCTGGCGGCGCGCGCCCATGTCGACCGGCTGACGCCGATGGTAGCGGAGGTGCTCGGCGAGGCCGGCGTCACCCTCGCCGATGTCGATGCCGTCGCCGCCACCGCCGGGCCGGGGCTGATCGGCGGCGTCATGGTCGGGCTGGTCACCGGCAAGGCACTGGCCTGGGGTGCCGGCAAGCCGTTGCTCGCTATCAACCACCTCGAAGGCCATGCGCTCAGCCCGCGGCTCGCCGATGCCGGCTTGCAATTTCCCTATCTGGTGCTGCTGGTCTCGGGCGGCCATTGCCAGCTGCTCGGCGTCGAAGGCGTCGGCCGCTATCGGCGGCTGGCGACGACGATCGACGATGCCATCGGGGAGGCGTTCGACAAGACCGCCAAGATCCTCGGGCTGGGCTTTCCCGGCGGGCCGCGCGTCGAGCAGGCGGCGGCGCGTGGCAATGCCCGGCGCTTTGCGCTGCCGCGGCCGCTGCTGGGCAGCGACGAGCCGCATTTCTCCTTCGCCGGGCTGAAATCGGCGGTGCTGCGGCAGTGGCAGGCACTTGGGCATGGGGTGCACGCCACCCCATCCGTCATCCCCGCGCAGGCGGGGATCCATCACCCGGCCGTTGACGCGGGTGGCGACGTTCCGGCGATGGATCCCCGCCTGTCCGGGGATGACGAAGCTAAGGGCGATGCCATTGCGCGGGACCGCGACGACCTCGCCGCCGCCTTTCAACTCGCCGCCACCGATTGCCTCGTCGATCGCACCGCTCGCGCCCTCACGGCGTTCCCGCAGGCGACGGCCCTCGTCGTCGCCGGCGGTGTCGCCTCGAACCAGGCCATCCGAGCCGCGCTGTCCGGCCTTGCGGCGCGCCACGACCTGCCGTTCGTCGCGCCGCCGCTGTGGCTGTGCACCGACAATGCCGCGATGATCGCCTGGGCCGGAGCAGAGAGGTTCGGGCTCGGCCTCGTCGATGGTCTCGACGCGACCGCCCGTCCGCGCTGGCCGCTCGATCCGGGCGCCGAGGCGGTGCGCGGTGCCGGTGTAAGGGCATGACCGTCGGCGTCATCGGCGGCGGCGCCTGGGGCACGGCGCTGGCCCAGGTCATGGCCGAAACCGAGCATGTCCTGATCTGGGCGCGCGAGCCCGAAGTCGTCGCCAGCATCAACGCCGCCCATGAAAACCGCGATTTCCTGCCCGGCGTCGCGCTGTCTCCCCGCATCCACGCCACCGGTGCCATGGCCGATCTCGCCGGCGTCGCCACCTGGCTCGTCGTTGCCCCGGCCCAGCACCTCCGCCGCGTCCTGGCCGCCGCGCCCTTGGGCCAGCGCCCGACTTTGGTGCTCTGCGCCAAGGGTATCGAGGCCGGCACCCATCTGCTGATGGCCGAGGTCGTCGCCGATGTGGCGGGCGCCGACCTGCCCGTCGCCGTGCTGTCGGGCCCCACATTCGCGGGCGAAGTCGCGCGCGGGCTGCCGACCGCCGTCACCCTCGCCTGCGCCGATGCCACGCTCGGCGAGACGCTGGTCGCCCGCCTCGCCCGGCCGGCGTTCCGGCCCTATCTTTCCGACGATGTGACCGGCGCGGAGATCGGCGGCGCGGTCAAGAACGTTCTCGCCATCGCCTGCGGGGTGGTGGAAGGCGCCGGCCTCGGCCTCAATGCCCGCGCCGCGCTGATCGCCCGCGGCTTTGCCGAAATGACCCGCTTCGGCGTCGCCCGCGGCGCACGGCTGGAAACCCTCGCCGGCCTGTCGGGCCTCGGCGACCTGGTGCTGACCTGTTCCTCCGCCAACAGCCGCAATTTCACGCTCGGCCTCGGCATCGGGCGGGGCGAACGCGCCGCCGACCTGCTCGACACCCGCACCGTCGCCGAAGGGGCTGCCACTGCGCCGGTGCTGGTGGCCGCGGCCGCCGCTGCCGGCGTCGACATGCCGATCTGCACCGCGGTCGCCGCGCTGATCGGCGGGGCACCGCTGAAGGAAACCATCGCCGCGCTGCTGTCCCGGCCGTTGAAGTCGGAATAGGAACCGGGCCCGCACCAAGGAACCCGCTCAGGCTGAGCTTGTCGAAGCCGGGTTTTCCAAGGGCTGCCTTCTTGTCCGGCTTCGACAAGCTCAGCCTGAGCGGGCCTTTACGGCGCCAGGCCGAAACCGCCCCTACGCCGCCAGCTGCTGCCCGCCGATGGCGCGCTCGATCCAGGCGCGGGTATCGGGGATGGCCGCCTCGACCTGCGGCAGGTCGTTGACGCAGAGGAACTTGAACTGCGGCTGCAGCGCGCGGGCGAGATAGGCGCGCACCGCCGGCAGCGGGTAATCTATGACCGCGCCGGTGCGCAGGTGCAGATGGTCGTCGGCGCCGTGCAGCACAGCCAGGCCGTCGCGGATGCAGCCATGATTGTGCAGCGCCTGGGGCAGGAACTGCGACACGTCGCGGAACCGGTGGCCGATATTGGCCAGGAACGCGTCGCGATGGCTGTCGAACAGCCCCGCCAGCACCGATCGCCGCATCGGGTGGACGACATGGGCGCCGGCGAACAGCCGGTTGGCACCAAAGCCGAGCAGCGCCGCCGCATTGATCTGGGTGATGGCATTGAGCCGGGCCGGGTCGCCGCGGCCACCGGCATCGGCGGCGAGGGCGCTGTCGTCGATCCATTTGCCGCGCAGCACCGGCGCCGGCCCGGCAAAGACATCGCCCGGCAGCAACGGCCCGGTCAGGAAGACATCGTCGTTGAAATAGACAAAGCGCTCGGCAAGGCCGGGAATGCGCCACAACAGGCTTTCGATCGCCAGCGAATTGAACGTCGGCAGCGCGTCTTCATGCCCGGCAAACAGCAGCAGGTGATCGACGATGGTGATGCGGTCGATGATCGCCGCCGGCAGCCGCGACAGGTCGGGCATCTGCGCATCGGTGACGATGAAGATCCGCCCGATCCAGGGCGCATGGTTGGCGATCGAGCGCAGGCAATAGCCAAGCTCGTCGCTGCACGCCCAGCGGTGCGGGTTGATGCCGTTGGCGTGAAGATCGGTGCCGATATGCCGCGCGCGCTTGGCGGCATGGGCCGGGTCGGCGCCATCGACCCAGGTGATGACGGCGTCGATGCGATCGAAGGAAAATGGCATGCGGGCGGACCGGTTGCGCCCGCCAGGATAGAACAGGATGCAGGGCCGTTACGGGTCCGCACCCGTCACTGTCAACGCTTGCCGGCGGTCCGCTCGATCCATTCGACGCCGAAGGCGCATATGTCGCGGGCCGAAACCAGCACCGAGGCCGCGTCGCCGACACGCCCCTGATTGCCTGCGCCTTTCGCCAGAAAGGCCGTCACGATCTGCTCGATGAAATTTTCCGGCAGGCGCGATGAGCAGGGTTCGCTGGTGTCATACTCCTCCAGCCAGTGCCAGCCGTCCGTCAGCTTGACCTCGTAGCGGCGCACCACCTTGTCCGGGATGTCCGCCAGATGCTCGGCGTGGTGCATCAGCGTCATGGTGTCGAGCGGCGCGCCGAGCATCAGCACCCGGGCGTCGGCCGCGACCAGCCGGGCCAGCGGCGTGCCGGGGCCATAGCCGTAATCGAGCGGGTGATCGGCCACCAGCCAGCCGGCCTGCGCGCCGATGGCGGTGAGCGAGGCCCCGGGGTTGGCGCTGCGGACCGCGCCGGGTGTCGTGCGCAGAAACTCGGGCAACACGCCGTTCATCCGCACTGCCCGCGACGCCGCGGCGTCAAAGGCTGGCACATGGTCGCGCCAGGCGTCGGGCACCCGGCCGTCGTCGTCCATCAGGTCCTCATAGGCGCTGTCGGCGCTGGCATAGGCTGCGATCGAGCCCGCCGGGCCGACGACATCGCGCAGCGCCGCGATCATCGCATCGGGGCCGCCGAGGATGTCCCCGACGCTGGCCATGGCGGCGTGAACCATGACCATGTCGCCGGCGGCGACACCGAGCGCCGAAAGATCGGCGGCGAGGCTGGCGCGGGTGTGCATGGGGCTGAAACTTCCTCCTGATTCCCTCCCCGCAAGGGGGAGGGAGTTGCGACGCCTAGAAATCTACCGCGATGCCGCCCTTTTCCCAGTCGCCATAGCGCACCGGGTCGGGGCCGCCGCGGCCGCCGACTTCCTTTTCGCCCGGGACCGGCGGTGGCGGCGGCGTTTCCGGCTTCGGTTCGGGGGGTTTCGGCTCGTCGGACATGCTGGGTTTCCGTAAATCGCGCTTTGGCGCTACGAGGCCGCATCTAGGCGCTGTGGGCAGTGCTTAACAGGGGGCAGCGGCAACATGGCGGGGACGTTCGACAACCGGGTGATTGCGCTCACCGGCGCCGGCAGCGGCATCGGCCGGGCGCTGGCCCTCGGCCTTGCGGAGAAAGGCGCCGTGCTGGCGCTGGCCGACAAGGACGGCGACGGCCTCGCCGAAACCAGGCGCCTGCTCGGCAACCGCCCGGCGAGCATCACCACATTGGATGTCACCGACACGCAAGCTTTATTCGCCTGGGTCGATGGCGCCGCCGCCGAATTCGGCCGCCTCGACGGCATCGTCAACAATGCCGGGTTGAGCGTCGTCGCCCCCTTCGCCGATTGCCCGCGCGCCGATTTCGATCGCGTCATGGCGGTCAATTTCGGCGGCGTCGTCGAAGGCTGCCGCGCCGCGCTGCCGCACCTGAAGAAGCAGGCCGCCGACACCGGGTCCGCCTGGCTGGTCAACATCTCGTCGGTGTTCGGCATGATGGGCTATCCGACGCAAAGCGCCTACAATGCCTCCAAATATGCCGTCCGCGGCCTGACCGAGGCGCTGTATCTCGAACTCGGCGTCACCGATCCGGCCATCTGCGTCATCCGCGTCCACCCGGGCGGCGTGAAGACCAATGTCGCCAGGAATTCCAAGCGCATCGCCACCCTGCCTGGCCAGCGCACCGACCTCGATTTCGCCGCCGAATTCGAGAAAGCCGCCAAAACCACCCCCGAACAGGCCGCCGCGATCATCATCGCCGGCATGGAAAACCGCCGGCATCGCGTGCTGATCGGCAATGATGCGCGTTTCATCGACTGGATGACCCGGCTGTTCCCGGTTACCTATTTCAAGCGCATCGGCGCATTCCTTGGAGGCAATGATCGCTAGAAAAGACCCGCCGCCCGTGCAGGCCACGCAAGGCGTTCCCGCCCGCCGCGGTGCGCTGCGCCTGTTGATGGCCGTGCTCGGCCGCGGCACCCCGCTCGAGCTGGCGCTCGAATCGGCGCTGGACGGCATCCCGATGGCCAATGATCGCGCGCTGGCCCGGCACCTCGCCGCCACCGTGCTGCGCTGGCTGCCCGATCTCGATGCGTTGATCGATTCGGCGACGCCCAAGCCGCTGCCCGACGATGCCCGCGCCCGCCAGGTGCTGCGCATCGCGCTCGCCGGCTGGCTGAAGCTCGGCACGCCGCCGCACGCCGTGGTGTCGACGGCGCTGCCGCTGGTCGAGGGTGGCCCGCGCCGGCTCGTCCACGGCGTGCTCGGCAACCTGATCCGCCGCCCGGCCGAATTGCCCGAGGTGCCGCACCTGCCCGACCTGTTCGCCATCCGCTGGGCGATGGACTGGGGCCCCGACGCCGCCGAGGCCGCCGCGCGCAGCCTTGCCGACGAGCCTGCCACCGACCTGACGCTGCGCGACGGACGCGAAACCGAACGCTGGGCCACGGCCCTGGGCGGCGTTTCGCTGCTGCCCGGCCATGTCCGGGTGCCGCGCAACAAGGAACTGGGCGGCGCCATCACCGAATGGCCCGGCTTTGCCGAAGGCGCCTGGTGGGTGCAGGACATCGCCGCGTCGCTGCCCGTCCGCCTGCTCGGCGCACAGCCGGGCGAGCGCGTGCTCGACCTGTGCGCGGCGCCCGGCGGCAAGACGCTGCAGCTGGCGGCGCTCGGCTGCGATATCACCGCCGTCGATGTGTCGGATGCCCGGCTGGAGCGGGTGCGCGAGAACCTCGCCCGCACCGGGCTGTCGGCGACGCTGAGCGCCGGCGACGCGCTGCGCTGGGAGCCCGATGGGCTTTTCGACCGCATCCTGCTCGATGCGCCCTGCTCGGCGACCGGCATCTTCCGCCGCCATCCCGACGTGCTGCACCTGAAGGGGGCGCGCGACCTGACGCCGCTGACCCTGCTGCAGGCGGCGCTGCTGCGGCAGGCGGCGAACTGGCTGAAGCCCGGCGGCACCCTCGTCTATGCCACCTGCTCGCTCGACCCGCGCGAGGGCGAGCGCATCGCCGAGCGCGTCGTCGCAACGCTGCCGCGGGCGCCGTTCGAAGCCGCGGAGCTGCCGCTGGGCCTGCAACCCACCGCCGACGGCTGGGTGCGCACCCTCCCCGGCCAGCTGGCGGCCGAAGGCGGCATGGACGGCTTTTTCATCGGCCGGATGAAAAAGCTGGGACAATGACCGACGACGGACGGACCCGGCTGTTCGCGGCGACGCTGTCGGCGACGGCGGGATTCGTCGACGCGGTCGGCTGGCTGACCTCGGGCGGGCTGTTCGTGTCGTTCATGAGCGGCAACGTCACCAAGCTCGGCCTCGGCCTGGCGGGCCGCCTCGACAGCGTGGCGCTCGGTGCCGGGCTGATCACCGCCTTTGTCGGCGGCGTGATCATCGGCTCGCTGGTCGGGCGGGCCGCCGGGGTCCGGCAGCGCGGCGCCGTGCTGTGGCTGGTGACGGCGATGATTGCCGTCGCGGCAGCGCTGACGGGCATCGGCCAGGTGGTGCCGGCGGTGCTGGGG
>QBLU01000016.1:37721-49369 GCA_003241875.1 Alphaproteobacteria bacterium
GGTGCTGGTGCTGGCAGCAGCGATGGGCGCGAAGAACACGGTGTTCGCCGCCGATGGCGAGGTCAAGGTTGGGTTGACCTACATGACCGGGGCGCTGGTCAGGGTCGGCAAGCGCATCACCACCGCGATGGCCGGCGGCGATCGCTGGGGCTGGGTGGCGCCGATGACATTGTTCGTCGGCATGCTCACCGGCGCCACGCTCGGCGCGCTGGCGCACGCGGCGGTGGGTGCGGGCGCCCTGTGGCTGGCGACCGCGGCGATGCTGGTGCTCACCCTCTCGGCAGGTCGGCTTCTCGGGGCGCCGGCATCATAAAGGCGATCACAGGTACCATCGCCGGCTTTTTCCTCAACCGGATACACAAGCTGTAAACCCTACCTTACAACAGCGTCGCCGCAACGCTGACAAGTTCTTGTTAACATTATTTGGCATAATTATTGCATGTCCGAAACTATTGCAGCCGGGGGCATGGCTGCGCGAGGGGGCTTGTTCAATGATCCGTTTGCTTGCTGCTGCGACTTTGGCCATCGGCATCGCCGCCTCGCCGGCCGCCGCCGCCACCTATGACGCCTTCACCAGTTTCAACGGTACCCAGGGTGCCGGTGGCTTCACCTATGGCAGCTTCGACGGCACCAGTTTCACCGCATTCACCGGCGCCAATGGTTGCGCGTCGGTCATCCCCGGGACGACCTGCCTCAGCAATGGTGGCCTGCCCGGGGTGTTCAAATCCAACTCCGGCGCCTTCGAGCAGGGCTCGGTCAATGTTCCGGGTGACGCGCTGTTGCTGCATCCCGGCCCCAACGCCGGCCAGACCGCGGTGATCCTGTTCACGGCACCGACGTCGGGGAGCTATCTTCTCACCTACACGGCCACCATTGCCGACGACTCGCCGAGCGGTGTCTTCCTGTTCGGTCTTCAAGACAATGTGCTGGTCAACCTCGCGCAGCTGAATGGCGGAAATCCGTTCTTTACCGGAAGCGGCTGCTGTTTCCTCGCGGCAGGCCAGCAAATCGGCATCGGCATCGATTATGATGGCAGCTATTTCAACGACTCGATTGGCGTGAACGTGACCTTTGTCGGTGGCGCTGTCCCCGAACCCGCCAGCTGGGCGCTGCTGATCGCCGGTTTCGGCCTGACCGGCGCCGCCATGCGCCGCCGGCGGGTCGCGCTTACCGCCTGAAACCCCTCCTTGCGAACACCAGCGGCGCGTCGGGCAACCGGCGCGCCGTTTTCGTTGCGTTGCCCGTCGGCGGGAACGAAGCGGCGGCGCTGGTGTTGTTCCGGGGAACCAGGAGGACCAACCCCATGACCATCCGTTATCTGCTGATCGCCACCACCGCCTTGGCACTGACCGCGTGCGACAAGAGCGCCGACACGACGGTCTCGACGACGACGACCGAAACCACCGACGCTGCCGGCAACGCCGTCGACAATACCGGCAACGCGATGTCCAACGCCGCCAACGATATCGGCCAGTCCGAACCGGTCAATGCCGTCCAGGATGCTGTCGGCGGTGTCGTCGGCCAGGCATCGGCCGCCGCCGCCAACAGCGTCGATGGCTATGTGACCAACGCCGCCATCGGCGACATGTACGAGATCGAAGCGAGCAAGATTGCCCAGGAAAAGGCGACGGCGCCGGCGATCAAGAGCTTTGCCGCCCAGATGATCAAGGATCACACCGCCACAACGGCCGAGGTGAAGAAGATCGTCAGCAGCGGCAGCCTGGCGGTAACGCCGCCGACCCAGCTCGACGCCCGTCGCAAGGGCTTCATCGACAATCTGAAGGCCGCTTCGGCCGCCGATTTCGACGAAGTCTATGTCGACCAGCAGGTCGCCGCCCACAAGGAAGCGCTGACCCTGCATCGCAGCTATGTCGACGACGGCGACAATGCCGCGCTGAAGGCGTTCGCGACGAAGACCGCACCCAAGGTCCAGGCCCACCTCGACATGGTGCAGAAGATGGACGACGCCACCTGAGGCCGCTGACATGACAATGGCGCGTTCCGGCGACGGGACGCGCCATTTTCGCGGGCAGTTTCGTTGCCGTGGCGCATCGGCGCTTTCGGCGCCCGGCGACGCCTGCTAGAGCCTCGCCATGCAGGGTCCCGTACGCATCGCCCCGTCGATTCTTTCGGCGGATTTCGCCCGTCTTGGCGAGGAAGTCCGCGCCATCGCCGCGGCCGGCGCCGACTATGTCCATGTCGATGTGATGGACGGGCATTTCGTGCCGAACATCACCATCGGCCCGATGGTGGTGAAGGCGCTGCGCCCGCACACCACGCTGGTGATGGACGTCCACCTGATGATTTCCCCCGCCGATCCCTATCTCGATGCCTTTGCCGAGGCCGGCGCCGACATCCTGACCGTCCACCCCGAGGCGGGGCCGCACATCCACCGCTCGATCCAGCGCATCAAGGGGCTGGGGAAAAAGGCCGGCGTCTCGCTCAACCCCGGCACGCCCGCCAAGATGCTCGACTATCTGATCGACGATATCGACCTCGTTCTGGTGATGAGCGTCAACCCGGGCTTTGGCGGCCAGAGCTTCATTACCGGCCAGCTGAAGAAGATCGAGGCGATCCGCAAGATGATCGACCGCACCGGCCGCCAGATCGACCTTCAGGTCGATGGCGGCATCGATACGCTGACGGCGCCCGCCGCCATTGCCGCCGGCGCCGACGTGCTGGTCGCCGGCACCGCGACCTTCAAGGGCGGCGCCGCCAATTATGCCGCCAACATCGCTGCGCTGCGGGGCTGAGCGCGGTGGCGCGCACCCCGACAGCGCCGGAGCCGCCCGCCGGCGTCGATGCCGATGCCGGCGACAGCGACGGCCGGTTGCTGCGCGTCGGCGGCGATCGCGGGCTGTCGCTGAGCGAGCGCGTCGCGGCGCGGGTCTCGACGTCGCTGTACAAGACGCCGCTGCACCGGCTGCGGCTGCGCGGCCGCTACCCGCTGAAGCTGCTCGGCGTGCCAGAGGATCCGGTGCCCGGCGACGCTGCCATCGGCGAACGCATCCGCGCCGGCCGGCTGATCCACGCCGGCCATACCGTGATGACGCGGGACATGGATTTCCGCGCGGCGAACATCAGCGAGTCGGCGCCGGCCGCCTGGCATGACTGGGCCAATGGCTGGGAATGGCTGCGCGACATCGCCGCCCATGCCGCCGATCACAAGGAAGGCGCCAAGCTCGCCGAGCCGCTGATCGCGCGCTGGCTGCAAGCCTTCGGCGACTTCGATCCCCAGGCCTGGCGCGCCGATGTCACCGGCACCCGCCTGCTGTTCGCGCTCGGCCATGCCCCCTTGGTGCTGTCGTCGACGGACCAGATCTATCGCTCGTCGGTGCTGTCGGCGCTGGCGACCTGGGCACGGCATCTCGATCGCGCCGCGTTTCGCCTGCCCGATGGCCTGCCGCGGGCGCGGGCGCTGTGCGGGCTTTATGCTGCCGGGCTGCTGATCCCGGGCGGGGAGGCGCGCGCCGGCGCCGCGCTGGCGGCGCTCGATCGCCTGCTGGCGGTGCTGGTGCTGCCCGATGGCGGCATCGCCACCCGCGCGCCGGTGGATGCACTGGCACTGTCCGAACTGCTGCTGTTCACCGCCGGCACCGGGCCCGCCCTGGGGCTGCGGCCGCCGCCGCTGTTCGCCGACACGCTGGCGCGGCTGGTGCCGAGCCTGCGCGGGCTCGTCCTCGGCGATGCGATGATCGGCGCCTGGCATGGCGGCGCCGCGATTCCCGCCGTACCCCTCGAACGGCTGGCGAAACGCACCGCGACCGGTACCGCCCTCACCAAGGCCGGGCGCTGGTCGGGCTATTACCGGCTGTCGGCGGGCAAGACCGTGCTCGTCATCGATGCCGGGCCGCCGCCGCTGGCGCGCGTCGCCGCCGGCGGCCATGCCGGCACGCTGGCATTCGAATTGAGCGACGGCAGCGACCGGCTGATAGCCAATTGCGGCGGCGAACGCGGGCTGGCGACGCCGCTGCCCGGGCCGCTCGCTGCGGGGCTGCGCACCACCGCGGCGCATTCGACGCTGACCATCGCCGACACCAACAGCACCCGCATCCGCGACGACGGCGCCCAGAAGGGCGCGCTCGGTCTGGGTGTCGAGGAAGTCACCGTCCAGGCGCGGAGCAGCGAACAGGGGCAATGGCTGGAGGCATGCCATGATGGCTATGCCAAGCGCTTCGGCCTGCTTGTGCGCCGCCGGCTGTTCCTGTCGCCCGATGGCCAGGACCTGCGCGGCGAGGATGTCATCGAACCTGCACCCAAGTCACCGCTGAAGCGCCGGCCGGAACGCGACTTCGACATCCGTTTCCACCTCGGCCCCGGCGTCGCCGCCACCCCGACCGCCGATGGCGCCGGCGCGCTGTTGAAGCTGCCGCAGGGCCGCGTCTGGGGCATGAAGGCGCGCGGCGGTACCGTCAGCATCGAGCCGTCGCTGTGGATCGACCCCGCCGGCACCCTCCACAAGACCCAGCAACTCGTCATCACCGGCCGCACCGACAAGGCCAGCGCCAGCATCGGCTGGAGCTTCAAGCGCGCCGGGAAATAAGGACCATCATGCCCGATCTCGTTTCCATCACCCGTGCGCTCCTGTCCGTCAGCGACAAGACCGGCATCGTCGAACTCGCGACCGCCCTCGCCGCCCGCGGCGTCGCGCTGGTGTCGACCGGCGGCACCGCCAGGGCACTGCGCGAGGCCGGCCTCAGCGTCAGCGACGTCAGCGAACTGACCGGTTTTCCCGAAATGATGGACGGCCGCGTCAAGACCCTCCACCCCAAGGTCCATGGCGGCCTGCTGGCGGACCGCGACCTGCCCGACCACCGCGCCGCGATGGCGGCACACGACATCCTGACGATCGACCTCGCCATCATCAACCTCTACCCCTTTGCCGCCACCGTGGCGAAGGGCGCGGCGCGCGACGACATCATCGAGAACATCGACATCGGCGGCCCGGCGATGGTGCGGTCATCGGCCAAGAACCACGCCCATGTCGCCATCGTCACCGCGCCCGACCAATATGCCGAGCTGCTGGCGGCGCTCGACGCCAACGTCGGCGCCACGGATCTCGCGCTGCGCCGCAAGCTCGCCGCCGCCGCCTTTGCCCATACCGCCGCCTATGATGCCGCCGTCGCCAGCTGGTTCGCCTTTGCTGACCAGGGCGAGCAGTTCCCGCCGCTGCTGCCGCTGGCGCTGACCCGGCAGGACACGCTGCGCTATGGCGAGAACCCGCACCAGCAGGCGGCGCTGTATGTGCCGCAAACCGGCGCCCGCGGCGTCGCCGCCGCCCGCCAGGTGCAGGGCAAGGAACTGAGCTACAACAATCTGAACGACGCCGATGGCGCACTCGAGCTGATCGCCGAGTTCCGCGACGCCGGCCCGGCCTGCGCCATCATCAAGCACGCCAACCCCTGCGGCGTCGCCACCGGCGCCACCCTGGCCGAGGCCTACAAGGCGGCGTTCGATTGCGACCCGGTGTCGGCGTTCGGCGGCATCATCGCCGTCAACCAGCCCCTCGACGGACCGACCGCAGAGGCCATCGCCGGCATCTTCACCGAAGTCGTCATCGCGCCCGATGCCGACGCCGATGCCCAGTCGGTCTTTGCGGCCAAGAAGAACCTGCGCCTGCTGCTGACCGGCGCCCTGCCCGATCCGCGCCGGCCGGGGCTGGCGCTGCGCCAGATCGGCGGCGGCATGCTTGTCCAGTCGCGCGACAATGGCGGTGTCACCCGCGCCGATTGCAAGGTCGTGACCCGGCGCCAGCCGACCGAGGCCGAATGGGCCGACATGCTGTTTGCCTGGACTGTCGCCCGCCATGTCAAATCGAACGCCATCGTCTATGCGCGCGGCGGCAGCACCGCCGGCATCGGCGCCGGTCAGATGAGCCGGCTCGACAGCTCGCGCATCGCCGCGTTGAAGGCAAAGGACGCGGCGCAGGTGGCACACTGGCCGCAGCCGCGCACCATCGGCTCGGCGGTCGCGTCCGATGCCTTCTTCCCCTTTGCCGACGGGCTGATCGCCGCCGCCGAGGCCGGCGCCACCGCCATCATCCAGCCCGGCGGCTCGATCCGCGACGCCGAGGTCATCGCCGCCGCCGACGAACGCGGGCTGGCGATGGTCTATACCGGGATGCGGCATTTCCGACATTAGACCCGCCCGCAGTCGGATCGAAATTTGTCGCTACCCCAAGGCGGGGTCCATCTCCCGACCATGCCCACGCCGGGCCGACACGCGGGCGATGGATCCCCGCGTTCGCGGGGATGACGAGTTCACCAAACGACTTCAGGGCCTCAGTCGGCACCACCATGCAGCAGCCGGCGGCGTTCGGTGTCGGTCACGGTGGCAAAGCCGCGGCGGCCGGCGAACCAGATCACCGTCGCCAGCGCCAGCCAGCCGCCGAGGGTGAGCCATTCGGCCGGCACGCCCCCGGCGCTTGCAAACCAGGGCTGCACCAGCGCCACCGCGGCGATGGCGATCGACGCGACGGCAGCGGTGACGATTAGCGGGGTGCCGCCGGGGGCGTTGAAGGCGGCGCGGCTGCCATCCCGGCGCAGGCGCAGCAGCGCGACGCAGGTGACGACATAGACGACCCCGAAGCATGCCGACGTCAGGTTGACGATCGGCAGCACGAAACCGCGGCCCAGCGGCAGCGACGCCAGTGTCGCCGCGGTGACCAGCAGCACCCCGGCGATCGGCGTGCCGCGGGCGTTGATGCGGGCGAAACCCGGCGGTGACAGCCGGGCCCGGCCGAGCGCGAAGAACACCCGGCTGCCGGCCATCAGCAGCGCATTCCAGGCGGTCAGATTGCCGAGGATGGCGGTGATCATCACCAGCCGCGCCACGTCGGGCCCGCCGAGCGCGATCTCGAAGGCCTGGGCGGCCGGCAGCGCCAGTCCGGTCAGCACGCCGCGCGGCACCAGGGCGGTGATCGCGAACACCAGGACGATGTAAAAGGCGGCGGCGCCGAGAACGGCGAAAACAATGGCGCGGCCAACAGAGCGCATCGAGGTGCCGGCTTCCTCCGACGCCGTCGCGGCGACGTTGAAGCCGGCAAACCAGAACGGCGCCGTGCCGAGCACCGACAGGAATGCCGCGACCTGCGCCGACGTCGTCGCGCCGGGCACCAGCGGCCGCAGGTTCGCCGGCTGCGCCCAGGCGATCGCGACGCCGAGGAACGCCAGCATCAGCGCGATGCGGAGATAGGTCACCCAGGCCTGGGCGCTCGCGGTGCCGCGCGTGCCGGCGGCGTTCAGCGCCGCCAGGGCGAGCGCGCAGCCGGCGCCGCACAGCACGCCGCCGAGATGCACGTCGGCGCCAAGCAGCCGGTACAGCACCGGGCCCTCGATGCCGGGAAACAGCAGCCCGAACAATTGCCCGACCGAAATCGCCTCGAAGGCGCAGGCGGCGGTGTAAATCAGCGCCATCGTCCAGCCGGTGGCATAGGCCGCCGGCGCGCCGCCGAGTTCATGGGCATAGACCATCTCGCCACCGGCGGCGGGCCGGCGCGCCGCCATTTCGGCATAGCAGAAGGCGACGAGCAGGATCGCCGTGCCGCCGATGGCCAGCGCCAGCGCCGCCCCGCCCGGCCCGGCCTTGCCGACGATATCGCCGAGGATAACGATCCAGGCGACGCCGACGATGCTGCCAAAGGCGAGGGCAAAATATTGCGGCGCCGAGATCGAGCGTGCGAGGCCGCGTGCGAGGCCGCGCTCGGGCCCTGCCGATGTTGCCGTCATGATGGCGTCGTCATGTCATCTGCCCCCGCACCCGTCGCCACAACGTGGCTGCGGCGCGCGCGAAGGTAAAGCGGCAGCATGGCCGGGCGGGGGGCTTCCGCATCGGCGCCGAACCCGGCTATGCCGGGCCGCTTGCCGCCGGGTCCAGCGCTGCGGCCGGATGCAACAGGGGGCACTGCACGGCATGACCAACGACATCGCCTATATCCTCACCATCACCTGCCCCGATCGCGGCGGCATCGTCGCCGCGGTGTCGACCTTCCTCCACGAACAGCAGTTCTCGATCACCGAGGCGCACCAGCACAGCGCCAGCGAGGGGCTGTTCTGCATGCGGCTGGCGCTGGCCGGGGCCGCCGGCAGCGTCCCCGATGTCGCCAGCCTTGCCGGCCTGTTCGCGCCCATCGCCGCCCGCTTCGGCATGACGGCGCGTTTCCACGACACCGCGGTGCGGCCGCGCGTGCTGCTGATGGTGTCGAACTTCGGCCATTGCCTGCACGACCTGCTGCACCGCTGGCGCGCCGGGCAGCTGCCGGTCGACATCGTCGGCGTCGGGTCGAACCACGACACCCTGCGGTCGTTCGTCGAATGGTGCGGCGTGCCCTGGCACCATTTGCCGATCAGCGACGGCAAGGCGGCGCAGGAACAGCAGCTGATCGACCTGACCGAAGCCCTTGCCGTCGATCTCGTCGTCCTCGCCCGCTACATGCAGGTGCTGTCGCCGACGCTGTGCGCCGCCTGGGCCGGGCGCTGCATCAACATCCACCACAGCTTTTTGCCCAGCTTCAAGGGCGCCAGGCCCTATACCCAGGCCCATGATCGCGGCGTCAAGATCATCGGCGCCACCGCCCATTATGTCACTACCGACCTCGACGAAGGCCCGATCATCGAACAGGACATCCGCCGCGTCAGCCACACCCGCTCGCCCGCCGAGCTGGTGACGATGGGGCAGGAGGTAGAGGCCAGCGTGCTCACCCGCGCCGTGCGCTGGCACGCCGAACGCCGGGTCTTTGCCGCCGGCCAGCGCACCGTGGTGTTCGACTGACCGCCGCCGATCGGCAGCAATTGCACACCGCCCCCGCAACGGCTTTTGCTTGACGTTGCCGTTTCGGCGGACGAACATGTCCGGAAACGTAAAAAACGCGGGTCGACCATCGAGGATTAACGGGCAACGGGGGACCGGGCGTGGGGGTCAGTGTGCGGTCGTTTGGTGGCTTTGCAGCCGCCGTATTGGCGTTCGGAGCGGCGACGGCAGCCATCGGCCAGAGCGTCCCCGTCCCGACTCCGCCACAGGTGCCCGTCGCACCGACCCTGCAGCAGCTCCAGCCCCCGGTCGCACCCCCGTCGACCCCCGGCGTCAGCGTCGATGCGAGCCGGGCGATCACCACGCCGTCCTGCCCGCTGAGCACGTCCGATCTGCGCGTCAACATCGAACGCGTCCGCTATGTGCCGCTGGGCCGCGACGCCGTCGCCCCCGCCATCCAGTCGATCCTCGACGGCGTCGCCCTGCCGACCCGCGGTGACCAGCCGATCAGCGGCATCTGCAGCATCCGCGATGCCGCCAATACCGCGCTGCGCCGCGCCGGCTATGTCGCGTCGGTGCAGATCCCGCCGCAGCAGGTCGAAACCGGCGAACTGACACTGGCGGTGATCGTCGCCCGCATCACCGAAATCCGCGTCCGCGGCGAAGCCGGCTCGCACCGCACCGGCCTGGCGCGGCGCATCGCCCAGCTGCAGGCGCTCGATCCGGTCAACGAGCGCGACATCGAACGGCTGCTGCTGCTCGCCGGCGACGTTCCCGGCCTCGATATCCAGCTGGCGCTGCGGCCGGCCGGCACCACCCCCGGCGATGTCATCGGCGACCTCAACATCGTCGCCCAGAAATTCGCGATCTTCGGCAACGTCCAGAACTATGGCTCGGTGCAGCTCGGCCGCGAAACCGCCTATGCCCGGGTCGAAACCTATGGCCTGCTGACCAGCAGCGACCTGCTCTATGTCGCCGGCTCGACGACGCTCGATTTCAAGGAACAGATCGTCGCCCAGGCCGGCTATTCGACCTGGCTCGACGAATCCGGCACCACGCTCGGCGGTCGCTTCGTCTATGCCTGGTCGCGGCCGACGCTCGACCAGCTCGACCTGCGCTCGCAGTCGCTGATCGCCGGCATCGACCTGTCGCACCCCTTCGTGCGCAGCGTCCGCCGCAACCTCGCCGTAACCGGCGGCTTCGAGCTGCTCGAACAGCGCACCCGCGTCTATGGCGGGCCGTCGTCGTCGCCGCTCAATCGCGACAAGCTGCGCGTCGTCTATGCCCGCATGGACGGCAGCGTGCGGACGCCGCGGCCGGGCGGCGACGACCGCTTCTTCCTCCATGCCGGGCTCGAGCTGCGCAAGGGGCTGAACATCCTCGACGCGTCGAGGGCCGGGTCCGGCGCCGATGCCGATGGCTATACGCTGTCGCGCTTCGACGGCGATCCCCAGGCGTTCGTCGTCCGCGGCGAACTCGACGCCAATGTCGGGCTGGGGCCGATCTTCAGCCTTGCCGGCACGGCGCGCGGCCAATGGGCCAACAATGCGCTGCTCAATCTCGAGGAATACTCGATCGGCAATTTGACCATCGGCCGCGGCTATGACCCCGGCTCCAATTCGGCAGACCGCATCATCGCCCTGCGCGGCGAGGCGCGGGCGCGGCTGCCGCTGGGGCTGCCGGTGGCAATCACGGCGCTGGGCTTCTTCGATGCGATCTGGCTCTACAACCTCGACAACAACACCACCGAAACCGGCCGGCGGCTGACCTCATGGGGCGGCGGCGTCGAGGCTGCGCTGCCCGGCAAGCTGGTGCTCCAGATGCTGTACGCGAAACCGCGGGACAAGGCGCTGTCGATCGACAAGGCGCCGCCTCCCGGCCGCCTGCTGTTCTCCCTCACGACGAAATTCAGCCCCAATGCGCGCTGATCGCACCGGAGCCCGCGTCATGTTCGCACCGCATCCCCAGCCGCAGCGCGACCACGCCGGCCCGGTGCTGCGCCAGCTGCTCATCGCCTCGACGGCACTCGTCGCCAGCAGCGCGCTCATCGCCCAGCCGGCGCGGGCGCAGGCGCTGCCGACGCCGGCCAGCGTCGCCAGCCAGGTCTTCAGCGCCGAAGCGGGCGCCGCCAATGCCGTCGTCAGCAACCCGACGCTGGCGTCGCTGCAGGTCAATCTCAACGCCAACGCCACCGTCATCAACTGGAACGGCTTCAACGTCCCGGTCGCCAATTCGGCCAATTTTTCCGATACCCGCATCACCCCGACCGGCAACATCGCCGTCGTCAACCGCGACATCTCCGGGATCGGCTCGGTCATCAACGGCACGTTGACCTCGGCCAACAACATCTCGGTCTATGTGCTCAACACGTCGGGCGTCCTGTTCGGCGCGACATCGAGCGTCAGCACCGGCGGGCTGGTCGCCTCCACGCTCGATCTGAACCCGGCGCAGCAGGCGCTGTTCCTCACCGGCGCGACCAGCCTGCAATTCGCCGGTGCTTTGGCATCGACTGCCGAGGTCCGCATCAACGGCGGCGGCACCCTGTCGACCGCCACGGCCGCCGGCCCGGGCAATCTCGTGCTGCTCGGCGCCGTCGTCGCGTCGAACGGCAGCCTCACCGCCAAGGGCGATGTCGGGCTCGTCGCCGCCACCGATGTCACCGTCGCCATGGCGGCCGGCAGCCCGCTGTCGGTGACCATCAACCGGGGCAGCCCGGTCGCCGGTCCGATCGTCGCCAGCGGCACCATCAACGGCACCAATGTCGTCTTCGCCGCCGCCAGCGCCATCGATTCGGTGCTCGACATCAATGCCGTCGTCACCGCCGCCACCGCCGTCGCCACCGATCGCGGCATCGTCCTCGTCGCCGGCGGCACGGCCCCCGCCGACCCGCTGGTCACCAT
>QBLU01000016.1:49379-49847 GCA_003241875.1 Alphaproteobacteria bacterium
CACCTTCACCGCCGATGCCAGCACCGCGGGCGTCATCGCGACGACGCTGCGGGGCAGCCTGGCAGCGACGGGCACCGGCGGCGGCATCACCGTGTTCAGCGGCGACACCATCAGCGGCGCCGCGCCGGCCAACCTTACCGCGTCGCGCGCGCTCGCCGTCCGCACCGACACCGGCGACATTACGCTCGGCACCGTGTCGAGCAGTGGCGGCGCCAGCAGCGTCATCGCCGACGCCGGTGCGCTGACCCTCGCTTCGCTCGGCGGCAACAGCGGGGTCACGGCCAGCGGTACCGCGATCGGCGTCGGTTCCGTCTCCGCCGCCGCCGGCCCCGTCACCCTCACCGCCAGCACCGGCGGCATCACCGCGACGACGATCGCCGGCAATGGCGCGGTCAATCTGACGGCGACGACCGCCCTGCAGGCCACCAGCGCCACCGGCAGCAGCGTCACCGCCAGCGGCGGTTCGAT
>QBLU01000016.1:49857-56839 GCA_003241875.1 Alphaproteobacteria bacterium
ACGCCGACCTCACCAGCACCGGCACGACGGTCACGCTGGGCAGCGCGACGACCGTCGGCGGCGGCCTCACCATCGACGCCAACACCGGCGCCACCATCACCGGCGCGGTCACCGCCGCCGGCGATTATGTCGTCACTGCCACCACCGTCGCGCTCGGCGACGGCGTGGCGCGCGTGCAAAGCGCCACCGGCGACATCGACATCACGGCCAGCGCCGGCGACATCACCGGCGCCGCGCTGCTCACCCTGCGCGCCAACAGCGACGGCGCCGGCGGCAACGACCGGCTGGTGCTCGACGCCACCGGCGGCAATATCGATTTCGCCGCCAGCAGCGTGCTGCAGGGCGGCCCGGCGCGGCAGTCCGATGTCGGCATCCGGCTCGGCACCGCGGGGTCGACCCTGGCGCTCGGCGCCGTCAGCGCGCGCGGATTCGGCGCCATCAACGCCGCCCACACCGTGCTGTCGGACCTGACGAGCAGCACCGACCTCGTCTTCGGCGGCGCCGTCAGCACGGTCGACGCGCTGACCATCACGACCACCGGCACCGCCGACATCGACGCGACGACCATCGCCAGCGACGCCGCGTTGACCGTCACCGCAGCCGGCAGCGTTACCGCCACCGGCCTCGACGGCGCCACCGGGCTGACGGTGACCGGCACCGCGATCACCGCCGGCATCATCGGCGCCGCCAATGGCGCGGCGAGCCTGACCAGCAGCACCGGCGCCATCCAGGTCACCGGCGGCACCGTCCGCTCGGCGGCGTTCGATGCCGACACCAATCTCGGCGTCTCGGGCACGCTCAACGTCACCAACAATGCCACGCTGGACGCCGGCGGCAGCTTCACCGGCGGCAGCGTCATCGCCGGCGGCACGCTGTCGGTCACCCCCACCACCACCGTCAACGCCGCCACGCTGTCGGGCGCCAACGGCCTGACCGTCACCGGCACGACGATCACCGTCGGCACCATCGGCGCCAGCAGCGGCAATGCGATCCTCACCAGCAGCGCCGGCGCCATCCAGATCGCCGACGGCACCGTCCAGTCGGCGGCGATCACCGCGAATACCAACCTCGGCGTCTCCGGCACGCTCAACGTCACCAACAACGCGGCGCTCCTGGCCACCGGCAGCTTCACCGGCGGCAGCGTGATCGCCGGCGGCACGCTGTCGGTCACGCCGACCACCACGGTCACCGCCGCGGCGCTGACCGGCACCAACGGCCTCACCGTTACGGGCACGACGATCACCATCGGCACCATTGGCGCCAGCAACGGCAATGCCAGTCTGACCAGCAGCGCCGGCGCGATCCAGATCGCCGACGGCACCGTCCGCTCGGCGGCGATCACCGCCAACACCAATCTCGGCATCTCGGGCACGCTCAACGTCACCAACAATGCGACGCTGGCGGCCACCGGCAGCTTCACCGGCGGCAGCGTCATCGCCGGCGGCACGCTGTCGGTCACACCTACCACCACCGTCACCGCCGCAACGCTGTCGGGCGCCAATGGCCTCACCGTCACCGGCACCGCCATCACCCTCGGCCAGGCCAACGCCAGCGCCGGCGACGCCCTGCTCACCGCCGGCACCGGCGCCGTCCAGCTCGGCGGCAGCACCACCGGCGGTGACCTGCGCATCAGCGCGGTGACGAGCGCCACCGTCACCGGCGCCACCAGCATCGGCGACGATTATGTCATCACCGCCGCCTCGGCGACGCTGGGCGACGGCACCACCCGGCTGCAGGCCGCGGCCGGCACCATCGACATCACCACCAGCGCCGGCAGCATCACCGGCCTCGCCAACCTCACCCTGCGCGCCAACAGCAACGGCGTCGGCGGCGAAAACCTCGTCCTCGACGCCACCGGCGGCGGCATCAGCTTTGCCGCCAGCAGCGCGCTGCAGGGCGGCCCGGCCCAGCAATCGGATGTCGGCGTGCGTCTCGGCACTGCCGGCACGCCGCTGGTGCTCGGCGGCGTCACCGCCCGCAGGCTCGGCGGCATCGACGCCGGCCACACCGTCATCGGGCAATTGACCAACGACGCGGCGATCACGCTCGGCACCACGACCAACCTGACCGACAGCCTCGACATCAGCACCAGCGCCGGCAACATCACCACCGGCGCCATCAGCATCACCGGCGCCGGCCAGACGCTCGGCCTGGCCACGTCCGCCCCCGGCACCGACATCACCGCCACCGGCCTGCTCAGCGCCGGCGGCGCGGTCACGATCGACGCCGCCCGCAACGTCACCGTCGCCGAGGCGCGCAGCACCGGCAGCACCGTCGCCGTCACCGCCGGCACCGGCAGCATCACCGCCACCACGCTGCGCGCCGGCGACAGCGTCACCGCCACGGCGGCGACCAGCGCCGCCATCGGCAACCTGGTGTCCGGCACCGTCGGCGGCGCCCCCGATCGTTCGGCCAGCGTGACCGCCGCCAGCGTCAACGTCGGCGCTGTCGACATCGGCACCACCCTCGCGCTGTCGGCGACCAACGGCGCGCTGACGCTCGGCGGCGGCAGCACCGGCGACGGCGCCACGCTGACCAAGGCCGGCGCCACCGGCGACCTCATCATTTCCGGCGCGTTCAGCGTCAACACCAACCCCGGCGCCACCGGCGCACTGATCATCGACACCACCACCAACGCCCGCATCGTCAGCCTGACCAACGTCACCGGCGACCTGACGCTGACCGTCGCCGGCGCGCTGACCGGGCTTTCGGACGGCCTCGGCGGCTTCCTCACCGCCGATCTGGCGGCGCCGGCGGCGGGCCGCGACGTGATCGTCGATGCCGGCGGCGCGCTGACGCTCGGCAATCTCCAGGCCGGGCGCGACATCATCGTGACCGGCGCCAGCGCCGTCACCATCGGCGGCACCGTCACCGCCGGCGGCGACTATCGGGTCGCCGGCCCCATCGTCACGCTCGGCGCCGCCAACCAGCAGGCCGGCGACGAAATCGAAATCGTCGCAACCGGGCCGATCGTCGGCACCAGCGGCCTCGTGCTGACCTCGAACAGCGACGGCATCGGCGGCGGCGACCTCATCCTGCGCTCCGGTTCGAACCTCGCCATGGCGGGCACCAGCTTGCGCGGCGGCCCGGCGCGGCAATCCACCGTCCGCATCGCGGTCGGCGCCGGTGCGCCGATGGTGCTCGGCACCGTCGCGGCAGCGCGGCTGGTCAATTGGGATGCCGGGCTGGCGGCGACCGCGCTCGACAACAGCAACCTCATCACCGCCGACACCATCACCGTCACCGGCGACCTGACGATCGGCAGCACCCTCGCCGGCCGGCCGCCGCAGCTGGCGTTCAACGCCATCACCAGCACGGCCGGCAACGTCGCCCTGGCCTCGTCGGGACCGATCCTTGCCGCCGCCGGGTCGATCACCGCCGCCGGCAGCGTCACGACCCGCAGCGCGACGGCCAGCATCGGCAGCATCACCGCCGCGACGATCGACGCCGAAACGCTCGGCGAGCTGATCGTCGGCAGCAGCGGTGGCGGCACCAGCACGCGCCTCGCCGCCGGCAGCAACCTGCGCCTCGGCAGCGCCGGCGGCAGTGGCAACATCGTGCTGACCGCGACCGGCGACATCACCGGGCTGTCGATCGGCGGCGGCAGCTTTGCCCGCGCCAATGTCGCCAGCAGCGCCGGCAGCGTCAGCGCCACGGCAACCGGCACCGGCGGTGGCCTGGTCTCGCTCGGCACCGTCGCCGCCCGCACCGGACTGACGATTACCGGCCGCCAGCTCGACATCACCAGCGCCACCGTCGGTGCCGGCGGCATGACGCTGCTCGCCCGCGAGCTTGCGCCGGCCAACGACGTCAGCCTGACCATCGGCAGCGCCGCCGCGACCGGCGCCATCGCCCTCACCAGCAATCGCGGCACCGGCGGCGCGCCCACCGCCGGCAACGGCAATGTCGTCGTCGGCAGCGCAAACAGCAGCGGCAGCAATGTCGCCGTGACGGCGCTCAACGGCAGCATCACCGGCGCCGGCGGGGCCGGCACCACGCTGACCGCAGCCGGCAACATCGGCGTCACCGCCGGCGCCCTGGCGCGCATCGCCAGTGCCACCGCCGGCGGCACGCTCGATGTCGCCGCCGGCAGCATCGTCGTCACCGCCGCCGATGCCGTAGCGATCACCACCAATAGCACCGGCGCGAGCCTGCTCACGTCGCTACAGGCCGACGGCGCGATCAACGCCACCGCCGGATCCGGCCTTGATTTCGGCACCATCACCAGCGACGCCGGCGACATCACGCTTGGCGCCGGCGGCGCGCTGACGGGGACGACACTCACCGCAACGCTCGGCGCCATCGATTTCACCGCCGCCAGCATCGCCATCGGCACCACGACCGCGGGCACGACGCTGATCACCAGCAGCACCGGCGCCAGCCAGTTCACCACCGCGACCGCCGGCGGCGCCATCGACATCAGCGCCGGAACGACCCTCGATTTCGGCAGCATCACCAGCCTGGGCGGCGACGTCACGCTGCTCGCCACCGGCGCGGTCACCGGCACCACGCTGGCGGCACCGGCCGGCGCCGTGTCGGTCGGCGGCGACACCATCGCTATCACCACGATCACCGCCGCCGACGGCATCACCACCGCCACCGCCGGCGCCACCGTGTTCACCAGCCTCGTCACCGCCGCCACCATCAACGCCACCGCCGGCACGACGATCGCCTATGGCACCCTGCAAAGCACCGCGGGCAATATCGTCCTGACGGCCGGCGGTTCGATCACCGGCGGCACCGCGACCGCGTTCGGCAACATCGCCCTGGCCGGCGCCAGCCTCGACGTCGCCGCCACCATCGCCGGCGGCACCCTCGGCCTGACCAGCACCGGTCTCGCCCAATTGACGACCGCTAGCGGCGTCGGCGGCGTGACGGCAAACGCGGGATCGCTCGACTTCGACAGCCTGACGAGCAGCGCCGGCGGCGTCACGCTCGCCGTCGCCGGCGCCACCACCGGCACCACGCTGACGGCGGCCACCGCCCTGCTCATCGACAGCGGCAGCCTGGCGCTCGGCCTCGCCACCGCCGGCACCACCCTCGACAGCACCACGACCGGCGCGACCGACATCACCACCGGCAGTTCCGTCGGCGCCATGACGCTGATCGCCGGCACGACGCTCGATTTCGGCAGCCTGACCAGCGGCGCTGCGCTGGGCGCCCAGGCCGGCGGCGCGCTGGCAGGAACGACGCTGACCGCCGTCGGGCCGGTATCGCTCGACGCCGCCAGCATCGCGATCACCACGCTCGGCGCCGGCTCGACCCTCGCCAGCACCAGCACCGGGCTGACGCAGTTCGGCAGCGCCACCGCAGGCGGCGATGCCACCATCACCGCCGGCACGCTGAGCTTCACCAATCTCGCCAGCACCGGCGGCAGCGTCAGCATTACCGCCGGCGATGTCACCGGCACGACGCTCGACGCCGCCAACGCCATCACCATCGGCGCCACGAGCATCGACATCGCGACGCTCGATGCCGGCACGACGCTGACCACCACCAGCAGCGGTGCCACGCTGTTTGGCGACGCCAGCAGCGGCGGGAACGCCTCGGTCACGGCAGCCAGCCTGACCTTCGACACGCTCACCAGCACCGGCGGCAGCATCGCCATCGACGTTACCAATGCCACCACCGGCACGACGCTGATCGCCGACACCTCGGCGTTGATCGACAGCGGCACCATCGCAATCACGACGCTCGGCACCGGCACGACGCTGACGACGACAAGCACCGGGCTGACGCAGTTCGGCACGGCCACCATCGGCACCGCCGCCGCGATCACCGCCGCCAGCATCGACATTGCGACGCTGACCACCGGCACCACGCTGACCTCGACCAGCACCGGCCTCACCAATTTCGGCAGCGCCACGGCCAGCGGCGATGCCACCATCACGGCCGGCTCGCTGACCTTTACGGATCTCGCCAGCACCGGCGGCAGCGTCGGCATCACCGCCGGCGACGTCACCGGCACGACACTCGACGCCGCCAACGCCGTCACCATCGGCGCCGCCAGCATCGACGTCGCAACCCTGGCCGCCGGCACCACGCTGACCACCACCAGCACCGGCGCCACCCTGTTCGGCGACGCCAGCGCAGGCGGCAACGCCTCGGTTACCGCAGCAAGCCTCACCTTCGACACGCTCACCAGCACCGGCGGCAACATCGCCATCGACGTCGCCAACGCCACCACCGGCGCGACCCTCACCGCCGACGGCGCGGTGCTGATCGACAGCGGCACCATCGACATCACGACACTGATCGCCGGGACAACGCTGACTTCGACGAGCACCGGCCTGACCCAGCTTGGGACCGCCACCATCGGGACTGCGGCCTCGATAGCTGCCGCCAGCATCGACATTGCGACGCTGACCACCGGCACGACGCTGACCACCACCAGCACCGGCCTCACCAATTTCGGCAGCGCCACCGCCGGCGACGATGCCACCATCACCGCCGGCACGCTGACCTTCACCGATCTCGCCAGCACCGGCGGCAGCGTCAGCATCACCGCCGGCGACGTCACCGGCACGACGCTCACGGCCGCCAACGCCGTCACCATCGGCGCCACGAGCATCGACATCGCCACGCTGACCGCCGGCTCGACGCTGACCACCACCAGCACCGGCGCCACCAACTTCGGCGACGCCACGAGCGGCGGCAATGCCTCGGTCACCGCCGTCAGCCTCACCTTCGACACGCTCACCAGCACAGGCGGCGCCATCGCCATCGACGTCACCAATGCCACCAGCGGCACGACGCTGACCGCCGACACGTCCATCCTGATCGACAGCGGCACCATCGCGATCACCACGCTCGGGACAGGCACGACGCTGACGTCGACCAGCGCCGGGCTCACGCAGTTCGGCACCGCCAACATCGGCACCGCCGCCGCGATCACCGCCGCCAGCATCGACATTGCGACGCTGACCACCGGCACCACGCTGACCTCGACCAGCACCGGCCTCACCAATTTCGGCAGCGCCAC
>QBLU01000016.1:56939-58892 GCA_003241875.1 Alphaproteobacteria bacterium
CCGGCACCACGCTGACCTCGACCAGCACCGGCCTCACCAATTTCGGCAGCGCCACAGCGGACGGTGACGCCACCATCACCGCCGGCACGCTGACCTTCGCCGATCTCGCCAGCACCGGCGGCAGCATCGCCATCACCGCCGGCGATGTCACCGGAACGACCCTCAATGCCGCCAACGCCGTCACCATCGGTGCCGCCAGCATCGACATCGCGACGCTGACCGCCGGCACCACGCTGACCACCACCAGCAGCGGTACCACCTTGTTCGGCGACGCCACCACGGGCGGCAACGCCTCGGTTACCGCCGACAGCCTCACCTTCGACACGCTCACCAGCACCGGCGGCAACATCGCCATCGACGTCACCAATGCCACCACCGGCGCGACGCTGACCGCCGACGGCTCGGTCCTGATCGACAGCGGCACCATCGACATCACGACACTGACCGCCGGCACCACCCTGACCTCGACGAGCACCGGCCTCACCAATTTCGGCAGCGCCACGTCCGGCGACGATGCCACCATCACCGCCGGCACGCTGACCTTCACCGACCTCGCCAGCACCGGCGGCAGCATCGCCATCACTGCCGGCGATGTCACCGGAACGACCCTCACGGCAGCCGACGCTGTCACCATCGGTGCCACGAGCATCGACATCGCGACGCTGACCGCCGGCACCACGCTCGCCACCACGACCAGCGGCGCCACGATCCTGGGGGCTGCGACCAGCGGCGGCGACGCCTCGATCACCGCGGCCAGCCTCGATTTCGACACCCTGGCCAGCACCACCGGCAGCGTCACGCTCGCCGTCACCGGCGCCACGACCGGCACCACGCTCACCGCCGGCACTGCCATCGCCATCGACAGCGGCAGCCTGGTGCTCGGCCTCGCCACCGCGGGCACGACCCTCGCCAGCACCACCAGCGGCGCCACCAGCATCACCACCGCCACCTCGGTGGGCGCAATGACGCTTGCCGCCGGGACCACGCTCGACTTCGACAGCCTGACCAGCAGCGCCGGCGGCATCCAAGCCGCGGCCGGCGGCGCGCTGGCCGGCACCACCGTCGACGCGGCGACCGCGGTCCTGCTCACCGCCGACAGCGTCGACATCGACACGCTGACGGCCGGCACCACGCTCGCCTCGACCAGCACCGGCGCCACCCGCTATGGCACCGCCACCGCCGGCAGCACGATGACGATCACCACCGGCGGCGCGCTCGATTTCCTGAGCCTGGCCAGCGGCGGCAATTTCCAGGCGACCGTCGGCACCGCGATGACCGGCAGCCAGCTGACCTCGGGCGCCGGCGTCGCGATCACGACGGGCAGCCTCGACATCGCCACGCTCGACGCCGCGACGACCCTCGCCATCGACAGCGCCGGCACCGCGATCCTCGGCATCGCGACCAGCGGCGACAGCGCCACGATCACTGCCGACAGCCTCGATTTCGGCACCCTGGCCAGCGGCGCCGCCGTCTTCATCACCGTCGCCAATGCGACCACCGGCACGACGCTCGACGCCGCGACGGCCATCACCATCGACAGCGGCAGCCTGGCGCTCGACCTCGCCAGCGCCGGGACGACGCTGGCGACGACGACCAGCGGCGCCACCCGCATCACCACCGGCACCGCGGGCGGCACCATGACCCTCGCCGCCGGCACCACGCTCGATTTCGGCAGCCTGGCCAGCGGTGCCGACATCCTCGCCACCGCCGGCACTGCGCTGACCGGCACCACGCTGACCGCTGCCGGCGCCGCCGCGCTCGATGCCGCCACCATCGACATCGCGACGCTCGACGCCGGCACCACCCTCGTGTCCACCAGCAGCGGCGCCACCATTTTCGGCAGCGCCACCAGCGGCGGCGACGCGACGATCACCGCCGACAGCCTCGCCTTCGACACGATCGGCAGCGCGGCCGGCGACATCGTCATCACCGTCGCCGGCGACACCACCACCG
>QBLU01000017.1 GCA_003241875.1 Alphaproteobacteria bacterium
CCCTTGCAGGGAGGGGGAGCGAAGGAATCTCCCATGCCCAAAGTCCTTATCTCCGACCAGATGTCCCCCAAGGCCGCCGAAATCTTCCGCGCCCGCGGCATCGAAGTCGATGAAATCACCGGCCTCAGCAAGGACGAGCTGATCAAGATCATCGGCAACTACGACGGCCTCGCCGTGCGTAGCGCCACCAAGGCCACCAAGGACGTCATCGCCGCTGCGACCAACCTCAAGGTCATCGGCCGCGCCGGCATCGGCGTCGACAATGTCGACATCCCCGCGGCATCGGGCGCCGGCGTTGTCGTCATGAACACGCCGTTCGGCAACTCGATCACCACCGCCGAGCACGCCATCGCGCTGATGTTCGCACTCGCCCGCCAGCTGCCCGAGGCCGACGCCAGCACCCAGGCCGGCAAGTGGGAAAAGAACCGCTTCATGGGCGTCGAGCTGACCGCCAAGACGCTGGGGCTCATCGGGGCCGGCAACATCGGCAGCATCGTCGCCGACCGCGCGCTCGGCCTGAAGATGAAGGTCATCGCCTATGACCCGTTTCTCACCGCCGAACGCGCCGAGCACATGGGCGTGACCAAGGTGACCCTCGACGAGCTGCTGGCGCAGGCCGACTTCATCACGCTGCACACGCCGCTGACCGACAGCACGCGCAACATCCTGTCGGCGGAGAACCTCGCCAAGGCCAGGCCCGGCGTGCGCATCATCAACTGCGCCCGCGGCGGGCTGATCGATGAGGCGGCACTGAAGGCCGGGCTCGACAGCGGCCACATCGGCGGCGCCGCGTTGGATGTCTTCGTCGAGGAGCCCGCCAAGGCCAGCCCGCTGTTCGGCACCCCCAACTTCATCTCGACGCCGCACCTCGGCGCCTCGACCGATGAAGCCCAGGTCAATGTCGCCATCCAGGTCGCGGAACAGATGTCGGACTTCCTGCTGACCGGCGGCGTCACCAACGCCCTCAACGTGCCGTCGCTCAGCGCCGAGGAAGCGCCGCGGCTGCGCCCCTACATGCAGCTGGCAGAACGGCTCGGTAGCCTTGTCGGCCAGCTGGTGTCGGACGGCATCAGCGCCGTGAAGGTCGAGGTCGAAGGCGCCGCCGCCGAGCTCAACATCAAGCCGATTACCGCCGCCGTGCTCGCCGGGCTGATGCGCACCCACAGCGACACGGTCAACATGGTCAACGCGCCGTTCCTGGCGCGCGAACGCAACATCGAGATCGCCGAAGTCCGCCACGAACGCGAGACCGACTATCACACGCTGGTCCGCGTCACGGTCAAGACCCCCGACGGCGATCGCAGCGTCGCCGGCACGCTGTTCGGCATGACCAAGCCGCGGCTGACCGAGATCTTCGGCATCACCGTCGAGGCCGACCTCAACGGCCGCATGCTGTACATCGTCAACGAGGACAAGCCTGGCTTCATCGGCCGCCTCGGGTCGACGCTCGGCGAGGCCGGCGTCAACATCGGCACCTTCCACCTCGGCCGCCGGAACGAAGGCCAGGAGGCGATCCTGCTGCTGTCGGTCGACGAAGCCATCCCCGACCCGCTGCTCGCCGGCATCTGCCAGTTGCCGGGCGTCAAGACGGTGAAGGCGTTGGTCTTCGCGTGACCATTGACCCCCACCCCGCTCACGGCGCTTGCCGTAAGCGGGGTGAGGGGCAATACACCCCTCGCCATGCTCTCACCGCGCCCATGATCCCCCCCGGCCTCCTCCCCGAGGGCCTTCGCGACCGCCTGCCACCGCAGGCGGAGGCGACCGCCGCGCTTGTCCGCAGCCTGACCGGCAGTTTCGCCGCGCATGGCTATGAACGCGTGCAGCCGCCGCTCGTCGAGTATGAAGAATCGCTCGGCAGCCGTCTCGGCGGCGCGGCCCGGCGCGAGCTGCTGCGCTTCACCGATCCGGTCAGCCAGCACACGCTGGCGCTGCGGTCGGACATGACCGGCCAGGTCGGCCGCATCGCCGTCACCCGACTCGGCGATGCCGCGCGCCCGCTGCGCCTGTCCTATGCCGGTCCGGTGCTGCGCGTGCGCGGTACCCAGCTCAACCCCGAACGCGAAGCCGTGCAGGTCGGTGCCGAGCTCATCGGCAGCGACACCGCCGCCGCTGCCGGCGAGGTCGTCCGCGTGGCGGTCGAGGCGTTGCGCACGGCGGGCCTCGACGGCCTGTCGATCGACATCACCCTGCCGACCCTGGTGGCCGATCTCGCTGCCGCCGGCTGGTCGCTCGGCAGCGGCTCGCTCACGCAAGTCCAGGCGCTGCTCGACGGCAAGGACGTCGGCGGCCTGATGGCGCTCGGCGCCGGCGCCTATGAACCGCTGATCGCCGCCGCCGGCCCGGCCCCGCAGGCGCTGTCGCGGCTGGCCGCCCTGCCCCTGCCCGCGCCAGTCAGGGCCCGGCTCGATGCCGTCGCGGCGCTGGTCGCCGGGCTCGGCGATGTCGCGGTGACCATCGACCCGACCGAACGCCACGGCTTCGAATACCAGACCTGGATCGGCTTTTCGCTGTTCGGCGACGGCATCCCCGGCGAGGTCGGCCGCGGCGGCGCCTATGTCATCATGCGCCCCGATGGCTCGGCCGAAGCGGCGATCGGCTTTTCGCTCTATATCGACGGCCTCGTCGATGCCGGCCTCGGCGTCAGCGACCCGCACCGGGTCCTGCTACCGGTCGGCACCGACCCTGCCGTCGGCGCCGAACTGCGCGCCGCCGGCTGGTCGACTGTCGCGGCGTTCGATCCTGCCGCCGACCCCCGGGATTTTCGCTGTACCCATGCGTGGAATGGCGTAGAGGCCAGCGCGGTCTGACCAAAGGAAACCCATGCCCAACGTTACCGTCATCGGCGCCCAATGGGGCGATGAAGGCAAAGGCAAGATCGTCGATTGGCTGTCGGAACGCGCCGATGTCGTCGTGCGCTTCCAGGGCGGGCACAATGCCGGCCACACCCTCGTTGTCGGTGACAAGGTCTACAAGCTGAGCCTGTTGCCGTCCGGGATCGTCCGCGGCACGCTCAGCATCGTCGGTAACGGCGTCGTCTTCGATCCCTGGCATTTCCGCGACGAGGTCGCTCGCATTTCCGCCATGGGCGTCAGCATCACGCCCGACAATCTGCACGTGTCCGACCAGTGCCCGCTGATCCTGCCGCTGCACCGCGATCTCGACGGCGCCCGCGAGGACGCCTCGGGCGCCGGCAAGATCGGCACCACCCGCCGCGGCATCGGCCCGGCCTATGAGGACAAGGCCGGGCGCAGGGCGCTGCGGGTCTGCGATCTCGCGCATCTGGGCGACATTGGCCCGCAGCTCGATCGCCTGCTCGCCCACCACAACGCCCTGCGCACCGGCTTTGGTATCCCGCCGGTGGATCGCGAGGCGCTCATCGCGCAGCTGCACGAGATCGCGCCATCGGTGCTGCCCTTCGTCAAGCCGGTATGGACGGCGCTGCGCGATGCCAAGGCCAAGCGCAGCCGCATCCTGTTCGAAGGCGCGCAGGGCGTGCTGCTCGATGTCGACCACGGCACCTATCCGTTCGTGACGTCGTCCAACGTCGTCGCCGGCCAGGCCGCAGCCGGCAGCGGCATGGGGCCGAACGCGGTCGGCTACGTCCTCGGCATCGTCAAGGCGTACACGACGCGGGTCGGCTCCGGCCCCTTCCCGACCGAACAGGACAATGAAGACGGCGAGAAGCTGGGCCAGCGCGGCCATGAGTTCGGCACCGTGACGGGGCGCAAGCGCCGCTGCGGCTGGTTCGATGCGGTACTTGTCCGCCAGGCCATCGCGGTGTCGGGCGTCGCCGGCATGGCGCTGACCAAGCTCGATGTCCTCGACGGTTTCGAAACCCTGCAGATCTGCACCGGCTACCGCCTCGATGGCCAGGATCTCGATTACTTTCCCGCGCACAGCGCCGACCAGGCCCGGGTCGAGCCGATCTACGAAGCGTTCGAAGGCTGGGCGGAATCGACCGCCGGCGCCCGGCGCTGGGCCGATCTGCCGGCGCAAGCGATCAAGTATATCCGCCGCATCGAGGAACTGACCGAGTGTCCCGTGGCCCTGGTCAGCACGTCACCGCAGCGCGACGACACGATTCTCGTCCGCGACCCGTTCATGGACTGATAGCCACAGCGGCTTGTTCCGGCTCGCGGCTCGGCATATCGTTACGGTAATGGCACTGATTTCCCTCCTTGCGGCGGCGAGCTTCGCTTGTCTCAATCCCAGTCATCACGACGGGGATGCGATTCGGTGCGAGGGCATTCCCAAGTCGATGCGGCTCCATGCCATAGACGCGCCGGAAATGCCGGGTGCCTGCCGCCCCGGCCGCGCCTGCACGCCAGGCGATCCCTATCGTTCGCGCGACTATCTCGCCGGTCTGACCCGCGGGCATCGCGTCTCCTGCCAGGCGGTCGAAACCGATCGCTACGGCCGCCAGGTCGTCGATTGTTCGGCCGACGGCCGCAACCTCGGCTGCGACATGATCGAAGCCGGCATGGCGGTCGCGCGCTACGGGCAGCTCGATTGCGGCGGGGCAAAGATGACGGTGGCCGACCAGCTCGCCGATGCCGCCGGCGACCGTGTCGATACCCTGACGCGCGCCGAGCGCGTCGATCTCGCGACACCGGGCGCAGCACCGCTGCGGGAGCGTACGCAGATCCAGCCCCTGAACGCGGCGCCGCCCCAGGGGACGGCCTGGCTGTCCTGGCCGCGCATCGGCCTGTGGCTGCTGGTCGTCAACATCCTCGCTGCCGCGCTGTTCTTCATCGACAAGCGCCGCGCCATGGCCCTGCGAAGCGACCGCCGCGTGCCAGAGGCCCTGCTGCTGCTCGTTGCCGCGATCGGCGGCACCGCGGGCGCGATCGCCGGCCAGCAGATCCTGCGCCACAAGACGCGCAAGCGGCCCTTTGCCAACCGCCTGCTGATGATCGCGGGGGTGCATCTCGGCATCATACTGGCGCTTGCGGCGCCGGTAATCTAATACGGGTATGCAACGGACTCGGCACGAGTTCCAACAAGCACACGATCAAACATCTTTCATTAGCACTTCATTCACACTAATGGCTGATCATGTCCCTGCTCGTTCTTGCCGCAGCCACCGGCTTTGCCTGCATGAACCCCGCGCATTCCAGCGGTGAGGTCGTCCGCTGCGCCGCCCGCGGCCAGGCCATGCAATTGCACGACATCGTCGCTCCCGAACCGGCCGTCCCGTGCGGCGGCTTTTTCGGCGACTGCCCCGTCGATCCCGGCGCCGCGGCCCGCGATCACCTCGCCGACCTGACGCGCGGCAAGGCGCTGCGCTGCACGCCGACGGGGGGCCGCACAAAGCTCGACAATCCGCCGCGCACCATTGTCCGTTGCCTGATCGGCGATGTCGACCTGTCCTGCCAGATGGTCGCCGACGGCTATGCGCTCGGCAACGACAACATCACCGGTTGCGCCAACGAGATCCGCACCCGCCGCGCCGTCGCGGCACCGCCACCGCGTCCGGCGCTGGTGATGTCCCCGGTCATCTGGCGCTGGCTGCCGCTTTATCTCCTGCTGATGAACATCGTCACCTATTTCGTCTTCGCCGCCGACAAGCGCCGGGAAGTGACCAAGATCAACCGCATTGCCGAGGCCGAACTGCTCGGCCTCATCGCCTTTGGCGGCGGCATTGGCGCGCTGGCCGCGCAGGTGCATCTCGATCACATGCGCGACGCACAGCCCTTTGCCAGCCAGGCCGCGATCCTGCTCGGCCTGCAGATCGGCGCCGCGCTCGCCATCGGCGCGATGATCGTCCTGAAAGTCTAGTCGTCGCGATAGGACGGTAGCGCCAGCCCCTTGCTGATCGCCAGCGCCCGCAACGTGAAGCCCGCCGCCGCCCCGACGAGCCCCGCCGGCAGCGCGGCCAGCCCGAGTTCGACCAGCAGCACATGGGTCGTCGCCCCCAGCGCCGCGGCCGAAACATAGATCTCGCGGCGCAGCAGGATCGACGGCTCGCCGGCCAGCACGTCGCGGACGATGCCGCCGACACTCGCCGTCAGCACGCCCATGACGATGCACGACAGCGGCGGCACGCCATAGCTGGCCGCCTTTGCCGCGCCGATGACGGCATAGGCCGCCATGCCGACGGCATCGAACCACAGCAGCGCCGGCAATTGCCAGCGATCGGCCCGCAGCACCCACACGGCACCGGCAGCGATCAGGCAGACGCCGAGATAGTCCGAACGCCCGACCCAGAACACCGGCGCGCCGATCAAAAGGTCGCGCAACGTGCCGCCACCGATGCCGGTGATGGCGGCAAAGAACGCGAAGGTGACGATCGTCTGCTTCGCCCGCGCCGCCGCCAGCGCGCCCGAAATGGCGAACACCGCGACGCCGGCCATGTCGAGCCACGACAGCAGCGGACGGACGGCTTCGAGGGCTGGCGGCTCGATCATGCCGCCCAGTCCAGACCGACGGGGAGTTGCGAGGCACAGAAATCGATCTGCAGGACTCGGCGTCGCGACGGGTTCACGGCGCTATGCGAGGCATGGACGATCGGCGTGCTGTACACCCAGACATCGCCGGCGGCGGCGATACATGTCGCAATCGTCCCCGCCTGGGCGATCGCGGCGACATCGGCTGCCCGATAACGCTGTCGATGCGTACCGGCGACAACGCGCAGCGGCGCGTTGTCGGCCCTGCAGTCGTCGATATGCAGGCGCATCGTGATCATATCGGCAAGGAGCGCAAACGGCGGCTCGACATGATCGACACCGTGTTTGATCGACCAGGGCCCGAAACCAGCCACGGGCACCCGTTTTGCAACCGCTATCGTGCGGTCCTGGTGCCAGGGAACGAGCCAGTTGTTCGCCGCCGATTTGTCGAAAAGCACACAGCGCACCGCCCGCGCATCGTGCCGCCAATCAGCGGCAATCGGCGCGAGAAACCGGAGTGCCGCGGTCACCAGCGGCGCCCCGAGCGGGAGGCGCGTGCCTGCTCCGGCCGTGGGCGACAGCGACGCCAATGCGCCAATCCTGTCACTAGGGATAGCGCCCTGGACATGCACGAACCCGCTGGTGGCGAGCGCGACATGATCCAGCGGCGCCGCCACCATCACATGTGGATCGGCTTGCCGGTTACCGCCATCGCGGCTTCCTTCAGCGCCTCGGGGTGGGTCGGATGGGCGTGGCAGGTCATGGCAATGTCTTCCGACGAGGCGCCGAACTCCATCGCGATGGCGGCCTCGGCGATCATCGTGCCGGCCATGCTGCCGATGATGTGAACGCCGAGCACGCGGTCGGTCTTCGCGTCCGCCAGGACCTTCACAAAGCCTTCGGTGTCGCGATTGGCCTTGGCGCGGCTGTTGGCGGCAAACGGGAACTTGCCGGCCTTGTAGTCGATGCCGGCGGCCTTCAGCTCTTCCTCGGTCTTGCCCACCGTGGCGACCTCGGGATGGGTATAGACCACCGCCGGGATGACGTCGTGGTTCACATAACCGGTCAGCCCGGCGATGTTGTCGGCGCAGGCGATGCCTTCGTCCTCGGCTTTGTGCGCCAGCATCGGGCCCGGCACCACGTCGCCGATTGCCCAGATGCCCGGCACCGGCGTCGAGAAATCATGGCCGACCATGATGCGGCCACGGTCGAGCGTCAGCCCGGTCGCCTCAATGTTCAGCCCGTCGGTATTCGGCCGCCGGCCGATCGACAGCAGCACGATATCGGCGGCGATCTCGGTCGCGTCCCCGCCCGCGGCAGGCTCCACGGTGACCACGGCACCGGCGCCGTCGCGCTTGACGCCGGTGACCTTGGTCGACGTGTGGATCGCAAAACCCTGCTTGGTCAGCACCTTGGCAAAGGCATTGGCGACCTCGATATCCATCGCCGGCACGATCCGCTCGGCATATTCGACGACCGTGACCTTGGCCCCCAAACGCCGCCACACCGAGCCCATCTCCAGCCCGATATAGCCGCCGCCGATGACCACCAGATGCTCGGGCACCTTCGACAGCGACAGCGCCTCGGTCGAGGTGACGATCACTTCGCCATCGGGCGTCATGCCGGGCAGCAGCGCGACTTCGGAGCCGGTGGCGATGATGAAGTTCTTCGACGTGATGGCACGTTCGCCGACCTGGATCGCCTTGGCCGACGTGAACTTCGCCTCGCCCTTGATCCACTCGACCTTGTTCTTCTTGAACAGGAAGGCCACGCCGTCAGTCAATTCCTTGACCGCCTTGTCCTTTTCGCCGAGCAGCGCCGGCAGGTCGAGCTCGACGCTGCCCAGCTTGACGCCGAACTTGGCCAGTGAACCGTCCTTGGCTTCCTCATAGAATTCGCTGCCGTGGAGCAGCGCCTTCGACGGGATGCAGCCGACATTGAGGCAGGTGCCGCCGAGCCGGTCGCGCTTTTCGACGCACGCGACCTTCAGGCCGTGCTGCGCCGCGCGGATGGCGGCGACATAGCCGCCGGGGCCGGCGCCGATGACGACGACATCGAAATCGAATTCGGCCATGGTTTCAGTCCTTTACAGGTCGATCAGCAGGCGCGACGGGTCCTCGATCGCGTTCTTGATGCTGACGAGGAAGGTCACCGCCTCGCGGCCATCGACGATACGATGGTCGTAGGACAGCGCCAGGTACATCATCGGGCGGATGACGATCTGGCCGTCGCGCACGACGGCGCGATCCTCGATGCGATGCAGGCCAAGCACACCCGACTGCGGCGTGTTGAGGATCGGCGTCGACATCAGCGAGCCGAAGACGCCGCCGTTGCTGATGGTGAAATTGCCGCCCTGCAGCTCCTCGATCTTCAGCTGGCCGTTCTGCGCCCGCTTGCCGAAATCGCCGATGGCCTTTTCGGTCTCGGCAAAGCTAAGCTTGTCGGCATTGCGCAGCACCGGCACGACGAGGCCGCCCGGCGACGACACGGCGATGCCGAGATCGGCATAGTTGCGATAGACGATCTCCTCGCCCTCGAGCGACGCGCCGACAGCCGGCACGTCGCGCAGCGCCTGGACGACCGCCTGCGAAAAGAACGACATGAAGCCCAGGCGGACGCCGTGCTTCTTTTCGAACAGATCCTTGTACTTCGAACGTGCCGCCATCACCGCCGTCATGTCGACGTCGTTGAACGTCGTCAGCATTGCCGCGGTGTTCTGGGCTTCCTTCAGCCGGCGCGCGATGGTCTGGCGCAGCCGCGTCATGCGGACGCGTTCTTCCTTGCGCTCGCTCGCCGCCGGCGTTGCAACCGCAGCCGGCGTCGCCGATTCCGCGGCCTTGCCGCGAACCTTGGCGGTGCCGGCCTCGATCGCCGCCAGCACGTCACCCTTGGTCAAGCGGCCATCCCGGCCGCTCGCGGTGATGCTCGCCGGGTCGAGATTATAGGTGTCGACCAGCACGCGCACCGCCGGGCCCATGGCCTCGAGCGGCGGCGAGCCGGCGGCGGTAGCAGGCGCACCAGCAGGCGCCGCCGCAGCAGGCGCAGCCGGCGCCGCAACTTCCGCCGTCTTTTCCGCCTTCGCGACGGGGGTCGGTGCAGCCGCCGCAGCCGCTGCCTCGGTGCCGCTCTTCTCGGGCTTGGCTGCTGGTGCCGCGCCGGCGGCCTCGATCAGCGCGATGCGCGCGCCGACCGCGACATTGTCGCCGACCTTGAACAATTGCTCGCCCATCGTGCCGGCCACCGGCGACGGCACTTCCACCGCGACCTTGTCGGTTTCCAGGCTGACGATCGGCTCGTCGGCGGCGACGGCGTCGCCGGGCTGCTTCAGCCATTGGCCAACCGTCGCTTCGGTGATCGATTCGCCCAGCGCCGGGATGATGACGTCGGTTGCCATGATGTTATCCTGCATTCTGCTTAGATTTCAGCCCGCCGCGGATGGCGGCAGTGACTTCGGCGCGGCTGGCGCCCAGCGCTTCGGCGACCAGCTTGGCCTGTTCGGCATTGTGGCGCCGCATCAGGCCCGTCGCGGTCGCCGCGGCGGCGGCACGGCCGGCATAGATCGGCCGGCGATCGAGCGCCGCCTCGATCAGCGGTGCGACGAACGTCCAGGCGCCGGCGTTCTTCGGCTCTTCCTGCGCCCAGACGACGTCTTCCAGATTGGGGAAGCGCGCCACATAATCGCAGATGACATCGGCCGGGAACGGATAAAGCTGCTCGACACGGAGCAGATAGACGTCGTCCCGCTCGGTCTTTTCGCGCGCCTCGAGGAGATCGTAATAGACCTTGCCGCTGCACAGCACGAGGCGCTGCACCTTTTCCGGCGTGCACGGCGCCAGGTCGTCGAGGCAGCGATGGAAGCTGGTGCCCGCATCCATGTCGGCGATCGTCGACACCGCCCGCTTGTGGCGCAGCAACGACTTCGGCGTGAAGATGATCAGCGGCTTGCGGAAATCGCGCAGCAGCTGGCGGCGCAGCAGGTGGAAATAGTTCGACGGCGTCGTCGCATTGGCAACCTGCAGGTTGTCCTCGGCGCACAGCTGCAGGAACCGCTCCATGCGCGCCGAGCTATGCTCGGGCCCCTGTCCCTCGTAACCGTGCGGCAGCAGCATGACGAGGCCGTTGGCGCGCAGCCACTTGATCTCGCCCGACGCGATGAACTGGTCGATGATGGTCTGGGCGCCGTTGACGAAATCGCCGAACTGCCCTTCCCACAACACCAGTGTGCGCGGGTCGGCGAGCGCATAGCCATATTCGAAGCCGAGCACGCCGAACTCGCTCAATGGGCTGTCGAGCACCTCGAACTGCGGGCTGATCGCCTTCAGCGGCGTATAGCGGCTGCCGTCGAGCTGGTCGGTCCACACGGCATGGCGCTGGCTGAAGGTGCCGCGGCCCGAATCCTGCCCCGACAGGCGCACGGCGTTGCCATCGTGCAGCAGCGACCCGAAGGCCAGCGCCTCGGCAGTTGCCCAGTCGATGTTGGCGCCGGACTTCAGCGTCTCGGCCTTGGCGTCCAGAATGCGCGCCAACGTCTTGTGAATGTTGAACGACGGCGGCACCGTCGTCAGGGTCTCGCCGATGGCGCGCAGGTCTGCGGCGGGCACACCGGTCATCGCTGCCCGGCGCGCGCCGATCTCGTCCTTGGGCTTGCCAAGACCCGACCAGCGGCCCTCGAACCAGTCCGCCTTGTTGGCCTTGAAGCCGGCAGCGGCGTCGAAATCGGCCTCCAGGGCAGCGGTATAGCCGTCGATGGCAGCCTGCAGGAACGCGTCGTCGATGACGCCCTCGCGCCGCAGACGGGTGGCGTAAAGCTCGCTGACCGGCGGATGCTTGGCGATCGCGGCGTACATCAGTGGCTGGGTGAAGCTCGGCTCGTCGCTCTCGTTGTGGCCGAAGCGGCGATAGCACCACATGTCGATGACGACGTCGCGCTTGAACGCCTGGCGGAACTCGGTGGCGACCTTGGTGGCAAAGGTCACCGCCTCCGGATCGTCGCCGTTGACGTGGAAGATCGGCGCCTGGACGATCTTGCCGACGTCCGACGGATAGGGCGACGACCGCGCAAACTGCGGGCTGGTGGTGAAGCCGACCTGGTTGTTGACGATGAAATGGATGGTGCCGCCGGTGTTGTAGCCGGTCAGCCCCGAAAAGCCGAAGCATTCGGCAACGATGCCCTGCCCCGCGAACGCCGCATCGCCGTGCAGCAGCACCGGCATGGCATGGGTGTGCTCTTCATCGCCGGCCATGGTCTGGATGGCGCGCACCTTGCCGAGCACGACGGGATCGACCGCCTCGAGATGCGACGGGTTGGGGGCCAGCGACAGATGCACCTTGTTGCCATCGAATTCGCGATCGGTACTGGCACCGAGGTGGTATTTCACATCGCCCGAACCGCCGACATCATCGGGGTTGGCCGATCCGCCGCCGAATTCGTGGAAAATGATGCGGAACGGCTTCTGCATCACGTTGCCGAGCATGTTGAGCCGCCCGCGGTGCGGCATGCCGAAGACGATCTCGGTGATGCCGAGCTGGCCACCGATCTTGATGATCGATTCCATCGCCGGGATCATCGCCTCGCCGCCGTCGAGGCCAAAGCGCTTGGTGCCGACATATTTGCGGCCGAGGAAACGCTCGAACTGCTCGGCCTCGACCAGTTTGTTGAGGATCGCTTTCTTGCCGAGCGCGGTGAACTGGATTTCCTTGTCGCGGCCCTCGATCTTGTCCTGAAGGAAACGCCGTTCCTCGACGTCGTTGATGTGCATGTATTCGAGGCCGACATTGCCGCAATAGTTGCGGCGCAGGATGTCGACAAGCTCGCGGATCGTCGCCGTCTGCAGGCCGAGCGCGCCGCCGATGTGCACCGGGCGGTCGAGGTCGCTATCCTTGAAGCCATGATATTCGGGCGTCAGATCGGCCGGCAGCTCGCGCTTCATCAGGCCGAGCGGATCGAGATTGGCGGCAAGGTGCCCGCGCACGCGATAGGTGCGGATCAGCATCAGCGCCGAGATCGAATCCTGGGCGGCGCGGGCGATCGCGTCGCTGTCGGCGCCGTTGGCCGCCGCGACCTGCATCGCCTTGGCGGCAACCTTGGCCGGCGCCGTCACGATCATGTCGGACGCATCGAGCGCGCGGGTCAGCTCGTCGGTGGCGACCGGTGGCCAGTCGCTGCGCGCCCAAGACGGCCCGGCACTATCCTCGGCCGATGGCAGCAACGCTTCATATTCCATCACGCAAGTCCTTGCATCGTAGCGGGCTGATAGCCCCCGTGGCCCGGCGTGTCACCGACGATTAACGCATGGCAGACATGTTTTACGGCCGCATTGGCCACCCGTGTCGGCAATCCATCAGCCTTCGCGGAAATTCAGCTCCAGCAACACGCCATTGGGTTCGGTAACGAACACCTGCTTCAACCCGATTTCGCCTATATGGCGATGCCGCGCCGGGATGCCAAGCCGCTCAAGCCGTTCCAGCATCGCCGCATGGCCGGTGCATTCGAACGCCACATGGTGCAGCGCGCCGGTATCGGACCGCAGCGGCCGCTCGGCATCCTCGGCAAAGGTCACGCCAGGCCGGGTTATATGCACCAGCGGGCGATCCCGGGCGTCGTACATCCAGGTCACCCGCGCCATGTCGCCGCCCGGGACCACGGGCCCGGCGCGCAATTCCAGCACGTCAGACAGGAATTTTGCGGTTTCGGCGACCGCGGTCGTCTGGATATTGACGTGATCGAGCGACTTGACGGTCATCTTCACGCTCCCGTTTTCAGGCCCGCTTCAGGCAGAGGTCAGTCCGGCAACGCGCGCATCCCGCACCCGGATCTGCTCGACATACCGAAAAACGCGATGGTGCAACGGCCGGTTGATGACTTCGTACCGGCGGAGCACCTTGGCCGCCAGCGGCGCGGCGTCGATCGGCGAGCGCGCCGCATCGATGACCATCACCTGCACGGCACCATCGGCCAGGCGGCACTCCACCGCGGCATAGGCGCGATCGTCGCGATCGGTGCCGTCGCCCCAGGGGCCGAACACCAGCCCGATGGCGACGGCATGGCTGCCGGCGGTCCCCGGCGCCCATTGCACGACATAGGCCGTGGTGCCCTCGTCATCGATCAGATTGCCCCACACCCGCCGCGAGGGCACCCCGCAGCAGGTACAGGCAGGCAGTTCCGCCTGCCCGGTCAATTCGATCGTGCCGGGCATCAGCCCTTCAGCACTTCCGCCAGCGTGATGCCGAGCAGCGACGGCGACGGCGACACGCGGATGCCGGCGGCTTCCATCGCCGCCATCTTCGATGCCGCATCGCCCTTGCCGCCCGAAACGATGGCGCCGGCATGGCCCATGCGGCGACCGGGAGGTGCCGTGGTACCGGCGATGAAACCGACCATCGGCTTCTTGCGGCCGCGGCGCGCCTCGTCCTGGATGAACTGCGCCGCTTCCTCTTCGGCGCTGCCGCCGATCTCGCCGATCATGATGATCGACTGGGTGGCGTCATCGGCGAGGAACAACTCCAGCATGTCGATGAAGTTGGTGCCGTTGACCGGATCGCCGCCGATGCCGACCGCGGTGGTCTGGCCCAGACCGACGGCGGTGGTCTGGTGGACCGCTTCATAGGTCAGCGTGCCCGAACGCGAGACGACGCCAACCGAGCCCTTCATGAAGATATTGCCCGGCATGATGCCGATCTTGCATTCACCCGGCGTCAGCACGCCGGGGCAGTTCGGCCCGATCAGCCGCGACCTGGACCCCGACAGCGAGCGCTTGACGCGCACCATGTCGAGCACCGGAATGCCTTCGGTGATGCAGATGATCAGCGGCACTTCGGCGTCGATCGCCTCGCAGATGGCATCGGCGGCGCCGGGCGGCGGCACATAGACGACGCTGGCATCGCAATGGGTTGCGGCGCGGGCTTCATGCACGGTGTTGAACACCGGCAGGCCGAGATGGGTCTGGCCGCCCTTGCCCGGCGCGGTACCACCGACGACCTGCGTGCCATAGGCAATCGCCGCCTCGGTATGGAACGTCCCCTGCTTGCCGGTGAAGCCCTGGGTGATGACGCGGGTGGATTTGTTGACGAGAATGGACATCAGGCAGCCTTCTTCACTTCGGCGACGATCTTTGCCGCCGCATCGCCAAGGTTGTCGCCGGAGATGATCGGCAGGCCGCTCTCGGCGAGTATCTTCTTGCCGAGCTCGACATTGGTACCCTCCAGCCGGACGACCAGCGGCACGCTCAAATTCACTTCCTTCGCCGCGGCGATGATGCCCTCCGCGATGATGTCGCAGCGCATGATGCCGCCGAAGATGTTGACCAGGATGCCCTTTACCGCCGGGTCCTTGAGGATCAGCTTGAAGGCGTTGGTCACCTTTTCCTTGTCGGCGCCGCCGCCGACATCGAGGAAGTTGGCCGGCTCGGCGCCGTTGAGCTTGATGATGTCCATCGTCGCCATGGCCAAACCAGCACCATTGACGAGGCAGCCGATGGTGCCGTCGAGCTTGATGAAGGCGAGGTCGTACTTCGACGCCTCGACCTCGGCCGGGTCTTCTTCGGTCAGGTCGCGCAGTGCCAGCAGATCGGGGTGGCGATAGAGCGCGTTGGGATCGAAGCCGACCTTGGCATCGAGCACCATCAGCTTGCCGTCTTCGGTGACGGCCAGCGGGTTGATCTCGATCTGCGAGGCATCGGTGCCGACAAAGGCATCATAGAGCTTGGCGACGACATTCTCGGCCTGCTTGGCGAGATCACCGCTGAGGCCCAGCGCCGCGGCAACGGCCCGGCCATGATGCGGCATGACGCCGGTCGCGGGGTCGATGGTCAGCGTCTGGATCTTTTCCGGCGTGTCGTGCGCAACGCTTTCGATGTCCATGCCGCCCTCGGTCGACACCACCAGTGAGATGCGCCCGGTGGCCCGATCGACGAGCAGCGCCAGGTAGAATTCCTTGGCGATATCGACGCCGTCGGTGATGTAGAGGCGATTGACCTGCTTGCCGTGCGGCCCGGTCTGGATGGTGACCAGCGTGTTGCCGAGCATGTCGGTCGCGGCGGCGCGGACATCATCCGCAGAGCGCGCGAGGCGGACGCCACCCTTGGCCTCCGGCGGCAGCTCGACGAACTTCCCCTTGCCGCGCCCGCCGGCATGGATCTGCGCCTTCACGATCCACAACGGTCCCGGCAGCTTGCCCGCCGCCGCGACAGCCTCGTCGACCGTCAGCGCGGCAAAGCCCGCCGGCACCGGCACGCCGAACTTGGCGAGGACTTCCTTGGCCTGATATTCATGGATGTTCATAGACGCTCGCCTTTCCGGGAGGATCGTCACCCTCGCGAAGGCGGGGGTCCATCACCCGAACGGCGAGCGATGGATCCCCGCCTGCGCGGGGATGACGGAAATGGGTTCAGTTCAGGCTTGGATCGATCGCCTTGCAGGCCACCAGCAGCTCCTTGACCGCATCGACGCTGACCGTGAAATTGGCCTGCGCCTCCGGCGTCAGCGCGATCTCGACGATCTTCTCGACGCCGCCGGCACCGATGATGCACGGCACGCCGACATACAGGTCGTTGACCCCATATTGCCCGGTGAGGTTCACCGCGGCCGGGATGACGCGCTTCTGGTCATACAGATACGCCTCTGCCATCGCGATGCCGCTGGTGGCGGGTGCATAATAGGCGCTGCCGGTCTTCAGCAGGCCGACGATCTCGCCGCCGCCCGAGCGGGTGCGCTGCACGATCGCGTCGATGCGCTCCTTCGTCGTCCAGCCCATCTCGATCAGCGCCGGGATGGGAATGCCGGCGACGGTCGAATATTCGATGACCGGCACCATCGTGTCGCCATGGCCGCCGAGCACGAAGGCGGTGACGTCCTTGACCGAAACCTTGAATTCATCGCCGAGGAAATGCCGGAACCGCGCGCTGTCCAGCACGCCGGCCATGCCGACGACCATGTGGTGCGGCAGTCCCGAAAACTCGCGCAGCGCCCAGACCATCGCATCGAGCGGGTTGGTGATGCAGATGACGAACGCGCCGGGCGCATTGGCCTTGATGCCCTCGCCGACCGCCTTCATCACCTTCAAATTGATGCCGAGCAGGTCGTCGCGGCTCATCCCGGGCTTGCGCGCCACGCCGGCCGTCACGATGATGACATCGGCGCCGGCAATATCGGCGTAATCGTTGGTGCCCTTCAGTTCGACGTCGAAGCCTTCGACCGGGCCGCACTGCGCCAGGTCGAGCGCCTTGCCCTGCGGCACGCCCTCCACCACGTCGAACAGCACGACATCACCCAGCGCCTTGGCGGCGGCGAGATGCGCCAGCGTGCCACCGATGTTGCCAGCGCCGATCAGCGCAATCTTGTTGCGGGCCATGGGGTTTCGATCCTTCGTTTGAGTCGTTCAAAGACCGGGTCCGGATAGTCCCGATGATGGTGCGGCGCAACCGATTGGCGGCACCCCGGACGAAAGTCTCAGGCCCCGCTCTCGCCGTGCCCGAGCGCCATATAGTCTGCAGACTGCATTTCCATCAGCCGCGAAACCGTGCGTTCGAACTCGAACACGCCGTCGCCGGCGGGGTACAGCCCCTGCGGCGCCGCATCGGCGGCGGCGATCAGCTTGACCTTGTGCTCGTACAGCGCATCGATCAGCGCGACGAAGCGCGCCGCCTCGTTGCGGTTTTCGGGCCCCATCACCGGGATGCCGACCAGGAACACCGTGTGGAAATGCCGGGCGATGGCGAGATAATCGGCGCTGCCCAGCGGTTGCCGGCACAGCCGCGCGAAGGAGAACACCGCCACCCCCTTCAGCGATTTCGGCACATGCAGCGTGCGCCCGCTCGGCACCGCCAGCGTCTCCGTCGGCACCCTGGCGCGATCCTCCACCGGGTAATCGGTCATCCGGAAGAAGGTTTCGGACATCGCCGCCGTCGCCGCCGGGCCATTGGGCACGTGCCAGGTCGCCGCGCCGCCGAGCCGCTCCAGCCGGTAATCGGTCGGGCCATCCAATGTGACGACATCGCATTTCTGCTCGATCAGCGCGATGAACGGCGTGAACAATTGCCGGTTGAGGCCATCCTTGTAGAGGTCGACGGGCGCCCGGTTGCTCGTCGACACCACCGTCACGCCATGTTCGAACAGGCTCGCGAACAGCCGCGACAGGATGGCGGCGTCGGCGATGTCCTTGACCTGCATCTCGTCGAACGCCAGTAGCCGCGCCCGCCCCGCCACCCAGGCCGCCACGCGCGGGATGGGGTCCTCCCCCGATGCCTCCCGCGCCGCATGTATGGCGGCGTGGATCTCGAGCATGAATTCGTTGAAGTGCACCCGCCGCTTGGGGTTGACCTCTACATGGCCGAAGAACAGGTCCATGATCATCGACTTGCCGCGCCCGACGCCGCCCCAGATGTACAGGCCGCGCGGCGGCTCCGGCGACGCCGCCCCGCGCAGGCGAGCGAACAACCCGGGCCGCTCGACCGGCGCTTCCAGTGTCTCCGCCAGCGCCTGCAGCCGGTCGGCGACCGCTGCCTGCGCCGCGTCGGGCCGCAATTCGCCGGCCGCGACCAGCGTGTCATAGGCCGCGCGTACCGTTGCCATCAGTCGACTTGCGACGACGCCGGCCGCGCCGCGATACCATCCGCCGTCGGGCGCGGTGGCCGCGGGATCTTGCGCATCGTGCCCGTGAACGAGGCGACGTTGACGCCGTCCTGCTTCACCAGCCCGCGCACGAACAGCATCTTGCCGGTTTCCTTCAATATCTCGCCTGACGCCTCGATCGGCTTGCCGACAATGCCCGCCGACAGGAAATCGGTGGCACAGCTCAAGGTCACCGCGGCGCTGTTCTCGAGCTGGCGGTAGATGAAGGCGAACATCGCCATGTCGATGAACGACATGATGAAACCGCCATGGATATAGCCGAGGCCGTTGGAATGCTTGCGGTCGGTCTCCATCCGGCATTCGACGCCATGGTCGGTGGCGCGGAAATAGAAATCGCCGAGCAGCGAGGCAAAGCGCCCGTCGGGGTCGCGCCGCCACCGTGTCCAGCCCGCCAGGTCGCCCGAAGTGATATGTTCGCGTGTCATGACGGCTTGGCTAGCGCCCGGCCTCGTCCGCGTCCAGTATGGTGCGTCGCGGGAGGGTTTCGATGAGTGTTATCGTTGCACGGGATGGACCGGTCGTCACCGTCACCATCGATCGGCCGCAGGTGCGCAACGCCGTAGACCCGGTGACGGCGCTGGCGCTGCGCACCGCCTTTGCCGATTTCGACGCCGACGATACGCTGTCGGTGGCGATTCTGACCGGCAGCAACGGCAGTTTCTGCGCCGGTTTCGACCTGAAAGCCGTCGGCACCGCCAATGCGCGCTATGATCCCGACGGTCCCGGCCCGATGGGGCCGACCCGGATGCAGATGTCGAAGCCGGTGATCGCCGCGATCGAGGGCCATGCCGTCGCCGGCGGGCTGGAGCTCGCGCTGTGGTGCGACATGCGGGTAGCCGGCGACACCGCGACCTTCGGCGTGTTCTGCCGCCGCTGGGGCGTGCCGCTGATCGACGGCGGCACCGTCCGCCTGCCCCGCATCATCGGCCAGGGCCGCGCCATGGACATGATCCTGACCGGCCGCCCGGTCGCCGCCGCCGAGGCGCTGGCCTGGGGCCTTGCCGACCGTGTCGTGCCGGCCGGCACCGCGCTGGCGACGGCGCAGGCGCTCGCCGCCGATATCGCCCGCTTCCCGCAGATCTGCCTGCGCGCCGACCGTACCTCGGCACTGGCGCAATGGGACATGGCGCTGACCGATGCGCTCTATGCCGAGGCGCACGGCGGGCTGGCGCCGTTGCGCGCCGAGGCCGTTGCCGGCGCCGCCCGCTTCAGCGCCGGCGCCGGGCGCAGCGGCAGCTTCGACAAGGGCTGACGCAATGGATTTCGCCGCCGTCGACGATTTCCTGCTGTCGCATCTGGGCGGCGACGATGCCGTACTGAAGGCGGCACTGGCCCGCGCCGATGCCGCCGGCCTGCCAGCGATCGCCGTATCGGCACCCCAGGGCAAGTTCCTCTACTTGCTGGCACGGCTGGTCGGCGCACGCCGCATCCTGGAGATCGGAACGCTCGCCGGCTATTCGACGATCTGGCTGGCATATGGGCTCGCCGATGGCGGCCATCTCGACACCATCGAGATCGACGCCGGCCATGCCGCGGTTGCCACCGCCAACTTGGCCAACGCGCGCCTCACCGACCGCATTACGCTTCACCACGGCGCTGCCCTCGACGTGCTGCCGACGCTCGCCGGCCCCTATGACCTGGTGTTCATCGACGCCGACAAGCAGAACAACACCGCCTATTTCGACTGGGCTGTGCGGCTGGGGCGGCCGGGCACGCTGATCATCGTCGACAATGTCGTGCGCGGCGGCGACATCCTCGCGCCGATGGATGAAAAGGCGCTCGGCACGGTGGCGCTGTTCGAGGCGCTGAAGGATGACGCGCGCATCGAGGCGACGGCGCTACAACTCGCCGGCGCCAAGGGCTGGGACGGGATAGTGCTGGCGCGGGTCCGGTGACAGGTGAAGCGAGCGCGAAGTAATGAACTGTCATCCCGGCGCAGGCGGGGACCCATGGCACACAAGTTTGGGCACAGGGGTACGTCCGCAGCCGAGTTTGTGGTTCATCGGTCCCGGCCTGCGCCGGGATGACAAGCCTCAGCGTGCCCGCGCCGACCCCGAGTGCACAACCACCGACCGTCGCCGGCGCATCGCCGCGCCTACGACGCCAAAGCCCGCGATCAACATCGCCCAGCTTGCCGGCTCTGGCACCGTACCGCTGGCGAGCAGCACGACCTCGCCGGCCGTCCCGTCCAAATAATCGAGAAAAATATCAGGGTCATGATAAGTCATGCCACATACACCGGACTTGCCTGGCAAGGGCGGAACGCGATCACATTTGAAGTAACTGCGAGGCACATAAACCGAGAACCGGGCAACATTGTCTACGAAGGTCACATATCTGAGCCCGCTCACATAGCGCGGCTCGTCGATTGGCGCGACGCAGGCAGCCGGATTGCATCCGTCGGCATAATAATAATCGAAGACGTCATAGCCGCCATATTCGTTCAAAAGCGCAATATCGAGGTTGCCATAGATCGACAGGTACAGACCACTGACATCGGGGGAAAAGCTGACCTGGTATCGCTGCCACTGGCCGCTGCCGGGCCCCTTTATGTACACAGCCTTCGCCGGCGCCGCCGACATCGCCAGCGCCAAAACGCCCAAAACCGCGCCAAAGAACCTGCCCATGGGAACCTCCGCCGCTGTCCCCCGACAACGGCAGTATATCAGGTCGCGCGCACGCCCGAAAGCGGCGTTACCCCTGCCGCTCGATCATCATCAGCTTGATTTCCGCAATCGCCTTGGCCGGGTTCAGCCCCTTGGGGCAGACATTGGCGCAGTTCATGATGGTGTGGCAGCGATACAGCCGGAACGGGTCCTCGAGCTGGTCGAGCCGCTCGCCGGTCATCTCGTCGCGCGAATCCGCCAGCCAGCGATAGGCCTGCAGCAGGATCGCCGGCCCCAGGAACTTGTCGCTGTTCCACCAATAGCTCGGGCATGCCGTCGAGCAGCAGGCGCACAGGATGCACTCGTACAGGCCATCGAGCTTGCCGCGATCCGCCACCGACTGCAGCCGCTCCTCACCCGAAGGCGTCGGCGTCACGGTCTGCAGCCACGGCTTGATCGAGGCATATTGCGCATAGAAATGCTTGAAATCGGGCACCAGGTCCTTAACGACCTCCATGTGCGGCAGCGGCAGGATGCGCACCTCGCCCTTGATGTCGGCAATCGCCTGGGTGCAGGCCAGCGTGTTGGTGCCGTCGATGTTCATCGAACACGACCCGCAGATGCCCTCCCGGCACGAGCGGCGGAAGGTCAGCGTCGAATCGACCTCGGACTTGATCTTGATCAGCGCGTCGAGAACCATCGGCCCGGTGCTGTCGAGATCGAGCTCGTAGGTGTCATAGCGCGGGTTGGCGCCATCGTCCGGGTTCCAGCGATAGATCTTGAAACTGCGGGTATTCTTCGCACCCGCCGGCGCCGGATAGCGCTTGCCCGATGCACCGATCTTGCTGTTCGCGGGCAGGGAAAATTCAGCCATTGTCGTACCTTTTCATCTTCAGCTGGTGGCGCGGCAGGGCAGTGAGTTGAGCGCGCCGTCCTTGATCATGTAACGCATCAGCGACCGGTCCTGCGAATAGTCCCACAGGCGGATATAGGCATCGCGCGACGGCAGCCGGCGAAACAGCAGCGCCCGGCTCGAGGAGGCGACGATGATCTTGTAGCCTTCGCCATCGGGCTTCCACCGCCCGTTGACATAGCTGTCGACGAAATAGCGGCGGTCGGCGCGATCGTCGAATTCATAGCACGAAACCTGGGCAATCGATTCAAAGCGCCCGACGAAGAAAGCGAAGATCAGGATCGCCGGGATCATCGTCGTGATTACCACATAACCGTCGGCGCTGCCGTGAAGGTAGCGGCCGAGGCTGAACCACGTCGCCAGCCCGAACAGCGGCAGCAGGATATGGAACATGATGCGGTATTCATTGTCATATTCGTTGTCGATGAACGGCCGCCAGCCAAAGTAGATCGCCAGGGTCAGCGGGATACTGAACAAGATAGTGCCCTTGAGGCTGAAAACCATGGCCAGCAGCCGCTGGATCTGCCCCGGCAGCCCGTCATTGTGTCGCACCAGATGCTCGCCGAACCAGGCCGCGACCTGGATTACCAGCACCACCGACAGCACGGTGATCGTCGCCCGGGTCAGCGCGCTGAAATTGAACGCCAGGTCCGGAAACGAGAAGAACGACTGCAACCGCGGCCCAAAGACCGAGATCTTGCCGGCCGAGAAGCTGTACGAGATCAGCGACACCGTCAGGCTGAAGGCGCCGGCCCGGGAAACAAGCTTGTCCAGGTCCAGCAGCCGCGTCATCAGTAAACGCGGGCCTTGGGTTTGATGTATTCGATCTCGTCGGTCAGCGTGTAGGCGTGCACCGGCCGCTGGGCGAGTTCCACCGAGCCGTCGCGGAACCAGCCGAGCGAGTGCTTCATGAACTTCTCGTCGTCGCGATTGGGGAAATCCTCGTGCATGTGTGCGCCGCGGCTTTCGTGCCGGGCCTGCGCCATGTGCATGGTCAGCACGGCCTGGCCGATCATGTTGTCGAGCTCCATCGTCTCGATCAGATCGGTGTTGAAGACGAGGCTGCGGTCCTGGATGCCGATGTCGGCCATGCGCTGGTAGATGGCGTCGATCTTGCGGGTACCCTCGTCGAGGATTTCCGAAGTGCGGAACACCGCGGCGTTCGACTGCATCGTCTTCTGCATCGCCAGCCGGACTTCGGACGTCCCCGAACCGCCCTTGGAATGCCGGAAACCATCGAGCCGCCCCAATGCCATGTCGGCGCTGTCCTTGGCCAGCGGGGCATGGGCGGTGCCGGGCTTCAGCGTCTCGCCGATGCGGTGCGCCGTGGCGCGGCCGAAGACGACAAGGTCGATCAGGCTGTTGGAGCCCAGACGATTGGCACCATGCACCGACACGCAGGCGGCTTCACCGACCGCGAACAGGCCCGGCACGACCGAGTCCGGATCGCCGTCCTTCAGGGTCACGACCTCGCCGTGATAATTGGTCGGAATGCCACCCATGTTGTAATGAACCGTGGGAGTTACCGGAATCGGCTCCTTCGTCACATCAACGCCGGCAAAGACCTTGGCGGTTTCCGAAATGCCCGGCAGCCGCTCGTGAAGAACCGCCGGATCGATGTGATTGAGGTGCAATTGGATATGGTCGCCTTCCTTGCCGACGCCGCGGCCTTCCCGGATTTCCATCGCCATCGAACGGCTGACGACATCGCGCGAGGCGAGGTCCTTCGCCGACGGCGCATAGCGTTCCATGAAGCGCTCGCCCTGGGAATTGGTCAGGTAACCGCCCTCCCCGCGCGCGCCTTCGGTGATCAGCACGCCGGCGCCATAGATGCCGGTCGGGTGGAACTGCACGAACTCCATGTCCTGCATCGGCACGCCGGCGCGGATCGCCATGCCGCCGCCGTCGCCGGTCGAGGTGTGGGCGCTCGTCGCCGAGAAATAGCAGCGGCCATAGCCGCCGGTGGCGAGCACCGTCTTGTGGCTGCGGAAGCGGTGGATGCTGCCGTCGTCCATGTTGATGGCGATCACGCCCTTGCACTCGCCATTCACCATGATGAGGTCAATGGCGAAATATTCGATGTAGAAGTCCGTCGCGTACTTCAGGCTCTGCTGATAGAGCGCGTGCAGCATGGCGTGGCCGGTGCGATCGGCGGCGGCGCAGGTGCGCTGCGCCGGTGGCCCGTTGCCCATGTTCTGCATCATGCCGCCGAACGGCCGCTGGTAAATGCGCCCCGCCTCGGTGCGGCTGAACGGCACGCCGAAATGCTCGAGCTCATAGACGGCAGCCGGCGCTTCGCGGCACAGATATTCGATCGCATCCTGGTCGCCGAGCCAGTCGGAGCCCTTGACGGTGTCGTACATGTGCCAGGTCCAGTGGTCCGGCCCCATGTTGCCCAACGACGCCGCAATTCCGCCTTGGGCCGCGACCGTGTGGCTGCGGGTCGGAAACACCTTCGTGATGCAGGCGGTCTTCAGGCCCGCCTCGGCGATGCCCATCGCCGCCCTCAGCCCGGAACCACCGGCGCCGACGACGACGGCATCATAGACATGGTCGATAATCTGGTAGGCTTCGGCCATCAGGCTGCTCCGAGCGCAATCTTGAGGACGGCGAAAACGGCCGCTGCCGCCCCCGCCAACGCGTAGAAATTCAATGCCAGCAAGGCCAGCACCCGCGCGGCGCCATGGACATAATCTTCCAGCATCACCTGCACGCCCAGACGGAAGTGCCAGAAAACCGAGACGATGAGCAGCAGCATCGGTACCGCAGCGACAGGCTGCCGCAGCCACATGACGACCGCGGAATGATCGAGCGACGGCAGCCGCGCCAGCGAGAAGACGAACCAGAGCAGCAGAATGATGTTGCCGGCGGCGGTGACGCGCTGCAGCCACCAGTGATGCACGCCGTTTTTCGCGGCGCCCAGGCCGCGTACCCGGCCGAGTTCGGTTCCGGCGCCCATCGTCAAAATCCCTTGTACAGGTAGATGCCGGCCCACAGCACGACCGTCAGCAGGATCGAGCCGACGAAGGTCCCGCGTGCCAGCGTCTTGCTGGTGGTGATCTCCAGCCCCTGGCCGGTGTCCATGACCAGGTGGCGAATGCCCGAGCACAGGTGCTGGAAGAACACCCAGCTGAAACCGATGGCGACGAGGATGCCGAACCAGCCGGTGGCGACGGCCATGAAGGTGCGATAGGCCTCGGGGCTCGTCGCCGCGGCGATCAGCCACCACAGGAACAGCACGACCGCCCCCAGCGCCATCGCATTGCCGGTGATCCGGTGCAAGATCGATACCACCGCATGCACCTGCCATTTCCAGATGGTCAGGTGCGGCGAAAGCGGACGAGGAGCGGTCGGACGGCCGGCCATGGAGGGTCACCTGTGCTGTAAACTGCAACTTTTTTCCGAACAGGCCGGAATGGCGCCGTTTTAAGCGTTCGGCCGTTCAGCGCAACCGTTCATCGTCGGACTATCCACCGCATTGCAGCAACACCGTCCGCGCCAGCCCGGCATAGCGATGCACCAGCGCCTGGCGGTAGGCGCCATCGGCCATCATCGCGAGGAAATGCCTGCGCGTCGGGTAGCGGACGATCAGCACCTTGTCCCAATCGGTTTCCGGCGTGCCGGCCATGCCGATGAAGACCTGTTCCACCGGGCCGTCGTACAGCACCTCGGCCTGGCTGATCGCGCCGACGGTGACGGTAAAGGCGTGCTGGTAGCGGTCATAGGCCTCGGCCCCCGAGCACGGCGCCATGCCGGCATCGTCGGCATAGGTCGCGCTATCGCGGAATTTCAGCAGATTGAGCATCACCACCGGGCCATCGCTGCCGTGGTCGCGCAGCGCCCGCACCTGGTCGGCGGTCGGGTCGATCGAGCGGTCGATAGGGAGGTCGACATTGGTCATTTCGATAGACTCGCATCGTTCACGGTTCAGGCGTAGCATCTGCCACAAGCCGGCGCATGATCGGCAAGGTTTCTTTGGGGAGACTGGGACGATGGCGACGCAATTGCGCGCGCAGGACACGGCGGAAACCATGCCGCTGCGCGATATCGATGTGACCGATCCGACGATCTATGCCAACGACAGCTGGCGGCCCTGGTTTGCCCGGCTGCGCGCCGAGGCGCCGGTCCACTATACCGCCAGCAGCCCGTTCGGCCCCTATTGGTCGATCAGCAACCATGCCGACATCCAGGCGGTGGAGGCCCGGCCCGATATCTTTTCGTCGAGCAGCGTGTTCGGCGGCATCACCGTCGTCGACATGCTGGGCGAGTATAATCTCGTCCAGTTCATTGCCATGGACCGGCCCAAGCATGGCGAGCAGCGCCGGGTCATCACGCCGAGCTTCGGCCCCTCGGAAATCGCCCGCATGGCCGAAAGCGTGCGCGCGCGGACCATCGAGCTGCTCGACACCCTGCCCTATGACACCGAATTCGATTGGGTCGACACGGTCTCGGTCGAGCTGACCACGCAGATGCTCGCCATATTGTTCGATTTCCCCTGGGAAGACAGGCGCAAGTTGACGCTGTGGTCCGACTGGGGCGGCGATATCGAGGCGGCGCTGAACCCGGCGACCAAGGACATCCGCCAGCAGCACCTGCGCGACATGACCGATTACTTCGATCGCCTGTTTGCCGAACGCAAGGCGCTGCCGCCGAGCGGCGACCTCGTCTCGCTGATGGCGCATTCGAATGCCATGGGCGACATGGAATACAACGAGCGGATGGGCAATCTCATCCTGCTCATCGTCGGCGGCAACGATACCACGCGCAATTCGATGTCGGGGATGGTCCATGCCTTCCATCAATATCCCGGCGAATGGGCCAGGCTGATCGCCGATCCGACCCGGATTCCGGCCGCGGTGCCCGAGATCATCCGCTGGCAGACGCCGCTGTCGCACATGCGGCGCACCTGCCTCGAGGATACCGAGCTCAATGGCCACCAGATGAAAAAGGGCGACAAGGTCGTCATGTGGTACATCTCGGGCAACCGCGACGAGAGCGTGTTCCCCGACGCCGAACGGCTCGACATTTCGCGGCCCAATGCCCGGCGCCACCTGGCCTTCGGCTTCGGCGTCCACCGCTGCGTCGGCGCCCGGCTGGCGGAGCTGCAGATCCAGATCCTGATCGAAGAAATGCTGAAGCGCAGGATGACGGTGCGGGTGACCGGCGAGCCCGAATATGTCGCCCAGTCGTTCGTCCATGGCTATAAGAAGCTGCCGGTGGTCATCGAACGCCACTGATGCCCAAAGTCGAGACTGCGGCGCTGCCGGTCAATACCGGCTCGGGCTATCTGCCGCCCTATCGCGACGCCGTCGCCGGCCGCAGCTGGCGCAGCCTCGCCGCGGCCGGCGGGCTGACCCAGTTCGGCGCCAATTTGGTGACGCTCGCCCCCGGCGCCTGGTCGAGCCAGCGCCACTGGCACACGGCGGAGGACGAGATGGTGGTGATGCTTGCCGGCGAGGCAGTGCTGGTCGAGGATGGCGGCGAGACGTTGCTGCACGCCGGCGACGTCGCCACGTTCCGGGCCGGCGATCCGAATGGCCATCACCTGCAAAACCGCACGTCGGAACCAGTGATTTTCGTCGCGATCGGCACCGATTTCCCCGCGGCGGACCATTGCCATTACCCCGATATCGACATGTTCTGGTCCGAAACGACAGGGTTCACCCCAAAACCCTGACCCCTCCCCATCATGCTGGCGCACGCCAGCATCCACCGGCGGCCACGCGCCGGCCCCTGAAACCGCAACCCCGCAAAGCCGACGCCCCGCCCTAGCGGCACAGTGGATGCTGGCGTTCGCCAGCATGACGGGTGGAGCGTTCAGACCCGCTTTCACTCCAGATGAGCCACAAGCCCGCTCAGGCTGAGCTTGTCGAAGCCGTCTCGCAGGGCGGCCCTCGCTGGGGCTTCGACCAGCTCAGCCTGAGCGGGTCAACTTGAAGGCAAGCAACTCTGGCGCACCAATGCCCTAATCATGCGCCGCCAGCCACGGCCGCAGCACCGCCAGATACCCCGCCGGATTGTCGTTCATCACCGAATGCGCCGCATCGGCGACCTCGCTGAACGTCGCGCCGCCCGGTACGGCGCGTGCAAACCCCGCCACCGTTGTCGGGATCGCCTCGTCCTGCGCCCCCGCCACGAACAACGTGCGGCCCCCGTCCAGCTGCTGCAGCCGCTGCGTGCCGTCATAATCCTTCAGCGTTCCCGTCGCCGTGAACTCCGCCCGTCCCCACATATGGTTGTAGATCCCGCTGCTGAAGCTGCGCGGCAACGCCGCCTTGTACGCCGCAATGGCCGGCGTCGGCTCGGCCAGGTGGACATGTCGCGCATAGAAGGCATCGGTCGCGGCATCGCATTGCGCCTGCGGCACCGCACCGGCCACATCGCAGCGGTCGAGCAGGTCGCGGATTTTCGCCGGCATCCCGGCCTTCAACACCGCCGCATCGCGCAGCCACAGCGGCGTCGAGACCAGCGGCGACTGCAGGATCACGCTCGCCAGCGTCGCCGGCGCGTCCCGGAACACCCGTGCCGCATATTCCAGCGCCACCGTCCCGCCCCAGCTGCCGCCGAGCACATGCCAGCGCGCCACGCCGAAATGCGCACGGATAGCATCGAGTTCATCCAGAAACCGCGGGATCCGCCAGTTCGCCGGGTCGTCGGGCGTGTCCGACCGCCCGCAATCGAGCTGGTCATAGAGGATGATCGCCCGTTCCCCCGCCATCGCGGTGGCGTTGAGATAGTACCAGTGCGAGCTGCCCGGCCCGCCATGGATCATCACCAGCGGCGGCCGCGGCCCCTGCAAGTCACCATTGACCCGCACATAGATGCGCCCGCCGGGCACCGCGACCATCGCCTCCCGGTCGGGTTTCAGCCGGATTCCCGCAACCTCCACCCCCGGCCGCGCAAAGCCCGGGCTTGCCGCCAGTGCCGCCGCACCTGCCAGCACCGTCCGCCGCGTCATCACTTGTCGTCGCCGGACAGCCGCCGGAACGTCGAATAGCGCGGATTGTCGACCGCCACCTTGGCCAGCGTCGCCGCCAATAGCGCCTCGAGCAGCCCCGGCGTCTCCGGCGTCAGCTGCCCACCGCGCAGCCGCCCGCAGATTTCGGCCCGCAACGCATCGACGCCGGCGGCATGGCCGAGGAATTCCGACAGCGCCGCCACCTCTGCCACCCGCGGTTGCTGCGCCAGTTCGCGTGCCACGATGCCCAGCGCATTGGCCGCCACCTTGGCATGGAACGCCTCGCGCCCGCTCAACCGCCCCTCGATCTCGCCGATGAACTGCGCCACCGCCTCTATCAGCGCCTGCGCCTCGATCTGTTCGGCCATCAGATGTCTCCAAACTTGATCAGATGCAGCAGGTCGAGCTCGACTTCCGACGTGCGCCGCCCGATCGCTGCGCGTTCCACGGACTTCACCCGCCCACTGACATGGTCGTTGCCGAGCTGCAGGCACGACAGGCCCCAGCGCAACGTGCCCCAGACCTCCCACATATGCGCCCGGCCGCGGTCGATCCGCGCCCCCCCGGCGGCGGCATAGGCGTCGTACAGCGCCTCGCGCTGCCCGAACCCGCCGACCGGATTCTGCCACACCCCGAACCGCCAGGCGTTGGCGCACAGCCAGCCGAGGTCCTCCGCCCCCTCCCCCAGATGCGCCAGTTCCCAGTCGAGCACCGCCGCCAGGCCATCATGATCGACGATGAAGTTGCCGCTGCGGAAGTCGCCGTGCACGATCGCCGCCGGCGCCGAATCACCGCAACGCTCCGCCAGCCAGGCAAAGGCCAGGTCGAACACCGGCGAAGCGACCCCGAAACTGCGATAATGCTCGAACATCCGCGCCCTCGCTGCCTCGATGCCGCCGCCGGGCAGCGCCAGCCCGGCCACGTCGGCAAGCGGAATGGCATGCAGCCGCGCCAGCACCGCCGCGCACTGCCCGGTCATCGCCGTCCGCGCGGCGGCATATTCGGGCAATTTCAGCCAGCGCGGCGCCAGCGCCTCGCCATCGATCCGCGTCATGACAAAGCCGGCGCCCAGCCCGTCATCAGGTTGCAGCACGGCCACCACCGGCGCCACCGGGATACCGTGCCGCCCGGCGAGCATCTGCAACGCCGCCTGGTCTGCCTTGGGCAGCCCGCCCTCCGCCACCTCGCCGGCCGCCGCGCATTGCAGGATCAGCGGCCAGGCCACGCCGCCGCGGGTCGCATCGACGGCATAGGTGGCCGACGCCGCGCCGCCCGACAGCGCCGTGACGGCGACGATGCCGACATCCTCGGCCACCCGCGACAACAGGGCGGCAACGGCTTCGGTGGCAATCATGGTCATCCCGGCGACCCTAGCGAGCCCGAACGCCCGGTCAAACCGCCGATATCGTCAGCATTGCTATCGCCAGCCTGCCTCCGACGCCAGCCGGGCATAGGACAGTTCGTCATGCCATTGGTCGCCATCCTGCCAGCTGTTGACGAACCGCCCCTCGATACGAAAACCGAGCCGGGCGAGCAGGCGCTGAGCGGCGACGTTGCGGATGTCGGTCAGCGCGGTCACCCGGGTACGGCCGCTGCGGAACAGTGCATCGACCATGGCGCCGGCGGCCTCCACCGCCAGCCCCTGCCGCCGCCACGCCGGATCGATGGCAAAGCCGAGCTCGGCCTGGCGCGCCCGCGGCGTGTCGAAATTGACGCCCAGGTCTCCGATCAGCACGCCCGTGGCGCGCTCGACGACGGCGAACTGGCCCCAGCCTTCGGCATCGACCGCCGGCCGCGTCACCATCGTCGCGACCAGCGCCCGGCTTTCATCGAGGCTGCGGCTTTGCGGATCATAGGGCATCAGGCCGCGGATGCGGTGATAGTCGTCGGCATCGGAGATCTGCATCGGCCTGACGGTCAGCCTTGGCGTCTCCAATACCCAGTCACGATCTTGCAACACCATGATCCTTGTCGCCACCCGGGGCCCCGCCCGGCGATAGGCGCGCAATACGGCCAAGTCATTCGCTAAACTGTGGCTTAAGTGCCGCACCTGCCGACAGAGACAGCCCGGAGGCTTAACAGTTTGTTGTGTGCCGGAACGTTTTCATGCAGAGCGCCGCCAGCCGTTTCGTTTGGCACGTCCTCCCGGATGTCCTTCGTTTCGTTATCGTTCGCAGGTTCACTGCGACATCGCGTTCAACCAAGCTCCTTGGGAAGGTCTGTCAATGCTGTTCCGTACCACCGCGTTCAAGGCGGGTCTGCTCGCGTCCATCGCCGCCACTACGCTCGCCTCGGCCGCCACGGCCCAGACTGCAGCCCCGGCGACCACCGCCGCCGCCGATGCGGCCGTCGATGAGGACGAGGGCATCATCATCGTCACCGCGTCAAAGCGCGCCGCGACGCTGCAGGACACCCCGATCTCGGTCGCCGTGACCACCGGTGCCGCCATCGAACAGGCCCAGGTTCGCGATCTCCTCGACCTGCAGACGCTGGTGCCGTCGTTGCGCGTCTCGCAGCTGCAAAGCTCGGCCAACACCAACTTCATCATCCGCGGCTTCGGCAACGGCGCCAACAACCCGGGCATCGAGCCTTCGGTCGGCGTTTTCATCGACGGCGTCTACCGCTCGCGCTCCGCCGCCCAGATCGGTGACCTGCCCAACCTGGAGCGCGTCGAGGTCCTGCGCGGGCCGCAGTCGACGCTGTTCGGCAAGAATGCCAGCGCCGGCATCATCTCGATCGTGACGCGCGAACCGCAGTTCGATTACGGCGGCTCGGCCGAAGTTTCCTATGGCGACTACAATGCCATCATCGCGCGCGCCGACGTGTCGGGCCCGATCACCGAAAAGCTGGCGTTCAGCCTGTCGGGCAACATCAACAAGCGCGACGGCAACACCATCGATCTCGCCTCGGGGTCGGAATTCAACAATCGCGATCGCTGGGGCGTGCGCGGCCAGCTGCTGCTGAAGCCGAGCGACGATTTCAAGATCCGCCTGATCGCCGATTACGACAAGATCGACGAAAATTGCTGCGCCGTCGTCAACGTCGTCAACGGTCCGACCGGCCTTGCCGTGCGTGCCCTGGGCGGCCTGATCGATGCCAACAACCCGCTGGCGCTGACCAGCACGACCAATTTCGATTCCGAAAACAAGATCGAGAATTACGGCGCCTCGGCCCAGGCCGACTGGGCCGTCGGCCAGTTCGACGTCACGCTGATCGGCGCCTATCGCGCCGTGCGCAGCTTCACCGACCAGGATTCGGATTTCACCAGCGCCGACCTGATCGGTCGCAACAGCGCCGATACCTCGATCGACACCTACACGGCCGAAGCCCGGATCGCGTCGAACTTCGACGGCTTCTTCAACTTCCTGCTCGGCGGTTATTATTTCCACGAGAACATCGATTTCAGCCCGACGCTGACCTTCGGCCGCGACTTCCGCAACTATGCCAACCTGCTCAGCGGCGGCAATTACAGTGGCCTCGAGCCGACGCTGCGGGCGCTGCTGCCCGGTACGCCGGCCGGTGCCTTCGGCTCTGCCGGCCAGGGCGTCTTTGAAAACTATGACTACAAGAACCGCGCCATCTCGATCTTCGGTCAGGCCGATTTCGCCATCTCCGACCGGCTGACCTTCACCGCCGGCTTCAACTACACCCGCGATCGCAAGGATGTCGCCAGCGACGTTCGCAGCACCGACGTGTTCTCGGGCCTCGACCTGGTCCAGGCCGGCGCCAACGCCGGCATCCCCGGCCGTATTCCGGCCGGTTCGTTCCCGGGCCAGACTGCGGACCTTTTCCCGCGCACCCGGGCCTGCCCGGCGGCCGGCGCCATTCCCGGCACCTGCAACCCGTTCCTCGGCCTGCAGCCGCTGCAGTTCCTGCCGCCGTTCCTCAACTTCCCGAACTCGGTGGAGGACGGCAAGACCCGCGACAACGACCTGTCGTACACCTTCCGCCTCGCCTACAAGGTCACCGACAACATCAGCGGCTACCTGACCTACGCCACCGGTTTCAAGGCGTCGTCGTTCAACCTGTCGCGCGACAGCCGCCCGCTGCCGACCGACTTCTCCCCCGGCTCGCCGGCATCGCCGCTGACCCAAGGCTCCCCCATCCGCAGCGCCGGTCTTGCCGTCAACAACCTGACCAGCGGCACGCGCTTCGCCGGCCCCGAGGATGCAGAAGTCTATGAAGCCGGCCTCAAGGGCCAGTTCGACGGCTTCGGCTTCAACCTTGCGGTTTTCCAGCAGGCGCTGAAGGGCTTCCAAGGCAATATCTTCACCGGCACCGGCTTCGTCCTGTCGAACGCTGAAAAGCAGTCGACCTTCGGCGTCGAGCTCGACACCAGCTTCACGCCGATCCGGGCGTTGAACGTCACCGCGTCGTTCACCTACCTCAACCCCAAGTTCGACAGCTTCACCGGCGGTTCGGCGCTCACGCCGGCGTTCGGCACCGCGCCGACCGACCTGTCGGGGCAGAAGCCGGCGGGCATTCCTGAGTTCTCGCTCTCGGTCGGCGGCACCTACACCGCCACGCTGAGCGAATCCGCCAAGATGATCTTCCACGTCGATTTCCAGCATGAAAGCAACGTGGCCATCGCCCAGGGCTCCAACATCAGCCGCGAAGTCGAATCGCTCAACGCCGCCATCACCCTGGCGCTGGGCAACGGTTTCGAGCTGACCGCCTGGGGCCGCAACCTGACCGATGCCGCCTATCTGACCACCATCTTCCCGTCGGTGGCACAGGCCGGCAGCCTGTCGGGCTATCGCAACCAGCCGCGGACCTATGGCGGCAGCCTGCGCTACCGCTTCTGATGAGATTGCCCCCCGTGCCGATGGCGCGGGGGGCATTTCTTCGGCACACACACCGGCGTGACCCCGCTCGAAGCCTTCGCCGCGCTGTTCGGCCTCGTCAACATCACGCTGATCGCCCGGCGGTCGCTGCTGAACTATCCGTTCGGCGTGGTGACGGTCTGCCTCTACTTCATCGTCTTCGCCCAGGCCCGGCTGTACAGCGCCGCCGGCCTGCAGGTGTTTTTCCTCGCCGCCCAGCTTTATGGCTGGTGGTACTGGCGCCGCGCCGTGATCGATGTCGGCACGCCGGTTCCGGTCCGCACCCTCGAACGGCGATCGCTGCTGCTGGTCCTGGCGGCCGGCATCTGCGGCACGACGTTGCTCGGCCTGGTGATGAGCCGCTATACCGACGCCGCCGCGCCCTGGTTCGATGCCGGCAATGCCGCCTGGTCGATGGTCGCCCAGATCCTGACCGATCGCCGCCATGTCGAAAGCTGGCCGCTGTGGATCGCCATCAACATCCTGTCGGTCTGGCTGTTCGCCAGCCAGGGTCTGCTCGTCACCGCCGGCCTGTATGCGGTCTACCTGTGCATCGCCTGCTGGGGCTGGGACAGCTGGCGCCGGGCCGCGACATGAAGCGTGCCTGCCTGATCGGCGTCGAAAGCACCGGCAAATCGACCCTGGCGCAGCGGCTCGCTGCGCGTTTCGGCGGCGTGGTGATGGCCGAATATGGCCGGTCCTGGGCCGAAACGCTGGGCACCGACTTCACCGTCGCCGCCCTGCGCGACATCGCCGAGGGGCATCTGGCGGCCCGGCGTCAGCTCGAGGCCGATAAGCCGCCGCTCATCGTCGAGGATACCGACATCGTCATGACCAGCGCCTGGTCGCGGATGCTGCACGGCCGCCGCGACCCGCTGCTCAGCGCCATCAAGGCCGATGCCGACCTGTACCTGCTGTTCACCCCCGATACGCCGTGGATCGATGACGGCACGCGCCAGTTCGGCGGCGCCGCCCGCACCAAGTTCCATCGCATCATTGCCGACGAACTCGCGTTGCGCGGCATCGCGCCGGTGCTCATCGCCGGCGATTGGGACGACCGCCGCCTGGCCGCAGAGGCGGCGATCACCGCCCTGCTGGCGCGATAAGGTTGCAAGCCCCGGCGCCGCACGCCAAAGCAGCGGCATGGCCAATATCCTCCTCACGGGTGCCTCGCGCGGCATCGGCGCCGCCGCCCGCGATGCGCTCCTCGCTGCCGGGCACAATGTCATCGGCCACAGCACCGCCGGCGGCAATAACACGATCGCCAGCGACTTCGCCCGGCGCCGCGCCGCCGATGCGTTGTGGGACGCAGCGCTCGCCCGCGCGGGCGGCCGCATCGATGTCCTGATCAACAACGCCGGCGTGTTCGAGGATGCCGACATCACCGATGCCGACCAGTTCGCCACCGCCTGGGCGCGCAGCCACGCCATCAACCTGCAGGCCGCAGCCGACCTCTGCCGCCACGCCGTGCTGCACTTCCAGGGTGCCGGCGGCGGCCGCATCGTCAACGTCGCCAGCCGCGCCGGCCACCGCGGCGACAGCCCGAGCCATTGGCACTATGCCGCCGCCAAGGCCGGCATGATCGCCATGACCAAAAGCATCGCCCGCGGCTATGGCCAGCAGAATATCGTTGCCTATGTCGTGGCGCCGGGCTTCACGCTGACCGACATGGCGGAGGCCCATATGGCGACACCGGCCGGGGCACAGGTCATCGCCGACACGCCGCTGGGCCGCGTCGCCACCGCCGCCGAAGTCGCCGAGACCATCCGCTGGCTGGCGACCGACGCGCCCGCCTCGCTCACCGGCGCCACGCTCGATATCAACGGCGCCAGCTATGTCCGCTAATGGCTGGGCGCTGACCCTTGCCTGCAACCGCGCCGATGCCGAGGCGATGCCGGAAATCGGCGATCTCTTTCCCGATCTCATGGACCCGCCGACGCTGAACGTCGAGGAGCCCGACCCCGACCGGCCCGACGTATGGCTGATGACCGCCTATTTCGCCGACGAACCGGCGCCCGACCTGGTGGCGCGCATCGTCGCGCTGTTCGCCTCCGCCGCCAACGTAACCGTCGCCCCGCTGCCCGACGCCGACTGGACGACGCTGTCGCAACGCGGGCTGGAGCCGGTGCGCGCCGGGCGCTTTGTCGTCCACACCGCCGCCCATGCCAATGCCGTGCGGATCGGCGATATCGGCATCGCCATCGAGGCTGGGCTGGCCTTCGGCACCGGCCAGCACGCGACGACGCACGGCTGCCTCGCCGCCATCGACAGGCTGGCCAAGCGCCGCAGCTTCGGCTGGATCGCCGATCTCGGCACCGGCACCGGCGTGCTGGCGATCGCCGCGGCGCGGCGCTGGCGCAAGGCGCAGACCATCGCCAGCGATATCGATCCGGTCTCGGTCGCCGTCACGCGCGGCAATCTGCGCGACAATGCCATGCCGGAGGGCCGCAGCGCCGGATGCATCGAACTGGTGGAGGCCGCCGGGGTCGCGCACCTGCGCCTCGCGCAGCGCGCGCCCTATGACCTGATCGTGGCGAACATTCTTGCTGGCCCGCTGATCGACATCAGCCGCGATGTGTCGCGGGCGCTGGCGCCGGGGGGAGTGCTGGTGCTGGCCGGGCTGCTGCAATCGCAGGCGCGCCGGGTGCGTGCGGCGTATCGCCAGCACGGAATAGTGCCGCTACGCCAACACCGGCGGGGCGAATGGCCCTGCCTGGTGCTGACGCGGCCTGCTCGAGCCGATTAGCGCGTCCTTGGTTTAGTTCGCGCCTGACGGCGCTGGGCCTCAACGTCGTTAGCGCTTAAAGCGCGTGGAACAGCCTGTTGTCGCTGCCCACCGGGTTGAGGCGCAGGCGGGGCTTGCGAACCATCGGCTTGGTCTTCTGTTCGGCATCGCCGAACGGACGCTGCCGAGGCTCGTAGTCCTGAAGGATAACCTTCATCGCTTGTCTCCTCATCATCGCGGTTTAATTCCCATCGATGAAGTGGGATATATTCAGATCCTTAACATTGTGCACTGCATCATAATCGCGGGCAGCTATGCATTTTCTGCATGGTGACGGAGAATCAACCAGTTGCGGCTCAGCCGTCGTGGCGCGAGACAAATCCCGAAACGGCCTCCCGCCAAGCAGCCGCCGCATCGAACTGCGCCATATGCCCCGCCCCCGCGATCATCGCGAAGTCGGCGCGGCCGAACAGCGGCAGCATCGCGCGGGTCGCGGCGGGGGTAACAATGTCGAATTCGCCACACATCAACAGTGTCGGCGCCGTTACCCGCCGCGCCAAGCCGTCATCGTCGAAACCCTTGAGCGCTCCGTCGAAGCCGCCCACCAGGTCGGTTCCAGCCATCGCGGCCGCAACCGCGTCGCCGCGATCCTCGGGCGTCGGCGCCATATAGGGCATGCCGACCTCCTTGATGCTCGTCCTCGCCAGATGCTTGCGCATGAACACCCCCATCGCCTTGCCATAGCGCGCCGGATCGTCGCCAGCGCCTGCCGCCAGCGCTGCGCCGGCGCCGTCGGGCAGGGTTGGCAACAGGCTGTCGATGCTGTCCGCCGCCCGTTTGGCCGACAGCGGTGCCCCCTGCAGGACCAGGCTCTGCAGGCCCTTGGGCCGGCCGGCGGCATAGCGATTGGCGACGATGCCACCCCAGCTGTGACCGAGCAGATGTATCCGTTCCAGGCCAAGCGCCGCGCGGATCGCCGCGATTTCCCCGACAAAACGATCGACCGTCCAGTTGGCCTTGTCGCCCGGCGCGTCCGAGCGGCCGCTGTCGAGCTGGTCATAAAGCACCACGGCGCGCGTGCTCGCCAACGGCAACGCCGGAAAGAACTGCCACAACGCCCCGCCCGGGCCGCCATGGACCATCAGCAGCGGCGGGCGCCTGCCATTCAGGTCGCCATTGACCCGGACGTACAGGCTGCCACCGTCGACCTTGACGCGCAGTTCGCGATCGGCCGGCGGCACCCCGGCCCCGGTGGCACGCGCCGCCCCGGGCAGCATCGCCGCCGCCATGCCGGCCATCATCTCGCGCCGCCCGATGTTCGTGCCCCGACCCCTCTACCCTCGAGCAGAAAACCTGCCCCCCGTCATGATCCCGCCGCCTCTGCGACCATCGACAACCATTCGGCCTCGTCGATCACCTTGACGCCCAGGGCCTCGGCCTTGGCGCGCTTCGACCCGGCGTCGGCGCCCGCCACTACCAGCCCGGTCCGCGCCGACACCGACCCGGCGACGCGGGCGCCCAGCGCCTCGGCCTGGGCGCGCGCCTCGTCGCGGGTCAGCCCCGACAGCGCGCCCGTGAACACCACGGTGGCGCCGGTCAACGCCGTCTGCCGCGCCGCGACGAGCGCTTCCGGCGTCACCTGCCCCAGCAGGTCGGCAAAGGTTGCCTGGTTGTGCGGTTCGGCGAAGAAATCGATCAGCGCCTCGGCGACCACCGGCCCGATGCCGCTGATGTCGGTCAGCCGCGCCCGCGCCTCGGCATCGTCGGCCGCCGCCAGCGCCGCGTCGCGCAGCGCCTCGGCCGAACCGAACGCCCGCGCCAGGTCGCGCGCCGTTACCTCGCCGACATGGCGGATGCCGAGCGCGTAGAGAAAGCGATCGAGCCCGACCGAGCGCCGCGCCGCGATCGCCGCGACCAGGTTGTCGGCGGATTTCGCCTTGAAGCCGGGCAGCGCCAGCAGCGCCTCGCGCTCGAGCCGGAAGATGTCGCCCGGCGTGGCGATCATGCCGGCGGCGGCGAACTGCTCGATGCGCTCGCTGCCCAGCCCCTCGATATCGAAGGCCAGCCGTGACACGAAATGGCGCAGCCGCTCATTGCGCTGCGCCGGGCAGGTCAGCCCGCCGGTGCAGCGCCGCACCACCTCGCCCTCCTCGCGCACCGCGGTCGAGGCGCAGACCGGGCAATGGTCGGGGAACACATAGGCCGGACCGCGTTCGGCGTCCGACGGCATTCGGCCGAGGATCTGCGGGATCACGTCGCCGGCGCGCTGTACCCGCACCCGGTCGCCGGCGCGTACATCCAGCCGGTTGATCTCGTCCTCGTTGTGCAGTGTCGCGTTGGTGACGACGACCCCGCCGACCGTCACCGGCTGCAGCCGCGCCACCGGCGTCAGCGCGCCGGTCCGCCCGACCTGGATATCGATCGACACCAGTGTCGTTTCAGCCTGCTCGGCGGCAAATTTATGCGCCACCGCCCAGCGCGGGCTGCGCGCCACCTGCCCCAGCCGCGCCTGCCAGTCGAGGCGATCGACCTTGTAGACAACGCCGTCGATATCGAACGGCAAGTCGGCCCGGCGCGCCTCGATGGCCCGGGTGAAGTCCAGCGCGTCCTCGATCGAACTGCAATGCGCCCGCAAGTCGCCGATATCGAAGCCCCAGCCCGCCAGTGCCGCCATCACGCCGGTCTGAGTGTCGCCCGGGACCGCACTCATTTCCCCCCAGCCATGCGCGAGGAAGCACAAGGGCCGACTGGCGGTGATGCTCGCGTCGAGCTGGCGCAGCGAGCCGGCGGCGGCATTGCGCGGGTTGGCGAACACCTTGTCGCCGGCGACGGCCTGGCGGGCGTTGAGCGCCGTGAAATCGGCTTTGCTCATATAGACCTCGCCGCGCACCTCGGCGATGTCGGGCGCGCCGTCAGGGAGCGTCATCGCCAGGCCCGAGACATGGCGGATGTTGGGCGTCACGTCCTCCCCCACCGAACCGTCGCCGCGCGTCGCCGCGGTTGCCAGCCGGCGGCGTTCATAGCGCAGGCTGGCCGACAGCCCGTCGATCTTGGCCTCGGCGAGCAGCACCACCGGCTCGTCGGCGGACAGCCCCAGGAACCGCCGCACCCGGCCGACAAACTCGCGCGCCTCGTCATCCGAGAACACATTGTCGAGGCTCAGCATCGGTCGCGCGTGCACGACCTTGCGGAAGCCCGCCGACGGCGCCGCGCCGACCTTCCAGCTCGGGCTGTCCTCGCGTACCAGATGCGGAAAGCGCGCCTCGATGGCGCTGTTCCGCTGCACCAATGCGTCGTACTCGGCATCGGAAATCACCGGGGCATCCTCGCCGTGATAGCGCTTGCCGTGTTCCGCGATCAGCGACGCAAGTCGCGCCAGCTCCGCCTCCGCCAGCGCTTCGGTCATGTCATCGGGCAGCGGTTCCATGCCGGCGGCGATAGCATTTCCGCAACACTGCCGCCAAGCACCCGCTACCAGTTGCACCCCAGTTGCAGGGTGGTGCCGCTGGCCTTGACGATGCGCAGGTCCTCGGGCTTGACGCCATTGCGCCCCTCGACATGGATATTGTCGAGATCGGGCACGCCGTCCTTGTGGAACAACAGCTTGAAGCGCCGCTGGCTCAGCAGCAAACTCTCGTCGAGCGGCTTGCATTCCGTCGACCGCGTCAGCCGCAGGCCAATGAGCATGCCATCGGCGTTGTACAGCTCGTCATAGCCGATCTCCACCTCGATGGTGTCCTTGCCGGCCAGCGCCGGGCACTCGGCCTTCACGGCGGCGCATTTGACGTCGGTCTCGGGCTCGTCGGGCCAGCGCGGTACGGGGGTGAATTCGAACGGCTCGGCCAGCGCCGGAAACGCGATCCCGGCCGCCACCAGCGCCATCAAAAGTCTGGCCATACCTGCCCCTCCTGCATCGTTACGATAGCGTATCGCGGCGGCGATTGACACAGCTCCGCCGGCCCGCCCTATTCCGGCGCATGAACCCGCTCTATGCCAGCCTGCCGACCACGATCTTCGAAACCATGTCGGCGCGCGCCCGGGCGACCGGCGCCATCAACCTCGGACAGGGCTTTCCCGATGCCGGCTGGCCGCAGGACGTGCTCGACACCGCCGCCGCGGCGCTGCTGACCGGTTCGAACCAGTATCCGCCGATGGCCGGCACGCCCGACCTGCGCCGCGCCATCGCCGACCACTACCGCACCCACCAGGCCGTCGATCTCGATTGGGAAAGCGAGATCACCGTCACCTCGGGCGCCACCGAAGCATTGGCCGCGGCGCTGCTGGCGCTGATCACGCCGGGCGACGAGGTCGTGCTGTTCCAGCCGCTCTACGATGCCTATCTGCCGCTGGTCCGCCGCGCCGGCGGGGTGCCGCGACTGGTGCGCCTGGCGCCGCCGCACTGGCAGTTCAGTGCAGAGGACCTCGCCGCCGTGTTCGGTCCGAACACCCGCGTCGTCCTCATCAACAATCCGCTCAACCCGTCGGCCTCGACCTTCGACCGCGCCAGCCTCGAGCTGCTCGCGACCTTCGCCGCCGCCAATGATGCCATCGTCATCAGCGACGAAGTCTGGGAGCATGTCGTGTTCGACGGCGCCGCCCACACCAGTGTCCTCGCGGTGCCGGCGCTGCGCGATCGCGCCGTCAAGATCGGGTCGGGCGGCAAGATCTTCGCGCTCACCGGCTGGAAGGTCGGCTGGATGTGCGCGGCGCCGGGGCTCACCCGCGCGCTCGCCCGCTCGCACCAGTTCCTGACGTTCACGACGCCGCCCAATCTCCAGGCCGGCATCGCCCATGGCCTGGGCAAGGACCCCGGCTGGTTCGCCGCCATGCGCGCCGGCTTCGAGCGCTCGCGCGATCGCCTCGTCAGCGGCCTTGACGCCGCCGGCTATGCGATGCTGCCGAGCGCCGGCACCTATTTCGTCTCGATCGACCTTGCCGCATCGGGCATTGCCCTTGGCGATGTGGCGGTCGCCGACCGGCTGATCGGCGCCGGCGTCGCCAGCATCCCGGTCTCGGCCTTCTACGCCGACGATCCGGTCACCAGCACGCTGCGCCTGTGCTTTGCCAAGCAGGACGATGTGCTCGACGGTGCGATCGCGCGGATGGCGGCGGCCCTTCCGGAGTTGCAGGGCGGGTAGGGTCTATTGCATCCGAGTCGATCCTCTCAGGCTGAGCCTGCCGAAGCACCGGCGAATGAACTCGGCGACACGGCTTCGACAAGCTCAGCCTGAGCGGGCCTTGTTGCTCAAGGAAACTGCAAGCGAGTTTGGGTCGTGGATCATGATATGGTCCAGGACCGCCTTGATCAAGCAGAACTCGTCATGCTGACGCACGCCAGCATGGCGTGGGGGGCTCGGTCACCGCGAGCAGCGCTCAGCGATCCAGCCCATAGACATCCTCGCGAAACCCGACTGCCCCGCCGCCGTCCATCGCGGTCAGGTACGTCAAATACACCGGCACCTGCACGGCCAGCGGCACCGCCTGTTCGGGAGCCTTGCCAGCGCTGCGGATCGAGCGGCCGAGCAGCCATTTGCCCAGCGACGCCGCATCCTCCAGTCGGATGCAGCCGTTGCTGAAATGCCGGTCCGCCGGCTTGAACAAATGGCGGTCGGGCGTGTCGTGCAGATAGATGCCGAGGTCGTTGGGGAACATGAACTTGACCCGTCCCATCGAATTGCCGCCGCCGGGCAATTGGCGCAGGCGCAGCTCCTGCGTGCCCGCCGCCACCGCCCGCCAGTCGATGGCGCTCGCCGGCAGGCGTTGCGGCGTCGTGCTCCAGTCCGACAGTGCCTCGAAGCCCATCGCCTTCAGCGACCGCCCGGCGAGCACTTTCGGCGCCACCAGCGTCTGCGCCAGGTCGACCGGCACGTTCCAATAGGGGTTGAGGATCGCATATTGCAGCATGCCGGCGAGCATCGGCGTCGGCGTCTCCGCCCTGCCGACAACGACCTTCATGGTGCCGAGCTGGCGGCCGGCCTGATAATACCACAGCCGCCCCGACGACGCGTCGACGACGACGTGATGGGTCCAGGGGCCGGGCAGCACCCGTGCCCGGTCGAGATTGCGCTGCAGCCGCTCCAGCGTGTCGCGGTCGGCGCCTTCGGCCTGCGCCTGCGCCACCAGGCCGCGAAGCCGCACGTAATGCGGGCTCATCCAGCCCATCGTCGCGACATAATCGGCAAAGGGCTGCGGCAATGCCGCGGACCTCAGCACGGCTTCGGGCCCAAGCTTCGAAGGCTTCAGCTTCGGGTCGAGCCAGGTCATCTCGTCGCGACCCCGCTGGGGCTTGCGCAGGTCGCGGACATAGCGGGCGAGGCTGGTCGACAGCAGCACTTCGGCCTTTGCCATCGCACGGGGCTCACCGCCGGCGGCAGCGGCGATGGCGTCGCGGAGCTTGTGCGGCTTGTACGACGACGGCTTCAGGCCATCGGCATCGGCGGTGGCAAGATTATCGACCAGCGCCGCCGCCTGCGGCAGGATCGCGCCATCCGCCGCCCAGAGCGGCTGGAAACCGCGCGCGGCGTAGAAGTCGCGCACATCGCCGCGTGCCGCGTTGCGAATGGCGGCCCTCAGGTCGGCCGGCTGTGCAAAAGCCGGCGCTGCCAGCGCGGCAGCGACGACAACGCGCACCAGCCAGCGGGAAACCCCGGCGTTCGGCGTTCCCCGCGGCAGGATCAGCCGCGCTCCCCGCGACGGGTCGGCATCGGCGGCAACGGCGGCGGCGGCGGCACGTAGTTGGCGTGGTAGATGCCGTCGGACGTGTAATAGCCGTCGATGATACCGTCGCCATCGCGGTCGGCCGCGACGCTGCCGGCAACCGCGCCCTGGGGCGCCGGGGGCGGCGGCGGCGGCAACGGTGCCGCCGCGACTTCGGCGCGCTGCGCACAGGCGCCGAGCGCGAGGCTGCCAAAGGCCGCCAGAGCCAGAATTTGGATACGCACGAGAGCCTCCACTTTCACCAGAACCGCTATCGGGAATGTCCGGGGAAAGCTTGCGGGCCAATGAACAAGACCGCGGCGTGGCGGCAGGTCGAGCGCATTTCGAGACAATATGAGCGGCGCCCCTCCCCGCGCGGAAGGAGCGCCGCCTTGCGCCCTAGAAGCGGAAGCCGCCGGTGATGCTCCAGGTCCGCGGATCGCCGTAGTAGACGGTCTGGATATTGCCGACCGACGAGAACTCCTGCCCGTCGGTGCGATAGAGCGTGTTGGCGAGGTTCTTGACGCCGCCGCGGACATAGAATTTCCCGCCCGAAGCGTCATACTGGACATAGGCATTCGCCAGCCAATAGCCGGGCTCGGTCAGGCCCGGGCGGTTGTCGACCGACAGGAAATGCTTGTCGACAAAGCGCGCGTCGCCACCCAGCGTGATCGACCCGGCGCTCCCGAGCGGGATGGTATAGTCGGTGCCGAGCGTCAGCGTGATCGGCGGCGCGAACGCCGGCCTGCAGGTGATCGCGGCGCCGGTCGGGTTGCACGAGAAGGTCGATGGCGGCACGCGGCGGCCGTCGTTGAACTCCTGGTACTTGGCGTCGAGGTAACCGAACGCCATGCGCAGGTTCCAGTTGTTGACCGGGCGCACCGCGGCCTCGGCCTCGATGCCCCAGATGCGCAGCTTGCCGGCATTGATGACCGGGAACACGCCGGTGTTCGCCGCACCCACGGTGCCGCCGCCGACGCGGGCCTGGAAATCGGTATAGTCGCTGTAGAAGACGTCGCCCGACAGGCGGACCTTGCCGCCCATGAACACGCCCTTGGCGCCGGCCTCGTAGGTCCAGACTTTCTCGGGCTCGAACCGCGTCACCAGCGTCGGCGTGCCATTGACCACCAGCGTCAGGTCGTTGAGCGAGTTGGCGCGGCCGTTGAAGCCGCCCGACTTGAAGCCGCGGCTGGCCGAAACATACAGCAGCGTGTCGTCGACCGGCTTGAACGACAGCGTCGCCATCGGCGTCCAGGCGTCGAAGCTGGCGGTGTTGTCGCCATTCAGCGGCGGCGGCAGATTGTCGGGAAAGGCAAAGCGGCCGACCAGTGCCGGCAGGTTCGATGCCGTCGTGGTGACGCGATTGTAGCTGCGATCCTCCTTGGTATAGCGCAGGCCCGCGGTCAGCGAGAGCCGGTCGGTGAAATCATAGGTCGCCTGGCCGAACGCCGCGTACGACTTGGTGTTCTGCACGTCGTCGATGAAGCGGGTGAAGGTTACCGGGCCGCCGAGGAAGGTGAACAGGTCGTCGGCATAGGCTTCCTGGTGCGAACGCACGGTCTCGTTGAGATAATAGAGCCCGAACACGCCCTTGAACTTGCCGGCATCCCATTTCAGCTGCACTTCCTGGCTGAACTGGTTCTGGTCGACGCCGACGAAGACATCGCCGAGCTCGGCCTGGGTGGCGTCGATATCGATGAAGAAGTCGGGCCGCAGCTTGCGATAGGCGGTGATCGACGTCAGGCTGAAGACGTCCGACAGCTCGACATTGGCGGTCAGCGACACGCCCCAATGGTCGAGGCGCTGGCCCTCGCCGTTGCGGAAACTGGTCGAGGCCTTGTAGTCATAGGGGCCATAGGGATTGGCGGGCACCAGCGTCCGGACGCCGACCGGGAACAGGCTGGTCTGGATCAGCGGCGTCGTCGCATAGCCGAGCGTCAGAGCGTTGCGCTGGCGGGTATAGTCACCCGACAGGATCAGCTCGACCGTCTCGGCCGGCTTGGCGCGGAGGATGGCGCGGGCGCTGATGCCGTTGCGGTCGTTGTATTCCTTGCCGGTCAGCGGATCGGTGACGATGCCGTCGCGCTTGTCCCACTGGCCGGCCAGCGACAGCGCCACCTTGTCGGCCACCAGCGGTGCCGAGACATAGCCGTTGAGCAGGATCTGGTTGTAGCTGCCGTACTGGGCGCTGGCCTCGCCCTTGAAGACGCCGAGATCGGGCTTTTTCGACACGATGGAGACGGCCCCTCCGATGGTGTTCTTGCCGTACAGCGTGCCCTGCGGCCCGCGCAGCACCTCGATGCGCTCGACATCGTTGAGGCTGAGCAGCGCGCCCTGGATGCGGCTGAGATAGACGCCGTCGACATAGACGCCGACCGCCGGATCGAAGGTCTGCAGGGCGTCGGGCTGGCCGATGCCGCGGATGAAGATGTTGGCGCTGGCGGCGGACCCGCGACCCTGGACGATGTTGAGGTTGGGCGACGTGCCCTGCAGGCCGGCCAGGTCGACGGCCTGGAGCTTCTGGAGGTCGGCGGCGCCAAAGGCGGTGACCGCGACCGGCACATCGATCAGCCGCTCGTCGCGGCGCCGCGCGGTGACGATGATCTCGGCATCGGCGCCGACGCCTTCGCTGGTCGCCTGGGCCGCCACCGGGGCCACCGGCAGCAGCGCCGAGACGGCGACGCCGAAAGCCAGAGCGGTGCGAATCGAGATAGCCATGTTTGTCTCCCCACGGTTCCGCGCATAACGGTTGCGCATCGTTGGAGCGTGCAATACTGAAACCTGAACCACTATTCAACTAGGCGTAGAAAACCGACGATGAATGTGCCCGATAAGCCACAATCACCGGCAGCGACGGAGCCAGCCGACAAGACGCCCCGCACCGAACGCGGCCGCCGTACGCTGCGCGCCATCCTCGATGCCGCGGCGGAAGAGTTCGGGGAGCGCGGCTATCACGAGGGCTCGATCGCCCGCATCGCCCAGCGCGGCGGCGTCGCCATCGGCAGTTTCTACACCTATTTCGATTCGAAGGAGGCGATCTTCCGCGCGCTCGTTGCCGACATGAGCCGCCAGGTCCGCGAGACGGTGGCGCCCGTCATCCTCGCCGCCCCCGACCGACTGGCGGGTGAACGTGCCGGCATCGCCGCTTTCATCGCCTTCGTCCGCCAGCACAAGGCGCTGTACCGCATCATCGACGAAAGCGCCTTCGTCGCGGAAGACGCCTATCGCCGCCATTACCGAGAAATCGCCGAGGGCTATGCCGCCTCGCTGACCGCCGCCCATGGCCGCGGCGAGATTTCGGACGGCGACATGACCATCCGCGCCTGGGCGATCATGGGCATGAACGTCTTCCTCGGCCTGCGCTTCGGCGTCTGGGACGAAAGCCTGTCACCCGAGGCTGTCGCCGACGTTGCCGCCGGGCTCGTCAGCAACGGCCTGGCAGCCCCCTAGACTCGCGTTCGGTTCAGTATGAACCCGAAAGCCCGCTCAGGCTGAGCTTGTCGAAGCCGTATCGCAGGGCGCGAAGCCGCGTCGCATGGCGGTGCTCGCCAGGGCTTCGACAGGCTCAGCCCGAGCGGATCATTTTGAAGGCAATCAACTCTAAACCAGCACGCGCCCCGGCTGCGGCACGTCGTCGAGCACCGTCGTCGCGTCGATCTCGAGCAGCGGCTCGAGATGGCCGTTGCGCATGTCATAGACCCAGCCGTGCAGGCACAGCCCGGTCTGGCGCGCGAACGCCCCCTGCACCGTCGCGGTATGGGCCAGCTTCACCAACTGGTCGCGGACATTGCACTCGACAAAGCGGTTCACCCGGGCCTCGCGCTCGGGCAGCGCATCGATTTCCGGGGCATGGTTGGCATGAACTTCGCGGGCATTTTCCAGCCAGCGATCGATCGGGCCCTCCACGCCGCCATCGAGCGCCGCCATGATGCCGCCGCAGCCATAGTGGCCGCAGACGATGATATGCGGCACCTCGAGCACGTCGACGGCATATTGCAGCACCGCCATCAGGTTGAGATCAGCGGTCGACACGAGATTGGCGACGTTGCGATGGATGAACAGGCCGCCGGGGGTCGAATCGGTCATCTGATCGGGCGAGACCCGGCTGTCGCTGCAGCCGATCCACAGGAACTCGGGCCGCTGCCCGACGAGGTGACGGCTGAAATAGTCGGGATCGTCGTGGAGCTGCTCGGCCGCCCAGGCGCGGTTGGCGAGCAGCAGCTGCTTGTATTCGTTCATGCGAAACGCACCTTCTTGATCGGCGCCTGGATCTGCGAGGCGGTGCGGCCGGTGGCATCGCCCTTGACCAGCACCGTGATACCACGAAACGGCGCGCCCTTCGCAAAGGCGTTGATGATGTCGATGTTATCGAGGTCGACATAGCTGGTTGCCGACAGGTCGATGAGCACGTCGCAATTGTCCGGGATACGCGACAGCGCCCGCTGCAACTGTACCTTGTGGATGAAATACAGGTCGCGGCGCGCCCGGACCATGCAGGTGTTACCGTTCTCGACATAGCTGACCGCGGTGCTGAAATTGCGCGCGATGACAAAGATGAAGCCGATGACCAGCCCGATGACGATGCCGCGCAAAAGGTCGGTGAACAGGATCGCCACGATGGTCGTCAGGAACGGAACGAACTGCGTCCAGCCATGGCTCCAGCGTTCGAAATACAGCTTGGGCTTGGTCAGTTTGTAGCCGGTCATGATCAGCACCGCGGCGAGTGCCGACAGCGGTATCAGGTTGAGGACAAACGGGATCAGCAGCACGCTCAGCAACAGCCAGGTGCCGTGCAGCATCGTCGACAGCCTGCTGTCGGCACCCGATTCGACGTTCGCCGAACTGCGCACGATGACCGACGTCACCGGGATGCCGCCGATGAGGCCCGACACCAGATTGCCGGCGCCCTGGGCCAGCAATTCGCGATTCTTGTCGGTGACCCGGCGCTTGGGATCGATCTCGTCGACAGCCTTGACGCTGAGCAGCGATTCGAGGCTGGCGACGATGGCGATGGTGACCGCCACCACCCACATCGTGCTGCTGCCGATCGCGCTGAAATCGGGCGTCCGGAACAGGCCGAGGAATTCGCTGGTGGACTGGGGTACCGGCACCTGGACCAGATGTTCGGGCCCGATTGCCAGTCCGGGCGCCACCATCCCGAACACGCTGTTGGCGACCACGCCGAAGACCACGACGACCAGCGGCCCCGGCAGCAATTTCAGCGGGCCCTCCTTGGGCCGTGCCTTTTCCCACCAGATCATGAAGGCGATCGACGCTGCTGCGATCAGCGCCGAACCCCAGATGATCTGTTCCCGCAGCAGCATCGACAGATGGCTGAACGTGTTGCCGCCGCCAGGCTCGTTGAACGAGAAACTGCCCTCGTAATCGCCATTATAGCCAATGGCATAGGGCAACTGTTTCAGAATGAGGATGATGCCGATGGCAGCGAGCATGCCGACGATGACCGATGACGGCACGAACTCGCTGAGCACGCCGGCGCGGGTCAGCGAGAACAGCAGTTGCAGCGCGCCGGCGAGGCAGACGGCGAGCAGGAAGACCTCATAGCTCGGCAGCCGCTCGATGGCGCCGAAGACGATCGCGGTCAGTCCGGCGGCCGGGCCGCTGACCGACAACGGCGAGCCGCTGATCGCACCGATGACGATGCCGCCGACAACGCCGGCGATCAGCCCGGAGAACAGCGGCGCGCCCGAAGCGAGCGCGACACCGAGGCAAAGCGGCAAGGCGACCAGTGCCACGACAATCGAGGCCGGCAGGTCGGCCCGCCAGCTGGAGAACAGGCCCCGTTTGTCTGCCGCTACCCTCTTGCTCGCCATTCGATCTCCCGATCATGCTTCATTACCGTTAGTTCATCTACCTCGACCTATGCTGCAGTGCAACCAGCAAGCACCTGCCATGGAAATACAATATGGCAGCGGAACGTTCCTGCAAGCACGGCGTTTCACACCGCGTCTGCAGCACCGCGGAGACAACCGATGACCGAAATCCATTATCGCATCGTCGAGCATGACGGCGGCTGGACCTACAAGCTCGGCGACGTCTTTGCGGAGACTTTTCGCACCCATGACGATGCCCTGGCCGCCGCGCGTGCCGTCGCCGCAGAACAACAACTGGGCGGCGAAACCGTTCCGATCAGCTGGCAGGACGCCGACGGCAAGTGGCACGAGGAGGTCGCCCGGGGCGATGATCGCCCGATTGCCGACGTCATCGACGACTAGCGACGCTGTCCCGCCGCTCCGCCCACCAGGCCCCGACCATGGTGACACCATAGCCGAACAGCGCCAGCAGCCCCATCTGGACGCCGTTTTCGGTCGCGCCGGAGACCAGCGAGACCATCTGCAGCACCGTCAGCAGCGCGATGAAACCCGGCGCCGGACCGGCCGACAGGCCCGCATCCTTGCGCAAGGCGATCCAGCCGCCACCGGCCAATGCCACCATGCCCATCTCCAGCGCCATCTCCGGCTGGGGCAAATTCCACAGGCCAAAGCCGACTTTCAGGCTGTCGAACCACAGGCCGAGGTCGGGCCGGTGCACGACAAGGTCGAGCAGCCAGTGCGAAAACACCACCAGCGCGACGACGATGCCGGCCCTCGGCACCCCCTGCCACCACCGCGCCGCCACCAGGCCGGCGGCGGCCGACCACAGCAGCGCCGCCGGCAGGCTGTGCGTCCAGGGCATGTAATAGAGGTCGAGCGGGCTGCCCGGCAGCCCCGGCACGATGCGCAATTTCTCGACGCCGGCCATCACCAGCGTCGCCCAGCCGAGGTCGAGCAGCTGGCTGGCACCGATCAGCGGCCATAGCGGCAGCCTCGGGCAGGCGATCTTGCCGGCGATGCCGGCTGCAAAATGGCCGACGAACACCCCGGTGACCCTCCCCTATGACCGAAAACATGGCCCGCTCAGGCTGAGCTTGTCGAAGCCGGACATGGTTCGGCCTTGGTGGCGGGCTTCGACAAGCTCAGCCTGAGCGGGTCAAGCCGTCACGCATTGCCTGGCGAGCCCGCCGCCACGGCCAGTCGATGACCGCCCCGGCGAACAGCGCCCACCACACGAACACCGGCTGGAACGCCAGCCGCGGCGCGTGATAGCCCCAGCCCAGCGCCGTGCCGCCGACCTTCACACCCTCCAGCGCATGCTTGATGTTGGCCGGGAACACCGCGACCGCATAGGCAGCGAGCGCCAGCCCGGCCAGCCAGCGCAGCCGCGGCACGAACAACGCCACCGCACCGACGATTTCACACACGCCGGTCAGCAATATCGTCTCTCGCGGGCTCGGCACCCAGGCCGGCACGATGGGCAAAAAAGCTTCGGGCGAGCGCAGATGGATGCAGCCGACGGTGAAATAGATCACCGAAAGCACCCAGCGCAGCCCGGTGCGGAGCTGTTCGCGGCGGTGCAGCGACAGCGATGCAATGCCCAATATCAGCGCCCGAGCAGCCGCGCCGCCTGGGCGCGGGCTTCGTCGGTGACAGCGGAACCGGACAACATGCGGGCAATCTCCTCCTGCCGCGCCGCCATGTCCAGCGGAACCACATCGGTTCGCGTCGCGCCGGCGCTGGTTGCCTTGGCAATCCGCCACTGGTGGGCACCCCGCGCCGCCACCTGCGGGCTATGGGTGACGACCAGGACCTGTGCCGATTCCGCCAGCCGGGCCAGCCGATCACCGATGGCTGAGGCCACTGCGCCGCCGACGCCGCGGTCGATTTCGTCGAAGATCAGCGTGCCGGCGCTACCGGTTTCGGCCAGTGCGACCTTCAACGCCAGCACGAAACGCGACAGTTCGCCCCCGCTGGCGATCTTGATCAGCGGGCCAAAGGGCGCCCCGGGGTTGGTGGCGATCTCGAATTCGACGCGTTCGGCGCCGTCCGGCCCCGGCTCGGCCGCGGCGACGACGGTGCGGAACCGCGCCGCATCGAGCTTGAGCGGGGCCAGTTCCCCCGCCACGGCACCATCGAGCCGCCCGGCAGCGGCGCGGCGGCCGCTGCCCAATGCCGTCGCGGCGGCATGATAGGCGGTCGCCGCGGCCCTTGTCGCTGCCGCCAGTGCCTTCAATCCGCCCTCGCCCGCCACCAGCGCCGCCGCCCGGGCCTGCAAAGTAGTCGCAAGATCGGCCAGCGCATCGGCCTCGACACGGTGCTTGCGGGCCATGGCGCGCAGGTCGAACAGCCGCGTCTCGGTGATTTCGAGCCGCGCCGGGTCGGCATCGAGCGCCTGCACGGCCGCTGCGAGCCGCGTTTCGGCTTCGCCGGCCTCCACCAGCGCCCGATCGAGGCTCTCCAGCGCCTCGCCGAGCAGCGGATGTTCGGCGCCGATGCGGTCGAGCCGCCGCGCGGCCTGTGCCAATTGGCCGATTCCCCCGTCTTTTCCGGACAGTAACGACTCGACGGCAGACAGGTCATCGGTCAATCGGGCGCCCTTCTGCATCGAAGCGCGGGCCTCGGCGAGCTCGGCTTCCTCGCCTGGAAGCGCGTTCAGGGCCGATAATTCCTTGATTACGTGATCAAGCCATTCCCGGTCGCGCTGGTCACCTTCCAGGCGTTCCGCAGCCGCGGTTTCGGCGGATTTCGCCGCCTGCCACGCCGCCCACGCGCCGCGAACCCCCGCCAGTTGTGGCGCCAGCCCGGCGAAATTGTCGAGCAAGGCCCGGTGGCCGCGCGCCGCCAGCAGGCCGCGATCGTCGGACTGGCCGTGGATCTCCACCAGCGCCGCCCCGGCCTCGCGCAATAGCGCCGCCGAAACCGGCTGGTCGTTGACATAGGCGCGGCTGCCGCCATCGGCCTTCAGCTGGCGACGCAGGATGATGGGGGTGGTATCGTCGTCGGCGCCGTCGATATCGTTCGCCATCAGCAGCGCGCGCGCCGGATGCGACGCCCCCACCGTGAATTCCGCCGTCACCCGCGCCGAATCGGCTCCGGTCCGCACCAGCCCGGCATCGCTGCGCGCGCCCATCGCCAGCCCCAGCGCATCGAGCAGGATCGATTTTCCCGCCCCGGTTTCGCCAGTCAGCACCGACAGGCCGCCGCTGAAATCCAGCGCCAGCGCTTCGATCAGCACCACGTTGCGGATATCAAGCAGGGTCAGCACGGCCCTTCCTTACAAGCGGATTGCCCGCCCGTCTCCCCCGCCGCGACCGTGCCCGCGACAGCCTTTGTGCTTGCGCAAAGCCGAAAAAACCCTATACGGCGGCGCTTCACGAAACCCGGGGCTTCCGGCGGTCGCAGATGCGGCCTAAAGACGCCGTGAGATACGCCTCAACCGCAAGACAGATACAGGTGCCTTATGGCCGTTCCTAAACGCAAGACTTCGCCTTCCAAGCGCAACATGCGCCGCAGCCACCACGCGCTGGTCCCGGCTGCGTTCCAGGAATGCCCGAATTGTGGCGAGCTGAAGCAGCCGCACAACCTGTGCAATGCCTGCGGCCACTACAACGGGCGCGAAGTCGTCGAAATCCAGGCCTGATTCCGATCAGGACCTGGTGGCTGACGCCGCACGCATGACCGCCCCCACCCCGTCCGCAACGGTCTCGCCGACCATTGCGCTCGACGTGATGGGTGGGGACGCCGGCCTGGCCGATGTCATGGCAGCGGCGGAACTGGCCTCCGAACGCTATCCGCGCCTCGTCTTTCGGCTGCACGGCCCCGAAACCCGCATCCGGGCCGAACTCGCACGCTGCCCGCGCCTCGCCGCCACCGCCACAGTCGTCCATACCGACGAGGTCGTGCTCGGCACCGACAAGCCCAGCCAGGCGCTGCGCCGGTCGCGCACCTCGTCGATGGGCATGGCGATCCAGTCGGTCAAGGACGGCGCCGCCCATGCCGCGGTGTCCGCCGGCAACACCGGCGCGCTGATGGCGATGGCGCTGTTCGCGCTGCGCACCATGCCCGGCATCGACCGCCCTGCCCTCGCCGCGCTGCTGCCGACGCTGAAGAATGATTCGGTCGTCCTCGATCTCGGCGCCAATACCGAATGCGATGCCGAAAACCTGGTCCAGTTCGCCGTCATGGGCGCGGCCTTTGCCCGCACCGTCCTCGGCCTCGAAAAGCCCCGGGTCGCCCTCCTCAACATCGGCGAGGAGGAATTGAAGGGCACCGACGAGCTGAAGGAAGCCGCCGGGCTGCTGCGCGGCGCCAACCTGCCGATGACATTCGAGGGCTTTGTCGAAGGCGACAAGATCGGCCAGGGCAATGTCGACGTCATCGTCACCGACGGCTTTTCGGGCAATATCGCGCTGAAGACCGCCGAGGGCACCGGCAAGCTGGTCGTCGGCCTGCTGACCGCGGCGTTCAAATCGTCCTGGCTGACGCAGCTCGGCTACCTGCTGTCACGCGGTGCGCTGTCGGCGCTGCGCGCGCACCTCGATCCCAATGCCCATAATGGCGCGGTCTTTCTCGGGCTGAACGGCATTGTCGTCAAAAGCCATGGTTCGGCCAATGTCCGCGGCATCGCCAACGCCATCGGCGTCGCCCACGACCTGATCGCCGATAATGTCAGTGAGCGTATCATGCACGATCTCGCCAACTTCCAGGCGCACCGCCCCGTGGTCGCCGAGGTCGCCGCCAAGTGACCGCCGCGGCATGATCCGGGCCCGCATCATCGGCACCGGCAGTTACCTGCCCCAGCGCATCCTGAGCAACGCCGAACTCGCTGCCCGCGTCGACACCAGCGACGAATGGATCGTTGAGCGCACCGGCATCCGCCAGCGCCACATCGCCGCCGAGGGGGAGTTCACTTCGGATCTCGCCACAGCCGCCGCCCGCAAGGCGCTGGAAAGCTGCAGCCTCACTCCCGACGATGTCGACCTGATCGTCGTCGCGACGGCTACCCCGGACCAGACTTTTCCGGCCTGCGCGACGGTCGTGCAGCACAAGCTGGGCATGATCCACGGCGTCGCCTTCGATGTCGCGGCGGTGTGCTCGGGCTTTCTCTATGCGCTGCAGGTCGCCGATGCACTGATCACCTCGGGCGCCTATCGCACCGCGCTGGTCATCGGCGCCGAAACCTTCTCGCGGCTCCTCGATTGGGAGGATCGCGGCACCTGCGTGCTGTTCGGCGATGGCGCCGGCGCCGTGGTGCTGCGCGCCGAAACCGGTGCCGGGACCGGTGACGATCGCGGCATTCTCGCCACCCGCCTGCACAGCGACGGGCGCTACAACGACCTGCTGTACGTCGACGGCGGCCCAGGATCGACCGGCACCACCGGCAAGCTGCGCATGAAGGGCCGCGAGGTGTTCCGCCACGCCGTCACCAACCTCGCCGCCGTGATGACCGAGACGCTCGGCGCCGCCGGGCTCGATCCCGCCGATGTCGCCTGGGTGATCCCGCACCAGGCCAATCTGCGCATTCTCGAAGGCACCGCGAAAAAGCTGGGCCTGCCGATCGAGCGGGTCGTCGTCACCGTCGATGGCCATGCCAACACCTCGGCGGCCTCGGTGCCGCTGGCGCTCGACGTCGCCGTCCGGGACGGCCGCGTGAAAGCCAATGATTTGCTGTTGTTGGAAGCGATGGGTGGCGGATTTACCTGGGGCGCCGCTGCAGTCAGGTGGTAGCTTATTTCATAATCTTCGGTTAATAGTGGCCGGAATGTCGCAGCTAGCGTGTTTCGAGGCGTCCGTTGGGGGAAGGTGGAGCGAATGAGCAAAGCAGAGAGCATCGCAGCAGGCAGCCTGACGCGGGCAGACCTCGCCGACGCGGTTCATAACGAAATCGGCCTGTCGCGGGCCGAATCGGCCTCGCTGGTCGAAACGGTGCTCGACCGGATCGGCGACGCGCTGGTGGCCGGCAACAACGTCAAGATCTCGTCGTTCGGCAGCTTCGTGCTGCGCAAGAAGGGCCTGCGCATCGGCCGCAACCCCAAGACCGGTATCGAAGTGCCGATCGAGCCGCGCACCGTGCTGACCTTCCGCCCCAGCCAGCTGCTGCGCGAGGCGATCAACAAACCGGCGAAAAAGGGCTAGACCATGGTACCGGCGGACAGCGACGGCGGCGCAGACCGGGAAAAATCCGATCGCGCCTTCCGGACGATCAGCGAAGCCGCCGAAACCATCGGCGTACCGCAGCATGTCCTGCGCTTCTGGGAAACCCGCTTTCCGCAACTGCAGCCGCTGAAGCGCGGCGGCAATCGCCGCTATTACCGGCCGGCCGACATGGCGCTGCTCGCCACGATCAAGGCGATGCTGCACGATGAAGGCCTCACCATCCGCGGCGCCCAGCTGGCATTGGGTGGCAGCAAGGAGCGCACCAGGCCGGCACCCGTCCGCACCGTCGCCGAAGCATCGCCGATCGCCGCCGAGGTCCCCGAGTTCGTCCCCGCGCCGGTTGCCGCCTTCGTGCCCAGCTCTGCAACTGCGCCCGGCCCGATCCTCGACCTCGCCGCCCTGCGCGACATTCGCGACCGCCTGCGCCACGCCCTAGCGGCCTGAACCGATGCGCAGCCTTGCCGTGTTCAGCGTCAAGGGCGGCGTCGGCAAATCGGCGCTGGCGGTTAATCTTGCCCATGCCGCGGCCACGCTGTCGGCGCGCCGAACCTTGCTGTGGGACCTCGATGCCCAGGGTGCCGCCACCTATACGCTGCGGCTGACCGCCCGCGCCGACGCCTCGGCGCGCAAGGGCATTGCCGGCGGCGACCTGCTGCCGCTGGTCCAGGCGTCGGATTTCGCGCGGCTCGATGTGCTCGCCGCCGACAAGTCGCTGCGCCATCTCGAAAAGCAGCTGGGCGAGGACGACAAGGCCAAGCGCCTGAAGAAGCTGATAAAGTCGTTCGACAAGGATTACGACCGCGTCATCCTCGATTGCCCGCCCGGGCTGACCGAACTCGCCGACCAGGTGTTTCGCGCTGTCGACCTGCTCGTCGTGCCGATGCTGCCGTCGCCGCTGTCGGTGCGCGCCTATGACCAGCTGCTCGAGCATCTGGCGAAGCACCACCGCGGCAGCGCGCCCGTGGTGCTGCCGGTGTTCACCATGGTCGACCGCCGCAAGGCGCTGCACCGCGCCACCGTCGCGCTGGCGCCCGACCGCCCGGTGATCCCCTATGCCGCCGCGATCGAGGCAATGGCGGCGACCCAGCTGCCGGTGCTGGTCGGCTCCGCAAAATCGCCCGCGGCCCGCGCGCTGGCGGGATTATGGACCGAGGTCGAGCGGGCGCTGGTGAAGCTGGGGTAACGCCTCCGGAGGCTGAGGCCTTGGCCCCAGACTCCATTTTGTTGGGGAGGAAGTGGGTGGCTGCTTCCGTCCACTTGCGGACATTCGCAGAACCCTTGATGTACATTCCGTGAGGCGTATTCAAATCATCTTGTTGACTGTTGGTGCCGCAATCGCGGCGCTGGTCGCTGAGTCACACTTCGGGTCCAGTCATTACAAGATAAACGGCGTTACATACGCCGTTCCGCACAAATATGAGTTCGAGCGAAATTTCAGCCTGCTTTGGCTCAATGCAGTGAAGGGCTTAGACAGAGAACCCGATCAGTCTGTCTGGATGCTCTTCCCTGCTGAGCAGTTGGCGTATGGCATCCCCGGCTATAAACGGTGGTTCCACGGCTATTCAGACCAATACGAAGCCGACATCGTTGTAAACGTGCTAGGCGGACAGGAAGCCTATGAGTTTCCAGGAGATGACGTGCTCCTCGTTTCACTACCAGTCATAACTGGAGTCCGGGGTTTTCATGACCCTGTCCCGGTTTTGTATCCGGCCAGAATGAGAGATCTGGCGCTTCATCGGCCGGGGTTAACCCCGGCCGATGAA
>QBLU01000018.1:0-45000 GCA_003241875.1 Alphaproteobacteria bacterium
CACTCCCTCCCCCTTGCGGGGAGGGCGACTCGGCGCCAGCCGAGCGGGGTGGGGGATCCTGCGTTTCGGAGTGAGTACCCCCACCCCGCTCGCTGCGCGAGTCGCCCTCCCCGCAAGGGGGAGCGAGGATCGCCTCACTCCGCCGCCAACTGTTCCCCCGCCGGCGGCAGATTGTGCCCCAGCAGCCGCAGCAACTCCGCCGCGCTCTCGACGATGTTCGTCCCCGGCCCGAATATCGCCGCCGTCCCGATCTCGCGGAGAAAATCATAATCCTGCGCCGGGATGACGCCGCCGGCGATGACCCGGATGTCCGGCCGGCCGCCATCCTTCAGCGCATCTATCAGCGCCGGCACCAGCGTCTTGTGGCCGGCGGCCAGTGACGAGGCGGCAACGATGTCGACATCGAGCTTGAGCGCCAGGTCACGCGCCTCCTCGGGCGTCTGGAACAGCGGGCCGACGGTAGCTTCGAAGCCCAGGTCGGCGAGCGCGGTGCCGACGACCTTGGCGCCGCGGTCGTGACCGTCCTGGCCCATCTTGACGATCAGCACGCGGGGCTTGCGGCCCTTCCTGCGCTCGAACGCCTCGACGCCCTCGGCGACCCGGGCATAGGCCGGGTCGGCCTTGTAGGCGTCGGCATAGATGCCGCTGACCATGCGGACGATGGCGGCGTGGCGGCCGAAGACATCCTCGAGCGCACTGCTGATCTCGCCGAGCGTGCAGCGGGCACGGGCGGCAACCACGGCCAGCGCCAGCAGGTTCTCGCCCGTCTCGGCCCCGGCGCGAAGCCCCGCCAGCGCGGCCTCGACGGCCGCCGGGTCGCGGCCGGCGCGCACCATGGCCAACCGTTCGATCTGGCTGGCGCGCACCGCGACATTGTCGACGTCGAGGATCTCGAGCTTCTCCTGGCTGGTCGGCTTGTACTTGTTGACGCCGACGATGACGTCGTCACCCATGTCGACGCGGGCCTGCTTGGCCGCCGCGGCCTTTTCGATCTCGAGCTTGGGCATGCCGGTCTCGACCGCCTTGGTCATGCCGCCGAGCGCCTCGACCTCGTCGATCAACGCCTGCGCGCCCTTCACGAGACTGTCGGTCAGCGCCTCGACATAATAGCTACCGCCCAGCGGATCGACGACCCGGGTGATGCCGGTTTCCTCCTGCAGCACCAGCTGCGTGTTGCGGGCGATCCGCGCCGAAAAGTCGGTCGGCAGCGCGATCGCTTCATCGAGCGCATTGGTATGCAGCGACTGGGTACCGCCCAGCGCGGCGGCCATCGCCTCGACCGTGGTGCGAATGACGTTGTTATAGGGGTCCTGCTCCTGCAAGCTGACGCCGCTGGTCTGGCAGTGCGTGCGCAGCATCTGGCTGCGCGGGCTGGCGCCGAAATCGGCCATGATCGTCGCCCACAGCGTCCGCGCGGCGCGCAGCTTGGCGATTTCCATGAAGAAGTTCATGCCGATGCCGAAGAAGAAGCTCAGCCGCCCGGCGAAATCGTCGACCGCCAACCCCTTGGCCAGCGCGGCGCGGACATATTCCTTGCCGTCGGCGAGCGTGAACGCCAGCTCCTGCACCGCCGTCGCCCCGGCTTCGAGCATGTGATAGCCCGAGATGCTGATGCTGTTGAACTTGGGCATGTTCTTCGAGGTGTATTCGATGATGTCGGCAACGATCCGCATGCTCGGCGCCGGCGGATAAATATAGGTGTTGCGGACCATGAACTCCTTCAGAATGTCGTTCTGGATGGTACCGTCGAGCTTTTCCTGGGTGACGCCGGCCTCCTCCGCCGCGACGATGTAGAAGGCGAGGCACGGCAGCACGGCGCCGTTCATCGTCATGCTGACGCTCATCTGGTCGAGCGGAATGCCGTCGAACAGCAGCTTCATGTCCTCGACGCTGTCGATGGCGACCCCGGCCTTGCCGACATCGCCGGCGACGCGCGGATGGTCGCTGTCATAGCCGCGATGGGTGGCCAGATCGAAGGCGACGGACAGGCCCTTCTGTCCGCCGGCGAGGTTGCGGCGGTAAAAGGCGTTGGAGGCTTCGGCGGTCGAAAATCCGGCATACTGGCGGATCGTCCAGGCCCGGCCCGTGTACATCGTCGCACGCACGCCGCGGGTGAAGGGCGCAAAGCCCGGCAGGCCGGGATCGGTCGCCACATCGGCGGCGGTGTACAGCGGCTTGACGTCGATGCCCTCGGGCGTCGGCCAGGTCAGGTCGGCACCCTTGACCTCCTTGGCGGCCATTTTCTGCCAGTCGTCGACAGTCGGTCTTGTCATCGCGAGTCTCCTGGCGCCCGGCATGCGGCCATGGGCGTCCGACGTCAATCTGGCGTCGTGTCGGAACGCCGCACGCCGTCCCGGAGTTTGTCACGGCAAGGAGACAACCGTGGTCGAACAACCCGAGAAATTGACGACGAACGAGGCACGCGGCGGCGTCGGCCTCAATGTGGTCCGCTATGTCCTGATCATTTCGGTGATTCTCGCCGTTGCGGCGATGGTTATCACCTACGTCCGGGCCCCGTCCCCGACCCAACAGGGCGCCACGACGTCGCCCGATCCCCAGCCGCCGGCAGCGCCCTGAACCAGCCGCCGGCAGCTTTTGAACAAGCCTCGGCAGCGTTCTGAACCGACCTATTCGGCGGCCTGCTGGTCGAGCATTTCCGTGCGCCCGGTATTGCCGCCGGCCAGCGTCACCAGTCGGCGTTCCAGCGTCTTCAGCCGCGTCGGGCTATCGATCTTGGCGCCGGTCAGGTCGGTCAGGTAAAACGTGTCGGTCGCGCGCTCGCCATAGGTGGCGATATGGGCGCTGTGGATGGTGACGCGGCTCTGGAACAGCGCATTGGTCAGCGAATAGAGCAGCGCCGGCCGGTCGGCGGCGTTGACCTCGAGCACCGTGTAGCGGTTCGACGCCTTGTTATCGACGAGCACATTGGGCTCGACCTTGAAGACCTCGGCGCGCCTCCGGGCCAGCGGGCGCGCTGCCAGCCGGTCGGCGAGGCGGATCTTGCCGGTCAGCACATCCTCGATGCTGCGCCGCAGCCGTGCCAGCTGCGCCGGTTCGGCAAAGGGCCGGCCGAGCGGGTCGGCGATGACGAAATTGTCGATCGCCTGGCCGTCGCGCGTAGTGTGGATGCGGGCGTCGAGAATATTGGCGCCGCCCAGCGATATGGCGCCGGCGATGCGATAGAACAGCCCCGGGTGATCGGCGGCATAGATGCTGACAAGCGTGGTGCCCGATGCCGGATCGGGCACCGTGGTGATCGACAGCGGGCAGCTTTCGGCGTCGGCGGCGTCGATCATCGCCGCATTGATGGCAAGCGCCTCGGGCGTTTCGGCGATCCAGTAGCTGTCGGGGAAGCGCCGGGCATAGCGATCGAAGCGCGCCGGGTCCCAGCCCTGCGCCACAGCCAGCCCGGCCTGCTTGGCGGCAATCCGCTCGCTGCGACCCTTCTGCTTGTGGCCGAGGCGCAGCACCTCCTCCGCCGATTCATACAGGTCGCGGAGCAGCTGGCCCTTCCAGTTGTTCCAGACGCCGGGGCCGACGGCGCGGATGTCGACCACCGTCAGCAGCAGCAGCAGCCGCAGCCGCTCCGGCGAGGCGACGGTTTCGGCGAAATCGAGAATGGTCTTGAAATCGGCAAGGTCGCGCTTGAACGCCGTCGCCGACATCAGCAGGTGATAGCGCACCAGCCAGGCCACCGTCTCGGTCTCGGCAGCGCTCATGCCCAGCCGCGGGCACAGCCGGTTGGCGATCTCCGCCCCCAAGGTGCTGTGGTCGCCGCCGCGGCCCTTGGCGATGTCGTGGAGCAGCACGGCGACATAGAGCACGCGGCGTGACACCAGCCGCTGGATGACCTTGGCCGACAGCGGGTGTTCCGCGGCCAGATTGCCCGATTCGATGCGCGCCAGCAGGCCGATGGCGCGGATGGTATGCTCATCGACGGTATAGTGATGGTACATGTCGTACTGCATCTGGGCGACGACACGGCCGAAATCCGGAACGAAGCGCCCGAACACGCCCGCCTCGTTCATCGCCCGCAGGATGCGTTCGGGATCATGGCGGCTGGCGAGCACGCCCATGAACAGCTCGTTGGCGCGCTTGTCGCGGCGCACACGCTCGTCGATCAACCCGGCATCGCGCGCCGCCTGGCGCATCGCCTGGGCATGGATGGGGAGCTGCTGGCCATCGGCGAGCGCAAACAGTTCGAGCAGCCGGACCGGATCGGCGCGGAAGAAATCATCGCCAGGCACGCCGATCTGGCCGCGGCGCAGCGTGAAGCCGTTGAGCTTGGTTGGCCGCCGGGTCAGCGACGGCAGCCAGCTCGACCGCGCAAAGCTTTCGTCGAGATGCGCGAGGAACAGCCCGGTCAGGTCGCCGACGGTCTTCGCCATCAGGAAATAGTGCCGCATGAAGCGTTCGACGGCCGACATGCCGCCCCGCTCGGCATAGCGCAGCCGCGTCGCCAGCTCGCGCTGGACATCGAAGGTCAGGCGTTCCTCGGCGCGGCCGGCGATATCGTGGAGGTTGATGCGCACCGCCCACAAAAAGCTTTCGGCGCGGCGGAAATGCTTCAGCTCGACGGCGGTGAGCAGGCCCTTGTCGACCAGTTCCGCAACAGTTTCGACCTGATAGGCGTACTTGCCGATCCAGAACAGCGTGTGGAGGTCGCGCAGGCCCCCCTTGCCTTCCTTCAAATTGGGTTCGACGACATAGCGGCTGTCGCCCATCTTGCGGTGGCGCTCGTCGCGTTCCGCCAGCTTTTCGGCGGTAAAGGCGCGGGCGGTGCCGGCGACGACCTCGCGGCGGAAGCGCAGCGTGGCTTCCTCGTACAGCGGCTGGTCGCCCCAGACGAAGCGCGATTCCAGCAACGCGGTGCGGATGGTGATATCAGCCTTGGCCATGCGCACCATGTCGTCAAGCGAGCGCGTGGCGTGGCCGACCTTCAGGCCGAGATCCCACAGCAGGTAAAGCATCGTCTCGATGACCTGTTCACCCCAGGCTGTCTGTTTCCAGGGGGTGAGGAACAGCAGGTCGATGTCCGAAAACGGCGCCATCTGGCCGCGGCCATAGCCACCGACGGCGACCAGCGCGAGGCGTTCGGACGAGGTGCGGTTGGTCGCCGGATAGAGATCGGTGACGACGCCGTCGAACATCAGCCGCAGCAGCTGGTCGACAAGAAAGGCCTGGGCACCGGCAAGTTCGAGCCCCTTGGCCGGGGTCTCGCGCAGCCGCCGCTGCAATTCCCCGCGGCCATCGGCGAGCGCACTGCGCAGGGTGGCGGCGAGCAGCGCGCGCTTTTCGGCAAAGCTTGTCGCGCCGGCCATGCCCGTCGCCAATACATCGGCGATCGCGCGCCGATCGATGATGGCACGGCGATTGGGCACGATGTCGGGACGGCTGGCCATCGACCACAGATAGGCGCGCCCGACGGCGGGTGCAAAGTGACAGTTCGATGCGCCTTCGCTAAGGCGTGGCGCATGACTGATCCCTACAAAGCCCGGTTCGAAGCCATCGCCAATGCCGGCATCGAGGCGTTCCGGCGCGGCGAGACGGCCAGTGCGCGCCAGGCGTTCGAGACCGTCACCGCCAGCGGCCGCGGCAGCGCGCAATTGTGGCTGGTGCTGGCGCAGTGCTGCGACCTGCAGGACGACCGGCCGGCGGCGCGCCGGGCGCTCGATCGGGTGCTGCAGCTCGACGCCGACAATCCGTACGCGCTCCTCATGCACGGCGAGATCCATACGCGCGATGGCGACGACCGTGCGGCGGTGTCGTGGTACGAGCGCGCGCTCGCGTCGGCCAATGGCCGCACCAATCTGCCCGCCGACCTCATCGCGCGGCTTCAGCGTGCCGATGCCGAACGGACCGCCGCGACAGATCGCTTTTTCAACGCCATACAGGCCTCGCGGGCCGCCGCTGGCGGTGACGCCGATGCCGCGGGCCCGCGCTTTGCCGAGGCGCTGGCCATCATCAGCGGCCGCTCGGCGCCGCAGCTCCAGCAGCCGACGAGCTTTTATTTCCCCGGCCTGCCGCAACAGGCCTTTTACGACCCCGCCGATTTCGATTGGACCGCCGGGCTGATGGCGGCGACCGCCGCGATCAAGGCCGAAGCGCTGGCCATGATGGCCGATGCCGGCGCGCTGCAACCCTATGCGGAACAGCCGCGCGACCGGCCGCCGCGCGCCAACGAGCTGTTCGGCGACCCGCGCTGGAGCGCCTGCCACCTGCTGAAGGGCGGCGTCCCCACCACAAATGCCGCGCGCTGCCCGACAACGATGGCGGCACTGCAGGGGCTGCCGATCCCGGTCATCAGGGAGCACTCGCCGATGGCGCTGTTTTCGATCCTGGCGCCGGGCATGCACATCCCGCCCCACCACGGCATGCTCAATACGCGGCTGATCTGCCACCTGCCGCTGCTGGTGCCGCCCGATTGCCGGCTGCGCGTCGGCAATCATACTCGCGACGTGCGCGAGGGCGAGATGCTCATCTTCGACGACAGCATCGAGCATGAAGCCTGGAACGACAGCAATGCGCCGCGGGCGATCCTGCTGTTCGAAATCTGGCGGCCCGAACTTACAACGTCCGAACAAGCGGCATTGAAGATAATATTCGAATCCGTCGTTGATTATTCCGGAAGCGAAGCGAATTAGGCGCACGCGTTCGCCGCTTGCGATCTCTCGCCACACTGGATCGAAAGAGAAAGATTCCGATATTTTTAACTCACTTCGTAGAGTATAGCTTTTTTAGTATAGTTTGCTTGCGAGTTGTGTGTGCCAGATCGCGTCAAAAGGATCGAAGACGCCGATAGGCGCATGTTCGGTTATTACGCTTATCTAACGATAGACGGTCGGTTACTGAAACGTTTCTACAGTGACCGGCGGTACGGCAGCGCCGGCCAGGCCTTCGAAGCCGCCCGTAGCGCCGTTGACGCCAAGCTCGAGATACACCGCCAGTATCTGGCATTGAAGCGTCGTCATCACCGGCGCGCCAACTCGCCTGCCGATGTCCCCGGTGTCAATCGCGTGCCGAAGGTCAAAGGCGGCGATACCGGGCACTGGATCGCGCGCTGGCACGATGCGGCAGGACGGCGCCGATCACGGAAATTCAGCGTCAAGACCCTGGGCGAGCGTGGCGCCTATGAAGCGGCTCTGCGGACGCGCCTGCACGAGACCATGGACGAGCGGTCGTTGCTGTGTCTGTTCAGGGTCATCATGGCCGATGTGAGCCTATACCGACCGGACTGATCAACCCCACAGCCCCACATCTGGTGGCCAGACGTCCGAATGTTCGAACTTCAGCCCATTCGGCCGATCCTCGATCAGCAGCGGCCCGTCGAGATCGGCGTATTCGCCCTGCATGGCGATGTGGAACGCCGGCGCGATGCCGAGCGATGTCGACAGCATGCAACCGGTCATTACGCCCAGCCCGCGGGTACGGGCGGCATGCACCAAGGCGTGCGCCTCGGTCAGCCCGCCGGCCTTGTCGAGCTTGATGTTGATATGGCTGTAGCGGCCGATGATGGCGTCGAGCGTCGCCCGGTCATGGCAGCTCTCGTCAGCCGCCAGCGGCACCGGCGAGCGCACGCCATCGAGCTGCGCATCCTCGCCCGCCGGCACCGGCTGCTCGATCAGTTCGACGCCCAGCAGCGCCAGCGCCGCGGCGGTGCGCGCGACATCGGTGCCGCCCCAGGCCTCATTGGCATCGACGGTCAGCCGGGCATCGGGGGCGGCGCGGCGGACGGCCGCGGCGCGCTCGACGTCGGCCTGCCAGCCATCGCCGCCGCCAAGCTTGACCTTCAACAGCTCGCGACCCCGCACCAGCGCCGCTGCCGCCGCCATGACGCCGGGGTCGCCGAGGCTGATCGTATAGGCGGTCAGCAGCGGCCGCGGCTGCGGCAGGCCGAGCAGTTGCCAGACGCGGCGGCCGGCCTGCCTGGCCTCCAAATCCCACAGCGCCGAATCGAGGGCGTTGCGCGCAGCGCCGGCCGGCAGCAGCGTCAGCAGGTCGGCACGGGTGGCGCCGGCGGCGATCGCATCGCCGGTGGCCAGCATCGCCGCCACGACCGATTCGGCCGATTCGCCACGGTAATAGATGGCGGTGCCCTCGCCGCGGCCGCGCCAGGGGCCATCGGCGATCTCTGCCACCGCGACATCGACATGGGTGCGGGCGCCGCGCGCGATGACAAAGCTGCCACGGACGGGAAAGCGCTCGACGCGGGCGGACAGGGTGCGGGTCATGGCCGGGTGATGCCCCAGGCCGGTGCCGCGATGCAAATGCGCCGCTCCGGCCCTGTTGGAAACCGGGCCTTCCCCTTGCCGCAACCACCGCTAAACTCGCCGCCATGAACGAAGACGAATCCGTCGAGCTCGATGCCGTCGCCGCCGTTGCCCGCATCACCGCGCTGGAGATGCTGGTGCGCCAGATGATGATCGTCCAGCTGCGCATTCTCGACCGGATGGGCGAAATCAAGCTGACGCCGGACTATGTGAAGACGGTCGCCGCCGCCTATGCCGAGAAGGTCGATGAATCGCCGATCATCGAATCGAACTCGCCCGAGGTGAATTACGAATTCAAGGTCAACGTGCTGCACAATCTGGAGCGGTTCTTCGACGAGCTGGAGGCGCATGTGCGGGATAACCCGGCGTAATGTCGTCTTATTGGCGTAGAGGGCGCGGGCAAAGCCCGCGCAGCCTGCCCCGGACTTGATCCGGGGTCAGACGAGATCGGCCGGGGTTTCGGCCGCCTCGCTGGCCGCGCTTGCGCCTGTCGGCGCGCAGCATGCGCACACACGGCGCTGCGCGTTGGAGGCCCGACCGGGAATCGAACCCGGGTTCACGGATTTGCAGTCCGTTACGTCACCACTCCGCCATCGGGCCCAAGCCGAAGCGTTGGGATGCCTCCCCTAGCGAAGGTGCTTGGCGAGGGCAACCTTGATAGCTATGCCGGATGCGCCGTCATACGAATTCGACTGCGACGCGGTTGTCCAGCTCCGACAGCCGCCAGACCTTGCGAGACCCGACGTGACCAGCCTTGCCGACAATCACACTGCGGAAATGACGAGCGCCCAGCGCCGCCAGACGATGATCAACAGCCAGTTGCGGACCGTCGGCGTCATCGATCCTGCCGTGTTGACCGCCATGGCAGAGATTGCGCGGGAGGATTATGTCCCGCCGGCGCTGCGCGGCCTCGCCTATGCCGATGCCGCGCTGGAGATCGCGCCCCAGCGCTGGTTGCTCGAACCGATGGTGGTGGCGCTGCTGTTGCAGAACGCGCGTGTCGTCCCGGCCGACAAGGTCCTGCTGATCGGCGCCGCCGGTGGCTACACGGCGGCGGTGCTGCGGCACATGGGCGCCAGCGTGGTGGCTATCGAAGCCGATCCCGGCCTGCTGGCGCTGACGCGCGCTGCCGGTGCCGAGGTCATCGAGGCGCCGCTGGCCGAAGGCCATGCCGCTGGTGCGCCCTATGATCTGATCCTGTTCGAAGGCGCCATCGAGACGGTCCCTGCCGTCATCGCCGCCCAGTTGCAGCCGCACGGCCGGGTCGCCGCGGTCGTGCGCGACGGCGGCATCGGCCGTGCCTCGGTCGGCCCGCTTGTCACGGCGCCCGGCGGCGCCGTTCGCATCGGCGGCCTGCCGTTCCTCGAGGTTGCCGCCAAGCCGCTGCCCGGCTTCGAATGGCCGCGCGCCTTCGCCTTTTGACCGGCGTCAGGGCTGCGGCGGACCCTGGATGCTCGCATCCTGCGCCGGCGTGTTGACCGTGCGGGTCGACTGCTGCAGGGGCACCTTGCGCCCCGACCAGTCGAAATAGCTGCTGCGCGATAGCCGGGCATTGCGCTTCACGTCGTACAGCGTGACGCCGTCGAGGCTGAGATCCCGCCCTTCGGCATTACCCATCGCCGCGATCAGCGTGAAGGCGGCGACATAGGCGTTGCGCCGTGCAGTCGCCAGCAACACGCGGGCGTTGTTCAATTCCTGCTCGGCATTCAGCACTTCGATGATGGTCCGCGTGCCGACGCCATTTTCGGCGCGGACGCCCTGCAGCGACAGGCTGTTGGCCGAAATTGCGGCATCGGCGGCGGCGATGACGTCGACGCTGGCCTTCCAGCTGGCAAAGGCGGCACGCACCGTCTGCACGACCTGGCGTTCGATGCCGATCTGGTTTTCCAGCGCCTCGGATTGGCGCGCCTGCGCCTGGCGGATCTGCGCCGCCGGCAGTCCGCCCTGGTAGATCGGCAGGTTGAGCTGGAACCCGGCCGATCCGGATGTCTGCGTCGACGGCTGGTTCGGAAAGCCCGGCGGCACGATGGCGCTGCCGAAGTTGTCCGATCGGCTGAGGTTGCCAAAGGCACTGACGGTCGGCAGCCGGCCGGCACGGACGGATTTCACGTCATAGCCGGTCGCTTCCAGGTTGCGCAGCGCCGCGGCGATATCGGGATTCTCCTTAATCGCGACGGCCACCGCCTCATCGACGCTGTCGGGCAGCCCGGGCAGCGGCGGCGGCAGTGTCAGCGCATCGGGAGCGTCGCCGACCTGCTGGATATAGCGTTCCTTGGATGCGATCAGGTTCGATTCGGCGTTCGCCAGGTCGCCGCGCGCCTGCGACAGGCGCGCCTCTGCCTGGGCAACGTCGGTGCGCGTGATGTCGCCGACCTCGAACCGATCGCGCGACGACCGCAGGGTGACGTCGAGATTGTTGATGTTGGCGCGGTTGAACTCGACAATGGCCATGTCGCGCAGCACGTCGCTGTATGCGGCAACGACCTGGCTGAAGACACTGGCCTCGGTCCCGCGCAGCTGTTCTTCCCCGGCGGCGATGCGGCCGTTGGCAGCGCGCACGGCGTTCTTGATGCGGCCGCCGTTGTACAGCGGCACGTTGATCTGCGCCTGCGATTGCAGCTGGCGCGGGACGACGATGAACTGGCCTGGCGGGATCAGCAGATTCTCGTTGAAGGTCGAGTTGATGCCGATATTGGGCAGGCCGGCGGCGCGCTGGATGGTCGCCGTCTCATCGATTGCCATCTGGTTGGCGCGGGCGGCATTCAGGGTCGGGTTGGTGCGATAGGCCTTGGCCAGCGCGCCGGGCAGCGTCTCGGCCGCACCTGGCGCCGCCAGCGCCAGGGCTGCGGTCATCACGCCGGCACGACTCCACGCCAGGACCTTCAAACTCGTCAACGCCGAAATCCTCTCAGCCATCATCGCCCAACTGTATCACTCGACCATTACACTGGCTGTATAATGCCGGCGCTGTGATTGGCAAGCCGCCGTCGTCACGCCCCGTCGAAAAACCCGAAAGCGCCCTGTTAAAGGCCCATAGCGGATTGATCATGCAGCAAACCGGCTTTTCATCTGCGCTGCTGTGCCAGCGCCGGTGCGCCACCGCAATAACTTTTGAGCATCGATCAATTCTTTCGCGCGACGGCGGCGGGCATCGACCTCGCTTGCAGTTGCGCCGCCTCCTGCACTAGACCTGCAGCATGAGCGAACTTCCTCCGAATATCGACGCCATCCTGTCCTCGATCCGGTCGCGCATGACCGAGGAGAGCCAGGCTGCGGCGCCGGAAGCGCCGCCGGCCCCGTTGGAAGCACCGGCACCGGTAATGGAGAATGTCGGCGGGGTGACGATCGGCGAGCCGAAGACGTTGGAGGACCTGATCCGGGCGATGCTCGAGCCGCTGCTCAAGCAATGGCTCGATGCCAACATGCCCGAGATTGTCGAGCGCCTTGCCCAGGCCGAGATCCGGCGCCTGACCGGCAAGGACTGACGTTCCGCCGATGTTCGGCCTGTCGCCCGGCCTGACAGCGGCGGGGCTGCTGCTGATCTCCAACCTGTTCATGACCGTCGCCTGGTACGGCCATCTGCGGTTCAAGACGGTACCGCTGGTAACGGTGATCTTCATCAGCTGGGGCATCGCCTTCATCGAATATTGCTTTGCCGTGCCTGCCAACCGCATCGGATCGGCAGCGCTGACAGCGCCGCAGCTTAAGGGCCTGCAGGAGGTCATCTCGCTGCTGGTGTTCGCGGTGTTCTCGACAACGGTGCTCGGCCAGGCGGTGACACCGCGGCAGGCGCTGGGCTTTGGGTTGATCGTGGTCGCGGCGTTCCTGATCGTCGGCGACTGAAGCGCCGGCGTCAGGCGATGGCCCGTGGCGCGGCCGTCCACGACGCCTCGTGGTTCGGCGCTGCCGCGACAATGGCATCGACATCGGCGAGCAACCGGGCCCAGCCCGCCGCCATGTCGGGCGTCCAGTCCGGCCCGGCGATCGCCGCCACCGTTTCGGCGACGATGGCAAAGAAGGTGGTGAACACCGATCGCGGAATGCCATAGGCGTCGTGGGTGATGATCTCGCAGTCGATCATCTGGTCGGCATAGGCACGCGGCCCGGCCAGATCGAGGATCGTTTCGATCACGCGCGACAGCATCTCGCCGCGGATGGCGCCACTGCCGTCACGCCAGAACTCCGCCCGCATCGCCGGCTGGGCAGCGAACAGCCGGTCATAGACCAGCGGCGTGATATCGCCGGCCCGCTCAGCCGCAAGCATCAGGCTGGCCTCGATCGCGTTCGGTTGCGGCATCATCGTCTCCCCGCGCCATCATGCCTGCATCGGCGGCCCCTCGCAAAGCCCCGGGCTTTCCCCCGGTTGCTGCACCCGCTAACAGCGCAGCCATGACTCTTATCGACAAGACCTTTGCCCCGGCGGATTTCGAGCAGCGCTGGTACGCCCATTGGGAAACGAGCGGCGCCTTCCGCCCCGATCGCCCCGATGCCAAGCCGTTCACCATCATCATCCCGCCGCCCAATGTCACCGGGTCGCTGCACATCGGCCATGCGCTCGACAACACGCTGCAGGACGTGCTGATCCGCTGGCACCGGCTGCAGGGTCGCGACGCGCGTTGGGTGGTCGGCACCGATCACGCCGGCATCGCGACGCAGATGGTCGTCGAACGCCAGCTTGCCGAATCCTCACAAGGTACGACGCGGCAGCAGATGGGCCGCGCGGCGTTCCTCGAAACCGTCTGGGACTGGAAGCGCGCGAGCGGCGACACCATCACCCGCCAGCTGCGCCGGCTGGGCGCCAGTTGCGACTGGGCGCACGAGCGGTTCACGATGGACGAGGGCTTCAACACCGCGGTGACGCGGGTGTTCGTGACGTTGTTCAACCAGGGCCTGCTCTATCGCGACAAGCGGCTGGTCAATTGGGACCCCAAGCTGAAGACGGCGATCTCGGACCTTGAGGTGGAGACTCGCGAGGTCGCCGGCACCTTCACCCATATCCGCTACCCGCTCGCCGATGGCGTGCGGCTCGCCGATGGCCGCGACCATATCATCGTCGCGACGACACGCCCGGAAACGATGCTCGGCGATACCGCGGTGGCGGTGAATGCGACCGACGAGCGCTACCGGTCGGTCATCGGCAAGTTCGTCGCGCTACCAATCACCGGGCGGCGCATCCCCATCGTCGCCGATGACCACGCCGATCCGGAGCTTGGCTCGGGCGCCGTTAAGATCACCCCGGCGCACGACTTCAACGATTTCGAGGTCGGCAAGCGGCACGACATGGTGCCGATCAACATCTTCGACGCCGATGCCCGCATCATCGCCGCCGAGGGCATCCCGGCGGACTATGTTGGCCTCGACCGCTTCGAGGCGCGCAAGAAGGTCGTCGCCGACCTGGAAGCGCTCGATCTCGTCAAGAGCATCGAGGCCAAGACCATCCAGATGCCCTATGGCGACCGCTCCGGCGTGGTGGTGGAGCCGTGGCTGACTGACCAATGGTATGTGAACGCCGGTGAGCTCGCCAAGCCGGCGCTGGCGGCGGTGCGCTCGGGCGCGACGCAGTTCGTGCCGAAAACCTGGGAAAAGACCTACTTCAACTGGATGGAGAACATCCAGCCGTGGTGCGTGTCGCGGCAATTGTGGTGGGGACACCAGATCCCGGCGTGGTACGGGCCCGACGGCAAATGCTATGTCGCCGAAAGCGAAGCCGATGCGCAGGCCCAGGCCGGCAACGTCGTGCTGACGCGCGACGAAGACGTCCTCGACACCTGGTTCTCGTCCGCCCTTTGGCCCTTCGCCACTCTCGGCTGGCCGGACGATACCGCCGATCTGGCACGCCACTATCCCGGCGACGTGCTGGTCACCGGCTTCGATATCATCTTCTTCTGGGTCGCCCGCATGATGATGCAGGGCATCCATTTCATGGAGGAGGTGCCGCCGTTCAAGACCGTCTATTGCCATGGCCTCGTCCGCGACGCCAAGGGCGCCAAGATGTCCAAATCCAAGGGGAATACCGTCGATCCCCTCGGCCTCATCGACAAATATGGCGCCGATGCGCTGCGCTTCACGCTGACCGCGATGGAAAGCCAGGGCCGCGACATCAAGCTCGATGAAAAGCGCGTCGAGGGCTATCGCAACTTCGCCACCAAGCTGTGGAACGCGGCGCGCTTCTGCCAGTCGAACGGCATCGGCGCCTCGCAGTCGATCGCGCCACCGTCGGCCGGCGCCGCCGTCAACCGCTGGATCATCGGCGAGGTCGCGGCCACCGCCCGGGCGCTCGAAACCGCCATCGCCACCTACCGCTTCGACGCCTATGCCGATGCCATCTACCAGTTCACCTGGAACCGCTTCTGCGACTGGTATCTGGAGTTGACCAAGCCGCTTTTGATGGAAGGTGCCGACGCAGCCGTTGCCGCCGAAACCCGCGCCGTCACCGGCTGGGCGCTCGACCAGATCCTCGTCATGCTGCACCCGGTGATGCCGTTCCTGACCGAGGAACTGTGGCACAAGCTGGGGTCGCGGCCGTACGACCTGGTCGTCGCGCAATGGGTCGCGGCCGACCTGCCCGCCGATGCCGCCGCCAGCGCCGATATCGAATGGCTGATCGGGCTGGTCAGCGAAGTCCGCTCGGCCCGCACCGAATTGAACGTGCCGCCCGGCGCCAAGCTCGGCTACAGCGTCGAAGGTGCCAGCGCCGAAGTGTCGGCGCGCCTGGCGGCCAATGCTGCCGCCATCGAGCGGCTGGCGCGGATCGTCCCGGCCACGACGCCGGCGACGGGTGGCCGGCTGCAGCTCGTCCATGCCGAAGCGACCTATGCGCTGCCGCTGGAAGGTGTCGTCGACCTCGCCGCCGAGCGCGCCCGGCTCGACAAGGCGCGCGCCGCGGCGATGAAAGAGCGCGACGCCCTCGCCGGCCGGCTGAACTCGCCCGGCTTTACCGAAAAGGCCAAGCCGGAAGCGGTCGAAAAGGCCCGCGAGGACCATGCCGCCCGCTCTGCCGAGGCCGAGCGCCTTGGTGCCGCCTTGGCGCGGCTCGGCTGATGTCGTTCGTTGCCCAGCCGCTCGTCGGCGACAAGGCCGCGGCTTATGCCGACCTCGCCCAGCAACTGCGCGGGCTGGTCTGCGATGAGCGCGACATCATCGCCAACGCCGCCAACACCGCGGCGCTGATCTACAACCTGCTGCCCGATCTCAACTGGGCGGGCTTTTATTTCCTGCGCGATGGTGAGCTGGTGCTCGGACCCTTTCAGGGACTGCCGGCCTGCATCCGCATCGCCATCGGCCGCGGCGTCTGCGGAACAGCGGCGGCGACGCGAGCAACCCAGCTGGTGCCCGATGTCCACGCCTTTCCCGGCCACATCGCCTGTGATTCGGCATCGCGATCGGAGCTGGTGGTGCCGCTGGTGCGGAATGGCGAACTGCTCGGCGTGCTCGATCTCGACAGCCCGCTGCCGGGCCGGTTCGATGCCGACGACCAGGCCGGGATCGAGGCGCTGGCGGCGATCTTCATGGCGGCCAGCGGGCCGCTGTAACGTCGAACCGATCAGGGACGCGGCAGCGCGGCCGTGACGGTTTCCACCACGGCCTGCACACCGGCGCGGGATTGCTGCTCAATCCGCCCCGTCGCCTGCTGGCCAAGCATGTTGGCGAGCAGCGTCACCACCAGCACGACGATATAGATCATCGCCGCGACCAGCAGCGCGGCCATGGCGGCGAGCGCGACCATCGACGCGTTCGTGCCGAAACGGCGGCGGGCGGCGCGCTGGCGATACCGGTCATCGCCGGCGAACGGACTGGCCGGATTGCGGTTCATGCGCGGCGGCCGTGCGGCATGTCGGCGACCGGCAGCGAATGAAAATATCGCGAAACGCCCATGCTGCGAACCTTTCGGGTTGCCGAGACAGCAAATGTTATAACGCAAATTCTGGAACGGCAAGCCTTACTGTCCGGTTACCGCATCGATAACGCCGTCGATCAGGTTTGCCGACGACAGCCGTTCGGCCAGCGAGCCCTGCCCGACCGCGACCGCGGCGAGCCAGATGCTGCGCGCTGCGGCGGCGCGGCGGGCGACGGCGATGGCTTCCGCGACGGTGATCGCGGCAAAACGCAGCGTTTCGCCGGGGCGAAGCTGGGCGGCGCGGTCGACATCGGTATCGATGACGGTGGCGATGCGCGGATAGCCGGCGGTCGNATCGCCGTCGCCCGCCGCGCCGCCGCAGCGCGCAGCATCTGGCTCGCCGCGGTCGACATCGGTATCGATGACGGTGGCGATGCGCGGATAGCCGGCGGTCGTCTGGTGATCGGCGAGCAGGATGGTCGGCGTGCCGGCGCCATTGACCTGGATGGCCCCGCGCAGCAGCGGCGCCGACAGCATCGTTACCGACAGCGGCGGCAATAGTGGCCCGTCGAGCACCATGCCCATGCGATCGAAGGCAGCAGCGGCGGCATAGGGCTGGGACAGCAGCGCGGCGAGGGAATCGGGTGCGAAATAGGCGTCCTGCGGGCCGATGACGACCCGGATCGGGCCGGTTTCCGTCGGCGGTGGCGCGATCGGGCCCCGCTCCGCAGGCGCCCGCGCCGCGATCACCAGCCGATCGCCGGCCGCCACCCGACCGCCGCCGAGGCCCGCCAGTGCCAGCGTCGCCGCGCTACCGAGCCAGTGGCGCGCCTCGAGCGTGCCGCCAAACGCCAGCGTCGCCCAATTGCCGGCGCTGCCATCGCGGATCGCGAGGCGCATGCCGGGGCGGAGCACGCCGGTGGTCCAGGGCCCCAGATCAGCGCCGTCGACCCGTGCCGCGAAGTCACCCCCGGCCAGCGCAAAGCTGACTTCGCCCTGCACGCAGCGCAGCACGATGCCGCCGTGCGACAGTTCGAGCGCCGCGCCACCGGGCGGATTGCCGAGCGCGGCATGGGCGGCCGCAAAGCCGAGACGATCGACCGGGCCCGACGGCGTGACGCCGAAGCGGCGATGCCCGGGCCGGCCGGCATCCTGGATCGTCGTCAGCGGCCCGGCCATTTCGACCTGGAGGACAGCGCCGGTCATCGGGCCGCGTCGAAATCGGCGCGCGATTGCGCGATGAAACGTACCCGGTCGCCCGGCTGGAACAGGAACGGGCTGCTGTCGTGCGGTCGCAGCACGGCGGTGGCGGTCGCACCGATCACCCACCAGCCGGTCGGCATCGGCAGGGTGGTGATCAGGCATTGGCCGCCGGCGATCATGATGCTGCCGACCGGGCGACTGCGCACCGGCACCGTCTTCCTTGGCAGGTGCAGCGCCGGGGGCACGCCGTCCATATAGGCATAGCCCGGGGCGAAACCGTACATGTAGACGCGGTATTCGGCGGCGAGGTGCCTGGCGATCACCGCGTCCGGGGCAAGGCCCAGTTGCGCCGCGACATCGGCAAGGTCAGGCGCCAGATCGGCATCGCAGCACATCGGGATGACATGGTCGCGGCCGGGCGGCGGCTTAGCCGTCGCGGTGGACATGCGCGCCCGCACCTCGGCCTCCAGTGTTGCGGCATCGGTCACCAGCGGGTCATAGACCAGCAACAGCGAGACATAGGCCGGCACGGTCTCCTGCACGCCCGCCGGCGGGTCGGCGGCCAGCGCCGCATCGATGGCGAGGATGCGGTCGAACACCGCCGGGTCGATCCCGGTGCCGAATTCGAACAGCAGCCCGGTATCGCCGACGGGTTTCGCGACGGGTGTCACGACCCCATGAACGGCGCGATCGCCAGCCCGCGGGCGCGGAAACTGTCGCGGATGTGCCGGGCCATCGCCACGGCATGGTCGCTGTCGCCGTGGATGCAGACCGAATCCGCCGCCAGCCGCACCGGTGCGCCGCCCACCGTCGGCATGTCGCCGCTGTCGAGAAAGGCCAGCAGCCGGTCGCTGGCGACGCCGGCATCGGTGATCATCGCGCCGGGCTCGGCGCGTGGTACCAGCTGGCCGGCCGGCGTGTAGCCGCGGTCGGCGAAGATCTCGCTATAGGTTGCCAGGCCTTCGGCACGCGCGACCGTCTCCAGCGCGGTGCCCGAGATGGCGAGGATGGCAAGGCCGGGATCGATCGCGCGCACCGCCCGCACGATGGCGGCGGCGACCGGCGCCTCGGCGGCAGCGACATTGCCCAGCGCGCCATGCGGCTTCACATAGCTGACCGGCTGGCCGACCAGCCGCCCGATGGCGATCAGCGCGCCGACCTGTGCCGCGACGAAGCGCTCGATCTCGTCGGGCGTCGCCGGCAACCGTCGGCGGCCAAAGCCTTCCTTGTCCGGATAGCTCGGGTGCGCGCCGGTGACGACGCCGCGCGCCCTGGCCAGGCCGAGCGTCCGCGCCATGGTGTCGGGGTCGCTGGCGTGGCCGCCGCAGGCGACGTTGGCGCTGCTGACGATATCGAGCATCGCCGCGTCGTCGCCCATCGTCCACGGGCCATAGCCTTCACCCAGGTCGGCATTGAGATCGATGGTCCGCATCAGTCCTCCACCGGGACGTTATAGCGGGCAACCCGCCCGCCGCCACCGGGCCTTATCGGCGCTGCACGCGGGCCTGCGTGCCGCGGGTGATGACGTCGTCTTCGGGGAGAATGGTGCCGATGGCGTGGTCGGGCAATGCCTCGAGCTCGGCATAAAGCGGGCCGAAATCGGTTTCCAGCGTATGGCGCAGCAGGTCGTCGAAGCTGTCGATGACGAAATAGGCCTGCTGGTAATCGTCGATGCGGTACGGTGTGCGCATGATGCGCCTGAGGTCGAAGCCGATGCGATTGGGGCTGGGATCGTCGAGCGCATAGAGCGATTCGCCGTGCGACGAGACGATGCCGGCACCGTAGAGTTTCAGCGCGCCCGCCTCGCGGACCAGGCCGAACTCCACCGTGTACCAGTAAAGCCGCGACAGCCGGGCGATGGCGCCGGCGCCGGCCGCACGCAGTCCACCGCGGCCATAGGCCTGCATGTAATCGGCAAACACCGGGTCGGCGAGCAGCGGCACATGGCCGAAGACATCGTGGAAGACATCGGGTTCCTGGAGATAATCGAGCTGGTCGGCGGTGCGGATGAAGCGGCCGGAGACAAAGCGACGCTCGGCGAGATGGCCGAAAAACACCTCGTCGGGGACAAGGCCGGGGACGGCGACGACCTGCCAGCCGGTCAGTGCCAGCAATCGTTCGGACAGCTCGGTGAAATCGGGAATGCCTGGCCGGGTCATCTTCAGCACATCGACACCGCGCAGGAAGGCGTCGGCGGCGCGGCCCTGCAGCATCGCCGACTGGCGCGCGAAAAGCGTGTCCCAGACCGCGTGCTCGGCCGGGGTGTAATCCGACCAACGCTGCGGGATCGTCCAGTCGGCAGCAGCGCCTGCGGGCGGGGCATCGGTCGTTGCGGTGAGGTTACTATCCATGACACCAGTGTTTCACAAAAGCGTGAATAATGCCGTTCAATCTGGCAGGCTGGCCGCGATGTTCAGGACGATCTCGGCCGCTGGAGTAGAATAATGAAACAGGCTATCCAGATCGATGCCATTGACCGTCGCCTCATCGCGGCGCTGCAGGCCGATGCGACGCTCAGCAACGCCGCGCTCGCCGCGCAGGTCGGCGCCTCCGCAGCGTCGTGCTGGCGGCGCATTCGGGCGCTGGAAAGCGCCGGGCTGCTGCTCGGCAGCGTGCGGCTGGTCGATGCCGCGCGCCTCGGTTGCGACATCAACATCATCTGCCAGGTGCGGATGAAGAACCACGCGCCCGAGACGGTCGCTGCCTTTGTCGATTTCGTGCGCGCCCAGCGCGAGATCATGGACTGCTATTCGATGTCGGGAGACTGGGATTATCTGCTCCGGATCGCCGTTGCCGACGTCGCGGACTATGAGCGGTTCCTGATGCGAACATTGCTGCGGCACCCGTCGGTCGGCACCGCATCGTCGCATTTCGCCCTGTCGCAGGTGAAGTACCAGACCGCCCTGCCCGTCTAGGTCGTGAACTCATAAATGGCATGCCCCGTCATGGCGTCAGGCGGCGAAATGGCTAGGCGCGCGAGCGCTGGCGGGCCTTCGGCCCCCGGCAAGCTCGTGCAACGACGCCATTTCGCCGCCTGACGCCACCCGCAGGGCGGCCCGGAGACGGGCCGTGCCGGGGCATGCCATTTATGAGTTCACGACCTAGAGCGCCAACGCCGCCACCAGGCGATCGATGTCGGCCGCGCTCGAATAGAGATGCGGCGAGACTCGGATGCAGCCATCGCGGGCATCGGCGAGGACGTTGGCCGCCGCCAGGCGCTGCATTGCCGCCGCCGTGTCGGGCACGCGAACGAGGACGCAATTGCCGCGCGTGTCGCGATCGCGCGCCGAGGCAATGGCGCCCGCCGGAACGCCGGCGTGGAGCCGATCGATCAGGTCCTGATTATGCGCCTGGATGGCCGGAACGCCTATGGCGAGCAGCATCTCGAGCGCATGGGCGGCGAGGATGAACGGCGCCACCGAAGGCGTGCCACCCCAGAAGCGCAAGGCATCGGGGGCATAGCGGAAATCGCGGATATCCATTGCGAACGGGTCGGCGTGGGAAAACCAGCCGACATCGCGCGGTTGCGACACGGCCAGCGCCTCGGGCGCCGCCCACAGCCAGCCGGCGCCGGGGCCGCCGCAGAGGAACTTGACGCAGGTGCCGACGACGAAATCCGCCGACCAGTCGCCGACGTCGATCGGTACGACCCCGGCGGACTGGACCGCATCGACGATGGTGTAGATGCCGCGAGACCGCGCCAGCCGGGTGATGTCGGCGACCGGCAACCGGGCGCTGCGGTTGGAAAAGGCATGGGTGACCAGCGCTGCCTGGACGCTGCCATCGAGCGCGGCATCCCAGCTGGCGATGTCCTCCGCCGCCGGGCCGCGCGGCAGGAAGCGGACGTCGTGACCTAGCTGGCCGGCGCGCTGCACCGCATAGGCCGGCGATGGAAAGTCCTCCTCGCACAGCAGCAGCGTGGTGCGCCCGGCGCGCTGCGGCAGCGCATCGAGGATACGCGCCACCGCGCCGGCGACGTTGGCGGTCGGGCAGACCCCGGCGGCGGTACCGCCGACCAGCCGCGCGAGCGCGCCGCGAAAACGTTCGATCTCGCCCAGCCAGCCCGGCCAGGCATTGCCGCCCTGCTCCCGCCACGGCCTGAAATAGCGTTTGGCCAGCACCGCCTCCGCATCGCGCGGCAGGCAGCCGACCGAATGCGATAGCAGGTAGACGCCATCAGGGACCGCAAAGCTGGCATTCATGCCGATCAACACCTATTCCCGGCACAACGCCGATGGGCAGGATGCACGGCTGTGCACGTCAAGCGAAGGACCAATGATGAGCCCGACGGCCGCTGCCTTTGACCACTGGATCCGTACCGCCTTCGTCGAGATGAACACCGCGCTCGAGGAGCTTTACTTCGCGCAAGACGACCGCGCCAATGCCGAAGGCATCGGCGACGACATCAAGGCGACGCTGCGGGCAGAAGGCGACGCCCATGCCGAAGCGCTGGCGCGGGAGGGCAATACCGGCGGCGGCTTCGAAAGCGCCTTTGCAGTGCTTGGCAATGTCGGCCTGTACATGGCGGCATTGCGCCGACACGAAGTCACCAACCCGGCCCGCGAGACGCGGTCGCCGCTGCTCGCCGCCTCGTCGCTGGCGCTGCAGGCCGGCGCCTCGATCGGCATGGCGCCGCGCTTTGCCACCGCGCATCTGGCGACCCGCAACCGCGCCATCGACGGCGTGCGAAAAAGCTTCACGACCCTCGCCGACGAGTTCCTGTTCATCGACGAAAACGCCCGTGCCATCCTGGGCATGCAGCGCGCCGCCGATGCGCTGCACCGGATCCTGCCGCTCGACATCAGCAACCCGGTTGCCGATGTGCTGCTGGAGGCTGCCGCTGCGGCGCTTCGCGACGTCATCGCGATCAACGCGCGGCTGTTTGCCAGCCTCGATACCGATCGCTTTTTTTTAGCGTGCGGCCCTATTACAAGCCGCACCGCGTCGGCCGGCAGGAGTTCCGCGGCGCCAACGCCGGTGATTTTTCCGGCATCAACGAGCTCGACCTGCTGCTCGGCCTGACGAGCGCGCGAGACCAGGGCTATGCCCAGCTGATCGCCGACAAGATGGCGTTCATGCCGCCCGAGGACCAGGCCCGGGTCCGCGACTGCATGCAGCACCCGAGCCTGCTCGACAGCCTGCTCGCCGCAATCACGGCGGGCGACCGCAGTCCTGCGCTGCAGCGCAACGCCGGGCTGCTGATGGTGGTCAGCAAGGCGTTCGGGGAAACGGCGCGACAGCATCACGACATGCTCGTCGCCCGCTTTATCCAGGGCCCGGCACAGACGCTCGACGCGGTGCATCTCGGCCAGATCACCGCCAGCGGTCCGCCGCTGGCGGTGCTGATGACGGCGCTGCAGGACCTGCGCGATGCGCGGATGGCGGCACCGGGCCATCCCGCTGGCCGCCATGGCGATCATGCCCGCGTCCGCGAATGGCTGGCGGACGATTGACTCCGGCGCAAATTGTCCGGACAACTTGGGTGCGTTTCAAAAGGGGTTTGCGATGATCGGTGGGGCACGGGCGGGGCTGTTGGCGCTGGCGATGCTGGGCACCGCGTTGCCCGCCGAGGCACGCACGCTCGACCTGAAAAACCCGGCCGATGCCCTGACCGCGATGCGCAAGGTGCAGTGTTCGACCAGGGATGGCGAGGCGGTCGTCTATCACTGGGCGGGCAAGGTATTCTCGCGTGTCGAAGGCGAGCCCGATCGCCACCTGTTCAATGTCGAGGGCATGAACGTCCGCACCTGCGTGACGGTGACCGATCCGGCCCGCGGCACAGGGTTCCGGCAGGTCAGCCGCGAGCTGATGTTCTATCTCGACCCGGCGACCGGCGCCGTGCTGAAGACCTGGAGCAATCCCTGGACCGGCAAGTCCGTCGAGGTCGTCCATGTCGCCAACGATCCGGTCAACATGCGCGCGCCTCAGTTCCCGATCGGCCGTGACGGCAAGCCGTTCGATCTCGGCGCCCGCATCGAAGGCGGCAAGGTGTTCATGCCGACGGAAGTGCCGCTGTTCTATGCCAATCCGCTCGGCGGTGATTACCAGCAATGGGCGGGCAACCAGTATCACGCGATGGAGATCTTCGATTTCGTCGCCGAGGCCGCCGACCTGCTCGACGCCGGCAAGCCGCGCGCCAAGCCGTCGATCGCCTGGGTGCGGATCTCGCCGTTCCTGCCGTGGATGGAAATGGCATCGCGGCCCGGCATCCTGGTGTTCAACGCGACCGGCGGCACGGTCGAGGGCATCGCCGGGCTGCCGGCGGTCATCCGCGAGCAGATCGCCAGCACCTATCCGACCTATGCCGCGCCGCCGCCCGCTGACGACGCCCGGCCCAACGAAACCAGCTGGACCTATTTCAAGAAGCGGATCGAAGCCGCCAAATCCGCTAGCGCAGGATCTGGTTCAGTTCGATAAAGGTGCCGTCGGGGTCGAAGAAGTTGCAGCCTCGCACCCGGATCGGTGGCGCGCCGTTGCGGCCCGGATATTCGCTGTCATGGGCATCAGCGGTGAACGTCACCCCCGGCACCGCCTTGGCTGCGGCGCAGCGCCGGGCTGCATCGTCGGTGTTGGTGACAAGGACATGGCCGCCGCGCGCCAGCCGCGTCGGATAGGGGCCGGGGTCGGGCAGCGGTGGGTCGGTATATTGCATCAGCCCGATCCAGCCGATCCAGGCATCATTGCCGTTGAGCAGCACCAGGCGGGTCTTGTTGCCCGGCACGCCGGCCGGCAGCGCCACCCCCGATACGGCGATTTCCGCGTCATAGTTGACCTTTAGCCCCAGGACGTCGCGGTACAGCTTCAGCGAGGCATCGACATCGCGGACGAGGATGGTCAGCCGCCGGATGTCGGTCGGGACACGATCGGCCGGCGGCGCCACGCCGGGGGCCGCTGACGGCGCCGCGACCGGAGCGGCAACCGGAGAGCCGGCAAGCATCGCAGCGACGATCGCGAACAGCATCGCTTTATCCTTCCAGTCGTGCGGCGCGCACCGCGCCGTGTCCCGTCAAAGCTGTTGCAGAAGAGTTACAAGCCCCGGCCATGTCAAGGCGCCCTCCGCGATTTGTCTGGACAAATTCCGAGGTCGATGAAACCATCACTGGCGATTGTGTACCAATCGGGGGAAACGACCATGCGGATTTCGCGCCTCTTGCTCGGCACGGCGATCGTCCTCGCTGCACCTGCCCTCGCGCAGTCGCCGCCCGCGCCAGCGCGCGTCGACACGGCAGCGGGTGCCGACGGCAACGAGATCATCGTCACCGCCCGCAAGCGCAACGAACGACTGCAGGACGTGCCGGTGGCGATTACCGCGTTCGATGCCGCCGACATCAAGTCCGCCCGCATCGAGCGCCTGGCCGACCTCGCCAAGCTGACCCCCGGCCTCAACTACGCCCCGCTGTTCGGCGCCCAGAACCAGCTGCCGATCATCCGCGGTGCCGCCCAGACGCTCGGCCAGCTCAACGTCGGCGTGTTCCTCGACGGCATCTATCTGTCGGGCAAGGCCGGCGTCGATCTCGAGCTGAACGACCTGCAGCGCATCGAGGTCGTCAAGGGCCCGCAGTCGGCGCTGTACGGCCGCAACACCTTTTCCGGCGCCATCAACTATGTGACGCACGGCCGTCGGAGGTGCTGACCGGCAATGTCGAGGGCACCGTCGGTGAAAACGGCCTGTACAAGATCGCCGGCAGCGTCAGTGCGCCGCTTTCCGACAAGATCCGCGTCCGCGTCGGCGGTTTCTACCGCGAGTTCGACGGCTGGTACACCAGCGCCATCGACGGGGGCAAAGTCGATTTTGCCAAGAATTACGGCGGTATCGGCACCATCGAGCTGACGCCGACCGAACGGCTGACGGCAACCCTGCGCGTCACCTATTCCAAGGAAGACAACGGCCAGCCGCCGTCGAGCGTCATCCGCAACAACAGCGCGCCGGGCGTACCCGCGGGCGGATCGGCGACACAGCGGCGCAACCTGCTTTACATCGGCCAGGTCCCCGACATCGCTACCGATGGCGTCACGGTCAACACGCGGCCGGTGCCGGGCCTGCCGGGCGGCCGCTATGGCGACCGCGAGGAAGCGATCCGCGCCAGCGCCACCTTCGAATATGATTTTGGCGGCGCCACCTTCTCGTCGATCTCGGCCTTCGCGCGGCGCAACGCCGAATTTACCTTCGACGGCGACAACACCTTTTGCGACCGCACCGGCGGCTGCCCCAATTTCGGCTTCCCGTTCGCCCCGGCCATTCCCCAGGGCAAGAGCGATTTCGCATTGTCGTCGATCAAGGGCTATTTCCGGGACTGGAGCCAGGAGTTCCGCGTCGCCTCGTCGGGCAAGCGCAAGTTCGACTGGCTGGTCGGCCTGTTCTATTATGACAATGTCACCGTCGGCACCGATCGCGGCATCACCCTGCCCGCCACCCTGGCGATCACCGACTACACCGCCGCCGCCGGCCGCTACAAATACCCGCGCACCACGCTCGGCACCAGCTCGATCGCGGTGTTCGCGTCGGGCACCTGGCACGTCAACGACGCGCTCGGCATCACCGGCGAACTGCGTTACGAGCATGAAAAGCAGACGTTCGCGCAGGTCTTCGAGAACCCCGCCGGCACCACCGGCCCGGCGCTGGTACGCGGCCCCGCCAGCCAGACCTTCCGCTTTGCCACGCCGCGCGTCATCGTCGATTACAAGATCGACGACAGCAAGCTGCTCTATGCCAGCTATGCCCGCGGCGCCAAGACCGGCGGCTTCAACACCGGGCTCAACATCCTCGGCAACAACATCTACCAGCCCGAATACAGCAACAATTACGAGATCGGCTTCAAGAGCGACCTCTTCGACCGCAAGCTGCGGTTCAACGTCGCCGGCTTCTATACCGACTGGCAGGACCAGCAGGCGGCCTGCCAGGCCCCGGTCACCGCCGGCGGCTCGTCGACGAACCGCACCTACACCTGCAACGTCGCCGCGTCGAAGATCCATGGCGCCGAAGTCGAGCTGGCGGCCCAGTTGACCAGCTGGTTCACCCTGTCGGGCAACTACGCCTATACCCACGCCCGCTACACGCGCTTCATCGACGATTCGCTGGCGCAGACGCTGGTGCTGGCCGGGCTGCCGCCGATCGATTTCGACGGCAAGCGCCTGCCCTATGTGCCCGACCATAAGGTGACGGTGAGCCCGCGGATCAACCTGCCGTTCGGCGAGACGGCGTCGCTCGAACTGCGCGGCGACGTGCAGTACCAGTCCGAATCCTTCGTCCGCGCCGACAATTTCCAGAGCTTCGGCAGCTTCACCATCGTCGACCTGCGCGCGACGATGCGCTGGAACGGGATCAGCCTGCAGGTCTTCGCCAACAATGTCTTCGACGTGGCGACACCGGTTGCCGGCGTCCGCTTCTTCGATTCGGTCAATTATTCGGTGTCGTCGCCCTATGTCACGGGCGCCAACCGCCGGCTGATCGGCGCTGCGCTCGGCTATCGGTTCTAGGCAGAACGTGCACCGGCTATCATCTGGCACGACCCTTCGGTGTCGCCAGGCCACCGACAAGCCGCTCGATCACGACGAGAATGTCCGATGCGGCCATGCCGTCCGCGACGTCCATGGCGGCCCGTTCGAACATCGCCGACAGTAGCGACACCAGGGGCTCGACCGGCAGGATAGGCAGGTCCCCCGCCGCCATGGCCTCCTCGACGCCGGCTTTCAGGCTGGCGTCGCCGTGTTGTGCCTCGATCTGGCGGAGCGTTTCGCGCTCCAGCACCGCCGGGCCGTCGACGAGCAGCAGCCGCACGCGTCCCGCCTCGCGCATCGCCTGGATGTACGCGCTGCTACCCGCCAGCAGTCGCTCCAGCGCCGACATGCCGGCCTGGTCGGCCGCGCCGATGTCGCCGGCAACCGCCTCCGCTTCGGCCATGACCACGGCGTGGAAGATCGCCCGCTTGTCGGGGAAATGGTGATAGAGCGCGCCGCGCGTGACCCCCGCCTCCGCGACGATCGCGGGCGTGCTCGTCGCATCGTAACCCTGCGCCACGAACAGCCTGCGCGCCGCCGCGACCAACCGCAGACGCATCTCGGCGCTGCGATCGCCATTGCTCCGTCGCGACGATTTCATTTGCATACAGTCTGCCTGTTTGTTATCCGGGTGTGGCTACATGCAATCGGTATGTTTTTGCGAGAGGGAAGGAAAGCATGAAGATTACCAGCGCTTATCCCGTGCTGATGGTCGACGATGTCACCGCCAGCGCTGCGTTCTATGTGCGACACCTGTCGTTCAAACCGCTGTTCGAGGCAGACTGGTATGTGCATCTGCAATCCAGTGACGCGCCGTCGGTTAATCTCGCCTTTGTGCAATCGGGCCACGCGACAATCCCCGCGGGCGCCCGGACTCGTGCAACCGGCATGCTGCTCAATTTCGAAGTCGAGGATGTGGACGAGATCTACGTCCAGGCGCTCGCGAACGGGTTGCCGGTCCTGTTGTCGCTGCGCGACGAGGCGTTCGGCCAGCGCCATTTCATCACCCAGGATCCCAATGGCGTGCTGATCGACATCATAAAGCCGATCCCGCCGAGCGCCGCGTTTGCGGCCCAGTACAGTGCCGGAGAGGTCCCGCAGTGATGCCGCAAGTTGGTTGCGAAGGACGTGCAGATCAGCGGATTGGGCCGCACCCCGGCAGCGCGCCGATGTCGCCGGCGGTTGTCGGGATCGCTCAAGCCTGAAGCGTTGGTCGCCGCGTGCGCGATCCGATAGGGTTGGCCGATGCTTCCGATTGCCGGCGCGATCTGCCTTGCCGTCTCCCAGCCTTCGGCACCCGATGCCGGGGAACCACCGAGGCTGCGCGCACCCGCTGCGGCGCTGCCGACGTCCGCGGCTTCCGCTGCCGGTTTCGCGCCGCGGGGTTGGAGCGTCGAACTGGCGCGAAAAGGCGACCTCAACGGTGACGGCCGGCCGGACTTGGTGGCCATCCTAAAGGGCCGCGATCCGAACTGCATTGTCACAAACGCCGGCGTGCCGAACGCCATCGACACCAATCCCCGCCAACTGCTGGTCGCGTTCGGCAGCAAATCAGGCTTTATCCTGCGTGCGAGCAGCGCCACGATCATCCCGCGGAGCGATGACCCGTACATGGACGATCCCCTCGAGCCGGATGCCTTCACGATCCGTCGCGGCGTGCTCTCCCTCGGCCTCAACTATTGGCGCAGCATGGGCGGCTGGCGCTCGTACAGCACGAAACTGTCATTCCGCTGGGACGGCAAGCACATGCGGCTGATCGGCTACGATCGCGACGCACTGCAGCGCAACAGCGGCGGAACCGAGGACGTGAGCGTCAACTTCGTCACCGGACGGGCCAGCATAATAAAAGGATCTCTCGAGGACGATATCGAGGACACCCGGCAATGGCAGCGCGTCCCTGCCCAGAAGTTCGAAACCCTCGAGGCAATCGCCGACGGCCTGGCTTTTCAGCCCAAACTCCGCACCGATAATTAGCGCGGAACCCTACGGCCCACCCGCATCCTTTTTCCCCGCTCGCACCTGTGGTAAAAATCGCAGCGGCAGCGCGCCGAATTGGCAGTGGGTGCAACGCAGATGCTGTTTGCCTTGTCAGGTCTGTTGTTGTCGGCGTCGGTCGAGCCGACGATCGTCGTGACGGCGCCCCGGGCAACCGACGCTGCTCTCGAGGCGTGCCTTGCCCGCAGATGCGGGACACGCGACGATGCCGTGGCATCGATCCAGCATGCCCAGGCCCAGTTCGCCGACGGGCAATATCCGGCGGCGCGCAAGACTTTGCGGGCCTCGCTGCATCGCCACCAGGGGGCCACCGCCCAAGATCCCCGCGCCATCTCGGCCCTGTGGCACGCCCTTGCCAGGGTTACCCTCCACAACGGCGACGTCGAGGAGTATCGCCGCGCGGCGATGCGGTCGGCGACCATCCTTGCGAACGCAACGTCGGTCACGCCGCAGGAACGCCAGATGGGCGAGATGCAGATCGGCGATGCGATGGCGGCAACCGGCGACTCCGACGGTGCCGCACGACACTATCGCCGCGTCGGCAAGATGGCGGCCGACCAGGGCGACATCGAACTGGAACAGCTGATGACCCTGCGCGCGATCTATGCGCGGTCCGGCATCCATGGCCGATCGGCGGTGCGAAGCGCGCTCGCCCGCGAGATGGAGAAGTCGGGTCTCACGCCGCACGCCCGAACCGTTGCCCTGGCGCTGACCGCCCAACTGCAGGACAAGGACGCCAGTGCGGCGGTCGGCAAGCTGGACGATGTGCCGGTGCAGGCCGGCGATGCGCCAACCCTGCTGTTGTGGACCCCGAAGGACAAGCTGACCGAGCAGCGCGAGGCCATCGCACGCGCACTGGCGAACAATGACTCGACGCTGTTGCGGATTCTGATGCCGCGCAGCAGCGAGGTGAGGCCCTATCACTGGGCCGACATCGGCTTCTGGATCCGCCCCAGCGGCCGTGTCGAAGGCGCCCGGATGCTGAGGGGCAAGGCGGACGAAAGCTGGGCGAAGGACGTGGTCAAGCTGGTGCAGGGCCGTCGCTACGCGCCCTTCGAGGCCGAGCCCGGCGCCGAGGGGCGCTACAAGATCGAACGGGTCACCCTGACATACGACCATATGACGCCCGGAGGATCGCTCATCCGCCGGCGCAGCGGCCTGCCGAGCTACCAGTTCGAGGAGCTGAAGGCCGAAGAGCGCGTCGGGATGTGATCACGACCCGCGCACAGCACTGGAGGTCTGGATTTCCTCCCTATCGCCGGGACAGTTCGCGGGTGTAATCGACCAGTGCAAACAGGGTTGCGGGCGTCGTGGTGTGGAGCTGCGCCTCCCACTTTGCCTCGGCGGCGAGTTCGTCGAGCTTCCTGTCGGCTGCCGGCAGCGCGGCGATCATCGCTGCCGAGATGATCGCCAGGTCATCCGGCGTCGGATCGGACTTGCAGAACAGCGCCGAGATGCGCGGGTCGGCGATGGCGAGCGAGGCCGGCAAGGTGAGAATCCCGTCGCGCAGGTCTTCTTCCCCGCCACCGCCCAGCGATTCCAGCCCCTTGACGTCGCCGACGTCGTCGCAACCGTGATAGAGCACGCCGAGCAGATGGGCGAATTTGCGCAGGGCATCGTCGCGGGTTGCGAGGCAGGCGCAGGTTTCGAACATCGAACCGGTGTCTTCCCCGGCAATGGCAAGCCAGTCCTCGACGCCCAGCGGTTGCCGGCGCAGGCGCCATTGCGCGCATTCGGCGACCCCCAAGCGCTTCAGCAGGTCGGAAAACAGCAAGATGTCGTGCGGGTCTTCGGCCGACAGGCGATAACCTTCGGCGACGATGAAGCCCGAGGCCATCAGCGCGTTGAGCTCGCCGAACCTGGTGTGCATCGTTGCCTTGCCGCGGCGCTCGGGCGATTTGTCGAGGATGTCGTCGATGACCAGCGACACATTGTGCATCATCTCGAGCACGGCGGCGGAGCGGATGATGCTGTCGGGAATCTCCCCCTCGCGGACGGCGCTGTAACAGCTGAAGATCGTCAGCGGCCGGAAATATTTGGGCTTGGCGATGAACTGCCATTCCAGCAGCGGGCGCATTTCGGCGCTGCAGCCGGCGACCCACGACTCGATATAGCGGCGCAGGCGCTCGATCTCGTCGGTGAATCCGAGATGCGCGATGATATCGCGGGTGATGGTGTCGGTCATGGTTTCACCCGCCAGCGGCGTTTGTAGGGGGCATCCGGCGCGGGTGGTTTCCCCCGCGCCGCTTTCGTCAGCGCGGCTTCGGCAGCGCGCATGGCAGCACCGGCGAACGCCGAAAACGTCGTGGCAAGCTCGGAGGGCGGCGGCCGCGGGTCGCCGCGGCCGGGCTGGCGCCGGGCAAAGTCCTGCAGCAGGTCTGCCGCCTTCAGCAGCGTCGTCTTGCCGGCGTCGGCAAGGCTGGCCGACTTCAGCTCCGGCGCCAGTTGGAGCGCCAGCGAATAGGCGGTCTTCCACCAGTCGAGGGTATAGGACAGCGGCAGCAGCAGCGGGTAGTTCTCGGTCCCCGGACGCTCACCGCCCGGGTTTGCCAGGCTTTCCGAAAGCGCCGCCCAGGCGCTGGCGCCATAGGCGGCGGGCAGCAAGGCCAGCTTGGCGGCGAGCAGCTTGGCGCCGCCATCGAGCTGTTCGACGGCGAGCGTGATCGGCTCGCCGCGCATCTTGCCATGGCTGCGCGCATCGGCGGCCTGCAGCGCCTGCGCCGCCAGCAATCCGGTCTGCACCGCCGCCTCGATGGTCGCCATGTCGGCGCTCGACTGGCAATAGTCGCCGGCGAGGAAGATGTTGGGCAGCGCCGCCGGGTCGCCTGCCGTCGGGCGAAAGGCCCAGCTGGTGACGTCGTCGATGAACAGGCGGTTGGTGTCGTTGGCGCGGAAATGGCTCATCGCCCATTCGATGTCGCTGTCGGGGTCGCCCCAGTGCTTGCCGGGATTGAAGATCGGCAGCCAGCGGTGCAGCTGCTCGATCATCGCAAAGCCGCGTGCCTCGGGCCCCACGGCGGGAATGGCGAAAGCATCGGAGGCGGCAAGCACCAGCGCGGTGCGCTCCCGCAGCATCGAGCTCGTCTCCCAGAGCTGCGAGATATCGATGACGCTGAGCATCATCGGCGAGCCCTTCAGGCCGATCTGGCCCTGGGGGACGCCGGCCAGCTTTTTCTTGAAATAGATGTCGACGACCGGGATGGCGGCGTCGCGGAAATGCTGGAGCTGGGCGATGCGGGGCTCGACGGCAACGATCTTGGTCGCAGGGTCCTCGCCAGGGGCGCCCATGGCAAGGCGGATCATGGCGCCCGCCGGCGTCGCGATGATGGCATTATCAAAGGGCTGCGGCGCGGCGACGCCATTGCGCGCTTCGACGGTGAGGCGGGGGCGCCCGTCGATGATGTCGAGCGCGGTGACCATCGTCTCGGTGTGCACGGTGACGCCAAGGTCGCGCAGCTTGTCGGCGAGCGGCTGCACGATCTTCTGGCGCAGGCTGCCCCTCAGCAGCCAGGCGAGCGGTTGCTCATTGGGAAAGCTGCTGAAATGGCGCAGGAAATCCTGGTAGGTCTTGGCGGCGGTGACATCGCTGTTCATCGACCAGACGAGCGTGAGGATATAGTTGTGAACCTTGGCGACATCCTCGGTCACATAGCCGCGCGAATAGAGGAAGCCGTTGACGTCGATCCGTTCCAGATTGTCGGTGACGTCGCCGCCGAAGGGATAGGCGGCGAGGTCGAGCATCGAGAACATCAGGACGATCATCTCGGGCACCGAAAGGATGCCCGAGGTCAGGTTTTCCCAGACGGTGGCGAGGGTCGACGGGTTCCTGAGGTCGAGATAGGTTTCGGCGCCGAGTTCGAGCAGCTTGACGCCGTCCTGCGGCTCGAAATGCGTGGCGCGGGCGAAGCCCAGATCCTGTTCGAAGATCGTCCAGAAATTGGCGTACCAGTCGCAGAACATGTGCGGATAAACGTCGTGGTCGATGCCATGAACGGTCGTCGACGACATGTTGCCGCCAAGCTCCGGCTTGGCCTCGAAGACCGTCACGGCAAAGCCGCGCTGGGCGAGGCGCAGGGCAGCGCTGAGCCCGGCGATGCCGCCGCCGATGATCGCCACCTCGGGTCGGGCCGAGGCGGCTTTCGCCGGGCTTGCCTTGCGGGATCGGGCCTTGGCCATGGCGGTTCCCTTCAGATCTCGAGGCCGCGGACGCGCGGGTTCTCGGTGGTGGCGAGCGCCGGACCCATGCGGGCAAAGGCGCGGGCGACATCGGCCAGCCAGGCATAATGCCAGGCGGCATCATCGGCGATCGACGCCTGCCAGCCGCGGTGCCAGGCACCGAGGTCGCCGAGCATGTCGTGGGCGCCGCCGCCGGGGGCACGGCCGGCGAGGAGCGCGCTGACGGCATCGACGCCGCCCCGGGCGAGATGGCCGAACACTGCCGTCCACAGCTGGATGAGAATGGCACGCGGCTGCACATCGACACCGCCGAAGCCGGCGCCGGCGACCCGGCCGAACTCGGGGTCGGCGTTGGCGCGTTCGAAGCCGCGGCGGGTGACGCGCCACAGGATTTCGCGGAAGTGCCAGTTGCGCATGATGGCGGCGCAAAAGCCGACATAGAGCATCGACGGATCGAAATGGGCGCGGAACTCGGTGTCGTAGCGGCCGAGGAAATCGGCGTCGAAGCGCCCGGCCGCCAGCGCCGCGACGACGGTGCGCGACGCGATGATCGCCGATTCCATACCCTGGGTGATGCCTTCACCGGTGATCGGATCGACGAAGGATCCGGCGTCGCCGATCAGCAGGCCACCATGGAAATGGTTGCGATCGATGCCGCCATAGGCCTTGACGACGCCGCCCAGCGGCTTGCTGGCGGCGCGGGCGTTGCGGCAGCCGGGGTGGCGCAGGCGCAGGCGGGCAAGGCTTTCGCCGAAGATTTTCGGCACCGAAAGCCCGAAGCGATCCGCGCTTTCGCTGAGCACGCCGATGCCGAAATTGGCGCGGCCGCCGGGCATCGGGAACATCCAGCCGTAACCGGGGATGTGATCCTCGTCGAACCAGATAGTGGTTTCGCCGGCATCGACCTCGACGCCTTCGAGATACATGCGCCGGGCGATACCGATGTGGCGGCGGTCGCGGCGCTGCAGGCCAGCGCTGCGGCCGACCAGCGATTCAAAGCCGTCGGCGCCGATGACGAGCGGCGCGGAGAGGCTTCGGGTCGCATCGCCGCAGCGGATATCGACCTGGTTGGTGCCGTCCTCGCGGCGCACCGCGCCGGCCTCGGTTGCCATCAGCACCGTCGCGCCGGTGTCCTCGGCGTTCTGCAGCAGCATGGCATCGAGCTCTGCGCGCGGGATGATCAGGCTGTGGCGCGGCTGGCCATGCTGGCCATCGTAATAGGGAATGGTGTTGCGGTAGGCGAGGTGCGGGCCGAAATAGACCCGGTTGGCGGTGATCGGCAGGCGCGTCGGGCCATCGAGCGCGGCGTCGCAGCCCATGACGCGGATCAGGCGGAGCCCTGCCGGCTCGACGAAATCGCCGCAGACTTTCTCGCGCGGGAAGCGCGTCCGCTCGAGCACGGCGACGTTGATGCCCTGCCGCGCCAGGGCCCAGCTCATCGTCGCCCCGGCCGGGCCGCCGCCGACGACGATGACATCGAAGCGATCGCCCGCCATCAATCCCCCGTCTGCGCCAGCAGCGCCTCGAAGCGGCGAATGACGAGGCTGCGCCCCTGGCGGGTGACGATGCCGGCGTCGACGAGGCGGTTGAAGGCGCGCGTCACCGTCTCGCGCTGGCCGCCGACGAGCGCCGCCAATTCGGCATGGGTCGGCAGGTCGGGCACGATGCCGCCGTCGCCGACGACCCCGGCGGCGAGCGCCATGCGGGTGACCTCGGCGGCGACCCGGCCCGGCAGGCTGACGGTGCTGGCGGCGAACAGCCGGTCGCTCAATTCGCGGACCCGGCTGGCGAGATCGGCGAGCAGCGCCGCGGCGATGGCCGGGTGGTCGGCGACCAGCGCCCGGAAATCGGCGGCGGCGATGACGCCGACCCGCGCCTCGCCCAGCGCGACGACACTCGCCGAGCGCGGGCCGCCGTCGAGCGCGGCAAGTTCGCCGAAATAGCCGTACACCGGGATGCGACGGTAGCCGAACTCCTGCCCGGACGCCGAAAAGCGCTTGGCAAGCAGCGGCCCGTCGCACAGCAGGAAGACGTCGCTGCCGCCGGCGCCGAAGGAAACGACCGTGTCGCCGCGGCTGAAATGGCGCATCCGCATTCGACCGACCAGCCTGTCGGCGGCCGCGTCGGGCAGCCCGGCGAAAAGCGTGAAATGGGCCAGGTCGGCGGTGGTGAAGCCTGCTGGTGCCGCCCCTGTCCGATCCGGCCCACCCGCCACCTCATCCCTCCGATAAAATCGTCATTGCGACCCCGTGCCTGTCTATGGCCTGCCGACGGTCGGTGCAACGCCGTCGCCGCCAGCTGCCGCCGCCAGCAGGCGTGCGGCCTCGGCATGATCGAGCGGATTGCAGCCCGAAGGGCATCGTTCGGCGACCGGCGCGAGGACAGCATGGGCAGCGGCGAGATCGCCGCGGTCGAGATGCCAGGCCGCCAGCGCGCACGCCGCCGGCAGTTCGATGGCGCGCGCCCCCATGGCGCCGGCGAGGGCCAGGGCCTCGGCAAAGTCGCTGGCCGCGGCAGCGCCGGCGCGCAGGCGGCCACGCAGCAGCAGGCTGGCGGGCCGATAGAGGCGTTCCTGCGGATTGAAGGCAAGGGCCTGTTCGACGGTGGCGAGCGCCGCGTCGGTGTCGCCTTCGGCCAACTCGATCTCGGCAAGACGATTGAGCTGCGTCGGCACGGCGATGCGCGCGCCGGCGGCGATCTGGCCTTGCAGGGAGGCGCGCACCTGCGCGGCATAGCCGCTGCCGACCCCGCGATGGGCCCGGCCCCAGGCAATCGGCCCCTGCACGAGCGCCGCGAGATAGGCGAACCCCTGTTCCTCGGCGAGCGCCAGCAACCGCACCCCGACCCGCTCCGCCGCCGCCGCATCGCGTTCGCAGAGCAGGAGCTGGCTCTGGTAGTGAAGCGCCATGGCGAGGTCGTAGGGATTGCCGCTGGCGGCGGCAAAATCGAACGCGGCGTCGAGGCGGGCCCGGGCCGTCGGCGTGTCGCCGCGCCACCAGGCCGCCATGGCGGCGACGCCGATAGAGCTGACGGTGTTGCCGGGCGGCTGGCGCCGGCCGATGCCGTCGACAAGACCGGCGAGCCGGGCATAGCTCGCCTCCATGGCGGCGAGTGCGCCGGTGAAGAAATCGACCTGGATACGGGCGCCGAGAGCGAACATCAAGAGATCGCCATCGCTGCGATCGGCCTCCCACATGGCCATCACCTCGTCGGCGCGGGTGCCGGCGGCATCATGGTCGCCGCGGGTCAGCGTCGCCTGCCACAACCGCCGTTCCTCGGCGAGGAACGCGATGTTGCCGGCATCGTCGGGCTGGCGGGCGCGAACCGTCGCCTCCACCGTCTCGGCCGCCGCATAGCCGCGCGTCAGCTGCAGGATACGGCCGAGCTCGCCATAAAGGCCATGGACCGCATCGCCGTGTTCCGCCGCTTCTGCGATGGCGATGGCACGGCGAAAGGCCGTCTCCGCCTCGCGATATTCGGCGCGCGCCTGGGCGCGACTGCCGGCACGGCGATACCAGTCGAGCGCCTCCGGCCCGGCGCCCGCCTCGGCGAAATGATGGGCGATGCGCATCGGATTTTCGGCAGCGAGTGCCGGGAACTGGCCGGCAAGGGTAGCCCCAATATGCTGGTGGTCCTGGCGATACTGCTGCCGCAGCATCGAATCGGCAGCCGCATCCTGCAGCAGCGCGTGGCGGAACGTGTAGGTCGCCCGCGGCGGGATGCCATCGCGGTGCAGGATGCCGCGCGACACGATCTCGGCGAGTGCCGGGCCAAGGAAGGCCTCGCCGAGACCGGTGACCGCGGCGATCATGTCGTGTCCGAACGAGCGCCCGAGCAGCGCACCGACCTGCGCCAAGCGCTTGGCCGGACCCAGGCGATCGAGGCGGGCCATGATCGAATCCTGCAGCGTCGCCGGAATGCCGGCGCCGGGCGCCCCTTGCTTGACATGCTCGACAAAGGCCTGGGCAAGTTCCTCCGCGTACAAGGGCACGCCGTCGCAGCGATCGACTAGGGCGGCGACGGCGCCGGGGTCGGTGCCGCCGACGATCTCGCTGACGATCGCCGCAATGTCGGCAGCACCCAGACCGGGCACGTCGATGACCCGGTAGTGCGCCGGCGGCCAGGGCAGCGTCGTTTCCGGTCGCATCGTGCCGATCACATAGAGCGGGACATCGGCGGCAGCGTCGATAATGAGCTGCAGCAGCTCGAGGCTTGAAGGGTCGTACCAGTGCAGGTCCTCGACGGCGATGACGAGCGGCTTGCCGCGGGCGAGGTGAACGCACCAGCGGGCAAGCGAATCGAGGGCCGGGGCGCGATCGTCCGGCCCGAGCGCCAGGCCGTCCAAACCGAGCAGGCGCGCGAGGCGATCGACGAACGCCGGGGTTTCGAGCCCGAGTTCGGCAAGCGCCGCTGTCAGGCGATCGCGGGCGACACCTGCCGGTTCGTCGCCGTCGAGCCCGAGGCTGGCGCGCATCGCCTCGACGACCGGGTAGAGCGCGCTCGCCTGTTGCAGCGCGGCGCCGTGGCAGGAAATCCAGCCATGCGGCGCGGCGCCAAGGTGTTGGCGCAGGGCCTGGAGGAGGCGCGTCTTGCCGATGCCGGGTTCGCCGCGCAGGATGGTGACGCGACGCTGGCCGGCGCAGATGGCGCTCCAGTCGCGGGCGAGATCGGCGAGGATGGCGTCGCGGCCGACGATCGCGCGGCCGGAGCCATCGGACCAGGCGGCGATCCGGCTGCGAATGCCGCGTGGGGCGGTGGGGCGAAACGCCAACACAGGGGTGGCGAGGCCCTTCAGCGCCTGCAGCCCCAGTGCCTCGAGCACAAAGGCGCCGCTGGTGCGGCCGGCCGTGGCGTCGCTGACCATGACGGTGCCGGCGTCGGCCGCGGCCGCAAGCCGTGCCGCAAGATTGACGGTGCTGCCCGTGGCGAGGGTTTCGCGCCGCAGGTCGGACCCGACCGAGCCGACGACGACGGGCCCGGTGTGGATGCCGATGCGCACGGCAAGGTCGCCGGCGCGCAGGTGCGGGACGCTCGCCTGCAAGCGTTCGCCAAGGCGCGGGACTTCGCGCGCAATCTCCATCGCGGCGCTGACGGCGCGGGCCGGGTCATCCTCATGGGCGGCCGGGTAGCCCAGGTAGATCAGCATGCCGTCGCCGAGATACTGGGCGACATGGCCGTCGACATTGCGGATGATCTCGGCGGCGAGCTGCTGATAGGCGCGGAGCACCGCCTGGACATCCTCGGGATCGAGGCGCGACGCCATTTCGGTCGAGCCGACCAGGTCGCAGAACATCACGGTCAGTTGGCGGCGGTCGCCGACGGTCGCGGTCGCGGCGGCCGACGCGGCACGGGGGCGGGACAAGCGGGTGCCGCAGGCGCGGCAAAAGGCATCGCCTGCGTCGATGGGGGCGTCGCAGCCGGTGCAGCAGGCCTTGGTTGATCGCGGGGCGGCAGTCATGTCGTCGTCTTGGGCACTCCTTTCGCGACGCCAATATGCCGACCGCGGCGCGCGGCAAAAGCCCCGACGATCGATTTAGACCACGTTTGTGACGCCGGTCACAGCCTTGGCGTCCACGGTGGCGCTAGCAAGCCCCTGTTGTCGTCGCCGCAACCGTCGTCGCGGCGAATCGAATGAAAGGGGAATTGCCATGCTCCGCACCTATGCCGCCCTCGTCGTCCAGCACCGCAAGGTCATACTGGCGCTGTCGCTGCTGCTGACCGTCCTGCTGGGGCTGCAGCTGCGCAACCTCGATGTCATCGTCGACGCCGACGAATTGCTGCCGCGCGACCATCCCTTCGTCCAGGTGACGGAACGGGTGCAGGCGGTGTTCGGCAATCGCTATACCGTGGTGATCGGCGTGACGCCGGCAAACGGCGACGTGTTCACGCCGAAAACGCTCGGCAAGGTCCTCGCCGTCACCAATGCGCTGGTGACGACCCCGGGAGTCGCGGCAGGCAATATCCAGAGCCTCGCCGCCCCGCGGGCTAAGGATATCGCCGGCAATGCCGAAGGGCTCACCGTGTCCCGGCTGCTCGACCATGTGCCGGCGACGCTCGCCGAGGCGCAGGCGGTGAAGGCACGGCTGGCCGCCAATCCGCAATATCGCGACGTGCTGGTCAGCCGGGACGGCGGCACCGCCGCCATCTATGTCGAGTTCAAGAAAGATCCCAAGGGCTTCGGCGCCGTGATGGCCAAGATCGAGGCGGCCGTGGCGCCGATCCGCGATGCCGACACGCGGATCGAGGTCGCCGGCCAGCCGGTCTTCCTCGGCCTGCTCGAAAGCTTTTCAAAGCGCATGGCCTGGCTGCTGCCGATCGCCATCCTGCTGATCGGCGTCATTCACCTGGAGGCGTTCCGCACCATCCAGGGGCTTGTGCTGCCGCTGGTTACCGCCGTCCTGGCGCTGGTCTGGTCGCTCGGCATCATGACCATGGCCGGGGTCCATCTCGATCCGTTCAACAACGTCACCCCAATCCTGATCCTCGCCGTCGCCGCCGGCCATGCGGTGCAGATGCTGAAGCGCTATTATGAGGAATATGACCGGCTGCGCGCCGATCCGACGCTCGATCCGCGCGAGGCCAACCGCGCCGCTGTGGTCGCCTCGGTCATCAAGGTCGGCCCGGTCATGCTCGCCGCCTGCACCATTGCCTCGCTCAGCTTCATGTCGCTGGCCTGGTTCGACATCCAGGCGATCCGCACCTTCGGCATCTTCTGCGGGCTCGGCATCATCAGCATCGCCGTTGTCGAGCTGACCTTCACCCCGGCGCTGCGTGCCATGCTGCCGGCGCCGAAGCGCCGCGAGACGCGTGCCGAAAAGACGATCACCTTCTGGGATCGCATGGCTGCCGGGCTGGCAGCGCTGGTCGCCACGGCACCGGCGCGGCGGCGGGTGTTCGTCGTGGCGGGAATTGCGGCGGTGGCGCTCGCCGCCGGCGCCTCGCAGGTCCACATCGACAATTCACTGCGCAGCTTCTTCGGCGCCGACCTCGCGGCGCGCGTCGATGACAGCACGCTCAACAGCGAACTCGCCGGCACCAACACCTTTTATGTGCTGGTCGAGGGCCGCGACGACGATGCCATCAAGGATCCGGCGGTGCTGCGGGCGATGGACCATACGCAACGCTGGCTCGCCGCCCAGCCGGGCATCGGCCACACCCTGTCGGTCGTCGACCTGCTGAAGCAGATCAACCGCGGCATGAACGGCGGCGCCGCGGCGGCCGGCGTGCTGCCGGCGAATGCCGATCTCGTCTCGCAGTATCTGCTGCTCTATTCGATGTCGGGTGAACCCGGCGATTTCGACGGGCTCGTCGACTATCCCTATCGCCGCGCCATCATCCAGGCGTTCGTGAAGACCGACAGCTCGGTGTTCGTCGGCGATATCAACAAGCGCATCCTGCCCGTCATCCAGGCCAATTTCCCGTCGAACGTCACGGTGCGGCTGGGCGGCAGCATCACCACGCCGACGGCGATGAACGAGGTCATGGTCGCCGGCAAGGTCAAGAACGTCCTCCAGATCTTTGCGGTGGTCTTCATCGTCGCCGCAGTCATGTTCCGATCGGCCCGGCTCGGGGCGTTGATCCTGGTCCCGCTGGCGGCAACCGTGCTGGCGGTGTTCGGGGTGATGGGCCTGCTGCACATCCCCTTGCAGATCGCCACCGCCACCATGGCGGCGCTCGCCGTCGGCATCGGCGCCGATTATGCCATCTACCTGACCTGGCGGCTGCGCGAGGAACTGAAGGGCGGTGCCGACGAGGGCGACGCCATCGCCGCCACCTATGCCAGCGCCGGCAAGGCGGTGCTGTTCGTCGCGACCGCGGTTGCCGGTGGCTATGCGGTGCTGATGCTGTCGCTGGGCTTCAACGTCCACCTCTGGCTCGGCCTGTTGACCAGCGTCTCCATGCTGGCGGCGGCGGTCTCGGCCCTCACGCTTTATGCGGCGCTGCTGCTGACCGTGCGGCCGCGGGTGATCTTCGCCGCACGCCGTCAGGACCAGGCCGAAATTGCCGGCCTCGTCAGCCGCCCCGCCGCCATTGCCCTCGCCCTCATGCTGACAGGAGTTGCTCTCATGTATGCCGAGCCTGGCCAGGCCCAGATCTCGACCACCTCAGCGAACAATGTCGATGCCACCACGCTGATGGCCGACAGCCTGAAGGCCGGCAAGCCGCAGCGCTCGCTCGCCGTGGGACGTTTTGTCCTCATCAACCCCGCCGGCCAGCAGCGGGTGCGGCAGACGACGAGCACTACCGAATTGAAAGGCGATGGCGCCCACAATCGCCGCGTCACCCGCTTCAATTCGCCCGCCGACATCGCCGGCACCGCGGTGCTGACGGTCGAAAATGCGGGCGATGACGACATCTGGGTCTATCTGCCGGCGTTGAAGAAGGTGCGGCGGTTGGCCGCCTCCAATCGCCGCGACGCCTTTGTCGGCACCGATTTCTCCTATGGCGATGTGCTCGGCCACCCGGTCGAGGAATGGACGCACCGGCTGCTGCGCACCGAAACCGTCGACGGGGCCGCCACCTTCGTCGTCGAATCGCAGCCGCGCGATGCCGCGGTCGCAGCGGCGACCGGCTACAGCCGCCGGGTCAGCTGGCTGCGCACCGCCGACCGGGTGCCGGTCAAGGCCGAATATTATGGCCCGCAGGCGACGCTGATGAAGGTCTATATGGCCACCGACATCCGCCTCGTCGACCCGGCGCGCCGCTGCTTCCAGCCGATGCGCCAGGTGATGCGCAACGTCGTCACCGGCCACATGACGGTCATCGAATACTCCAGCTTCAAGACCGACGTGCCCGTGGCCGCCGAACAGTTCCAGCCGCGTTCGCTCGAGCGGGGTCTCTGATCGTCATGCGCGCGATCGGCTTCCTCGCGGTCGTGATGGCGACCGCGGCCGGCGCGCAGGAGGCGCCGGGCGACCGTCCGGGCCTCGCCGAGCGGGTGGGGCTGGCAACCTCCTTTCGCGCCGGCGCCTGGACCCATGATCGCGACCTCAACGACGAGACGCTGACCGCCGTCGGCGGGGTGCGGGCAAGGCTGGCGCCCCGGGCCGGCGCGCTCGACGCCTTCGCCGAAGGCTATGTCCAGGCCGACAGCGTCGACGGCACCGACGCCGACCTCGTCGAAGGCTGGCTGCGCTGGACGCATGGCCCCCTCGCCGTCAAGGCCGGCCGGCAGATCGTCGTCTGGGGTCGCGCCGATCGGCTCAACCCGTCCGATGTCCTCAGTTCGCGCGACTATACACTCCTCGTCGCCAGCGACGATGAACAGCGCCGCGGTAGCCTGATGGTCCAGGGCCGGCTCGGGCTCGGCGCCTTCACTCTCGACGGCTATTGGCTGCCGGAATTTCGCGACAACCGCTTCCCGCTCGATCGCAACCCCGCCGGTGCCATCGTCGTCGCCGACCAGCGCGTCGAGGATCGCGGGCAGTTCGCGCTGAAGCTCGATCGCAGCGGCGGCAGCGTCGACTGGTCGCTGGGCTGGTTCCACGGCACCGACCGCACCCGCGACTTCGTCCGCGTTGCCGTGCCCGCCGGCAGCCCCGCCGGCGCGTTCACCGGCGTGCAGCAGCAATTCCCCAGGGTCGATGTGCTCGCCGCCGATGTCGCCGGTACCTGGGGGCGGATCGGCTGGCGCGCCGAGGCGGCCTGGAGCCGCTATCGCGGGGCCGACACCATTTTCCGGAAGAACGACAATCTGTGGCTGGTCGCCGGCTTCGACACCGATGTCGCCGGCTGGAACCTCAATCTCCAGTATAGTGTCCGCCGGATCTTCGACCACTCCGACCCGCGCGACCTCGCCAACCCCATCGATCGCGCTGTCGCCAGCCAGTCGGCGGCGGTCAACAACCAGCTCGACCGCACCCAGCACGGCGTGACGGCCCGCGTGGCGCGCAAATGGCTGCAGGACACGCTCGATTTCGAACTCGCTTCGATCGTCTATCTCAACACCGGCGACGCCGCGATCCGGCCCAAGCTGACCTACGCCATCAACGATCGCCTCCGCCTCACCGTCGCGGCCGATATCTTCGTCGGCCCCCGCCTCAGCTATTTCGGCCGGGTCCGCGAGCTGTCGGCCGGCTTTCTGCAACTCACCTGCGGCTTTTGAGGATGACCCAATGATCAAGTTGTTCGGACGCATGATCCCCGCCGCCGCGCGTGGGCTGTCGGGCCCGAGGCTGCACCCGACCGCGGTGGTGACAAGCCGTTTCCGCGTGCTGCCGCACGACATCGACATGAACCGGCATCTCAACAATGGCCGCTATCTGCAAGTCATCGATATCAACCGCATGGAGTATTTGCTGCGCACCGGCGTCGCCCAGACTATCCTGCGGGAACGCTGGAAACCGATCCTGGGCAGCACGACGATCCAGTTCCGCCGCGAGCTTCGCTTGTGGGAACGCGCTGTCGCCGCGACCGAACTGCTCGGCTGGGACGACCGCTGGGTCTATCTCGAACATCGCATCACGACCCTGGCGGGCCGGCCGGTCGCCATCGCCATGGCAAGGGCAGGGTTCCGCAGCCGGGGCAGCTGGGTGCCGATCGAGCAACTGGTCGCCGCGTTGCCGCACCAAATGTCGCCGATGGAACTCCCGGCCCGCGTCGAGACCTGGCGCCGCCTCGACGACTGTCTTGCCGAAGCCGGGACGCCGAGGCCGCTGCCGGCAAGCCTGACACATCCTGCACAGATCAGGTCGGTGCGACCTGCTCGCGAGGCGGCTCACATGCCCGCGGCATGCCCGGCCCCACATCTGCAGAGCGTGTTCGAAGGCGATTAGGAGCGGCTGTTTGAAATCTGGCCGCCGCAGCCGCAGAGACGATCAGGGTCGAGACGACCCGCGGGCGAGTTCGCGGGCCAGGTCGACGAAGACCTTGAAGGCGGCGGGCGGGTTGCGCCGGCTCGGGTAATAAAGGCACAGCGGCGCCAGCGGCGGCGTCCATTGCTGGAGAATGCGCACAAGCCGGCCCGCGTCGATGTCGTCGCGGACGTCGGACAGCATGAAGAAACCGATGCCTACGGCTTCGAGTACCGCGATACGCGCCAGGCTGGCTTCATCGAGGGTGATCGGACCGTCGACATCGATCTGGACAGGGTGACCTTCGGCTTCGAACGGCCATCGAAACAGGGCGCCATTGGGCAATCGCGTGCGAATGCAGGCGTGCGCCAGCAGGTCGGTCGGCACGCGGGGCAGGTCGCGATGTTCCAGATACGCCGGCGCGGCGACCACGGCGTATTCCCGCGCGGCGCCGAGCGGGATCGCGATCATGTCGGTGGGCACCAAGTTGGCGCTGCGCACCCCGAAATCGAAGCCGCCGGCCACGATGTCGACCAGGTTTCCCTCGGTGACGAGATCGATCTGGACGCCCGGGAAACGCCGCAGGAACGTGAGGACAAGCGGCGACAGTATCTCTCGTCCTGCCGTTGCGAAGGTATTGATGCGCAGCGTGCCGGATGGCGTCGCCTGCTGTGAGCGGACGGCGTCCAGCGCCTCGCGAATGTCCGTCAGCGCCGGGGCGACCTGGTCGACAAAGCGACGGCCCGCTTCGGTTAACGACACGCTGCGGGTCGTGCGATTGAACAGGCGGACGCCCAGCTGGCCCTCGAGCTTGGCGATGGCGTTGCTGAGCGCGCTCGTCGACATCCCGAGATCGAGCGCCGCCGCGCGGAACGAACCCCTGCGACCGATGGCCAGCACGGCATCAAGATCGCTCAGGCTGTAACTGGACATTGTCCCGCGGTTCGAAATTCCACGTCCCGGTCTATCCCGCTTATACGGATGACGTCAAAGCCCTAGATCAAGGTCATGCAAAGGGAGAATGATGATGACCATCGAACTGCCAAACGTGATCGCCGCCTATTTTGCCGCTGACAAGACAGGTAATGCGCAGGCGCTGTCCGACTGCTTCACGCAGCACGCCGTCGTCGTGGACGAGGGCAACACCTATGCCGGGCGCGACGCGATCCGGCAATGGATGGCCAACGCCTCAACCGAATACTCCTACACGGTCGAGCCCTTCGCGTTG